>NZ_JBHYOP010000003.1:0-25543 GCF_042745235.1 Streptomyces sp. NPDC058796
TTCCCTTTCCGGCGGCTCCGACTCTATCAGATCCTTTCGGGCTCTGATTCCCCGTCAGAGGGGGTTGTCTTCGCGGCTGTTGGGCCGTTCCGACGTCCCAAACCTTAGCGGACTTTCCCGGCGTTTCCCAATCGGTGTCGAGCGGGTCGCCGTGTCCCTTCGGAATTGAATTCGGACATGCCGAAACAGTTCCCGGAGGGAGGTCGTGCTGGTGGCTGGGTGCCGCTGTCGCGGCGAAAGGTGTTGCCGCAGAACCGTTACGGCCCGGTGGCAACCCGAAGAACCTTACGGATCGCCCAGGAGGCTGTCAAGCATCCCTGTCAAGATCTTTAATCGAGGTCGCTGAGCCGGCCACCGGCGTCGGGCTGGGCGTGCTCGACCCTGCGCAGCAGGCGGGTCAGTACCTCGCCGAGGGCCGATCGCTCGTCCGCCGAGAGGTCCTGGAGCAGGTCCTCTTCGAAGACCGTGGCGAGACGCATGGCCTCCAGCCACTTCTCCCGCCCCTCCGCCGTCAGCTCGACGATGACGCGGACCCGGTTGGACTCGTCCCGGTCCCGGGTGACGAGCCCCTCCCCCACCATGCGGTCGATGCGGTGTGTCATCGCGGCCGGGGTGAGGCCGAGGCGCTTGGCGAGGTCGCCGGGGCCCAGACGGTAGGGGGCGCCGGAGAGGACGAGCGCCTTCAGCACCTCCCAGTCGGTGTTGCTGATGCCCAGCTCGGCGGTCTGCCGTCCGTACGCCACGTTCATACGGCGGTTCAGACGGGAGAGCGCCGAGACGATCTTCTCGACCTGGGGGTCGAGGTCCTGGAATTCGCGCTGGTAGGCGGCGATCTGTTCTTCGAGTGTCGGCTCGCCGGCGCCGGAGGTGTCGCCCATGGCCCGCAGTATGGCACGGGGCTTCTTTGCCTTGAAGTCCTTCGCTGTGTACTCTTTACCTTCGAACTTTAGCTTCTAAGTCTTCAGCTTTAACGGCTGAAGCATCGACCCAGAGAGGGTGAACGTGACCAGGGCAATGGGCGCAGCGATGCGCCGGATCCATGTGGGCAACGCACTCAGCGCGTTCGGGCTCGGCTTCACCGTCCCCTACCTGTACGTCTATGTGGCGCAGGTACGGGGACTCGGTTCTGTGACGGCGGGTCTCGTACTCGCCGTCTTCGCCGTGGCCGCGCTGATCGTGCTGCCGTTCGCCGGGCGGGCCATCGTCCGGCGGGGCCCGCTGCCGGTACTGCTGGTCGCCCTGGTCACCGCCGCGCTGGGGGCGCTGAGCCTCGGGCTCTCGTCCTCGGCCACCACCGTGCTGCCGTCCGCCGCCGCGCTGGGGGCGGGGCAGGCCGTGATGCAGCCGGCGCTCGCGACGATGATCGTCGACTGCTCGACGACCGAGACGCGGTCGCGGGCGTTCGCGATGCAGTTCTTCCTGCAGAACCTGGGTCTCGGCGTCGGCGGGCTCATCGGTGGGCATCTGGTCGACACCTCGAAAGCCTCGTCGTTCACGCTGCTGTTCGCGATCGAGGCCGCGATGTTCCTGGTGCTGGTCGCGGTGATGGCGACGGTGCGTGCGCCGCGCGCGCCGCGTGTCGAGGAGGTGCCGGGGCAGACGGCCGGCGGCAGCTGGAAGCAGCTGCTCGGCAACCGGGCCATGGTGCAGCTGTGCGTGCTGGGTTTCGTGCTGTTCTTCGCCTGCTACGGGCAGTTCGAGTCGGGGCTCAGCGCGTACGGCGTCGAGGCGGCCGGGATCTCCACGTCCGCGCTCGGGACCGCGCTGGCGGCGAACACACTGATGATCGTGGTCGCGCAGTTCGCGGTGCTGAAGTTCGTGGAGCGCCGGAAGCGGTCACGCGTGATCGCCTCGGTGGGGCTGATCTGGGCCGTGGCGTGGGCCGTGGCCGGGTATGCCGGGCTCGGGCACGGCAGCCAGGCGATGGCGACGGCCGCCTTCATCTCGACGTACGCGCTCTTCGGGCTGGGTGAGGCGCTGCTGTCGCCGACGCTGGCGCCGCTGGTGGCGGACCTGGCGCCGACCGGTCTCGCCGGGCAGTACAACTCCGCCTTCGCCCTGGTGAAGCAGCTCGCGCTGGCGATCGGGCCGGCGGTGGGCGGCCCGCTCGGGGCCTCGCTGCACGCGCCGTACATCGTGGCCTTCACGCTGATCTCGCTGGGCATCACGGTGCTGGCGGTGCGGCTGGGGCGGCAGCTCACGGACGTACAGAACCAGCCGTCGCTCGCGCGGAGCCGGGTGGTCACGCAGGGCGGGGCGCCGTCCGACGCGGTGGCGGCCGCGGAGGCGTGACCGAGCAGCCGAGGCGGTGAGGCCGTGACGGGCGGGTGCCCGTCACGGCCTCGCTGTCCTGCTGCCCTACTGACTCACTGCCTCACGGCTTCGGCAGGAGGAATTCGCACCAGACCGCCTTGCCGCCGCCGGGCGTGCGTCGGGACCCCCAGTTGGAGGCGATCGTCGCGACGATGGCGATGCCCCGGCCGGACTCGTCGCCGGGTTCCGCGCGGCGGCGTCTGGGCAGGTGGTCGTCGCCGTCGGTGACCTCGATGATCAGGCGGCGGTCGGTGCGGCGCAGGCGCAGCCGCATCGGGGGCGTGCCGTGCTGGAGGGAGTTGGCGACCAGTTCGCTGGTGGCCAGGACGCCCAGGTCGTGCAGGTCGGTGGGGAAGCGCCAGCTGGTGAGGACGCCGGACGCGAAGGCACGCGCGCGTGGGGCCGCCTCCACGCCGCCGAGCAGTTCCAGGGCGGCGTTGCGGAAGCGCTCGGCCTCGGCGCCCTTGCGGGCGGGGTGCTGGAGGACGAGGACGGCGACGTCGTCGTCGTGGTCCGGGGTGACGCCGGCCGAGCGGACCAGTCGGTCGCAGACGACCTGGGGGCTGCCGGTGGCGCCGGACAGGGCGCGTTCCAGGGCGGCGATGCCCTCGTCCAGGTCCTCGTTGCGGCGCTCCACCAGGCCGTCGGTGTAGAGGACGGCGGTGGAGCCGGGGGTGAGGGCGATCGAGCCGGAGGTGTGCATCCAGCCGCCGGTGCCGAGCGGGGGGCCGGTGGGTTCGTCGGCGCGCTGGACGGTGCCGTTCTGGTCGCGGACCAGGATGGGCAGGTGGCCGGCGGACGCGTAGACGAGCCGTCCCTCGTTCGGGTCGTGGATGGCGTAGACACAGGTGGCGATCTGATTGGCGTCGATCTCGGTGGCGAGGCCGTCGAGGAGCTGGAGGACCTCGTGCGGGGGCAGGTCGAGGCGGGCGTAGGCCCTGACCGCCGTACGGAGCTGGCCCATGACGGCCGCCGCGCGGACGCCGCGTCCCATGACGTCGCCGATGACGAGGGCGGTGCGGCCGCCGCCGAGGGTGATCACGTCGTACCAGTCGCCACCGACGGCGGCCTCGGTGCCGCCGGGGTGGTAGGTGGCGGCGACACGCAGGTCGTCTGGCTCCTCCAGTTCCTGTGGGAGCAGGGAGCGCTGGAGGGTGACGGCGGTCTCGCGCTGGCGGCGTTCGCTCGCGCGGAGGCGGGCGGCCGCCTCGGCGTGGTCGGTGACGTCGGTGGCGAAGACGAGGACACCGCGGTCCCCGTCGCCGTCGTGGGGCTCGGTGACCGGGGTGCAGGTGAAGGTGTAGGAACGGCCGTCGGGGGCCTTGCGGGACTTGAGGGTGCGGGGTCTGCCGCTGCGCTGGACCTGGTCGAGGAGGGGGAAGAGGCCCAGCTCGGAGAGTTCGGGGAGGACCTCGCGGCCTCGTTCGCCCAGGGCGCGGGTGCCGAAGGCGCCGACGTAGGCGTCGTTGACGTAGGCGAGGCGGTGGTCCGGGCCGTGGACGAGGGCGACGAGGGCCGGGACTCGGTCGAGGACGTCGCGCACGGGCAGTTCGTCGACTTCGGGGACGGGCGGGGCCTCGTCGGTCAGCTGTTCGGCGCGGGCGGCGGGTACGGAGCCGTCCGGCCGGCGGTCCGGGGTGAGGGGCGGGTCGGTCCGCGCTGCGGCGCGGCGCTGCGTTCCGGGGAGCCGGGCGCTCCAGCGCGTGAAGTTCACGAATCCTTGCCTCGTGTCCTTGCCTCGTGTAGTTGTCGGCCGCCCCGGTGGTGTCGGTGGTCCCGGACCGGGCGGCGGGGACCGGTCCAAGCCCCCGGGGGCACGCGTCCGCGGGCGGTGGCGCCCCCGCGGTGGTGGACCAGTCTGGCAGGGTGCGGGCCGGGCCGACATCCGTCAGACGCGGGACCTGCCGGGGGAGTTCCTCCGTCCGGTCAGGACGACCCCTTCGGGTTGTCCGGGTGCTCCTGAGAAGGCTTTCCACCGGCCGCGAGTTCGAACTCGGCTCGCGGATGTTCGAGTGACCCCAGGGAGACGATCTCCCGTTTGAAGAGTCCGGCGAGGGCCCATTCGGCCAGCACGCGCGCCTTGCGGTTGACGGTGGGGACGCGGCTGAGGTGGTAGGCGCGGTGCATGAACCACGCGGGGTAGCCCTTCAGCCGGCGCCCGTAGACGTGGGCGACTCCCTTGTGGAAGCCGAGGGAGGCGACGGAGCCCGCGTACGTGTGCCCGTACGTCTCCAGGGGTTCGCCGCGCAGGGCGTGCGTGATGTTGTCGCCGAGGACCTTGGCCTGGCGGACGGCGTGCTGCGCGTTGGGGGCGCATTCCGCGCCGGGCGTGCCGGCGGTGACGTCGGGGACGGCGGCGGCGTCTCCCGCGGCCCACGCGTGCGGGGCGCCGTCGACGCGGAGGTGGGGGGTGCACCTGAGCCGGCCGCGTTCGTTCAGCGGGAGGTCGGTGCCGGCGAGGATCGGGTGGGGCTTGACGCCGGCCGTCCACACCACCGTACGGGTCGGGAAGCGGGAGCCGTCGCTGAGTACGGCGACGCGGTCGGCACAGGACTCCAGGCGGGTCTGAAGGCGTACGTCGATGTTGCGGCGGCGCAGTTCGGTGACCGTGTAGCGGCCGAGCTCCTCGCCGACCTCGGGCAGGACGCGGCCGGAGGCCTCGACGAGGATCCACTTCATGTCGTCGGGCGTGACGTTGCGGTAGTACCGCGCGGCGTAGCGGGCCATGTCCTCCAGCTCGCCGAGCGCCTCGACGCCCGCGTAGCCGCCGCCGACGAAGACGAAGGTGAGAGCGGCGTCGCGCAGGGCCGGGTCGCGGGTCGAGGAGGCGATGTCCATCTGTTCGAGGACGTGGTTGCGCAGGCCGATGGCCTCCTCGACGGTCTTGAAGCCGACGCCGTGGTCGGCGAGGCCGGGGACGGGCAGGGTGCGCGAGACCGAGCCGGGCGCGAGGACGAGTTCGTCGTACGTCAGTCTGCGGACGCCGGCGCCCTCCTCGGTGGCGAGGGTGGAGACGGTGGCGGTGCGGGTGGTGTGGTCGATGGAGCGGGCCTCGCCGATGACGACGTCGCACTGGCCGAGGACGCGGCGCAGCGGCACGACCACGTGCCGGGGGGAGATGGAGCCGGCCGCCGCCTCGGGGAGGAACGGCTGGTACGTCATGTAGGGGTCGGGCGTGACGACCGTGATCTCGGCTTCGCCGCGCCTCAGTTCCCCTCTCAGGTTCCGCTGGAGGCGCAGGGCCGTGTACATCCCGACGTAGCCACCGCCGACAACGAGAATGCGCGCACGTTCCTTCACCATCCCATGACGCACCCGGCGCTTGCGTTTGTCCACAGGCTCGTCGATTTGTGTGACCGGAGACGGTGGCGGCGGATGTTCGGCGCAATGGCTTCGGTACGGGGACGACGCGCAGGTCAGTGGGGGTGGGAGCGGGGCCGGAGGGCGGCGTGTTCCGGGCGTATGCGATCCGTGCTCCGGTCGAGGGGCGCACCGTGCGGAACCTGCCCCTTCTGAATTGACCCCCGCTCAACTATGTTCTTCCCACGGAGCGTAGGGGGATGTGCTCATCGGGTCCGCGACGGGCGGGCCGGGAAGCGAGCCTTTCCGCCGCACTCCGGCTTTCGATGGCGGGGAGAGTCTCCGGGGGGAGACGTCATTACCGGGGGATTGGCTATGCATGTTCAGGGCTCTCATTGGTCGTCCACGTCCACCGTCGCGCCCGGTGGCGCGATGAGCGCGGCACCGGGCGGCGGACGTGGGGACGGAGCGCGGACCGCGCCGCTGCGCGTGGACGCCCAGCGCAATCTGGAGCACGTGCTGCGCGCGGCGCGCGAGGTGTTCGGCGAGCTGGGGTACGGCGCGCCGATGGAGGACGTGGCGCGGCGCGCGCGGGTCGGTGTCGGCACGGTGTACCGGCGCTTTCCCAGCAAGGACGTCCTGGTGCGGCGAATAGCCGAGGAGGAGACGGCCCGGCTGACCGATCAGGCCCGGGCGGCGCTCGGGCAGGAGGACGAGCCGTGGTCGGCGCTCTCGCGCTTCCTGCGGACATCTGTGGCCTCGGGTGCGGGCCGGCTGCTGCCCCCGCAGGTGCTGCGGGTCGGGGTGTCCGACGAAGGCGACGACGGTGCCGTGGGCGGCGAGCCGCGGGTGCCGCAGCAGCGGATACAGCCGGGCTCCGGCGAGCTGCGGCTGGTGCCCGAGGGCACGGCGTCCGCGGGGGACTCGGCCGGTGCGTCGGTTTCCGTGGTGGACGACGGCGGGGCGGCGGCGCTGCTCGATGTGGTGGGGCGGCTCGTCGAGCGGGCGCGGGCAGCGGGCGAGCTGCGGCCGGACGTGTCGGTGTCGGACGTACTGCTGGTGATCGCCACGGCGGCGCCCTCGCTTCCGGACGCGGCACATCAGGCGGCCGCGTCGGCCCGGCTGCTGGACATCCTGCTGGAGGGTCTTCGGTCGCGTCCCGCGTCGTGACGCGGATGTGCGGTCGACCCGGGCGGGGCGTGGCGGTCGACTCCACGTGTCCCGCCCGACGCCGGACGAACTCGCACGCGAAGCGCGCAGCCGAAGCCCGCCGCGAGAGGTTTCCTCCCTACCCGAACAACTGATCGTCATTACCGGCTTTCGGGAAGTCCCCACAGACGAGTGACAGCGTGCACTGCGGTGTCCTGGCCAAAGGCCGGTATGGCACGCTGACCCGGTGTTCGGGACTGGGCGGGCAGGTGGCGGGGGCTATCCGCGATGAGCGTTGACGGGCGGGACGGATCACTCGGCGAGGACGGCACCGGCCCCGGCGAGCCGCCGCCGCAGGTGCCGGGCCAGGGCGGGCCGGCCCGGGTCCCGGACGAGTCCGGTGAGGGTGCCGAAACCGCCGAGGGGCCGGAGCCCGTGAAAGGGGGCGTCCCCGAGGAGTCCGGACCGGCCGACGCGGTGGGTCCCGCTGAGGGGACTGGACCCGCTGAAGCGGCCGTCCCCGCTCAGCGGAAGCTGCACGAGGACACTGTTCTCCCGGCGTCGCACGAGGTGTACGACGGGGGAATCCTTCCGCCACCGCGGGAGGTGCCGGAATCCGACGCGGAGCTGATCGGGCGGATGCGCTCGGGCGACGACACGGCCTACGAGGAGCTGTACCGGCGCCATGCGGACGCGGTGCGCCGGTACGCACGCACCTGCTGCCGCGACGCCCACACCGCGGACGACCTGACGGCCGAGGTCTTCGCCCGCATGCTCCAGGCGGTGCGCGGCGGCTCGGGCCCCGAGCACGCCGTACGCGCCTACCTGCTCACCGCCGTCCGCCGGGTCGCCGCCGGGTGGACCCGGTCGGCCGGACGGGAACAGCTGGTGGACGACTTCGCGGTGTTCGCCGCGCAGGCCGCGCACTCCGCCAAGGCGGCGGACGACGACACCCTGGAACTGGGCGCCGACGTCCGGGCCATGCACGAGGCCGAGCAGTCCATGGCCATGCGGGCCTTCCGGTCGCTGCCCGAGCGGTGGCAGGCCGTGCTGTGGCACACCGAGGTCGAGGACGAGTCGCCGAGCGAGGTGGCCGTGCTCTTCGGGCTCGACGCCAACGGCACCCGGGTGCTCGCCAGCCGCGCCCGGGAGGGCCTGAAGCAGGCCTATCTCCAGGCCCACGTCAGCGAAACCCTCGCCGCCGACGAGGAGTGCGCCCGCTACGCCGACCAGCTCGGCACCTACGCGCGCGGCAGGCTGCGCATCCGGGCCGAACGAGGGCTGCGCAAGCACCTGGAGGAGTGCGCCCGGTGCCGGCTGGCGGCCAGCCAGATCGAGGAGGTCGCGAGCGGCATCCCCGCCGTGGTGCCCGTCGCGGTCATCGGCTGGTTCGGTGCCGCCGGGTACGCCAAGGCGGCGGGGTTCGTCGCCGGCGGCGCGGGCGCCGGTGCGGCGGGGGCCGCGGGCGCGGCGGCCGCCGCGGGGGGAGGCGCGTCCGGTGGGGCGGGGGCCGGGGGCGGCGCGGCCGCCTCCGAAGGGCTGGGCGCCCCCGTGAAGGCCGGCATCGCGGCCGGCGTGGTGGCGGTGGCCGCCGCGGCGGCGCTGGTCTTCGCCCTGGTCGGCGATGAGACGCCGGCGAAGCAGCCGCCGAAGGCGGGCCCGCCCGCCTCCTCGCCGGTTGCCCAGCCCGCCCCGGACACGCCCACGCCCACGCCCCGGCCACCCCGTCCACGCCCACCAGTGGCCGCCCCCGAGCCGACCCCGACACCCACCCCCAGCCCGACACCCGAGCCGGCGCCGCCCCCTTCCCCCACGCCGACGCCCACCCCGGAACCGCCCCCTACCCCGGCCCCGACGCCCACGCCCACGCCGACCCCGCCGCCCGCGCCGGCCGTCTACCGGTGGAGCGAGCTGGTGTACGACGTCACCGGCGACGGCAGCGGCCCGGAGATGCGGCTGGGCGAGAGCAGCTGGGTGTGGCAGCGCTCGGCACTCTCGATCGGCGGCGAACGGTACGAGTACGGCGTCACGGTGCACGGGCGCTCCAGCGCCGTCATCGACCTCAACCGCTCCTGCTCGTCCTACGACGCCCTGGTCGGCGTGGACGACCTGACGATGAAGCTGGGCAAGGTCTATTTCGCGGTGTACGCCGACGGCGTCCGGCTGTGGAGGTCGGGGATGGTCAAGGGCGGCGACCCGGCCGTGCCCGTCCACGTGAACCTCACGGGACGCGAGAGCGTGACGCTGGCCGTGGAGCCCCACAACCACCTCGACGGCTTGGCACTGGCCGACTGGGCGCAGTCGCGGTTCACGTGCGCCTGACACCGCTCACGGCGTGGTCCGGCCCGGCACCGCGGCCCGGTACGCCGTCCCGTCGGGGTCGCGCAGTACGTCCTCGGGGCTGAGGGCGGGGCCGTGCCAGAGGGCGAGCGCCGTCCAGCAGGCGGGCGGCGGTCGCGGCGTCACCGCCGTCGAGGGCGGTGGTGCCCTGCCGTACGAGGCGCTCGAAGACGAAGAGGTCCACGTCGTCGCGGGCCGCGGCGAGCCGGTGTCCACCGGGTCCGGAGGCGACGGCGTCCTTGCCGAGGGCACGGCGGAGACGGCCGACGACGGCCTGGAGGGCGGCGGGGGCGTCCCGGGGCGGGTCGTCGGCCCAGACCTCGTCGATCAGTGTCGTCGGGCTGACGAGGTGACCGGGCCGCAGGGCGAGGGCGGTGAGCAGCGCGCGCAGACGGGGGCCGCCGGGGTGCCGTGGTCCTCCGCCTGGGTGATGCCCAGGATTCTGTACCGCACGGGGTCATTGTCGCCGGTCGGGGCCGACGGCCCGGGGTGTTGCGCGCCGGGCGGTACCTGCGGGCGTACGCGGTCGTGCGCGGTCCGGTCGAGGACAGGACGCCCCGCGCCTCCGCGCCACTCCCTGTGCCTCTCCCCGCGCCACTGCCGGGGACTCCCCCTGCGAAGACCCCGCGTCACCCCCGCCGCACAACCGCCCCCGCCCCGCCCAGCGCCCCCCGCTGCGGCGCGATCCCCGCGGGCACCGCACGCTGCCGCGCGGGCGTGCCCGTCCAGCACGTGCCGCGCCGGGCGAGCAGGCGGCGCAGCCACAGCTCCAGGGAGACCAGGTCGGCCAGGCCGTCCAGCGGCAGTGCCTCACCCGCGGCCGCGGCCCGCACCGCCTTGCGCACGACCCGCGCCTCCACCAGCCCCGCCTCGGCGAGCAGCGGCGTGTCGAACAGCCCCATCAGGGAGTCCGCCGCGACCCGCAGCCCCGTCCGCGCGGCCGAAGCGGCCACCGCCTGCGTCGGCGCCCCCCACCCGCTCGGCAGCTCGCTCACCCCCGCCCCTTCCAGCACCGTCCGCAGGATCGACGCCCGCGCCCCCGGCTGCACCCGCAGCGCCTCCGGCAGCGCCCGGCACGCGCGGACGACCTGGTTGTCGAGGAACGGCGTGTGCAGCCGCTGGAAGCGGATCTCGGCGGCCTGCTCCAACACCCGGATGTCGGCCGCCTGCCGCGCCAGCGCCGCCCGCGCCCGGAAGTCGCCCGGCCGCTGCCCCGGCCCCACCCCCGACCTCTGGGACGACATCTGCAGGCGAACCGATACTTCGGCCAGCGCCTCCCCGGTCAGCCACCGCGCCGCCGGCCCCGGCCCCGCCCAGGTCAGCACGGCCAGCGACGCGTCCATCGCCCCGTCGCCGGGCGCGTCGAAGCGGCGCCGCAGCAGCCGCTCGGAGAGCACCTCGAGACCGGACCGGTACGGCGTCCGCGCCAGCCGCCGCGCCGCGGCGTACACCCGCGCGGGCACCAGCACCGAGCCGTCCGCCTTGGCCATCGCGGCGACCGGCCGCACGAGATGGCGCCGTTTGCGGTCCATCAGGAGGTCGGCGAGGCGCGCCGGGTGCGCGTCCAGCACCTGCCGCGCCCCGTACCCCGTGAAGTGGTCCGCGCTGCCCGCCGCGAGCCGCGCCCGGTGCCGGGCCGCCGCGATCAGGGAGGAGCCCGGTTCGTCGGTCAGCGGCCCGTCCAGGACGCCGTACGGCAGCATGTCCTCGCCGCCCGTCACGACGACGTGGTGCAGCCGCGGATTGGCCGCCAGCGCCCCCGCCCGCGCCAGCTCGGCCTCCTGCCCGCCGACGGCGAGGTCGTTGAAGGTGACGGCCAGCAGCCGCTCCCCCGCCCCCGTGCCGTGCCCGAGCACGGTCCCCGGCATGCCCGGCAGCCCGGCGGCCAGCAGCGCCAGCGTCCCCGAGGCCGGTCCGCCGGAGAGGTCGGCGCCGATCCCCGGCACCGGCATCCCGCGCGCGGCGCGCCGTTCCGCGGGTCCCATGCCCGGGACGGGTCCGGGGTCGATGCCGTCCCCGGGTACGTGCCGGGGCGCGGCGAGACGCGTGCGTACGGCCTCCACCAGGGCGTCCCGTACACCGTCCACCGCGCGGTCGGGGTCGGCCGCGGGCGCCGCGACGGCGAGGGAGGCCACCGGTTCGTACCCGGCGACCTCGCGCGCCCCGGCGCGCAGGATCAGCGCATGCCCCGGCGGAATGCGCTTCACGCCGTCGTACGGGGTGGAGTCGTCCAGCGCGGCCGGCACGTCGGGCGCGGCGAGCAGCGCGGCGAGGTGTCCGAAGTCGAGGTTGGCCTCGACGAGGTCGGCCAGGGGCAGCGCGGCGGTCGCGTAGGCGGTGCCGCCCGCCCAGGGGGTGTGGAACACCGGTCGCGCCCCCGCGAGATCGCCGCAGACGGTGATCCGCCGCCCGACCTGGACCACCGCCGTGTAGCTCCCCGGCCACGCGGTCAGGTGCCGGAGTGCTCCGCCCCGCGCGGCGAACAGGCTGACCCGCAGCTGCTCGTCGCTCGCCCCGCAGATGCCGAGCACGGCGATCCGGGTCTGGGGGTCGGCGGAGACGACGCGGACCTCGTCGGGGCGCCAGTCACCGACCGCCCACAGGGGATCGGGGTCACCCCACAAAAGCTGCGAACCGACGGGCTGCAGGGTCTCACCGTCGTACCCGGTGGCCCCCGCCGAGCCGGCCGCACCGGCGATCCCCCCGGCCCCCACGGCGGCGCTGCTCCACCCCACCAACCACCGCATCGACGCCTCCACAGGCTGGGGACAACCAGTGCACCGTACGAACTGGTCCCATGCTGCCATGAAGGGCGCGCCGCAGAGCAGCGGCGGAGCCGCACGTGCTCCCATGAATGCGCCCCCGCGGGTGTCCACCCGCGAAGGCCGACGGCCTGCTCGGAGGCGTGAAGACGACGCGAATGCGCCCCCGCAACGCGCCCCTTGGCCACCCAACGCGCCCTCAATATCCATGGTGAGGGCGGTGGTACCCCGGAAAAGCCGGGGTCGATTTTCAGCCAATTCGACGTTACGAAAGCACGCTCGGACACGCTCCGTACAGGCTCCGCGCACCGTCCGGCGGCGCGCAGCCCGGGAGGCGAGGCGCACCCCCCGGACCGGTCCGCCGCCCGCGGGGATGTAGGCGGCGGTGTCCCCCAGCCCACTGGATCCAGTACAGCGGGCCGACCCACGCACCGCCCATGGAACCGCTCCCCCGATGGCCGGAGAAGAGCGCACGGCCGGGCGCACGGCCACACAGCGGGAGCACGCGGCAACGGACCGTGCTGGGACCGCACTTGAGTACGGGCCACAATCCCGCCATCCGGAACAATGCCTCTTAACGCATGGGATGCGGCGAACTACGCTGGGTTTACGAATGCCGCGTGGTTATGCCAGCGCGGCAGCCGTCTGTGTCGAGGGGTGGCGCATGTCCAGGGAGCAACGCGGGCCGAACGAAAAGCTCGGCGCCGTTCTCGCCCTCGCGGGAATCAGCAACGCGGGTCTCGCCCGGCGCGTCAACGACCTCGGCGCCCAGCGCGGGTTGACGCTGCGCTACGACAAGACGTCGGTGGCGCGCTGGGTGTCGAAGGGCATGGTGCCGCAGGGTGCGGCGCCGCACCTCATCGCCGCGGCCATCGGCCAGAAGCTCGGCCGCCCGGTGCCGCTGCACGAGATCGGCCTGGCGGACGCGGACCCCGCCCCCGAAGTGGGCCTCGCCTTCCCCCGGGACGTCGGCCAGGCGGTCAGGTCGGCCACCGAGCTGTACCGCCTCGACCTGGCCGGCCGCCGCTCCGGCGCCGGCGGCATCTGGCAGTCGCTGGCCGGTTCGTTCGCGGTGAGCGCGTACGCGACGCCGGCGTCACGGTGGCTGATAACCCCGGCCGACAGCTCGGTGGCGCGCGAGGCGGGCCCGGCCGAGGGCTCCGGCGCACCGCTCAAAGTCGGCCACAGCGACGTGCGGAAGCTGCGGGAGGCAGCCGAGGACGCGCGGCGCTGGGACTCCAAGTACGGCGGCGGCGACTGGCGTTCGTCGATGGTCCCCGAGTGTTTACGCGTCGAGGCGGCGCCGCTGCTCCTCGGCTCCTACTCCGACGAGGTCGGCCGCGCCCTCTTCGGCGCCTCGGCCGAACTGACCCGCCTGGCGGGCTGGATGGCCTTCGACACCGGCCAGCAGGAGGCGGCCCAGCGGTACTACATCCAGGCGCTGCGCCTGGCCCGCGCCGCGGCCGACGTCCCCCTGGGCGGCTACGTGCTGGCCTCCATGTCCCTCCAGGCGACCTACCGCGGCTTCGGCGACGAGGGCGTGGACCTCGCCCAGGCAGCGCTCGAACGCAACCGGGGCCTGGCCACGGCACGCACCATGAGCTTCTTCCGGCTGGTCGAGGCCCGCGCCCACGCGCGCGCGGGTGACGCCCCGGCGGCCGGCGCCGCCCTGAAGGCCGCCGAAAGCTGGCTGGAGCGCGCCCGGCCGGGCGACAGCGACCCGACGTGGCTGGGTTTCTACTCCTACGACCGGTTCGCCGCCGACGCGGCCGAGTGCTACCGCGACCTGAAGGCACCACGCCAGGTCCGCCGCTTCACCGAGCAGGCCCTGTCGAAGCCGACGGAGGAGTTCGTACGCTCGCACGGACTCAGGCTCGTCGTCTCCGCGGTGGCCGAGCTGGAGTCCGGCAACCTGGACGCGGCCTGCGAGCAGGGCGTGCGGGCGGTCGAGGTGGCCGGGCGCATCTCCTCGGCCCGTACCACCGAGTACGTGAAGGACCTCCTGCACCGCCTGGAGCCGTACGGCGACGAGCCGCGCGTGGTCGAGCTGCGCGAGCGCGCCCGGCCGCTGCTGATGACCACGGCCTGACGACCGCCCCCTGATCGACATCACGCCGGGCCCGGGTTTGAAGGCATTGTCAGTGGCGCAGTGCACTATCGGAACCGGGAGGTGGGCCGGGAGATGGCACAAGTACGGACCGTGACCGGGCACGACTGCGACGTGCTGGTGATCGGCGGCGGGATCGTCGGCCTGTCGACGGCGTACGCGATCACGCGTGCGGCGCCGGGCACGCGGGTGACGGTGCTGGAGAAGGAACCGGGACCGGCCCGGCACCAGACGGGCCGCAACAGCGGCGTCATCCACAGCGGCGTCTACTACCGCCCGGGCTCGCTGAAGGCCCGCTTCGCGGTGCGGGGTGCGGCGGAGATGGTGAAGTTCTGCGCGGAGTACGGCATCCCGCACGCCGTCACCGGCAAGCTGATCGTCGCCACCGACCGCTCCGAGCTGCCCCGCCTGCACGCCCTGGTGCAGCGCGCCCGGGAGAACGGCATACCGGTGCGCGAGCTGGGCGCCGCCCAGATCCCGGAGTACGAGCCGGAGGTCACGGGCCTGGCCGCCATACACGTCGGCACCACCGGCGTCTGCGACTACGTGGCCGTGGCCCGGCAGCTGGCGCACGCCTCCGGCGCGGAGATCCGCTACGGAGCCCAGGTGCGGCACATCGACCGCCGCCCCGGCCGCGGGGTCGCCGTCCGCACCCGCTCCGGGGACGTGCTGCGCGCCCGGGTCATGGTCAACTGCGCGGGACTGCACTGCGACGAGGTCGCCCGCCTGACCGGCGACGACCCCGGTATGCGGATCGTCCCCTTCCGGGGCGAGTACTACGAACTGGCGCGTCCGGAGCTGGTGCGGGGCCTGGTGTATCCGGTGCCGGACCCGGCCTTCCCGTTCCTCGGCGTGCATCTGACCCGGGGGATCGACGGCGGTGTGCACGTCGGGCCCAACGCGGTGCCGGCCCTCGCCCGGGAGGGGTACGGCTGGGGCGTGGTGCGGCCCCGCGAGCTGGGCGGGACGCTGGCCTGGCCGGGCTCGTGGCGGATAGCCCGGCGGCACTGGAGGTACGGGGCGGGCGAGCTGCGGCGCTCGCTGTCCAAGGCGGCGTTCACCACGGCCGTGCGCAGGCTGCTGCCCGCGGTGACGGAGGACGACCTGGTGGCGGCACCCGCGGGGGTGCGGGCGCAGGCGGTGCTGGCGGACGGGACGCTGGTGGACGACTTCCTGATCCACGAGGGCGCCCACGCGGTACACGTCCTCAACGCCCCGTCCCCCGCAGCGACGGCCTCCCTCCCGATCGGCCGTGAGGTGGGCCGACGGGCCCTGGAAATGCTCGGGGCCACCTGACCGGGCGCCCCCGGCCCGGGGAGGCCCGGCCCACCGCACACCCCGCCGTAAAATCGAAGGCACTGTGTCTGATTTCCGCCGCGCTTCCGACGCCCCCCAGCCAGCCGCACCGCATCCCGGGGCGCCCGTCCGGCACATCCGGGCCAAGGGTGAGCCCCGGTTCCCCGACGGGCCGAAGGCCGACCCGGCCGGGTCGCACTTCGAGCGGCGGATCCGGAGTTTCCAGCCCCGCCGGAGCAGGGTGACCGCCGGGCAGGCGGACGCGCTGCAGCGGCTGTGGCCGCTGTGGGGGCTGGACATCGACGGGCAGCGGGTCATCGACCTCGGTGAGCTGTTCGGCAACGACCACCCCGTCGTCCTGGAGATCGGCTTCGGCATGGGCGAGGCCACCGCGCAGATGGCCGCCGCCGACCCGGGCAGCAACATCCTCGCCGTGGACGTCCACACCCCCGGCCAGGGCAACCTGCTCGGTCTCGCGGAGCGGAACGACCTGTCCAACATCCGGGTGGGCAACGGCGACGCGATCATCCTCCTGCGCGAGATGCTCGCCCCCGACTCCCTCGCCGGACTGCGCGTCTACTTCCCCGACCCCTGGCCCAAGAAGCGGCACCACAAGCGCCGCCTGATCCAGCCGGAGTTCCTGACCCTCGCCGCGACCCGGCTCGCACCGGGGGCCGTCCTGCACTGCGCCACCGACTGGGAGCCGTACGCCGAGCAGATGCTCGAGGTGCTCACCGCGCACCCCGACTTCGAGAACACCGCGCCCGGCGGCGGATTCGCGCCGCGTCCGGCCCACCGGCCGCTGACCCGTTTCGAGGGCCAGGGACTGGACAAGGGTCATGTGGTGAACGACTTGCTCTTCCGCCGCGTACCGCACCCCGAACGGCGAGCACCGCGTATCGCGCCGTGACCAGCGTCAGAGCAGCCCCCACCGGTTAGGGTCCATGCCGTGGCCACCTGTCCCCCGTATCCGACGAATCCGCCGCGCCCGCACTGGTGGCAGCGCGCCTGGGTGCGCTACGGGGCAGTGGCCACGTTGCTGGCGATATCCGGCCTGGTGATCCTGGCCCTGGTGCGAGAACAGACCGGCACCCACGGCTTCCTGGTCGGACTCGGCCTCGCGGTGCTGCCCGTGCCGCTGCTCATAGCCGCGTTCCGCTGGCTGGACCGGGTCGAGCCCGGACCCTGGCGGAACCTGCTGTTCTGCTTCGCCTGGGGCGCCTGCGCCGCCGCTCTGATAGCGATCATCGCCAACAGCTTCGCGACGAGATGGATCGCCACGGCGACCGCCGACCCGGCCGGGGCCGACACCCTGGGCGCCACGGTCATAGCGCCCGTCGTCGAGGAGTCCGCCAAGGCCGCCGCCGTCCTCCTGGTCTTCCTCTTCCGCAGGCGGGACTTCACCGGCATCGTCGACGGCGTGGTCGTCGCCGGCGTCACCGCCACCGGCTTCGCCTTCACCGAGAACATCCTCTACCTGGGCAACGCCTTCGGCACCGACCAGCTCACCGGCGACAGCGGCTTCGCCTCCGTCACCGCCGCGACCTTCTTCGTCCGCGTCGTGATGTCGCCCTTCGCCCACCCGCTGTTCACCGTGCTCACCGGCATCGGCTTCGGCATCGCCGCCCTCTCCACCGGCCGGCACCGCCTGCGCCGCGCCCTGCTCCCGCTGGCCGGTCTGCTGCTCGCGATGGGCATGCACGCGCTGTGGAACGGTTCGGCCGCGTTCGGCGAGTACGGCTTCTTCGCCGTGTACGGGGCGTTCATGGTGCCCTGCTTCGGCCTGCTGACCTGGCTGGTGATCTGGACCCGCCAGCGCGAACTGCGCACCGTGCGCGACGAGCTGCCCGCGTACGTACTGGCCGGCTGGCTGGCCCCGGCGGAGCCGTACGCGCTCGGCTCGATGCACGCCCGCCGCCTCGCCCGGCAGTACGCCCGCCGGCACGCCGGGAAACCGGCCGCTCGGGCGGTGGCGCAGTACGAGGCGTACGCGACCTCGCTGGCGTTCCTGCGACAGCGGGGGCGAAAGGGCCGCGCGGGCGCCGACTTCGCCGTACGGGAACGGGAACTGCTGGGCGCCCTGTGGCAACGCCGCGAGGTGGCGCGCCCGGCGCTGGACCACGCGGCCCGCGCCACGGCTCCCCCGCCCGTCGCCCCCTGGCCCGGATACGGGGTGCCCGGATACGGAGTGCCCGGAGCGCCCGGGATGTACGGCGCCCACATCGGTTGCACCACGTACGGACATGCGGGCCCCTGGGCTCCGGCCCTCGCGGCGGCCCCGGCCCCCGCCCCGACGCCGTACCCCATGCCCGCCCGGCCCCCGTACCCGTACGCGCCGTACTCCCAGCCCCACCCCCACCGGCCGTAGCCTGCCTCAGGCCGACGCCTCCGTCAGCCGCCGGGTCTCGTCCTCCGTCAGGGTCAGCTCCGCCGCCTCCAGCAGCGCCGGCAGCTGCTCCACCGTGCGCGCGGACGCGATCGGCGCGGCCACCGTCGGCTGTGCGGCCAGCCAGGCCAGGGCGACCGTGGCGACGGGCGCGGAGTGGGTCTCGGCGATCTCGTCCAGGACCGCGAGGACCCGCTGCCCGCGCTCGCTCTCCAGGTGCTTGGCGGCGCCGCCCGCGCGCGGACTGTCGACCCTCGCGCCGGGCCGGTACTTCCCGGTGAGGAATCCGGACGCCAGGGCGTAGTAGGGAACGGCGGCCAGCCCGGCCCGCTCGGCGAGGTCGCGCAGTCCGCCCTCGTAGGTGTCGCGCGAGACCAGGTTGTAGTGGGGCTGGAGTGCCACGTACCGGGCGAGGCCCTCGCGGTCGGAGAAGTCCAGGGAGGCGGCGAGCCGCTCGGCGGAGATGTTGGAGGCGGCGATGTGCCGCACCTTGCCCGCCCGCACCAGTTCGTCGAGCGCGCCGATGATCTCCTCGACCGGCACCTCGGGCTTGTCGAAGTGGGTGTAGTAGAGGTCGATGTGGTCGGTGCCCAGGCGGCGCAGCGAGGCGTCGGCGGCCGCCTTGATGTTCGCGGCGCTCAGTCCCGGGTACTCGGGGTGCTGGCTGACCTTGGTGGCGAGGACGACGTCGTCACGGTTGCCGCGGGCCGCGAACCACCGGCCGAGGACGGTCTCGGACTCACCGCCGCTGTTGCCGTCGACCCACGCGGAGTAGGAGTCGGCGGTGTCGACGAAGTTGCCGCCCGCCGCGGTGTAGGCGTCGAGGACGGCGAAGGAGGTGTCCTGGTCGGCGGTCCAGCCGAAGACGTTGCCGCCGAGGGCGAGGGGGAAGACCTCCAGGTCGGAGGAGCCGAGCTTGCGCAGAGAAGTCATGTAGCGCGTCAACGAGCCCGACGGTCCCCGGGATTCCGGCAGCGGGGCAAAGATCCCGCAAACCGGCAGCCCTGACGTCGGGGGGTCGCCGTCAGGACCGCCGGGGATCAGGAGTGACGATCGGCGTGTGCGGAGTGGTTCAGGGCGTGAGGCCCTTGCTCTGCAGCCATGCCATCGGGTCGAGGCTGCCGCCGCCGGCCGTGTGGACTTCCATGTGGAGGTGGGCGCCGGTGACGTTGCCGGTGGCACCGACGCGGCCGATGACGTCGCCGGTGGTGACCTTCTGGCCGACGCTGACGTTGATCGAGGACTGGTGGGCGTACCAGATCTCGGTGCCGTCGTCGAGGGTGAGCACGGTCTTGTAGCCGTACGACCCGTCCCAGCCGGCCGACGTGATCGTGCCGCTGTGCACCGCCTTGAGCAGCGTGCCCGTGGGGGCGGCGAAGTCGAGTCCGGTGTGGTGGCCGGAGGACCAGTAGGGGCCCGCCTGCCCGAAGGTGGAGGAGATCGTGTACGAGGAGGTGGGCAGCGTGTACTGCTTGGCCAGCTTCGCGAGCCGCTCGGCCTCGGCCTTCTTCGCGGCTTCCTCCTCGGCCTTCTTCTTGGCGGCGGCGGCCTTGGCCTCGGCCTCCTCAGCCGCCTTGGCGGCGGCTTCCGCGGCCTTCTTCTCGGCGGCGGCCGCGGCCTCGGCGGCGGCCTTGCTCTCGACCTGGGCCTGCTGCTGCTCGGCCTGCGCCATGATCCGCGCGCGCAGCGACTCGCCGGCGTCGGCGGTGCTCTCCTCGCCGGTGCCGGCGGAGGCGGCGGCGATGCCGCTGAGCGGGGTGGCGGAACCCTCGGGCTCGGGCTCCTCGTCGGTGATGAGCGAGCCGACGTTCGGCAGGTCCGGCATGGAGATGGACACCGGCGGCTTGCCGGTCTGCGCGCTGGCCATGCCGCCCGCGCCGACGGCGGCTATGACACCGACGCCCAGGACGGTGGAGCTGCGGGCGAGGCCGCCGCGCTGCTTGGCGACGCGGTGCCGGCCGCGCACGGGGCGGATGGACTCCGCGGTGGGGTTCCACTCCTCCCAGGGGCCCTCTTCGGCGCGGTGGACGTCGTAGCCGAAGGTGTCGGTGTCGTGCCCGCTGGGCACGGACGGGGCCTCGGGGGCAGGCCGGTTGGACGCCACGTGGGCGTACTCCTTTCCTTCCTTTCGCCTACCGGGTTAGCTGACGGGTTCGGAGCAGGAAGGTCTCCTACGCGCGTATATCCGCCGTGCCTGGCACGGCGTCATACGCCCGATTCACCCCAAGTGGTGGTTCCCCGGTTCCCTTGCGGGATTCGGCGCGTGCGCACGGAGCCGCCTTCTGTGACGGCTGGGACGACCGCGCTGCGTTATCGAACGTTAATAGACGGGGGCCTCTGATTCCAAGCCGTTCCGCTTGATCATTAAGGAGACCCGGGTGGACACACGCCTCACGGGCGATGAAATCCGGGCGAGTTGACCCCCCTTCAGCGCCCCTTCGGCACCACTTCCCGCAAGCACCACACCTGATGGTGTGTCAGTTGTTATGCGGAGGGCGCTCGCTCCATCACGGGCCGTGATCAGGGTCGTCGCACGGCGAGCAGAGCCATGTCGTCGGCCATGCCGCCCCCGGAGTGCCTGCGCACGTCCTCGGCGAGGGTGCCGAGCAGTTCTTCCGGGTGCCGGAAGACGCAGCCGGCCAGCCGCTCGTGCGGGTCGTAGAACTCGCCCCGGTCGTCGCGGGCCTCCGACAGTCCGTCGGTGTACAGCAGCAGCGTGGCCCCGCCGGGGAACGGGGCCTCCTCCGCCCGGTCGGGCCACACGCCGAGTTCCCCCATCCCGAGCGGCAGCGCCGACTCCCGGGCGGGCAGGAGGCGCAGGGTGCCGTCGGCGTAGAGCAGCAGCGGTGGCGGATGCCCCCGGTTGAGGACGCGGACGACTCCGTCGCCGTGCGGGAGTTCGGCGAGCACGGCGGTGGTGAAACCCTCGAAGGCGTCCAGCCCGTCGCGCCGGGTGCCCTCGCGGGCCAGCGCACGCTCCAGCCGCTGGGCCACCGCCTCCAGCGTCGCCTCCTGTTCGGCGGCCTCCCGGAACGCGCCGATCACCACGGCGACGGCGGCGACCGCGCCCATGCCCTTGCCCCGCACGTCACCGACGATGAGCCGGATGCCGCGCGGGCTGTCCTGCACCGCGTACAGGTCGCCGCCGATGAACGCGTCGGCCTGCGCCGCCTCGTAGCAGGCGGCGATCTCGAAGCCGCCGATCCGCTCGGCGGGTTCCGGCAGCACGGCCCGCTGGGCGGCCTCGGCGATCTCGCGGACGGAGACGAGCCGCTCGCCGGTGCGGCGCACGAAGGCGTTGACGAGGACGGCGAGCGCGGCCACCGTCGTGATGGTGATCAGCTCCGTGAGGGAGTCGACGTAGTGGATGACCTCCTTGCTCAGCTGGAGCCCGATGACGGCGGCGACCACGGCGGCACTCGTGAGCACCGTGCCGCGCCGCGAGTAGACCGCGGCGGCGACCAGGGGCGCGGCCGTGTAGAGGGGGCCCGCGGTGAAGTAGCGGGGGGTGAAGATGTCGTACAGGACGGCGACGACGATCAGCAGGACGGGCAGTGCGCGTACGAGCACTCGCCCGTACGGGGTCCGGCGGTGCGGCTCGGCCTCGGCTGGCAGTACCTCGGCGGTGCCGCCCAGTCCGGGGTCGGGCACGGGATCACCGGGGAGTCGGCCGCCGGCCCTGGCGTACGCCCCCTCGTCGTCCACGTCACCTGGCCGCACCACTCGTCTCCCGCCACCCCGCACTCCACACCGCTTGCCGTCCCGTCCTCCAGGCTTCCCGGAGCGGGGGCGGGCGGCGAGCGGTGCGGGCCGAGCGGGTGAACGCGCGGACGCACGGATGCAGAGGTGTGCGCCGGACGCACCGAAGGCCGGAACCCTTTCGGATTCCGGCCTTCGGCCTTCAGTAGCGGGGACAGGATTTGAACCTGCGACCTCTGGGTTATGAGCCCAGCGAGCTACCGAGCTGCTCCACCCCGCGTCGTTGTGTTCACCACTGTACGTCATCCCGGGGGCGGAATGCACATCCGTATCTCTCTACCCCTCCAGGTGACGGTTCGGAGCCTTCGCCCGCTCCTCGTACTCCGGCAGTACGACGACGGCGGCGCCCCCGCCGACGAGCACACCGCTGCCGTCCGCCCCCGGCACGAAGGTGTCCGGCTCCCGCCAGGCCGTGACCACGCGGCGCATCCCCGCGTCGAGGATCAGCCGGGCGCACGGGGCCGGCCGGGAGGCGCGGCGGGCGCACGGCTCCAGGCTGGAGTACACGGTGGCCGTCGCCAGCCGCGGATCGTCCGGGTCGGTCTTGGCCAGCGCGGCCTCCTCCGCGTGCACCACGGCGTCCCCGCGCTCCCTGGAGTACCCCCGCGCCAGCTCCGTGCCGTCGGCGGCGACCACGACCGCCCCCACACTGAACGCCGTCTCCGACGCCGGGCACAGCTCGGCCAGCTCGCAGGCGAGCGCCAGCCAGTGCCGGTCGGCGGCCGTGACCCGGTCGCCGGTGCCGGGCGCCGTCGGCAGGTACCGCGTCAGTACGACGTCCTCGATGCGCCGCGCCTCCACCAGCCTGAGCCGCCCGCTCTGGTACCCGCCGGGCCCGAACAGCCGGGGCGCGGCCGGGTCGCCCACGAGGAGCGGCGCGAGCACGAGCTGCAGCTCGTCGGCGAGCTCCTGCCGCAGCAGCCGGCTGTGCACGGTCCCCCCGCCCTCGACCATGAGCCGCCTCACCCCCCGCCGGTCGTGCAGGTACTCCAGCGCCACCCGCCAGTCGAGCACGGCGCCGAACGGCACGACGTCGGCGGCGATCCCGAGCGCGTGGGCCCGCCGGGCGCCCTCGTCCGTGGTCAGCAGCACCTTCTCCCCGCCCGTGTGCCAGAACCGGGCCGCCGGGTCCAGCTCGCCGGTGGCGCTGACGGTGACCTTCAGGGGGTACTCCGCCCGCCCCGCCGCGACCCGGGCGGCCCGCCGCTCGGCGGAGTTCACCAGCAACCGCGGATTGTCGGCCCGGATCGTTCCGGCCCCGACGAGGATCGCGTCGACCGACGCCCGCACCTCGTCGACCCGGTCGAAGTCGGCGGGCGAGGAGAGCAGGAGCCGTTCGGGACCGGTGTCGTCCAGGTAGCCGTCCAGGGAGACGGCGGCGGAGAGGAGGACGTGGGGAAGGGGCATGGGGCGTACTCCGGGGGCGGACTGGTGTGGCGGGCCTCGATCATCGCCACTCCCACAATGATCTGCGACGGTCAGCCGAGGTTGTCGAGGTAGCGGCCGGGGTCGGCCGGCTCCGCCGGTGCGGGGCGGGCGTCGTACCCGGCGGTGGCCCGGTCCTCGAGGCAGCCGTCGGACCTCACGGGCTGGCCGAACCACCACCGGTCGAGGGCGGCCTGTCCCACGCGGCGCTCTGGGGTCACCGGCTGCCCCAGGTACCAGCCCGCGACGAAGACGCCGTAGACCACGGCGGCGCCGAGGCGGCGCGGGGTGACCCTGCGGGGGCGGAGACCAAACCCGGCCAACATGGGGGGAGTTGTACGCACGCCGAGGGCCTCTGCAGCTGGATGACGGTGCTGCATGACAAAGACCCCAGCTCGTTCACTCTGTGAGCTGGGGTCCGGCCAGTAGGCCCTGTGGGACTCGAACCCACAACCAATGGATTAAAAGTCCACTGCTCTGCCAATTGAGCTAAGGGCCCAGGGGTGCCGCACGGTGTTGCGTGATGTTGCCATACCGAGCATAGCCCGACGCGGCCGGGACTCCGATCGGGTATCCGGGTCCCGGCCGCGTCGCGCGCGCCGTGCGGCGCCGTGTTACGGGTCCACCGGCTCCGGTGCGTTCGCGCGGGCCGCCACACGGGCCCGGGTGCGTTCGTGGTCGGGGTTGAGGAACCAGTGGCGGGCCGAGGCCACCCACCAGGTCGCGGCGAAGCCGAGGACGACCAGGACGGCGATCGGCGCGTAGTTGAAGGTCTCCCAGGTGACCGGCGAGACCTGCGGCAGCATGAACAGGACCGTGATGACGCAGACCCACGCCACCGCGACCACGCCCACCGCCTGCGACCAGCGGCCCAGGTGCCACGGCCCCCGCTCGAAGGCGGCCCCCTTGCGCACCCGCAGCAGGGTCGGGAGGACGTAGGCGATGTAGAGGCCGATGACGGCGATCGACGTCACCGCCGCGTACGCCGTGACGTTGATCAGGTAGGGCAGGCCCAGGGCGAGTGCGCCCAGGGCGGCCAGCCAGACGGCCGCCACCGGCGTGCGGGTGCGCGGGTTCACCGTGTGCCAGAGGCGCGAGAAGGGCAGCGCGCCGTCGCGCGAGAAGGCGTAGATCATGCGGCTGTTGGCCGTCACCGAGGCCATCCCGCAGAACAGCTGGGCTCCGATGACGACGAGGAGGAGCAGCTTGCCCGCGGTGGCGCCGAGCGCGTCGAGCAGGATCTGCGCGGGCGGCGCGCCGGTGGGGGACGTCAGGGCGCCCTCGTAGGACTGGATGGCGAAGGTGAAGCCGAGGAGGAGGACGAAGCCGGCGATCCAGGACGTCCAGATGGAGCGGACGATGCCCTTGGGGCCCGCCGTCGACGCGTCGTGCGTCTCCTCCGTCATGTGGGCGGAGGCGTCGTAGCCCGTGAAGGTGTACTGGGCCATCAGGAGACCGATGAGGACCACGTAGACGCCGCTGCCCCAGCCCGTGTTGTTGACGAACTCGCCGAAGACGAAGGACGCCGACTGGTGCTGGTCCGGCGCGAAGGTCAGCGCGCCGACGATCACCGCCACGCCCACGACGTGCCACCAGACGCTGATGCTGTTCAGGAGACCGACGACGCGGACACCGAACGTGTTCAGCAGGCCGTGGAGGATCAGGATGGCCGCGAAGAGGAGGATCGTGCGGCCGGGGGTGACCTCGAAGCCGAACTGGAGGTTCAGGTAGGCGCCCAGGAAGGACGCGGCCCCGAAGTCGATACCGGCGGTGACCGCGACCTGGCCGAGCACGTTGAACCAGCCCGTGAACCAGGCCCAGGCGGCGGCCGTACGGGGCGGTGCCAGGCGGTGCGCCCAGAAGTACAGGCCCGCCGAGGTCGGGTACGCCGAGCAGATCTCGGCCATCGCCAGGCCGACGAAGAGGGTCATCAGACCGACGGCGACCCAGCCCCACGTGATGACCGCGGGGCCGCCCGTGTTCATGCCGAACAGGTAGAGGGTCAGGCAGCCGGAGAGGACCGAGATGATGGTGAAGGAGACCGCGTAGTTGGAGAACGCCGACATGCGGCGGGCCAGAACCTGGGTGTAGCCGAGCTGGGCCAGCCGTTCCTCGTCCGAGAGCCCGCTCGCCTTGGCGTCATCTGTCATGCCCCCAGCAATTCCCCTGCGGGGAACGTGACATGCGTCACTCGCTGGCCGAAAGCTGGTCCGGAGAACGGTCCGCGGAACGGCCCGGGGAGCGGGAAGCCGAAGCGCCGTGGCCTCCGCCCGGTGAGGGGCGGAGGCCACGGCGCTCGGTACTACTCGGCGTCAGCCGTCGCGTCAGCCGTTGCGCTTCCAGCGCGGCTTGTCGTCACGGCGGCCGAAGGAGGAACCGCGGTGGTCGTCACGGCGGCCGTACGGGCGGTCGTGCCCGCCGGAGCGGAAGCCGGGACGGTCGCCCTGGCGGTCGCGGTTGAAGGGACGGTCGCTGCCTCGGTGGCCGCCGCGGTCGTCGCGACGGTCGTCCCGGCGGAAGCCGCCGCGGTCGTCACGACGCTCGAACGAACGGCCACCACGGTCGTCACGACGCTCGAAGGAGCGACCCCCACGGTCACCACGGTCATCGCGACGGTCGTCCCGGCGGAAGCCACCGCGGTCGTCACGACGCTCGAACGAACGGCCACCACGGTCGTCACGACGCTCGAAGGAGCGACCCCCACGG
>NZ_JBHYOP010000003.1:25640-605401 GCF_042745235.1 Streptomyces sp. NPDC058796
CGGTCACCACGGTCGTCACGCCGGTCGTCCCGGCGGAAGCCACCGCGGTCGTCACGACGCTCGAACGAACGGCCACCACGGTCGTCACGACGCTCGAAGGAGCGACCCCCACGGTCACCACGGTCGTCACGCCGGTCGTCCCGGCGGAAGCCACCGCGGTCGTCACGACGCTCGAACGAACGGCCACCACGGTCGTCACGACGCTCGTTCCGGTCGTCACGGCGGTCGAAGGAACGGTCCCGGCCGTTGCCGCCGCTCCGCTCGGTCTTCTCCACGTCCCGCGCACCGGGCTGCTCGGGCACCACGACCTCGGCCTGGGCCTCGGTCGCGGCGGCCACCTCGGCCAGGACCGTCTCCGGGTCCTCGCCGCGCTCCCGCGCGACCCTGGCGACCAGGCGGTCCGCCTCCTCGCGCAGCTCGGTGGCGCGGCGCTGGGCCCGCTCGAGCTCCTTGGTGAGCTGGGTGACCTCGCGCTCGGCCTGCTGCGCCGCGTTGCCCGCGGACTCGGCCTGGACCTCGGTCATCGACCGGGCGCCGGTGATCTCGGCGACCTCCGGGTCGAAGGCCGCGCCGCCCT
Source organism: Streptomyces sp. NPDC058796 (assembly GCF_042745235.1). NCBI lineage: Bacteria > Bacillati > Actinomycetota > Actinomycetes > Kitasatosporales > Streptomycetaceae > Streptomyces > Streptomyces sp. NPDC058796. The sequence goes on from NZ_JBHYOP010000003.1 coordinate 26,218, forward strand.
GGATGATGTGGCGCGTGGCGTCGACGCCCGCGTCCTCCATCAGCCGGAAGATCTGGCGGCGCTGGTGCGGCAGGGAGAGCGAGACGACGGTGCCGGTACGGCCCGCGCGCGCCGTACGGCCGGCGCGGTGCAGGTAGTCCTTGTGGTCGCCGGCCGGGTCCACGTTCAGGACCAGGTCGATGCCGTCGACGTGGATGCCGCGCGCGGCGACGTCGGTGGCGACCAGGACGTTGACGTACCCGTCCTTGAAGTCGGCCAGCGTGCGGGTGCGCGCGCCCTGGGTCATGCCGCCGTGCAGCGCGTCCGCCTTGGCGCCGGCGTCCCGCAGCTGCTCGGCGACGCGGTCGGCGCCCAGCTGGGTGCGGACGAAGATGATGGTGCGGCCCTTGCGGGAGGCGATGGCCGCGGTGACCGGAGCCTTGTCCTTGGGCTTCACGACCAGGATGTGGTGCGACATGGTCGTCACCGCGCCCTGGGCCGCGTCGACCTCGTGGCTGACCGGGTCCTTCAGGTACCGGTCGACGAGGGTCTTGATCTCGTTCTCCATCGTGGCGGAGAACAGCATCCGCTGACCGCCCGCCGGGACCTGGTCGAGCAGCTCGGTGACCTCGGGCATGAAGCCCAGGTCGGACATCTGGTCGGCCTCGTCGAGGACCGCGATCTGCACGTTCTCCAGGGAGCAGGCGCCGCGGTTGATGATGTCGCGCAGCCGGCCCGGGGTGGCGACCAGGATGTCGACGCCCTTCTCCAGGGCGTAGATCTGGTTGCCCATCGAGGTGCCGCCGCAGACGACCTTCATCCGCAGGCCGACGACGTCGCCGTACGGCTGGAGCGCGTCGGCCACCTGCATGGCCAGTTCGCGGGTCGGGGTGAGGATGACGGCACGGGGCTTGTGCTTCTCGGTGCGGCCGCCGGCGAGCTGCGCCAGCGTCGGCAGACCGAAGGAGAGGGTCTTGCCGGAGCCGGTGCGGCCCCGGCCGAGGATGTCCTTGCCGGCCAGGGCGTCCGGGATGGTCGCGGCCTGGATCGGGAAGGGGGTGGTCACGCCGTTCTGCGCGAGCTTGCGCACAACGCCCTCGGGGAGACCGAGGTCCGCGAAGGTGGCCTCGGGGGCCTGCGGGGTCTCGGGGGTCGCGGAGGCCTCGACGGCCTCCGGGGTGCCCTCGACGCCCTCGGCGTTCTCGGGCACGACGACGTGGTCAGTACTGGTCATGGACATGCGAATGCGAAACCTTCCGGAGTCTCTCGTCGGCACGCGCCCGTCAACTCCGTGAATCGCGATTCGCAATACGACCGCCTCGATGCGGTCCACCACGGCAGGGGGAGAGTACGCGCCACACGGCGCGCTCTGCGGTGGCGCCGGGCAAATGGGATCAAACGATCTACCACCATACGCACCCCACACCCCCGAAGGCAAACCGATCAGCGGCCGAGTAGCACACGCCCAGCTCAGCCGGGCCGCCGGGCTCCGTCCACTACGCCGGTGCCCCGGCCGTCGGCGCCGGCTCCCGTTGCGCGAGTTGCGTTCCCGGCGGCTCGTGCGCCGACGACGACGGCTCCGCCGTCGAGGGCTCCGGCGACGGCGAGGCCGGCGGCTCCGCGGTCGGCGTCGGCTCGGGCTCGGGCGTCCGCGTCGGCTCCGCGGGCGGCGTCCGGGTCGGCGCGGGTTCGTCGTCCCCGCCCTTCACCGGCGGCGGCTGCGTCACACCGGCGGGCGGCTCGGCGGCGGGGGACCCGCCCTTCGGCTTCCCGCCCTCACCACCGCCCTTTTCCTCGTCCTCGCCCTTGCCCTTCTTCCCCTTGCCGCGCCCGCGCTTCTCGTCGGCCGCCGCCGCTCCGTAGCCGACGCTGCCGCCCGACACGGCGGGCCCGCCGTCCGGCACCGCACCGCCCTGCTCTCCGGCGGAGTGCGACGGCCTGGCGCCCCCGCCGGGCGCGTCGTCGCCGACGCTCATACAGCCGGCGGCAGCGGCGACGGCCACGGCGGTGGCGGCCAGACGGACGGGTACGTACAAGGGGCGCACGGGCGGCCACCTCCGGGGGTCAGGAGTCGCCGTGCCCAACTCCCGTCACCCACAAGAGGACACGCGCCACGCCCCCCGGATCTTGACCCGAGCGCGTCAGCGGTATCCGGCCGGCCGAAGAAGATCACCGAACCGGTGACGCTCACCCGTACCCGAGGGCGTGCAGCCGCGCGTCGTCGATCCCGAAGTGGTGCGCGATCTCGTGCACCACCGTGACCTCGGTCTCCGCGACCACGTCCTCGCGCGTCTCGCAGAACCGCAGCGTCGGCCCCCGGTAGATGGTGATCCGGTCCGGCAGCACCCCCGCGTACCACTCCCCGCGCTCCGTCAGCGGCGTCCCCTCGTACAGCCCGAGCAGCTCGGGATCGTCGGCCGGCGGCTCGTCCTCGACGAACACCGCGACGTTGTCCATCAGCCGCGTCAGCTCCGGCGGAATCCGGTCCAGGGCCTCTGCTACCAGTTCCTCGAACTCCTCGCGCGTCATCTCCAGCACAGGCCCATTGTCGGGTACGACCGTGGCGTACGACACAGACCGCACCGAAGCCCACCGCATACCCGTCCCGGGCCTTGGGCATACGGGACCAATGGCCCGCGTCCCCGCCGCAGTCCTGCACGTCCTGGCCGAGGTGATGAAACCCGTCCGCAACGCGCCGCGCGCCCTCATCCACCGCCACCGCACCCGTCGGACGCCCACGGCGGTCGGACTCGCCCCCCGGCCGCGCCCCTGGACCCGCGCCGCCGGCCTCGTCGCCGTCGTCCTGCTCGGGGCCTGGCTCGGCCTGCTGGTGGTGGGCGACGTCCGCGTGCCCGTCGGCCCCATGGACACCACGATGACCCTGCGCCCGTCCGTCAGCGGCGGCACGAAGATCAACGTCTCCCCGCTGGGCGCCCTCCAGCTCGACAGCCACGTCGCCCCCGTACGCCTCGACGTCAACGTCGACCAGCTCGACCCGGACCGCGCCGCCGCACTGGTCGACCGTCCCGAACGCCTCTCCGGCCTCCAGGACGAGGTCGCCCGGGACGTCGAACGCGGCACCCTCGACCTCGCGGTCCGCTCCTGCGTCGCCGTCGTCACCGGTGCCACCGCCCTCGGCCTCGCCGTCTACCGCCGCCCCCGGCGCGCCCTCGCCGCCGGCGGACTCGCCCTCACCCTCCTGGTCGCCTCCGGCGGCACCGCCTACGCCACCTGGAACCCCGACTCCGTCCTGGAACCGAAGTTCTCCGGCCTGCTCTCCTCCGCGCCGTCCCTGGTCGGCGACGCGCGCAGCATCGTCACCGAGTTCGACGTCTACCAGAAGGAGCTGGCCCGCCTGGTCACGAACGTGACCAAGCTCTACGACGCCACCTCCACACTCCCCGCCTACCAGCCGGACCCGACCACCATCCGCGTCCTGCACGTGTCCGACGTCCACCTGAACCCGGCGAGCTGGAAGATCATCGCCTCGCTGGTGGAGCAGTACCAGGTGAACGTGATCGTCGACTCCGGCGACACCATGGACCACGGCACGGCCGCGGAGAACGGCTTCCTGGACCCCATCGAGGACCTCGGCGCCCCCTACGTCTGGGTCCGCGGCAACCACGACTCCCGCGTCACCCAGAAGTACCTCCAGGACATGGAGAACGTGCACGTCCTGGACGACGGCCGCGCCCGGACCGTCGCGGGCCTGCGCTTCGCCGGGATCGGCGACCCGCAGTACACCCCCGACCGCTCCAAGCCGGACGGCGCCGAGGCCTCCCAGGAACTGGCCGGCGCCCGTCTCGCCTCCGCCCTGCGCGACCAGCGCGCGGCCGGCACCCCCGTCGACGTCGCCGTCGCGCACGAGCCGTCGGCCGCCCGCGAGGTCGACGGCGAGGTGCCGCTGGTGCTCGCCGGTCACCTGCACCGCGAGGACATGGAGGTCATGGAGTTCGGCACCCGGCTGCGCATCGAGGGCTCCACCGGCGGCAGCGGCCTGCGCGCGGTCGAGGGCGAGTACCCCGACCCGATCCAGGCGTCGATCCTCTACTTCGACCGCGACAGCCGGCGCCTCCAGGCGTGGGACGAGATCAAGCTCGGCGGCCTGGGCCTGACGACGGCCGAGGTCAGCCGCCACCTCCCCAAGGAGAACCAGCCCGGCGCGACCCCGTCCCCGACCGGTTCCGGCCCTTCGCCCACGGGGAGCACGCCCGCGCCCACCGCCCCTTCCCCGACCGCTCCGTAAACCGTTTTGGCGATACCTCCCGCCATCCCATATGCTTCTCACGTCCCCGACGCGCTGAGAAGCGCCCAGGCGGGCCGATAGCCCTCATCGTCTAGCGGCCTAGGACGCCGCCCTTTCAAGGCGGTAGCACGGGTTCGAATCCCGTTGGGGGCACGCAGTAGATGTGCGACACTGTCGTACGAAGCTTGGTCCTGTGGAGCAGTTTGGAGTGCTCGCCACCCTGTCAAGGTGGAGGCCGCGGGTTCAAATCCCGTCAGGACCGCTGAGGTTTCACGTGAAACCTCGCGGCTGGGTAGCTCAGTTGGTACGAGCGATCGCCTGAAAAGCGATAGGTCGCCGGTTCGACCCCGGCCCCAGCCACAGCAAAGGCCCCGATCTCCGGATCGGGGCCTTGTTGTGTCCGGCCCGTCCGGCCCGTCCGATCCCGCCGCCCGCTGTCCGGCGGACAAAAGCGTTCGCCAGGTTTTTCCGTCGGATGAGATCCTGGAAGCCGTATGTCTACGCATCCCGCCCCCACTCTCGGCACTCTCGCCCCTCGGCTGACCGAGCTGTCGCTGCGCGACGCGCACCGGCTCGGCCGGAGGCTGGAGGGTGCGCGGAAGATCCGTAAGCCGGAGGCCCGGGCCGCCGTTCTCGCCGAGATCGAGGCGGAGGTGGCCAAGGCCGAGCAGCGCGTCGGTGAGCGTCGGGCGCGGGTGCCCGCCGTCAGCTATCCCGAGCAGCTGCCCGTCAGTCAGAAGAAGGACGAGATCGCGGCGGCCATCCGTGATCATCAGGTCGTCATCGTCGCCGGTGAGACAGGCTCCGGCAAGACCACGCAGATCCCGAAGATCTGTGTGGAGCTGGGGCGCGGCGTGCGCGGCATGATCGGGCACACCCAGCCCCGGCGGATCGCGGCACGCACCGTCGCCGAGCGAGTGGCCGACGAGCTGGACACGCCGCTCGGTGAGGCCGTGGGCTGGAAGGTGCGGTTCACCGACCAGGTGAACCCGGACGCCACCTTCATCAAGCTGATGACGGACGGCATCCTGCTCGCCGAGATCCAGACCGACCGCGAGCTGCGCGCCTACGACACGATCATCATCGACGAGGCGCACGAGCGGTCCCTCAACATCGACTTCCTGCTGGGGTACCTGGCGCAGCTGCTGCCGAAGCGTCCGGACCTGAAGGTCGTCATCACCTCGGCGACCATCGACCCGGAGCGGTTCTCCCGGCACTTCGGCGACGCGCCGATCATCGAGGTCAGCGGGCGGACGTACCCCGTGGAGGTGCGGTACCGGCCGCTCCTCGAAGAGGACGGGGACGACGCCGACCGGGACCAGATCACCGCGATCACCGATGCCGTCGAGGAGCTGATGGGCGAGGGGAAGGGCGACATCCTCGTCTTCCTCTCCGGTGAGCGCGAGATCCGGGACACGGCGGACGCGCTGGAGAAGAAGAAGTACCGGTTCACGGAAGTGCTGCCGCTGTACGCGCGGCTCTCGCACGCCGAGCAGCACCGCGTCTTCCAGCAGCACACCGGGCGCAGGATCGTTCTGGCGACCAACGTCGCCGAGACCTCCCTGACCGTCCCCGGCATCAAGTACGTCATCGACCCCGGCTTCGCCCGGATCTCCCGCTACAGCCACCGCACCAAGGTCCAGCGGCTGCCGATCGAGCCGATCTCGCAGGCCAGCGCCAACCAGCGCAAGGGCCGCTGCGGACGTACGTCCGACGGCATCTGCATCCGGCTGTACAGCGAGGACGACTTCGACGCCCGCCCGGAGTTCACGGACGCGGAGATCCTCCGGACCAACCTCGCCTCCGTCATCCTCCAGATGACCGCGGCCGGCCTCGGCGACATCGAGAAGTTCCCCTTCATCGACCCGCCGGACCACCGCAACATCCGCGACGGCGTACAGCTCCTCCAGGAGCTGGGCGCGCTCGACCCCGCGCAGAAGGACGTACGCAAGCGGCTCACCGACACCGGGCGCAAGCTGGCGCAGCTGCCCGTGGACCCGCGGCTGGCCCGGATGGTGCTGGAGGCCGACAAGAACGGCTGTGTCCGCGAGGTCATGGTCATAGCGGCGGCGCTGTCCATCCAGGACCCCCGGGAGCGGCCGGCGGAGAAGCAGGCGCAGGCGGACCAGCAGCATGCCCGCTTCAAGGACGAGACCAGCGACTTCCTGGCGTTCCTGAACCTGTGGCGGTACGTGCGCGAGCAGCAGAAGGAGCGCGGCTCGTCGTCCTTCCGCCGGATGTGCAAGCAGGAGTACCTGAACTTCCTGCGCATCCGCGAGTGGCAGGACATCTACACCCAGCTGCGCACGGTCGCCAAGCAGATGGGCATCCACCTCAACGACCAGGACGCACCCGAGGACCGGGTGCACGTGTCGCTGCTGGCGGGCCTGCTCTCCCACGTCGGCATGAAGGACGTGAAGGAGGGCGCGAAGAACGAGTACCTGGGGGCGCGGAACGCCAAGTTCGCGATCTTCCCGGGCTCGGCGCTCTTCAAGAAGCCGCCGCGCTTCGTGATGTCCGCCGAGCTGGTGGAGACCTCCCGGCTCTGGGCCCGCGTCAACGCGAAGATCGAGCCCGAGTGGGTGGAGCCGCTCGCCGGGCATCTCCTCAAGCGCACCTACAGCGAGCCGCACTGGGAGAAGGACCAGGCGGCCGTGATGGCGTACGAGAAGGTCACGCTGTACGGCGTGCCGATCGTGGCGCAGCGCAAGGTGAACTACGGACGGATCGACCCGGAGGTCAGCCGTGAGCTGTTCATCCGCAACGCCCTGGTCGAGGGCGACTGGCGTACGCACCACAAGTTCTTCGCGGACAACCGCAAGCTGCTGACCGAGGTCGAGGAGCTGGAGCACCGCGCCCGGCGCCGGGACATCCTGGTCGACGACGAGACGCTGTACGACTTCTACGACCAGCGGGTGCCCGAACACGTCGTCTCGGGCGCCCACTTCGACTCGTGGTGGAAGCACAAGCGGCACGACCAGCCCGACTTCCTGGACTTCGAGCGCGAGATGCTCATCAACGAGAAGGCGGGCGCGGTCACCAAGGACGACTACCCGGACTCCTGGCGGCAGGGGCCGTTGAAGCTCCGGGTGACGTACCAGTTCGAGCCGGGCGCGGACGCGGACGGCGTGACCGTCCACGTGCCGCTCCAGGTGCTGAACCAGGTGACGGACGAGGGTTTCGACTGGCAGATCCCGGGGCTGCGGGAGCAGGTGGTCACGGAACTGATCCGGTCGCTGCCGAAGCCGATCCGCCGCAACTACGTCCCGGCCCCGAACTACGCGCAGAAGTTCCTGGAGCGGGCGGTACCGCTCCAGGAACCGCTGACGGTGACCATGGCGCGGGAGCTGAAGCGCATGGTGGGGGTGCCGTTCGACGCGGAGGACTTCGACTGGGCGAAGGTCCCCGACCACCTCAAGATCACGTTCCGGATCGTCGACGAGCGGCGGCGCAAGCTGGCCGAGGACAAGGACCTCGAAGCGCTGAAGCTCCGGCTGAAGCCGAAGGCGCGCAAGGCGCTGTCGCAGGCCGCGGCGGCCACCGCCGTGCGCAGTGGCGGCGAGTCCCTGGAGCGCTCCGGTCTGACCGACTGGACGATCGGCACCCTGTCCCGGGTCTTCGAGACGCGCCGGGCGGGCCAGCCGGTGAAGGCTTACCCGGCGCTGGTCGACGACGGCGACACCGTGTCCGTGCGGCTCTTCGACACCGAGGCCGAGCAGGCACAGGCGATGTGGAAGGGCACGCGCCGGCTGATCCTGCGCAACATCCCCGTCAACCCGGCGAAGTTCGCGTCCGAGAAGCTGACCAACCAGCAGAAGCTGAACCTGTCCGCGAATCCGCACGGTTCCATCCAGGCGCTGTTCGACGACTGCGCCACGGCGGCGGCGGACAAGCTGATCGCCGACTTCGGCGGCCCGGCGTGGGACGAGGAGTCGTACCGGAAGCTCTACGACAAGGTCCGCGCGGAGATCGTCGACACGACCGTCCGCACGGTGGGGCAGGTGCAGCAGGTGCTGGCGGCCTGGCAGGCGTGCGAGCGGCGCCTGAAGGCCGTACGGAGCCCCGCGCTGCTGGCGAATCTCCAGGACGTGCGGGGGCAACTGGACGCGCTGGTGAAGCCCGGCTTCGTGACGGAGGCGGGGATCAGGCGGCTGCCGGACCTGATGCGCTACCTGGTCGCCGCCGACCGGCGGCTGCAGCAGATGCCGACCGGCGTCCAGCGGGACACGTCCCGGATGGAGAAGGTCCACGAGATGCGGGACGAGTACGCCTGGCTGCTGGAGCAGATGCCGCCGGGCCGGCCGGTCCCGCAGCAGGTCCTGGACGTGCGCTGGATGATCGAGGAGCTGCGGGTCAGCTACTTCGCGCACGCGCTGGGCACGGCGTACCCCGTCTCCGACAAGCGGATCGTGAAGGCGATCGACGCGCTGGCGCCGTAACCGCCAGAGGTGACGAGGCGCGCACGGAGGGTGAGTTCGACCCGGGGCTCCCCCTCCTGTACAGTCTCTTCTCGCAGCGCAACGCAGAACAAGCGCCGCGAAACCTGGTCCTGTGGAGCAGTTTGGAGTGCTCGCCACCCTGTCAAGGTGGAGGCCGCGGGTTCAAATCCCGTCAGGACCGCAGCAGAAGAGACCCGCATCCATCGATGCGGGTCTCTTCGTATCTCCCCGCCCGGAAGTGCCCGCCACTCCGTCAAGGCGGAGGCCGCGCCCGCGGCGCAGCCGCTGCCCGGTACGGCAAATCCCGTCAGGACCCCAGCAGCAGGGGCCCGCATCCATCGGTGCCGGCCTCTTCGCGCACTCCACAGCCCCTGGCCCCACCGCCCCCAGAAAGCCCTCAGCGCCGCTCTCCCGGCCTTGACGGCGTCACATTCGCTCGGTACTCCAAAGGACAGGGAACGTCCCTGTACGGCCCTGGAGGTGGCGTATGGCGGCATCGGTCAGGCACGAGACGCGGGCCCTGCTCCGCGCGCATCTGTCGGCCGCGTCGTCCTACCGCCATCTGACGCGCCACTGTCCGATCTGCCACCGGCTGCTGCGGCTGGCGCTGGACTCGCCCGCCCCACAGTCCCCGACGGGCCGTCAAGAGGGCGTCGAGAGCGAGACCGCGTCCCCGGCGTGAGGCCCGCCGGCCCCAACACCCTTGCCACACCAGCCTTCTGGAGCGCGGGCCTCCATTAGCGCACCCGTGCGGCACCCAACAAGGACCGCGCGCTGTGACGGGTGTCACCGCATGAGTTTTTGAAACCGTGGCACTTACGGCTCCCCTACAACTGGTCAATTTAATATGTGCAATTGCACTGCTTCCCCCGGCCTCCCCCCAGCCATCGCACAGCCGTTCCGACACCCCTCCCCAGACTCCGACAAGGCCGCTCACAGAGGGCATCGGACGGCCCCTCACCAGGCACAGGACCGCACCCAAAAAGATCGCGCTGGACCCGGCGGAGTCCAGCGCGATCCACGACGCACCCCTGTTGGGGCAGGAACGGCGTCGTGTGGAGCTGTGGTTCCGAGCGCCTCGGCGGGTTGGGGGACCTGCCGTTTTGCCCGGTTATTCAGTTATTCAGGCCTCGCTGCGCTGCTGCGGGATGCCCGCGAGCAGGGCGCGGACCTCGGCCTCGCGGTAGCGGCGATGCCCGCCGAGCGTGCGGATCGACGTGAGCTTGCCGGCCTTCGCCCAGCGCGTGACCGTCTTCGGGTCGACGCGGAACATGGTGGCGACCTCAGCCGGGGTCAGCAGCGGCTCGGCATCAGGGGTGCGAGCGGTCATGAGCGGCCTCCTCGGGAGAACCGAACCTTCTCGGTTCTTTCCTCTAAATTCTGCACCTTGACCCGCGTTGCCCGGAATGAGAGACGCGAGTCGAGTCGGTTATAGGACGAACGGCTTGTCCTCGGCACTACAACTACACCATCTGTCCAGCCGCGTCGGCCAAACCGATGGAATTGCCCTCCCAGGTGTTCATCAGCGACGGAAGCCGATGGACCATGCCATAGCGGACAGTCACGCCACTGTGACGATCAGTCACAGGACGATCAGGCGTCACCAGACCCCCCAAAGCGTGCAAACCCAGGATTCCGCCCACAGTGCATCACAATGGGACGGAACGAGCCCTCCCCGGGCTCCTTGTCCTATTTTGGCACGAGGAGGGGGAACGGGCGCAAGAGTGATGTACGTGCGGTCCGTCACGCTTGATACATACGCCCGGATCGGGACCTACGTCCCTTGTCGACAAAACATCAGCCCACACCGGGCGAGTGTCGGATCGGAAGACGAAACCTCACATCGGGCGGTACGTCAAACGTCAGTTCGCCGACCGGCGGTCCCGGACCGCGCGCCAGCGCTCCACCAGCCGCCCGTACGCCGCCCCCGCCGCGACCCCGTCGCCGTGCCGCAGCGCCTCGATGCCCTCGGCCACGTCCGCCGCGGAGTGGTCGTCCTCCAACTCACCGGCGGGCACGGCGTGCACGAGCCCGCCGTAGTCGAGCTCGACCAGGGAGCGCGGGTGGAACTCCTCCAGCCAGCGCCCCACGTCCACCAGGCCGTCGATGAGCGGCCCCTCGTCCACGGCCTCCTTGAGCGCCCGCAGTCCCCGCGCCACCCGCCGGCGGGCCTGCACCATCGGCGTCCGGTAACGCAGCACCGGCGCGGCGGCACCCTCCCCGTCGCCGCCCCGGTCGTACTCCCGCTCGGCGTCGGAGACCAGCACGAACCAGTTGATCGGCACCTGCCAGGTGGCGGTGCGGATCCAGGGGCGGGCGTCCGGGTTGCGCTCCAGCCACCGTTCGTAGTCCTGGGCGCTCTGGCGGCGTACGACCGGAGGCAGCAGGGCGTCCAGCACCGGCTCCGGGAAGTCCTCGGCCAGCTCCGCCAGGGCCTGCCAGCCGCGCAGCCGGGTCCGCCAGGGGCAGACGCAGACCACGCCGTCGACCTCGGTCACGAAGGCGTCGGCGCTCTCGTGCACCGGCACCGCGACGGGCGGGGTGGGCAGCAGGTCGGCCAGGGAGCGGCGCAGCTCGTCCTGGTACGAGGGGAGGTCGGTGCGGCGGGCGTAACGGGTCCAGTGGGCGCGCTCGTCGTCGGGGAACGCGGCCAGCGGCTCGTACACGCGCAGGTACGCCGCGTAGGGGACGATCACCGAGGACACCTTGGGCACGCCTGCTCCCTCCCCCGCGCACCGCTACGAAAACCTGCCGGAACCGATCACAAACGCGCGGGAACCTCAGCAAATCGTCGCACGCCCGTACTCCGTGCGGAGGTGATCCTGAGCACTGTGCGGCGGGGGGACGCCTCCAGGCTCTAATCTCATGCCACAGTCCCCGCCACCCCTTGGGGACAGGTCTCCACCCGCCGCAACTACACAGGAGTCACCACCGTGACCGACGTAACCGGCGCACCTGCTGATGTACTGCACACCCTGTTCCACTCGGACCAGGGGGGTCATGAGCAAGTCGTGCTCTGCCAGGACCGGGCCACCGGTCTCAAGGCCGTCATCGCCATCCACTCCACCGCCCTGGGCCCCGCGCTCGGCGGTACGCGCTTCTACCCGTACGCGAACGAGGCGGACGCCGTCGCCGACGCGCTGAACCTCGCGCGCGGGATGTCGTACAAGAACGCCATGGCCGGCCTCGAGCACGGCGGTGGCAAGGCCGTGATCATCGGTGATCCGGAGCAGATCAAGAGCGAGGAGCTGCTGCTCGCCTACGGCCGGTTCGTCGCCTCGCTCGGCGGCCGCTACGTCACCGCCTGCGACGTCGGCACCTACGTCGCCGACATGGACGTCGTGGCCCGCGAGTGCCGCTGGACGACCGGCCGCTCCCCCGAGAACGGCGGCGCGGGCGACTCCTCCGTGCTCACCGCCTTCGGCGTCTACCAGGGCATGCGCGCCTCCGCCCAGCACCTGTGGGGCGACCCGACGCTGCGCGACCGCACCGTCGGCATCGCGGGCGTCGGCAAGGTCGGCCACCACCTGGTCGAGCACCTGCTCGCCGAGGGGGCGCACGTCGTCATCACCGATGTGCGCAAGGACGTGGTGCGCTCCATCACCGAGCGGCATCCGTCGGTGGTCGCCGTCGCCGACACCGACGCGCTGATCCGGGTGGAGAACCTGGACATCTACGCCCCCTGCGCGCTCGGCGGCGCGCTGAACGACGACACCGTGCCGGTGCTGACCGCCAAGGTCGTCTGCGGCGCGGCAAACAACCAGCTCGCCCACCCGGGCGTGGAGAAGGACCTCGCCGACCGCGGCATCCTCTACGCGCCGGACTACGTGGTGAACGCCGGCGGGGTCATCCAGGTCGCCGACGAGCTGCACGGCTTCGACTTCGACCGGTGCAAGGCGAAGGCCGCGAAGATCTACGACACCACGCTGGCCATATTCGCACGTGCGAAGGAGGACGGCATTCCGCCGGCCGCCGCGGCCGACCGGATCGCAGAGCAGCGGATGGCGGAGGCACGGACCCGTCGGTGACCGGACGGTGACCGCGGGGCACCGCGTCGGTGATCCGGGCGGCCGGTATTCGAATGTGTGAGCGGTACCCGCCGGGGGGCGGTTGGAGAGAACTCTCACTTATCCCGGCGGGTCGACCGTCGAAAGGTGGTTAAAATCGCCCTTGACCAGCGAGGACGGGGCACCTCGACGGTCCTGGACGTGGTCACGTCCTGTGGGCGACGTACCGTATGGGCGTGGGCTCAGGTACCGTGGAAGCCCTACGGACCGGTCTCTCCACGGAGAGCCCGTTCCGGACCATGAACGCGTGTCAAGACTCTGGGGCCGTCGAGCCCCGTCGTTGAGGGGGTCGAGCCATGGGGCGCGGCCGGGCCAAGGCCAAGCAGACGAAGGTCGCCCGCCAGCTGAAGTACAACAGCGGTGGGACTGATCTCTCCCGCCTGGCCGAGGAGCTGGGCGCATCGACGTCGAGTCCGCAACCGCCTAACGGCGAGCGGTTCGAAGACGATGAGCAGGACGACGACGTGTACGCACGGTACGCCGACCTTTACGAGGACGACGACGAGGACGAGGACGGCCAGTCCCCGCAACAACGTCGCGGCGCTTGACCTCGCACTGAACACCCGCCCGGTCGGTGACTCAGGTCACCGACCGGGTTCTGTGCTACCCGCGGGTACCGCAGCGGCTCAGGCGGCGTAGTCGCCGACGAGGGCCGCGCCGGTCCCGTGGTCGCCACGGTCGGTGATCTCGCCGGCCACCCAGGCGTCCACGCCGCGGTCGGCCAGGGTCGCCAGTGCGACGTCCGCCGACTCCTCGGGCACGATCGCGATCATGCCCACACCCATGTTCAGGGTCTTCTCCAGCTCCAGGCGTTCGACCTTGCCCGTCGTACCGACGAGGTCGAAGATCGCGCCCGGGGTCCAGGTGGAGCGGTCGACGGTCGCGTGCAGGCCGTCGGGGATCACGCGGGCCAGGTTGGCGGCGAGTCCGCCGCCGGTGACGTGGCTGAAGGCGTGGACCTCGGTGGTGCGGGTGAGGGCCAGGCAGTCCAGGGAGTAGATCTTGGTGGGCTCCAGCAGCTCCTCGCCGAGGGTGCGGCCGAGGCCGTCCAGGTGGGCGTCGAGCGACAGACCGGCCTCGTTCAGCAGGACGTGGCGGACGAGCGAGTACCCGTTCGAGTGAAGACCGGAGGCGGCCATGGCGACGACCGCGTCACCCTTGCGGATGCGGTCGGGACCCAGCAGCCGGTCGGCCTCCACGACGCCCGTACCGGCGCCGGCGACGTCGAAGTCGTCCGCGCCCAGCAGGCCCGGGTGCTCGGCCGTCTCGCCGCCGACCAGGGCGCACCCGGCCAGCACACAGCCCTCGGCGATGCCCTTCACGATCGCGGCGACGCGCTCGGGGTGGACCTTGCCGACGCAGATGTAGTCGGTCATGAACAGCGGCTCGGCGCCGCAGACCACGATGTCGTCCATGACCATGGCGACCAGGTCGTGGCCGATGGTGTCGTAGACGCCCAGCTGCCGGGCGATGTCGACCTTGGTGCCGACACCGTCGGTGGCGGAGGCGAGCAGGGGGCGCTCGTAGTTCTTGAGGGCGGAGGCGTCGAAGAGGCCGGCGAAGCCGCCGAGGCCGCCGAGGACCTCGGGGCGGCGCGTCTTCTTCACCCATTCCTTCATGAGCTCGACGGCGCGGTCGCCCGCTTCGATGTCGACGCCCGCAGCTGCGTAGCTGGCACCAGTTGTGTCAGACATGACGATGAGAACCTTTGTGTCGTACGGCAGGTGGTGCGGGCGGCGCTACGGGCGACGGATGGCGTCGGCGGCGGCCGTCGCGGCGGGCCCGGCGGCCAGCTCGGTCTCCAGGAGCTGCTTGCCGAGCAGCTCGGGGTCGGGGAGCTCCATCGGGTACTCGCCGTCGAAGCAGGCGCGGCACAGGTTCGGCTTGGCGATGGTGGTCGCCGCGATCATGCCGTCGATGGAGATGTACGCCAGGGAGTCGGCGCCGAGCGAGGTGCCGATCTCGTCGATGCTCATGCCGTTGGCGATGAGCTCGGCGCGGGTGGCGAAGTCGATGCCGAAGAAGCACGGCCACTTCACCGGCGGGGAGGAGATCCGGATGTGGACCTCGGCGGCGCCGGCCTCGCGGAGCATGCGGACCAGGGCCCGCTGGGTGTTGCCGCGGACGATGGAGTCGTCGACGACGACCAGCCGCTTGCCCTTGATGACTTCCTTCAGAGGGTTCAGCTTCAGGCGGATGCCCAGCTGGCGGATGGTCTGCGAGGGCTGGATGAAGGTGCGGCCGACGTAGGCGTTCTTCACCAGGCCGTTGCCGAAGGGGATGCCGGAGGCCTCGGCGTACCCGATCGCGGCGGGCGTGCCGGACTCCGGGGTCGCTATGACCAGGTCGGCCTCGGCGGGTGCCTCCTCGGCCAGCTTGCGGCCCATCTCGACGCGCGAGAGGTACACGTTCCGGCCGGCGATGTCGGTGTCCGGGCGGGCCAGATACACGTACTCGAAGACACAGCCCTTGGGCTTCGCTTCCGCGAATCGCGAAGAGCGGAGGCCGTTCTCGTCGATGGCGACGAACTCGCCCGGCTCGATCTCGCGGACGTAGGAGGCGCCGCAGATGTCGAGGGCGGCGGACTCGGAGGCGACCACCCAGCCGCGCTCGAGGCGGCCGAGGACCAGCGGGCGGATGCCCTGCGGGTCACGGGCGGCGTAGAGGGTGTGCTCGTCCATGAAGACGAGGGAGAAGGCGCCCATGACCTGGGGGAGCACCCTGTGGGCGGCCTCCTCGATGGTCAGCGGCTTGCCGTCGTCGTCGACCTGCGCCGCGAGCAGCGCGGTCAGCAGGTCGGTGTCGTTGGTCGCCGCGACCCGCGTGGCGCGGCCGTCCTGCTTGGGCAGGTCGGCGACCAGCTCGGCGAGCTGGGCGGTGTTGACGAGGTTGCCGTTGTGCCCCAGCGCGATGGAGCCCTGCGCGGTGGCGCGGAACGTCGGCTGGGCGTTCTCCCACACGGAGGCGCCGGTGGTCGAGTAGCGGGCGTGACCGACCGCGATGTGACCCTGGAGCGAACCGAGCGAGGTCTCGTCGAAGACCTGGGAGACCAGGCCCATGTCCTTGAAGACGAGGATCTGGGAGCCGTTGCTGACCGCGATTCCCGCGGATTCCTGACCCCGATGCTGGAGGGCGTAGAGCCCGAAGTACGTGAGCTTTGCGACCTCTTCACCCGGAGCCCAGACACCGAAGACGCCGCAAGCGTCCTGGGGGCCCTTCTCGCCGGGAAGCAGATCGTGATTGAGTCGACCGTCACCACGTGGCACGCCTCCGAGTGTAGGCGAGGTCGACCACTGGTCCGAATTGGGGACAACGGCTCACGCGTGGATCACCGATCGGCCCAGGCCTCCAGGGTCTTTCCGTCTTCCCTGGTCAGCGTCAGGCTTTCATGATCGATGCGGTATTCGACCCGGCCCTCGAAGAAGCCCAGGATCCGCTTCTCCGCGTCCATGAGTGAGCCTTCGCACATCATTCGGGTCGTCGCCGGGGCGCCCAGGGTGATGTGGCCGTCGCCGACCGTGGCCTTGGCGTTGACGTGGTTGCAGGGAAGGCGGCCCGCCACGGTCTTCGCGTCCTTGTCGAAGGTGAGGTGGGCCCGGCCCTCGTGACCGGGGGCCGTGACGGTCCACTTCGTGCCGTACAGGGACGCGTCCTCCTGCCTGCTGAGCTCGACGGTGTCGCCCTCGGCGGTGGTGAGGGTCAGGCGGTCGCCCTCGGCCTTGGCGGTGAGGTCGGTGGCGAGGGTCCGTCCCAGGGACTTCTCGAAGTCCGGGGGCGTGTCCGTGCAGCCCTTCTCGGTGAACACGGCGTCGCTGAGCCGGATGCGCTCGCCGTCGACGTCGGCGCGGGCGCTGAAGGTGTTGCAGCCGGTGCTGCCGGACGCCTCACCGCCGTCGTCGATCCGGACCCGCGCGGAGTCGGGGGCCTTGTGGGTGGCACCGTCCACGGTGACGGAGTCGATGCTCCACTGCACGCCGGTGACGGATGTGCCGGCGCCGACGGAGCCGCTGCCGCCGTCGGCCTTCTCGGTGCCGCAGGCCGCCGCGAGCGGCACGAGCGCGGCGACGGCGGCCACGGTCAGGGGGATGCTGCGCTGCTGCTTCTGCCTGTACATGCCGATTCGACGGAGGTCCGGAGGATCTGGTTCCCCTCTTCCGCTCACCTGAGCAACGGCAGCAGGTCCCCCAGGTCGGCCCGCTCCCCGCTCGCGCTCACCTTCGCGTCGGCCACGGCGTCCTTCCAGGCCAGCCGCCCGGCCGCCAGCCGGACCCAGGTCAGCGGGTCGGTCTCGACGACGTTCGGCGGGGTGCCCCGGGTGTGCCGCGGGCCCTCGACGCACTGCACGACGGCGTACGGCGGGACGCGCACCTCGGTCGAGCCGCCGGGCGCCCTCACGGCGAGCGCGTCGGCCAGCAGCCGGGTCGCGGCGGCCAGCGCCTGCCGGTCGTACGGGATGTCGAGGCCGGGCACGGCGGCGTTCAGGTCGTCGGTGTGGACGACCAGCTCGACGGTGCGGGTGACGACGTAGTCGGCCAGCGGGAAGGCGCCGGCGCCGGTGGGCAGCAGCCGGGTGCCGGGGTGGGTGTCGAGGCGGTCGGCGAAGCGGCGCTCGACGCCGTCGAGGTGGGCGTCGAGGTCGGGGTGCTCGGCCGCGAGGCGCCGGGCGGTGGCGGCGATGGCGTCCGCGTCGGCGGCGATCGCGAACGGCCAGTCGAGCAGCCGCCCGTCCTGCCGCGCGGGCTCGGGCTCGCCGAGCAGCCGGTCCACCGCCGTGAGCGCCGTCCCGACGTGCGCCACCAGCTCCCGCACGGTCCAGTCCCCGAGCCGGGTCGGCAGGGCGAACTGCTCGGGGGTGAGGGTGCGCACGGCGGCCCGTACGTTGCCGAACTGGGCCAGTACGGCGGTGCGGGTGCGGGCGGGGTCGTAGGCGCGGGGGCGTTTCCTGGCCGGGGGCATGCAGTGAGCCTATGCGGCCGTGGTGGCCGGTGCGGGCGCCTCGAAGATCTCGCCGTTGCGCGGGACGCCGATGCCCTGCCAGGTGAAGGGGACGCCGCGGGCGGTGTCGGGGTCGGGGCCGTCCATCAGCTGGAAGTGGACGTGCGGTTCGGAGGAGTTGCCGGAGTTGCCGCACCGGGCGATCAGCTGACCGGCGCGCACCCGGTCGCCCTCGCGCACGGCGAACGAACCGCGCCGCACGTGGGCGTACATCGCGTACGTGCCGTCGCCGAGGGCCAGCACCAGGTGGTTGCCGACGATCCGGCGGACCCCGCCCAGCTCGCGCACCGAGCCCTCGACGAGCATCAGGTACAGCAGTCCGGGCAGCGAGTTGCGGCTGAGGTGGTCGCGCTGGCCGTCGGCGGTCCGTACGACCGTGCCGTCGGCGACCGCGAGCAGCGGCGCGCCGAACGCCGGGAAGCGGTGACCGCGGCGCGCGACGGGCCACAGGGCGCGGAAACCCGGGCGGGCGCCGGGCTCCGGCTCGGCGACGAGGTCGATGGCGAAGGTCTGGCCGTAGGCGTGGAGGCCGTGGCTCGGGGTGCGGTCGGCGGGGCTGTTCAGCGCGGACCAGCGGCCGGTGACGGGCGGGCCGGTCTCCACGGGTTCGCGGACGACGCCCGGGGCGTCGGGGGCGCCTCCGCCCCAGCGGTTGACCACGGCGACCAGGACGTATGCCAGGACCAGCGGAAGGAAGTCCAGCCAGAAGGGATGGGCCAGGTCGAAGACGACATCGGCGGCCACCAGGGCCAGGAAGGCGAGTTGCAGCACCCGGAAGGCGGTCATGGCGATCTTGCGTACGGACATCGTTCCCCCTTGTTCGTGACGGTCCCGGTCAGTCCCGCGCGATCGACAGCGCCACCAGCAGCGGTACGACCCGCCCCGCCGGCACCTCGTGGCGGCCCCGGCCGGTGGTGTGCAGCCAGCCGGCGCCGGTGAGCAGGCGCAGGTGGTGGTAGATCTGGCCGGTCGTGCCCATCCCGTCCAGCTCGGCCAGCTCGGCGGCGGTGCGCCGGCCGCCGAGGATCTCGCGCAGCAGCCGCAGGCGGACGGGGTGGCCGAGCGCGGCGAACGCGTCGGCGGACTCGGCCCAGTCGTCGTCCAGCAGGCCGTCGGTGAGCGCGCCGTGCTGCCAGGCGTACTGCTCGCCGGACGGCAGG
Organism: Streptomyces sp. NPDC058796; assembly: GCF_042745235.1. Lineage (NCBI taxonomy): Bacteria > Bacillati > Actinomycetota > Actinomycetes > Kitasatosporales > Streptomycetaceae > Streptomyces > Streptomyces sp. NPDC058796. The sequence continues at coordinate 45,104 of NZ_JBHYOP010000003.1, forward strand.
CGTACCGAGCCGGTGAACAGGACGCCGCCGGCCTCCGCACCCAGCTCGGTGAGCTGCTCCTTCAGCCCCTCAAGGGCCCAGAGGTCGCCCTCCTTGGGGCGGGGTACGGGCCGGTCGGCGGCTTCCAGGGCGGCGAGGCGCCGTTCGAGGTCGGCCACGCGTTGTTCCAGTCGCTCCACTCGTACGAGATTACGTAGCTACGTAATCTCGCGCAAGAGTTACTCGTACGTGTGTCTGGCCGCGAAAGGCGGCCGGGGACGCCGCAGCCCCGGAAACACTGGTCCGCGCCTGGAAGGAGGTGCAGCATGACGGTTATGGCCGAGCACACGTCTCAGATGTCGGTGGGCGAGTTCGAAACGACCGCTTCCGCCGCCCCCGAGACCGTCACGTTGGAGTTCATTGACGGACGGATCGAGGTCAAGCCGGTGACGGACGGGGACCACAACACCATCGTGTCCTGGCTGGCCAAGCGCTGCATGCAGGCCCGGCCCGACTTGGATCTGTACGCCGCACAAGGCCTGCGGGTCGACGCATACCGGCAGAGCAGGGCGCGGCCGGACGCCGTGCTCGCGCCCGAGGCCCACTTCGCGGACACGGCGAGTGGGCCGAACCGGACGGGGCACTGATGGTCGTCGAGGTCACCCCGTACGACTCGGACACCGACCGACGGGACCGGCACGAGAGACCGGCGGCGTACGGGCAGGCCGGAATCCCCCTGTACCTGCTGATCGACCGGGACAGCGGCACAGTCACAGTGCACAGCAGCCCCGACCGGCGGGTCGGCGGCTACCGGGATGCCCGCGTCACGAAGTTCGGCGAGACGTTGGTTCTCCCGGACCCGATCGGCATCGGACTCGACACCGAGGTCCTCAAGAGCCACGTGCGCTGAAGCGGCGGGAACGCCGAGGTCCCGCCCGGAACCGGACGGGACCTCGGGCTCTCGGGGACCTGCGACTACGCCAGCAGCCCCGGGATCGTCGCCTCGTGGGTCTCGCGCAGTTCCGTCAGGGGCAGGGTGAACTCGCCCTGGACCTCCACCGCGTCGCCGTCAACGACACCGATGCGGGTGGCCGGCAGGCCCCGGGCACCGCACATGTCGTTGAAGCGCACCTCCTCCGAGCGCGGGACGGCGACGACCGCGCGGCCCGCCGACTCCGAGAAGAGGAAGGTGAAGGCGTCCAGCCCGTCCGGTACGACCAGCCGCGCGCCCTTGCCGCCCAGCAGCGCCGACTCGACGACCGCCTGGACCAGCCCGCCGTCGGACAGGTCGTGGGCGGAGTCGATCATGCCGTCGCGGGAGGCGGAGATCAGGATCTCGCCCAGCAGGCGCTCGCGCTCCAGGTCGACCTGCGGGGGCAGGCCGCCGAGGTGGTCGTGGATCACCTGGGACCAGGCCGAGCCGCCGAACTCCTCACGGGTGTCGCCGAGGAGGTACAGCAGCTGGCCCTCCTCCTGGAAGGCGACCGGCGTGCGGCGGGCCACGTCGTCGATGACGCCGAGGACGGCCACCACCGGGGTCGGGTGGATGGCGGCCTCGCCGGTCTGGTTGTAGAGCGAGACGTTGCCGCCCGTGACCGGGGTGCCGAGCTGCTGACAGCCGTCGGCCAGGCCGCGCACGGCCTCCGCGAACTGCCACATGACCGCCGGGTCCTCCGGCGAGCCGAAGTTCAGGCAGTCGGAGACGGCCAGCGGCTTCGCGCCGGTCGTCGCCACGTTGCGGTAGGCCTCCGCCAGGGCCAGCTGCGCGCCCGCGTACGGGTCGAGCTTGGCGTAGCGGCCGTTGCCGTCGGTGGCGATGGCGACGCCGAGTCCGGACTCCTCGTCCACGCGGATCATGCCCGAGTCCTCGGGCTGGGCGAGGACGGTGTTGCCCTGCACGAAGTGGTCGTACTGCTGGGTGATCCACTGCTTGGACGCCTGGTTGGGCGAGCCGACCAGCTTGAGGACCTGGTCCTTGAGCTCGTCCGACGTCTGCGGCCGGGGCAGCTTGTTCGCGTCGTCGGCCTGCAGCTCGTCCTGCCAGGACGGACGGGCGTAGGGGCGCTCGTAGACCGGGCCCTCGTGCGCGACCGTGCGCGGGTCGACGTCGACGATCTTGCCGCCGTGCCAGTAGATCTCCAGGCGGTCGCCGTCGGTCACCTCACCGATGACGGTGGCGATGACGTCCCACTTCTCACAGATCTCCAGGAAGCGGTCGACCTTGCCGGGCTCGACGACCGCGCACATGCGTTCCTGCGACTCGCTCATGAGGATTTCCTCCGGCGAGAGGGTCGAGTCGCGCAGCGGGACGTCGTCCAGGGTGACGCGCATGCCGCCCGAGCCGTTCGACGCCAGCTCGGAGGTGGCGCAGGACAGGCCCGCCGCGCCGAGGTCCTGGATGCCGACGACCAGCTTCTCCTTGAACGCCTCCAGGGTGCACTCGATGAGGAGCTTCTCCTGGAAGGGGTCGCCGACCTGGACCGCGGGGCGCTTGGACGGCTTGGCGTCGTCGAAGGTCTCCGAGGCCAGGATCGACGCGCCGCCGATGCCGTCGCCGCCGGTGCGGGCGCCGTACAGGATGACCTTGTTGCCCGCGCCGGACGCCTTCGCGAGGTGGATGTCCTCGTGCCGCATCACGCCGATGGCACCGGCGTTGACCAGGGGGTTGCCCTGGTAGCAGGCGTCGAAGACGACCTCGCCGCCGATGTTGGGCAGGCCCAGGCAGTTGCCGTAGCCGCCGATGCCCGCGACGACGCCGGGCAGGACGCGCTTGGTGTCGGGGTGGTCGGCGGCGCCGAAGCGCAGGGGGTCCACGACCGCGACCGGACGCGCGCCCATCGCGATGATGTCGCGCACGATGCCGCCGACGCCGGTGGCGGCGCCCTGGTAGGGCTCCACGTACGACGGGTGGTTGTGCGACTCGACCTTGAAGGTGACCGCGTAACCCTGGCCGACGTCGACGACACCGGCGTTCTCGCCGATGCCGACGAGCATCGCGTCGGACTCGGGGGCCTTCTCGCCGAACTGGCGCAGGTGGACCTTGCTGCTCTTGTACGAGCAGTGCTCGGACCACATCACGGAGTACATGGCCAGCTCCGCCCCGGTGGGGCGGCGGCCGAGGATCTCCACGACCCTCTCGTACTCGTCCTTCTTCAGGCCCAGCTCGGCCCAGGGCAGCTCGACGTCGGGGGTCTCGGCCGCGTGCTCGACCGTGTCCAGAGGCGTCCGGCTCATGCGTTGACCAGCTTCTTGAGGATCGAGGTGAAGAACGGGAGGCCGTCGGTGCGGCCGGTGCCGATCAGCGGCTCGACGGCGTGCTCCGGGTGCGGCATGAGGCCGACGACGTTCCCGGCGGCGTTGGTGATGCCGGCGATGTCGTTGAGCGAGCCGTTGGGGTTCATGTCCAGGTAGCGGAAGGCGACCCGGCCCTCGGCCTCCAGCTCGTCCAGCGTCCGCCGGTCGGCGACGTAGCGCCCGTCCATGTTCTTCAGCGGGATGTGGATCTCCTGGCCCGCGGTGTAGTCGCTGGTCCAGGCGGTGCCCGCGTTCTCCACCCGCAGCTTCTGGTCGCGGCAGATGAAGTGCAGGTGGTCGTTGCCCAGCATGCCGCCGGGGAGCAGGTGCGCCTCGGTGAGGATCTGGAAGCCGTTGCAGATGCCGAGGACCGGGAGGCCGGCCCTGGCCTGGTCGATGACCGTGTCCATCACCGGCGAGAAGCGCGCGATGGCGCCGGCGCGCAGATAGTCGCCGTACGAGAATCCACCGCACAGCACCACGGCGTCGACCTGCTTGAGGTCCTTGTCCTTGTGCCAGAGGGCGACGGGTTCCGCGCCGGCGACGCGGATCGCGCGCTGCGTGTCGCGGTCGTCGAGAGAGCCGGGGAAAGTGACGACGCCAATACGAGCGGTCACTTCGCGGCCTCCGCGACTACGTCCTCGGCCTCGACCTTGACGGTGAAGTCCTCGATCACGGTGTTGGCGAGGAAGGATTCCGCAAGATCATGGATGCGGGCGAGGGCGGCGTCGTCGACCGGCCCGTCAACTTCCAGTTCGAATCGCTTTCCCTGACGGACGTCCGAGATCCCTTCGAAACCCAGTCGCGGCAGTGCGCGCTGCACCGCCTGGCCCTGGGGGTCGAGGATCTCCGGCTTGAGCATGACGTCGACTACGACGCGTGCCACTGGCACTCCCGGTGTGTGGTGCTGAGCAGGTTCCTTCAGACTACCCGTACAAAATTTCTACGCGCGTAGCCTTGGAGGAAACTACGTGAGCCCAGTCACGATCGGGTATCGGAACGGGGTGGCCACGAAAAGCTTCGGGAAAGATCCCGGATCACCGCCCGCCACCTATTGCGCGCGGACACGCGGAGAGATTTAGTCGGGCTTCCCATTGCAATGCCGGGCACTGTACAAATGAAATGTCATTAGCCGATACTTTGCCCAATTACAGGCGAACAGTCGGCATCATCGCGGCGTCTTGGCACGTTCGGGCACGCCATCGCGGAGATGCCGCACGAAGGGACCGATATTCGTGGCGCAGCGTGTCGTGGTCACTCTCTTTGACGACATCGACGGCTCGGAAGCGGCGGAGACGATCGCCTTCGGAGTCGACGGCCGGATGTACGAGATCGACCTGAACGAAGCCAATGCCCGGAAACTGCGCACGGCCCTCGAGCCGTACGTGTCGGCCGGCCGCAAGCGGTCCCGGTCCGGCAAGGCGTACCGGCAGACGGAGGTCGCCCCCGACCCGGCGGCGGTCCGCGCGTGGGCCCAGGCGAACAAGATGGACGTGCCCGCGCGGGGCCGGATCCCGAAGCGGGTGTACGAGGCGTTCGCCGCGGCGCAGTGAGCCGTACCCGGCCAGGAGGGGCCGACGGGCGCTCAGCCGCCCCTCGCGGCAACCGACTTGCGCGACACCCCGGGTGATCAGCTAAAGTCTGGAGCACGCCGAGGGGCGAGGCCGAAAGGCCCAGCTCACGGAACATGCGGGTGTAGTTCAGTAGTAGAACATCCCCCTTCCAGGGGGAAGGCGCAGTGTGCAATTCCTGTCACCCGCTCTGCACCGCCGTACCGGCCACTCGATTGGATCAGGTAGGCTGGTGCTCGCACCGATCGGTGAAGGCCGGTCGGGGGCAATGCGGACGTAGCTCAGTTGGTAGAGCGCAACCTTGCCAAGGTTGAGGTCGCGAGTTCGAGCCTCGTCGTCCGCTCGGGAATCAGACCCCGGTCCTTCGTGGACCGGGGTCTTTTCGTGCGCCCGGCGCGACTCGCCCCCGGCGGCCGCCGTCTGACATTTGTCATGCCCGGTGATGACGGCCCGCACTGTTCCCGCCCCCGCGCCCCCGGGATGCTTGAGGCATGCAATCAAACGGACACGAACACGTGATTGAGGTCACCGACCTGCGGCGTGTGTACGGGGGCGGGTTCGAGGCCGTGCGGGGGATCGACTTCTCCGTGCGCCGCGGTGAGGTCTTCGCCCTGCTCGGCACCAACGGCGCCGGCAAGACGTCCACGGTCGAGCTGCTGGAGGGCCTCGCCCCTCCGGCGGGCGGGCGGGTGCGCGTCCTCGGGCACGACCCGTACACCGAGCGGGCCGCCGTACGCCACCGCACCGGGGTGATGCTCCAGGAGGGCGGCTTCCCGTCCGAGCTGACCGTCGCGGAGACCGCGCGGATGTGGGCGGGGTGCGTGAGCGGGGCCCGCCCGCCGGCCGAGGTGCTTTCCCTGGTCGGACTGGAGACGAAGGCGAACGTCCGCGTGAAGCAGCTCTCCGGGGGCCAGCGGCGCCGCCTGGACCTGGCGCTCGCGCTGCTCGGCGACCCGGAGGTGCTCTTCCTCGACGAGCCCAGCACCGGACTGGACGCCGAAGGCCGCCGGGCGACCTGGGAGTTGGTGAGCGCGCTGCGCGACGCCGGTACGACGGTGCTGCTGACCACGCACTACCTGGAGGAGGCCGAGCACCTCGCCGACCGGCTCGCGATCATGCACGACGGCCGGATCGCCGCCACCGGCACCCCGGCGGAGGTGACCGCCTCGCAGCCGTCCCGGATCACCTTCGAACTGCCCGACGGCTACTTCGCGGGTGACCTGCCGCCCCTGGGTGAACTGGGCGTGAGCGACCACGAGGTGGACGGCCGGCTGATCCGGCTCCGCACCCACGAGCTCCAGCGCGCGGCCACCGGCCTGCTGACCTGGGCGGAACGGACCGGCGTCGAGCTGCGCCGCCTGGACGTGCGGTCGGCGTCCCTGGAGGAGGCGTTCCTGCGGATCGCCAAGGAGGCCTCCGGGAAGGACGCCTCCGCGCGGAACGCCTCCGCACAGGCCTCCGACGCCACGACGAAGAAGGAGTACGCGGCATGAGCGCCACGGAGACCAAGGCCCCCGCGGCGCGCGCCGCCAAGGGCCCGGCCACCACGCCGATGAGCCGGATGACGGCGCTCGCCCGCGCCGAACTGACCCTGCTGGTACGGAACAAGGGCACCGTCTTCGCCGCCCTGTTCGTGCCGCTGGTGCTGCCGTTCAGCGTGTACTCGGCGTCCCAGGAGATGGACCTCGCCGAGGCCGGGCTGACCCCCGGCATGCTGGTGCTGCCCGCCGCGGTCGGCTTCTCCCTGCTGTTCGCCGTCTACTCCTCCCTCGTCGGCGTCTTCGTCGTCCGGCGCGAGGAACTCGTCCTCAAGCGGCTGCGCACCGGTGAACTGCGGGACGCCGAGATCCTCGGCGGCTCCGCGATGCCGGCGGTGCTCACCGGCCTCGTGCAGAGCCTGCTGCTCGCCGTGGGCTGTGCCGTCCTGCTGGACCTGTCCGCGCCGTCCGCGCCCCACCTCGCCGTCCTCGGCCTGCTGCTGGGCCTCGTGATCTGTACCGCGCTCGCCGCCGTCACCGCGAGCTTCACCCGCACCGGCGAGAGCGCGCAGGTCACACCACTGCCGTTCACGTTCGTCTCGATGATCGGCTCCGGCATGTTCGTGCCGCTGGACCTCTTCCCCGACCAGGTGGCCTCCGTCTGCGAGCTGCTGCCGCTGACGCCCGTCGTCACCCTGGTCCGCGGCGGCTGGGCCGGCGACCTCTCGGCCTCCGAGGCGCTGGGCGCCCTGGCGACGGCGGTGGCCTGGATCGTGGTCGCGGTGTTTGCTGTACGGCGGCGGTTCCGGTGGGAGCCGCGGCACTGACGAGCGGGGCGAACGGGATGAGCGAGGGCATGCGCAGGCCGACGCGCTGGTGGGGGCGGAAGAGCACGCCGGCGAAGGTGGAGACGTACACGCGGTGGTCGTTCCACTTCTTCGGGGTCGCGGAGATCGTCGCCGCGGGGCTGTCCGCGTTCGGTCAGGTCGACGCGCGGCTCGCGGTCGTGCTCTTCCTGGCGGTCACCGCGCACGCCGTCGTCCTCATGGTGGTCGCGTCCCGGACCTTGGACTGGGAGCTCGGCCTGCGGGCAAAGCCCGTGCGACTGCTGTGGGTCCTCGCCGTCCTCACCATGGTGATCGCCGCCGCCGCGCTCACCTTCGCCAAGCGCGGCCCGGACAACGACGCCGCCGCCGCGGCGGCGGGTGGCGTCTTCGGGTGCGTCGTGACCATCGGGTCCGGTGTCCTCGCCCTCGGGGTGCGCAGCCACCGGCACACGGCCGCGCTCGTCCTCGGTGTCGCGGCCGGGGCCGGAGCCCTGTCGCTCGTGCTGGGCGTTCCGGGCCCCGCCGCGCTGTTCACGGCGGGCGTGGTGCTCGTGGGCGGCGGTTTCATCTCCTTCACCTGCGTGTTCTCCGTGTGGCTGCTCAACGCGGTCTACCAGCTCGACGAGGCGCGGGAGACCCGCACCCGGCTCGCCGTCGCCGAGGAGCGGCTGCGCTTCGGCCGGGACCTGCACGACGTGATGGGACGGAACCTGGCGGTGATCGCCCTCAAGAGCGAGCTGGCCGTCCAGCTGTCCCGGCGCGGCCGGCCCGAGGCGGTGGAGCAGATGATCGAGGTGCAGCGCATCGCCCAGGAGTCGCAGCGGGAGGTCCGGGACGTCGTGCGCGGCTACCGGGAGGCCGCCCTGGAGGTCGAGCTGGCCGGTGCCCGGGGCGTGCTCTCGGCGGCCGGCATCGACGCGGAGGTCACCGGCGAGACGGACGGGCTGCCCGCCGAGGTGCAGTCGGCGCTCGGCTGGGTGGTGCGGGAGGCGACGACCAACGTGCTGCGGCACGGGAACGCGCAGAAGTGTGCCGTGGCGGTACGAGTTTCGGAGGGACGTGCGGTGCTGACGGTGGAGAACGACGGCGTGGCGGAGGCGACGGAGGACGGCGGTGCCGCGCGGCCGGGCGGCTCCGGGCTCGCGGGGCTGCGGGAGCGGCTGGCCGCCGTGGACGGCACGCTGGAGGCCGGAAGCGCGGGCAGGGGCGTGTTCCGGCTGAGGGCCGAGGTCCCGCTGCCCGCGCCCGCCGGGGCGGGCGTGCTGGAGGCCGCGTCGTGACGATGCCCGTACGGGTGCTGCTCGCCGACGACGAGCACCTCATCCGCGGGGCGCTGGCCGCCCTGCTCTCCCTGGAGGAGGACCTCACCGTGGTCGCCGAGGCGGCCACCGGGCCGGAGGCACTGGCGATGGCGCGGGCCCACGAACCGGACGTCGCCGTGCTGGATCTCCAGATGCCCGGCGCCGACGGTGTGAAGGTCGCCACATCGCTGCGGGCCGAGCTGCCCGCCTGCCGGGTGCTGATCGTGACCAGTCACGGGCGGCCCGGCCATCTGAAGCGGGCGCTCGCGGCGGGGGTGCGCGGATTCGTGCCCAAGACGGTCAGCGCCCAGCGGCTCGCCGAGCTGATCCGCACCGTGCACGCCGGAAACCGTTACGTCGACCCCGAGTTGGCGGCCGACGCGATCTCCGCCGGGGACTCGCCGCTGACCGCGCGGGAGGCCGAGGTGCTGGAGCACGCCGCCGACGGGGCGCCCGTCGCGGAGATCGCCGAGCGGGCCGCGCTCGCCGAGGGAACCGTGCGGAACTACCTGTCCTCGGCCGCCAGCAAGCTCGGCGCGGAGAACCGGCACGCGGCGGTGCGGCTCGCGAGGGAGCGGGGTTGGGTATAGTGGCTGTCGCGCCACGGGGAAACCCACGGCGCGGAGTGCGAACGTAGCTCAGTTGGTAGAGCGCAACCTTGCCAAGGTTGAGGTCGCGAGTTCGAACCTCGTCGTTCGCTCCACATGAGGAAGCCCCCGGTCCCGGCCGGGGGCTTCTTAGTGCCTACGACCAGCTCAGGCCGGTCAGGCGCTCGTAGGCCTCCACGTACTTGGCGCGGGTCGCGTCCACTACCTGCCGGGGCAGCGGCGGCGGGGGCTGCTCGCTCTTCCGGTCCCAGCCGGACTCCGCCGAGGTCAGCCAGTCCCGGACGAACTGCTTGTCGTACGACGGCTGCGCGCGGCCCGGCTGCCACTGGTCGGCCGGCCAGAAGCGGGAGGAGTCCGGGGTGAGCACCTCGTCGGCGAGGATCAGGTCGTCGCCGTCGAGGCCGAACTCGAACTTGGTGTCGGCCAGCACGATGCCGCGTTCGCGGGCGACGTCCCGGGCGCGGGAGTAGACGGCGAGGGTGGCCTGGCGCAGGCGGGCCGCGGTGTCCGCGCCGACCTGATGGGCGACCTGCTCGTAGGAGACGTTCTCGTCGTGCTCGCCGACCTCGGCCTTGGTGGCCGGGGTGAAGATCGGGGCGGGCAGCTCCGAGCCGTCGACGAGGCCCTCGGGCAGGGCGAGGCCGCAGACCGTACGGGTCTCGTTGTACTCGGCCAGCCCCGAGCCGGTGAGGTAGCCGCGGGCCACGCACTCCACGGGGACCATCCGCAGGGACTTGCAGACCAGGGCGCGGCCCTCCCAGTCGGCGGGGGCGCCGGGGGGCAGCTCGGTGCTCAGCACGTGGTTCGGGACCAGGTCGGCGAGCTGCTCGAACCACCACAGGGAGAGCTGCGTGAGGACCCGGCCCTTGTCGGGGATCTCGGTCGGCAGCACCCAGTCGTAGGCGGAGATGCGGTCGCTGGCGACCATCACGAGGTCGCCCGCCTCGTTCTGGTACAGCTCGCGCACCTTGCCGGTGTGCAGATGCACCAGACCCGGAACCTGGAGCGGCTCGGGCTTTTCGACGAATCCGGACACGGTTCCTCCCCGTGGTTCTGTCCAATGGGTCGATTGTCCCGTACATCCCGGGGAGCGGGGACGGCGGGTCAGTCCCGTTTGCAGATGCGGTCCAGGAGGTTGGCGGTGGCCCGCTGGACGCGCGGGTCGACGTGGCCCGGACGGTCCAGGGCCGGGGACCAGGCGAACGTCCCGGACGCGAAGACCCAGGCGCCCGACGGCGCCCGGTACAGCGACGTCTCCTGGTGGCGGCGGGCGCCGTCCGCGTCGGTGTAGGGGCTGTGCGCCAGCAGGACCCGCTCGTCGTGCTCGGGGAGCGGGGCGCGCGGGAAGTAGCGGTCGGCCTCACCGGCGACCATGTCCTCGATCTCGTCGCCCTCGTGGGCTCCGGTCGCCTCCCACAGCCAGTGGCCGGCGTTGCGGACGATCATCGGATGCGGTTCGGGGACGCGGCCGGCGTACTGGATGCCGAGGAGCTGCTGCTCGGGCCGGTCGATCTCCCGCCACAGCACCGGCTTGCCCGGTCCCTTGCGCTTGCGGCAGGTCAGCAGGCGGTCGGGGGTGCCGGACGGGGACGGGCCGAGCTCCACCTGCCAGTACATGGTGTTGGCGGAGAGGAAGACCAGGGAGGTGCCGTGCTCGCGGGCGAGTTCCGTGGTGCGGCGCATCGGGACGGACCAGTACTCGTCGTGCCCGGGGAAGACCAGGCCCCGGTAGCGGGTGGGGTCGATGCGGCCGGAGTGCAGGTCGCGGGCGTCGGCGTAGGCGAGGTCGTAGCCGTAGCGCTCGGCGAAGCGGATGAAGTCGTAGGCGTGGCCGACGTGCAGGGGGAGCCCGGCGCCCGCGTACGGGCGGTCGAACGAGACGGTCGTCGCGGCGTCCGCCTCGCCCAGCAGGCGGCCCTCCTCGTCCCAGGCGTGATACAGGCTGGCGCCGGTGCGGCCGTCCTCCGGATAGAGGTTGTACGCCTGCCAGGTGATGTCCGGCAGGAGGAGCAGCAGGTCGGCGGGGTGGCTGTCGCGGACCGTGAAGGGCACGTGGGAACGGTGGCCGTCGGCGGTGGTCAGGACGGCGACGTACGCGCCGATGTTCCAGTACGACGGGATCTGCAGCCGCCAGGACAGCCACCAGTGGTGGCAGGAGACCGTGCGGTCGGCGGTCAGCGGCGGGGGCTGGACGATGCCGGACAGGCGGGGACTGGTGGTGATCTTGGCGGCGCCGTCACCGCCGTAGTGGCCGATGCGGTAGACGTCGACGCTGAACTCCTGCGGCGGGTCGACCGTGATGTGGAAGTCGATGGCCTCGCCGGGGGCGGCGGCTCCGGTGGCGGTGAAGCCCTTGATCTGGCGGCGGACGTCGTCGGCGGCGCGCGGGCCGACGCCGACGGTGCGCCGCTCGCGGGCCCTGGTGCCGTCCGTGTCCGGTGCGGCGTCCGGGTCCGCGTACCAGGCGACGACCTGGCCGGTGTCGCCGAAGTACGTCTCGCCGCCGCGCAGCCAGGGCACGGGCCCCTGTCCGAAGGGGTCCGTGACTGCGTGCGCGAGTGCGCCGGACTCCCAGCGGCGGATCTGCTCGGGCCCCATGGGACAGTCCCCTCCCTCGTGCCCCCGTGGTCGTGCGTATGACGAACGCCTTTGCCATGTGCGCGATCGGTCCCAGCACATCACATTTCGCGCGCGTGCGGTCACTGTTCGTCGCGAAGCGGCCGAAAGTGGAATCCAGGGGTCCGCTTTGAGCGGGCGGGATGACATCGAGAGGGGGCGGACCTGAGTCTGGCGCTGGGGCTGCGGCTGGGTCAGACGAGGCGCACCGGCTTCTCGGGGCGCACGCCGAGCTCGGCCAGCCAGGCGCGCAGCGGGTCCGGGTCACCGGTCTCCACGAGGCTGCGGACGTGGGAGGCCAGATCGGCGGCTCGGGCGCCGTCGACCAGGAGGGACGGTCCGTCGAGCCAGTCGAGGCCGGGGGCCGCGCCGACGGTGTCCATGGCCGCGCAGCACACCATCGCCGTGATGTGGGCGGTGAGTATCTCGCGACCGGTGCGCGGGGGCTGCAGGGGGAGCAGGGGGAGCGCGCGGTCGTCCCAGAGGGCGGTGTCCGGGGCAACCGGCCCGGCGTCCGCCCCTGAGACAGCGGACGGGGCCGGGGCTCCCGAGGGCTGTGCCTGTACTTCCTCGCGGGCCAGCTCGGCACTGAGCCCGGCGGCGAGGGCGGCACCGCGGGTGGTGGTACCGGCGAGGTCGTCATCGTCGTCGGGGACGAGAGCGATGTCGTCGGGGACGAGGGCGATGCCGTCGGGGACGAGAGCGATGCCGGTGTCGGTGCAGGACTCGGCCGCCGGGCCGTCCGCGGGTGCGGGGCCGTCCGGGGGCGCGGTCGTGAGGTGGTCCAGGACACGGGACAGGGTCGGACCGTCCGTGCCCGGTGCGGCCCCCTCGGCGGCGCGGCGGACACCCAGCGCGTCCAGGACGCGGTGGAGGCGGGCCGCGTCCGTGCGCCAGGTCCGGTCGACGACCTCCTCGGGATACTCCTCCCAGCCGACCGGCGCCCAGTCCGGGCCGGTCCCGGCCGGGCCCCCGTGGAAGAGACGCGCGGCCAGGAGCGAGACCGCCTCGTCCATCGCCCCGGGCTCCTCCAGCAGGTCGCACGCGGGGCGCTCGCCCAGACGGGAGGTGAAGCCCTCGGCCAGCCGGTCGCGGCGGGACAGCTCCGTGAGCGCGGCGACGACGCCCACGTCCAGCCGGGAGGGCCAGCGGCCCATCCGCCAGGCGGGCAGCGCCACCCGGGTCAGCAGCCGGTCCCAGCCCGCGTAGGCAAGCCCGACCTGCTCCTGGGCGACGATCCGCAGACCGTAGTCCACAGCCTGTGCACGCTCCGCGGCGGCCGCGGCGACCCCGCGCTCCATCTCGGCCGCGTGCACCCGGCAGCTGCGCAGCAGGAGCCGGGACACCCAGCCGAGGCCCGCGCCGACCGCGCGGGACAGCGGCCCCCGCCCGACGTCCGACGCCGCCGCCACCGCCGCGTCCAGGCCCCGTATGAAACGGCGGGCCGCGGCTATGTCGGGGTGGGCCGAGGGCCCCGTACCGGCGACGACCGGGGCGAGGACGGCGCGCAGCTCCCCCACCCGCATCCACCACAGGAAGGGCGAACCGATGACGAGGACGGGCGCGGCGGCACTCCGGCGGCGGGCGGGTCCGCCCGGTACGGACGCGTCGTCGCGCTCCTGGGCGGACGGCGGGCCGTGGGCCGGGTGGGTGCGGTCCTCCAGCCAGCTGTCGCAGTCCGGAGTGAGCGCTATCGCGGAGGGAGCGGGGACGTCGAGCCGGTCGGCCAGGTCGCGGACCATCCGGTAGAGGTCGGGGGCCGACTCCTCGGCGACCGCGACCGTCGGCGTGACGGCGGGCCGGGAGCGGGTGACGACCAGGGCGACCGCGGCGGCGGCAGCCAGAACGAGGAGGGCGAGCACGGACACGGCCCAGCGGACGATGTCCCAGCCCCCGCCCACCAGGTGCCCGGTCGAGCCGCCCGCCAGCAGGATCACGGCGGCGGCAGCGGGCAGCAGGGCGACGGCGATCCCCCTGCTCCGGATGCGCAGCACGGCCAGCGCCCGGGAACGCGCGGCCTGCGCGCCCAGCTCCACTTCACTACCGATAGCGGTCACGACCGGACCTCACCCCCTCCTCGCTGTCCTGTCCGTCCAGGGCTGTCCTGCTGCTCTCCCGCTCTTGCTCACTCACCCCACTGTGGCACCCGCCACTGACATCGCAATGCCGGTGGGCCAAGTGCCGGACGCTTGCGCGGCACCCTAGTTGGGGGTCGTGCACCCGTCAGCCGTATAGCCCATCGGTCACTCGATGGAATGGCTTTGGGGAAAGGTGGGTGACGGACGGCAAGGATCAGGCCCCGGCTCCTGAGACGGAGCCGGGGCCTGTCGGGTTCGGGTTCGGGTTACGCGCCCGCCGCCTTCGCCGCGATGTCCGTGCGGTGCTGGGAGCCGTCGAGGCCGATGCGGGCGACGGCCCGGTACGCGCGGTCGCGGGCCTCGGTGAGGTCGGTCCCGGTGGCGGTGACGGACAGCACGCGGCCGCCGGCGCTGACGACCGCGTCGCCCTCGCGCCGGGTGCCGGCGTGCAGGACGTAGGCGTGCGGGGCGTCCTGGGCGGCGACCTCGTCGAGTCCGGTGATCGGGTCGCCGGTGCGCGGGGTGCCGGGGTAGTTGTGGGAGGCGACGACCACGGTGACGGCCGCGTCGTCGCTCCAGCGCAGCGGCTCGAGGTCGGCGAGGTTGCCGGTGGCGGCGGCCATCAGCAGTCCGGCGAGCGGGGTGCGCAGCCGGGCCAGCACGACCTGGGTCTCGGGGTCGCCGAAGCGGGCGTTGAACTCGATCACGCGGACGCCGCGCGAGGTGATCGCCAGACCGGCGTACAGCAGCCCGGAGAACGGGGTGCCGCGGCGGCGCATCTCGTCGACGGTCGGCTGGAGGACGCTCTCCACGACCTCGTCGACCAGCTTCGGGTCGGCCCACGGCAGCGGCGAGTACGCGCCCATGCCGCCGGTGTTGGGGCCCTCGTCGCCGTCGAGGGCGCGCTTGAAGTCCTGGGCGGGCTGGAGCGGGCGGACGTTCTCGCCGTCGGTGATGGCGAAGAGGGAGACCTCGGGACCGTCCAGGTACTCCTCGATGACGACGCGGTCGCAGGCCGCCGCGTGCGCGCGGGCCGCCTCGACGTCGTCGGTGACGACGACGCCCTTGCCTGCGGCGAGCCCGTCGTCCTTGACGACGTAGGGGGCGCCGAAGGCGTCCAGGGCCGCGTCGACCTCGTCCGCGTTCGTGCAGACGTACGAGCGGGCCGTGGGCACGCCGGCGGCGGCCATGACGTCCTTGGCGAAGGCCTTGGAGCCCTCCAGCCGAGCGGCCTCCCCGGAGGGGCCGAAGACCGGGACGCCCGCCTCACGCACGGCGTCGGCGACCCCGGCGACGAGGGGCGCCTCGGGCCCGACGACGACCAGCTCGGCACCGAGCCGGGTGGCGAGCGCGGTGACGGCCGCACCGTCGAGGGCGTCGACCTGGTGCAGTTCGGCGACCTCGGCGATACCGGCGTTGCCGGGTGCGCAGTGCAGCGCGGTGACGTCGGGGTCGAGGGACAGGGAACGGCACAGGGCGTGTTCGCGGGCGCCGCCGCCGATGACAAGGACCTTCACGGGGGTCAGCCTAATGGGAACGGGCCGGTGTGCTTTGTGCGGGCTTCCGAAGGGACGGGGAGTGGAGGCTTGTACCTTCCTCCAGCTCGGGCTCGGCCGTGCTCGTCACCCGTCCACGTGCTACTCGTTCGCGATCTCCTCGACCACGGTCGCTCCCAGTTCCCGTACCAGCAGCTCCTTGCCGGAGAGGGCCGACTCGTCCAGGTCGGGGTCGTCGTCCTCGGGGATGTCGTCCTCGGGGGAGACCGGTCGCGGCTCGGGCGCCGGGGGTCTGGGCGCGGGGGCGGGTGCGGCGGGCGGGGCGGACGCGGGGGCCGGGGCGGACGGTGCCGGGGCCGGAGGCCGGGCGGCGGGCGAGGGCTCCGACGGGCGCGGCGCGGGCGCACCGCCGCCGAAGCCGCCACCGCCTCCACCGGCGGTGTTCCCGAAGCCGCCGGTGCCGCCGGGACCGCCGTACCCACCGGGGGCCGCGGGTGCCGAGCCGCCCGACGGATCGACGACCGCCTCGATCTTCCACTGCACGTTGAACTGCTCGGTCAGGGCCTGCCGCAGCACGTCCTCGCTGCCGCTGCTCAGGAAGTTGTCGCGGGCACCGGCGTTGACGAAGCCGACCTGGAGGGTGGTGCCGTCGAAGCCGGTCACCTGGGCGTTCTGGCTGAGCAGGATCCAGGTGAACCGGCGGCGGTTCTTCACCGCCTCCAGGATGTTGGGCCAGATCTGGCGGGGGTCCACGCCGGACCCCGGCGGCGGGGCGGCGGGCGCGGCGGCGGCCGGCGCGGGGGCGGCCGGGGTACGGGGCTGGCCGCCGCCCGCGGGTGCCGCGGTGGGCCACCCTCCGGGCCGCCGTCCGCCACCCGCGGGCGTCGCGGTGGGCCACGCACCCGGCGCGGGCGACGAGGCGGGCGGAGCGGCGTCGGGCGCGGGAGCCGGCGCCGGAGGGGAGGCAGGGGCGGGAGCGGGAGTGGCCTGAGGCGAGCCGCCGCCGTCCCCGAGGGAGTGACCGGCACCGCCACCGGCACCGGCAGGCGGCTCCGGGGCGGGGCCGCCCTGGCCGGCCGCCGCCGGGCCGCCGGCCCCGCCCGCGGGCCCACGCACCGCCGCCCGCGCGGCGGCGGGCCCACCGCCCGGCGGAACCGGAGCGACGGGAGTGGAGGCGGAAGCGGAGGGAGCCGTGACGCCGGCGTGCGCCTCGGGCCCGGGCGCGTATCCCATGGCGGGCGCGCCCGCACCTGCCGAGAACTGCACGCCACGCTCGATGCGGTCCAGCCGCGCCATCACCGAACGCTCGTCGCCGTACGCGGCGGGCAGCAGCACGCGCGCGCAGATCAGCTCCAGCTGGAGGCGCGGCGAGTGGGCGCCCCGCATCTCGGTGAGCCCCTCGTTGACGATGTCGGCGGCGCGGCTCAGCTCGGCGGCGCCGAAGGAACCCGCCTGGGCCTGCATCCGCTCCACGACGTCGGCGGGGGCGTCGATGAGCCCCTTCTCCGCGGCGTCGGGCACGGCGGCGAGGATCACCAGGTCACGCAGGCGCTCCAGCAGGTCGGTGACGAAGCGCCGCGGGTCGTTGCCGCTCTCGATCACCCGGTCGACGACCTCGAAGGCGGCCGAGCCGTCCCCTGTGACGAACGCCTCGACGACGGAGTCGAGAAGCGAGCCGTCCGTGTAGCCGAGCAGGGCGGTCGTCATGTCGTACGTCACTCCGTCGGCACCGGCGCCCGCGAGCAGCTGGTCCATGACGGACATGGAGTCACGGACCGACCCCGCGCCGGCCCGCACCACCAGGGGCAGCACGCCCTCCTCGACCGGGATCTCCTCCTTGCCGCAGACCTCGCCGAGGTAGTCGCGCAGGGTGCCGGGCGGCACGAGACGGAAGGGGTAGTGGTGGGTCCGCGACCGGATGGTGCCGATGACCTTCTCGGGCTCGGTGGTCGCGAAGATGAACTTGAGGTGCTCCGGGGGCTCCTCGACGACCTTCAGCAGCGCGTTGAAGCCCTGCGGCGAGACCATGTGGGCCTCGTCGATGATGTAGATCTTGTACCGGCTGGAGGCGGGCCCGAAGAACGCCTTCTCTCGCAGGTCACGGGCATCGTCCACGCCTCCGTGGGAGGCGGCGTCGATCTCGATGACGTCGATGGAACCCGGGCCGTTCCTGGCCAGGTCACGGCAGGACTGGCACTCGCCGCACGGGGTGGGGGTGGGGCCCTGCTCGCAGTTCAGACAGCGCGCCAGGATGCGGGCGCTCGTCGTCTTGCCGCAGCCGCGCGGCCCGCTGAACAGGTACGCGTGATTGACCCGGTTGTTCCGCAGCGCCTGCTGCAGCGGGTCGGTGACATGCCCCTGACCGATGACCTCGGCGAAGGACTCCGGGCGGTAACGGCGGTAGAGCGCGAGAGACGACACGCATACGAGGTTATAGGCGCCCGCTGACAACCGGACCGCCCCGGGAACGCAGGCGCCCCCCACGCACCCGCCAGAGCCAACCTACCCTTGCTGCCTTCCGGCCCTGGGGGAGTTCAGTCAGATAGCGCCGCGTGAGGGGCTGGACCACACGTTACCCGATCCGGGGCCCCGGGAACGAGTTCGCGAGCACTCTCCGACGTCATGTAATGTTCTCTGCGGAGGATTCGCCTAGAGGCCTAGGGCGCACGCTTGGAAAGCGTGTTGGGGGCAACCCCTCACGAGTTCGAATCTCGTATCCTCCGCCAGTGCCTCACCGGGCACGATGTCGAAGGGCCCCCTGGAAACAGGGGGCCCTTCGACATGCCTGGTGCATCAGCGCCGCCGCGCGGGCCACCACGGGCACGGTGACGGCGGACACGCTGCTCGTCCTGCTGTCCTTGGCTTCGGGCGGGGGGACGCGGTCCGCCCGGTCGTCGTCGTCCTCGTGAAGGGAAATGGTCCTTTCCGGCCGTCGTTCATCCCGGACCTCGTGGGAAACGGAGTGTGGCGCGCTACCTCTCGACGCGGATCCGCCTCGACTCGCTCACCTGGTCGATCTCCGACACCCGGACCGTCGTCCTCATCGTCCAGGTGCCGGGGAGCGGGAGGGTGAGGGAGTTGGCGCTCCAGTAGCCGCCCCGGTCCACGAGTTCCGCGTCGATCGGTCCCACCTCCTGGTCGGGCAGGGTGAAGGAGAGGCGCAGTTCGGGTACGGCGGCCAGGCTGCCGTCGGGGCCGAAGACGACGGCCTGGACGGCGTTGTCGCCGGTGCGGCCGGGGTCCAGGGTGATCTGGACGGTGCCGCGGCCGATGTCACCGATCTCGAAGGGGATCGTGGTGACGGACGCGGGCAGCACTCCGCCCGCCGGTGCGGTCCGCGCCGCCTCGGCCGCCGCGCGGCCCGGGACGGTGCTGGTGAGCACGGTCGTGACTGCGAGCACGACGGCCGCGACGGTGGCCTCGGCGACGACCGACCTCCGCAGTCCCCGGCGGTGGGCGTCCACGGCGGTCCCGGCCGCCGGCGCCGGCCCGGGCGGCTCCGGGGCGGGCCCCCCGCCCCCGGCCTCCCCTCCCCCGGGCGGCCCGCCCACCCGTTCCGGCACCCTTTCGGGGGCCCGCTCCCGCTCCCGTTCTCGTAGGACTGTGCCGGAGTCAGCCAGTGCCGCCGTCCACCGTCGCGAGACCGCCGCCGCGGCCAGCAGCACGGCGACCGCCGCCAGCTTGGCCAGCAGCAGCCTGCCGAACGCCGTCCCGGTGAGCGCCTGCCAGGAACCGAGGCCGCGCCAGGACTGGTAGACGCCGGTGACCGCCAGGACGGTCACGGAAGCGAACGCGACTCGGGAGAAGCGGGCGACGACGGCGGCGTCCGTGGTGCCGCGCAGGGTGACGAGGAGGGCGACGAGGCCGCCGAGCCAGACGGCGGTGGCGAGCAGGTGCAGCACGGACGACGTCATCGCGACCGGCACCTGGATGCCGGCGGAGGCGTGCTCGGCCGCGGCCCAGGTCAGGGCGAGACCGACGGCGAGCGCGACGCCCGCCGCGGCGGAGACGGGGGTGCGTACGCGGCGCCGGGCGGCGCGGACCAGGAGGAGCGCCACCGGTACCAGCAGCGCCAGCCTGGCCAGCAGCAGCGCGCCCGGCCGGGTCGACGCCGTGTCGCCGAGGGCGGAGACGTCCAGGACCGCCGACGGTCCCGTCCCCGCCTCGTACGGGGCCCTGAGCAGCAGCAGGGCGGCGGTGGACGCCAGCAGGGTCCACCAGGACGCCACCAGCGGACGGCGCAGCGGGGCGGGGTCCGGTGGGCGGCACAGGGCGACGAAGGCGGCCGCGCCGATGAGCAGGGCGGCGGCGAGGTGGGCGAGGTAGCGGGCGATGTGGTGGAGGGCCGCGGTCGCGGGGTGCTCGGTGGGGCCCGGGTCCACCGCCGCCGTCGCCGCGGAGGGCTTGCCGACGGAGAAGGTGAAGGCGCCGGAGACGGGGTGGCTGTCGGCCGACACCACCCGCCAGGCCACGGTGTACGTGCCCTCGCCGAGCTCGCCCGACAGCGTGACGCGGGCCGTGTCGGAACGGCCCTCGGCACGTCCGGCCTCCCCCGTGCGCACCCGGTGGCCCCCGGGGTCCAGGACGCGGAAGGAGTCGTCGCGCAGGCCGACGGACTCGGTGAAGGTCAGGGTGACGTGGCGCGGGGCCGACCGGAGCACGCTGCCGTCCCCCGGGTCGGTGGAACGGAGGGCGGCGTGGGCGGACGCCGGTCCGGCGGCGCCGACGCCGAGCACGAGCAGGGCGAACACGGCGCCCATGAGCACCGGCCACCGCCGCTCCCATGGCCCCCGCACTCGCCGGTTCACGGCACGCGCACCGCCATCACGCCTCACGTCGCATCTCCGTCGTCGGGACCCACTGCCTCGGGGATACGTACGGTTGCGGGGGCCGCGCCGCTCAGCGGATGTCCGGCCGGTTCCTCACCACGACGAGCGTGCCGTCACCCCGCCGTCCACCACGAGGTCGTGGCCGGTGATCCAGGACGCCAGCCGCGAGGCCAGGAAGACGCAGGCGTCGCCCACGTCCTCCGGCCGGCCCAGCCGCCCCGCGGGCGCCGCCCGCCGCCACCGCCGTACGCCCTCCGGCCAGGCCCGGTCGAGGCCGTCCCGGTCGATGAGGCCGGGCGAGACGGAGTTGACCCGCACCCCCCACGGCCCGTACTCCAGGGCCGCCGAACGGGCGTGCATCACGACCGCCGCCTTGGAGGCGCTGTAGTGCGCGTGGGCGGGGGCCGGCGCGCCCGCCTCGATGGACGCGATGTGGGTGACGGTGCCGCCGCCGTCCTGGTCCCGCATGATCCCGGCGGCGGCCTGCGTGCACGCGAAGACGCCGGTGAGATTGGTGTCCACGACCTCCCGCCATTCGGCGGCCGTCATGCCGGGCAGCTCCCGCAGCGGCTGCACGCCGGCGTTGTTGACCAGCGCGGTCAGCCGTCCGCCGCCCCAGTCGGCGGCGTCCTCGACCAGGGCGCGGCAGGCGTCCTCGTCGGTGAGGTCGGCGCGCAGCACGGTCGCCCGGCCGCCGTGGTCCCGGATCCGTGCGGCCACGTCCCGGGCCGCCGCCACCGCCGTACGGCAGTGCACCGCGACCGCCGCGCCCTCCTCGGCGAACCGCAGCGCGATGCCCCGGCCGATGCCGCCGCCCGCGCCGGTGACCAGGGCGACCTGTCCGTCGAGGAGAGTCATGGGCGGCACAGTTCCACGATCCGCGCCGCCTGGTCCGGGTAGCGCGCCGTGAGTCGGGCCGCGTCGCCGTGCTCGTAGTCCCCGTAGGTGAAGCCGGGCGCCATCGTGCAGCCGAAGAGCGACCACGCGCCGCCCGTCCTCACCCGGCCGCCCATCCAGGTCCCGGCAGGGACGGTGAACTGCACGTGCTGCCCGCCCAGGACGTCCGGCCCCAGCACGGCGGTGCGCGTGCCGCCGTCCGGGTCGAGGAGCAGCAGCTCCAGCGGGTCGCCGAGGTAGAAGTGCCAGACCTCGTCGGAGGGCAGGCGGTGCAGTGCGGAGAAGTCGTCCGGGCGGGCGGTCAGCAGCGCCACGATGGCGGAACCGGCGGGGCGTCCGTCGGGGCACCCGGGACCGGCCCAGGTACGGCGGAACAGGCCGCCCTCTCGGGGGATGGGTTCCAGCCCGTAGTGCGCGATCAGGTCCTCGGCGGTCGGCGTGCGCGTCACGCCGGGAAGGCTACCTCCCGGCGGAGGAAGGCGAGTTGCGCCTTCTTCTCCGGCAGGTACACCTCCGGCAGGTCGACCTCGGGCAGCACGACGGCCGGACCGGCGGTGAAGCCCTGCTTGAGGAAGCGGGCGATCGCCTTCTCGTTGCCGACGTCCGGGTCGACCACGATGCGTTCGCGGTCCAGGCCGATGAGGACGTACGCCATCAGGGCCGACGCCAGCGCGGCCGTCCAGCCGGGGCGCGCGCCCTCCGGCCCCGCGGGCGCGAGCAGCAGGTGGACGCCGATGTCACCGGGTTCGGCCTCGTAGCACTCGCTCACCCGGTCGGCCTCGGGGTCGTAGGTCTGGAGCAGCGCGACCGGCGCGCCGTCCTTCACGACCAGGAAGGCGTGGTGGGTCTCGAGCGTGTCCATGTGGGCGTAGACGCCCGCGACCTGATCGCGCGTGAGGCCGGTCATGCCCCAGAAGGCCGCGCGCTCCTCGCTCACCCAGCGGTGGATCACATCGGCGTCCTCGGCGGGGTCGAGGGGGAGGACGCGGACGGTGCCGAAGCCGCCGAGCTCCTGCTCGTGGACGGGGGTGCGGGAGGCGTACGGCGGCGTGGGAGCGGCCTGGCGCGGGTCAGTCATCGGTTTCCTTCGTGAGCCGGTCGAAGTCGGTGACCACCGGGGCGAGTTCGCCGCCGAGCCACAGGGGCTGCTGGTCGCGGTGGTGGGGTGAGCCGGGGACGCCCGAGGCGCCGAGGGGCACCACCCAGCGGCTGTGCTCCCGGTCGGCCAGGTCCCAGATGTAGCGGGCGGCGGGGCCGCGCGCGGCACGGTCGGTGAGTCCGGGGACGGCGGAGGTGCAGAGCACGCAGTCGTGGTCGCCGGACAGGCCCGGTTCCGGGCGGCCCGAGGTGTCCGGCAGAGCCCGCCAGGGGGCGAGGCGGTGGGTGTCGCCCCAGGTTCCGGCGGGGGGCCGGGCGGCCACCTCCTCCAGCGCGGCGCGGACGGTCTCGGCGCGGTCGATGCCGTAGAGGTCGTCCGCGCGCAGGAGGTGTTCGAGGGCGTAGGCGACGCGTGGGACGAGGGCGAGCCAGGGTTGGAGCACCTCGGGGTACGCGGGCGGGACGGCCGCCGGTGCGAGCGCCGGGTGCGCGACGAGGCGCC
This sequence comes from Streptomyces sp. NPDC058796, assembly GCF_042745235.1. Classification (NCBI taxonomy): domain Bacteria; kingdom Bacillati; phylum Actinomycetota; class Actinomycetes; order Kitasatosporales; family Streptomycetaceae; genus Streptomyces; species Streptomyces sp. NPDC058796. Next base: position 67,678 of record NZ_JBHYOP010000003.1, read on the forward strand.
GCACGACGGCCGCGCGGACGGCCGCGTACGCCGCCGCGTCGGCGCTGTCCGCGTCCATGTGCCGGTCCCAGGCGAGGAGGCGGTCGCGCAGGACGGCGGCCTCGGGGGACAGGACAGCGGCCTTGGGGGGCGGGGCAGCGGCCTCCGGGGGCGCGGCGGTGGCCTCGCGGGGCGGGCCGTCGAGTGCGGCGAGGCGGTCCAGGAGGGGGCCGGCCGAGGCGAGGTGGGTGTCCGTGTGGATCGCGGACATGTCGGCCGCGGACCAGCGTTCCCTGCCCGCGAGCAGGGCGGCGATGCGGTCGGCGCGGTGCGGCGGGGCGAACTCGACGCCGAGCGGGGTGGCCGGGCCGCGCTGGTTGGCCATCACGGCGACGCCGTCGGTCAGGCCGGCGCGGGGCGGGGTGTGCCAGCCGGTCCACTCGTGGCCGGGCTCCCAGGCGGGTACCGGGCGCAGGCCGTTCGCGGCGGGGCGCACGGGTACGCGGCCCGCCACCCGGTGCAGCAGCCCGCCCTCGGTGTCCGCCGCCTGCACGACGTTGACCGGCTCCGCCCACGCGTCCAGGGCGCGGTCCACGTCGGCGACCCGGCGGGCCCGCAGCAGCGGCAGCAGGGCGCTGAAACCGAGGTCGGCGGTGACACGGGGCGGGTGGCGCAGGCTGAGGGCGGCCGGGGTGCCGTCGTCGAGGCCCTCGGGTCCGCCGGCGATCACCGGGCCGCGGTCGGTCTCGATGATCTCGACCTCCACGGGGTCCTCGCCCGCGACGTGGATGGTCTCCGTGTGCCGGGCGGCGCGGTGCCAGGTGCCGTCGGGGCCCAGCGCCTCGACGCCGGCGCCGGTGCGGCGCAGCCGTTCCCGGTAGAGGTCCTGGTAGTCGGCCATGGCGTTGGTGATGGCCCAGGCGACCGTGCCGGTGTGGCCGAAGTGGGCGATGCCGGGGACGCCGGGCACGGCGAGGCCGACGACGTCGAACTCCGGGCACGACAGGTGGATCTGCTGGTAGACGCCGGGGTCCTCGATGAAGCGGTGCGGGTCGCCGGCGATGAGCGCGTGTCCGGTGACGGTGCGGTCGCCGGATACCAGCCAGCCGTTGCTGCCGGCGGTGCCGGGGCCGTCGGTGGCGAAGAGGGCCACGGCGTCCGGGCCGAGGCGGGCGGTGATGTGCTCGCGCCAGAGCTTGGCGGGGAAGCCGGCGAAGAGGATGTGCGTGGCGAGCCAGACGGCGAGCGGGGTCCAGGGTTCCCAGTGGCCCGGGGTGAGGTCCACCCGGGCGAACTCGGGGGCGTCGCAGGCGGCGAGCCCCTCGTTCACGCCGTCCGCGTACGCCCTTGCCCAGGCGGCCGTCTCCGGGTCCTTGTCCTCCAGCGCGGCGAGGCAGCGGCGGGCGGTGTCGGCGAGGCGGGCGCGGCGGGCCAGGCGGTCCCAGGACAGGGCCTCGGGGCCGAGGAAGGACGCGGAGGTGCCCTGGGCGCGGTGCCGCTCGACCTCCAGCTGCCAGGCGCGGTCCCGGGCGGTGACCCGGCCCTGGGCGTGGGCGAGTTCGTCCGCGTCCTGCGCGCGGAGGTGGGGGATTCCCCAGGCGTCGCGGTATGTCTCGGCGCTCACCCCTGTGCCCCTACTTTCCTTTAGGTTAGGCTCACCTAAGTGTTTGGTCGTGGCCGAATAGTACGTGAAGGGTGAAGAAACGATGGGGCAGGGGCGGGGTTGGGAGGGCGCGGTCCTCAAGCTGATGCGGGGCAAGGACTTCGAGTTCACCGTGACGGACGCTGAGGACGTGACGCCGGACTTCCGGCGGCTGCGGCTGACCGACGGCGGCATGCTGGCGGCGACCGGGGTGCACCCGACGATGTGGGTGCGGCTGTGGTTCGAGAACGCGGGCAAGCCGCACCAGCGGGCGTACACGCTGGTCGACCCGGACCCGGAGGCCGGCACGTTCAGCATGGAGTTCGCCCTGCACGAGGGGTGCGCGAGCGACTGGGCGCGGGCGGCGAAGGCGGGGGACACGATCGAGGCGACGGTCCAGGGCACGGGGTTCGAGGTGCCGCAGCCCCTCCCCTCCCGGGTCTTCGCGGTCGCGGACCCGGCGTCGCTGCCCGCGCTGAACTCGCTGCTCGACGCGATGGGGGCGGTGCCCGCGACCATCTGGTTCGAGGGCGGCGGCGCGGAGGACGGCCTGCCCTTCCGTACCGTCCCCGAGCGGCACGAGGTCCGCACGGTGCCGCGCCGGGACGCGGGCGCGCATCTGGTGGGGCGGGTGAAGGAGGAGCTGCCGGAGCTGCTGCGGGCGGCTCCCGAGCCGTACGTGTGGATCGCCTGCGACACGGCGACGACGCGGGCGCTGGGGGCGTACGTCCGCAAGGAGCTGGGGGTGGCCAAGCAGCGGGTGAACGCGCTGGGGTACTGGCGCGCGACCTGAGCCGTTGCTTGCGATCATCGGGGGTATGGACGTCACACTGCACCTCGCCCAGGACCCCGAGGCCGACGAGCTGCTCGGCCGCAGTCCGCTCGCCGCGCTGGTGGGCATGCTGCTCGACCAGCAAGTGCCCATGGAGTGGGCGTTCAAGGGGCCGTCGACCATCGCGCGGCGGATGGGCGCGGAGGACCTGGACGCGCACGACATCGCGGCGTACGACCCGGAGGCCTTCGCGGCACTGCTCTCCGAGAAGCCGGCGGTGCACCGTTATCCCGGCTCGATGGCGGGCCGGGTTCAGCAGCTGTGCCGGTACCTCGTCGAGACGTACGACGGTGATGCCGAGGCGGTGTGGCGGGGTGTCGGCAGTGGCAAGGAGCTGCTGAAGCGGCTCCAGGACCTGCCGGGCTTCGGCAAGCAGAAGGCCCAGATCTTCCTGGCCCTGCTGGGCAAGCAGCTCGGCGTCCGGCCGGAGGGCTGGCGGGAGGCGGCCGGGGCTTACGGCGAGCCGGATTCCTTCCGGTCGGTGGCCGACATCACCGGGCCCGAGTCGCTGACGAAGGTGCGGGCGTACAAGCAGGAGGCCAAGGCTGCGGCGAAGGCCTCCGGCGGTTGAGCGGGGTGCCTGCGGCGCCTGTGCGGGTTCGGTGGGGGTGCGGGTAGCGCGGGGCGTGGTGTTGTGGGTCGGGGCCGCGCCGGGGGTGTCCGTCCTCGGAACGGCGCGGAATCGGTCGGCTACGGGGCTGAACGGCGCGGACGCGCCAACCGCTGCGGACACCCCCCGACACGTCCCCCTTCCCGCCGTACACGGCTTTCCGCCCGTGCGCGGTGCGCGGGTGGGCGGGGGACCGCGCCATCGCGCGCGGCTGCGGGCGGCGGGGCGCTACGCCGCCGGGCTGCGGACCCGTCCGCTCAGCTGCCCCAGCTGCGGGCAGTCGTGCCGCGGGGGCGCCTCTCGCTCAGGCAGCGCCGGGAGTGGGGGAGGCACCCCGTCGCGCCGGGCCGCGAGACGCATCCCCGCGCCCACCCCCACGCCGGACTCCCCCGGAACACCCGCGCCCCGGGCACCGTCAGCCTGACAGCCCACCCCAAGTGGCGCGGCCCACCGCGCCGTTCCCAGCATGGAGCATGACCGAGCCACCGAGCGGCGCTCCCGGTAGTCAGCCGTACGACGACCGCGGGGTGCACACCCGGACCGCCGGCCGGGGCGAGCGCGAGCACGAACCCGAGCCGGCCCTCGAGGGACCACTGCACCTGCTGTCCCGCACCGCGTGGCAGACCGTGCTGCTCACCGGGGCCGCCTCCCTGGTCCTCGGCGTGCTGGTCCTGGTCTGGCCGGGCGCGTCGCTGCTCGCCGCCGGAGTGCTCTTCGGCCTCTACCTCGTCGTCAGCGGCGTCCTCCAACTGGCCGCCGCCTTCGGCACGCACCGGACGACCTCGCTGCGGGTCCTCGCCTTCATCAGCGGTGCCGTGTCGATCCTGCTCGGCCTGTTCTGTTTCCGCGGGCACCTGCAGTCGGTGCTGCTGCTCGCGCTGTGGATCGGCATCGGCTGGCTGTTCCGCGGTGTCACACAGATCGTGGCCGCCGTGCACGACCCCGCGATGCCGGCGCGCGGCTGGCACGTCCTCCTCGGCGTCGTCACCGTCGTCGCCGGGATCGTCCTGATCGACTCGCCGGTCGAGTCGGCCACCGTGCTCATGCTGGTCGGCGGCTGGTGGCTGGTCGTCGTCGGGGTGGTGGAGATCGTCACGGCCGCGGGCCTGCGCCGTCGCGCCCGCCAGGTCCCGCGCACGCTGTGAACGGCGCGCGCTACGCCGAGCGGGCGGTTCTCGCACCGGCGCGGTGGGCGCGGTGCGCCCGGCGGGGACACGGACCGACGTGAGCTGCGCACCGTACGCCACCCTCCGCACCGGGCGTCGTGTCGCGTGGCTGCGGGTCCTCGTCCTGCTGCTCGCCCTCGCCGTGCCCTGCGCCCACGTCACGGGCCAGGCGGCGCCGCCCGTGACGGTGGCGGGCGCGAGCGGCGGGGGCGCCGGCGAGTACGACCATCTCGACACCGCCACGCGGGCACCGGCCCGAAGCGTCCGGCGCGGGGTCCTGCCCCCGCGCGTGGCACCGGCTCCGGCGGCCGGTCCTCGGCAGTCGTCCTTCGCGCCCACGGTGCCGGCCGGGCTGCCGTCCACCCCTCGTTCCGTGGTCCTGCGCTGCTGACGGGGCCGGTGCCGGGCGTCCGCCCGGTCCGTCCGTCCCACGACAGGATCAGGAAGAGGAACGAGGGAAACAGCCATGCCCAACGACCCCTACGCAGTCCTGCGCGCCCTCCTGCGCGCCGAAGGTGCCCGACGTACTCCGAATCCCGGCACCGGCAAGCCGCAGGTCCCGAGCGAACCCCGGCCGTCCGCGCGTGAGGGGAGGCGGGACTGACCGAGGCGGCCGAGCGGGGCGGTGGCGGTCCGACCGCCTCCGCCCCGGTGCGCCCGGACCTCTTTGCCCCCGTTTACGGCGTCATTTCCAGCGCCGTACTCCGCCGCCATGGCTGCGCCCGCGACGTTCCGGCCGGTAGGCTTTCCGTGTGATCTTCAAGCGCATCGGAAACGGCCGGCCGTACCCCGACCACGGCCGGGAGAGCACCCGGCAGTGGGCGGACGTCGCGCCGCGCCCGGTCCGCCTCGATCAGCTCGTGACGACCAAGGGCCAGCTCGACCTGGAGACCCTCCTCGCCGAGGACTCCACCTTCTACGGCGACCTCTTCGCGCACGTCGTGAAGTGGCAGGGCGATCTGTACCTGGAGGACGGGCTGCACCGCGCGGTGCGCGCGGCCCTGCAGCAGCGGCAGGTGCTGCACGCGCGGGTGCTCGAGCTGGACTGAGCTCGGCCGACCGATCCCGCGGCGTTCGGGTTTGGCCCGTTCGGGTTGCGTCGCACCGGGTTCCGGAACGTCGACTGATCATCTAATAGGCATCGCCGCCGGAGCGCACTACGCTGCGCCCATGAGCATGCTCACTCCCCCTGGCATGGGCGGCCAGTACAAGATCACGGGGGACCGGTACCCGCGGATGCGACCGGCCCGGCGACGCGGCAGGTTCGCGGTCGTCGTCGTCGCCTGCGCCACCGTTCTCGGGGTGCTCGGCTGGGGCACGCTCCAGCTGGTCGACGTCTTCACCGGCGGGGACAAGGCGAGCGCGGTCGGTGCCGCCGCGGACTGCCCGACCACCGGCCCGAAGGCGAGCGCCGCGCCCGTGGCGGCGAAGCTGCCGAAGCCCGCCCAGGTGACCGTCAACGTGCTCAACGCCACGACCCGCAGCGGCCTCGCCCAGAAGACCGCCGACGAGCTGAAGAAGCGCGGTTTCCGGATCGGTGAGGTGAGCAACGCGCCCAAGGAGTACGACAAGAAGATCAAGGGCGCGGGGGTCCTGCTCGGGCCCGCCGCCTCCCTGAAGAGTTCGCTGGCCGTGCTCGGCACCCAGCTGCCCGGCGCCGAACGCCGCACCGACGCGGCACGCGAGGGCGCCGAGGTCGACCTGATGATCGGCGACGCCTTCCAGGGGCTGGCGAAGCCCGCGGCCGCCGACGCGGCGCTGACCGCACTGGCCGCGCCGCAGCCGACGGCCGCCGCGGAGAAGAAGGGCTGCTGAGCAGCCGTACGGCTTATTCGGCCGCGCCGTACATGCGGTCGCCCGCGTCGCCGAGGCCCGGGACGATGTAACCCAGTTCGTTCAGACGCTCGTCGACCGAGGCCGTCACGACCGTCACCGGGGTGCCGGCCAGCTCGCGCTCCATCAGCTCGACGCCCTCGGGCGCGGCGAGCAGCACCACGGCCGTCACGTCGTCGGCGCCGCGCTTGATCAGCTCCTGGATCGAGGCGACCAGGGTGCCGCCCGTGGCCAGCATCGGGTCCAGGACGTACACCTGGCGTCCGGAGAGGTCGTCCGGCATGCGGGTGGCGTACGTGGAGGCCTGGAGCGTCTCCTCGTTGCGCACCATGCCCAGGAAGCCCACCTCGGCGGTCGGCAGCAGCCGGACCATGCCGTCCAGCATGCCGAGACCGGCCCGCAGGATCGGCACCACCAGCGGGCGCGGGTGGGAGAGCTTGACGCCGGTGGTCTGCGCGACCGGCGTGTGGATGTCGACCTGTTCGGTGCGCACGTCGCGCGTGGCCTCGTAGGCGAGCAGGGTGACCAGCTCGTCGGCGAGGCGGCGGAAGGTCGCGGAGTCGGTGCGCTGGTCGCGCAGCGTGGTGAGCTTGTGGGCGACCAGGGGGTGGTCGACGACGTGGAGACGCATGCCCACCACAGTAACCGGGCCCCCGAGCGGACGCTTCACTCGCTCGCTGGAGTCAAACCGCCCGGTCGGGGGAAGGTGGGAGGGACGGACGCTGGGTGGTGAGACTGTGCCTGACCGGGACTTCTACGACACTCCGTCCCTCGGCGAGCAGCCGGGGGCCGGGAGCGGGGCTGAGCGGAGCACGGAGCCGGACCGGGAGGCGGCCCGACGGCGGCGGCGGGCCCAGTTCCTGCGGGACCTGGCGGAGGCCCGGGAACTGCGTGACCGCGTGCAGCCGCGCCGCGCCAAGACCGCACGGCTGCGCCACGCGATGCGCATGCGCACCTTCCGCTGGTAGTTCCGCCGCCCGGTGGGGGAAGATCGCGCGCCGCGCCGGTGTCGGGCGGACGGGAGTACGCGGGTGACGGGAGAAATCCGCGTACGATCCGCACGTGGTGGCGACGAGTCGGGGTCCCCGGTCAAAACTGCCGGACACAGGGCGCCGAAGCCGTCCCCTGACGGCCTTGTTTCTGCCACGATTCCGAGTGGGTGGGGCTCGGAGCACCGCTCCCCCGCCCGCAGCCTCCGCCGGGGGGACCCCCAACCGGCACGCCTATGACCAGTGGGAGAGTCACGGTGTACTTCGCCGCACTGCTCGCGCGCACCGAAGAGGGATGGGTAGCGAGCGACACTGAGCTCGACGATGTGGAGACCCTGTCGGATCTGGCCGACCTGGCCCGGGAAGCCTCTCCCGACGAGGACACGGTGCTCGTGCTGATCGAGCAGGAGGACGCGTGGTTCGGAGTCGTCCGGGTGGACGGCGAGGAGGACCCCCGTATCTACGTGTCGGACGCCGCCGCCGCGGCCCGCAGCAGCTACGGCGAGATCCTGCTCACCGACGAACTGCTGGGCCGCGAGCCCGGTGACGACGGCGCCGACCTCGACGCCCTCGACCTCGACGGCACGGAGGACGGTGAGTCCGAGGACGACGAGGACGGTGCCGACGGCGGTGACGCGGCCGCCGGTGCCGGGGAGGCCGTGCCGCACGGGCCGGTCGGTGACGCCGAGGTCCTGGACGACCTGGGCGTGAGCGAGAAGGAGCTGCGCTCGATGGCCGGGGACGCGGTCGGCGAGATCGCCGAGGCGCTGGGCGCCTCCGAGGTGCTGGAGACCGTGCGCTGACCGGACGTGACGTGGGAGAGCAACCGGCGGAACGTTCCGCGCCGCCCGACCCAGTGCGCGACCCGTGGCGGGCGGCCATGCGGCTCGCCCTGGCCGAGGCCGGGCGGGCCGCGCTCGGCGGTGACGTGCCCGTCGGTGCCGTCGTGCTGGCACCGGACGGGCGGACGGTGCTGGCCGCCGGGCACAACGAGCGCGAGGCCGGCGGCGATCCCACGGCCCACGCCGAGGTGCTCGCCATCCGCCGGGCGGCCGAGGCGCTCGGGGAGTGGCGGCTGGCCGGGTGCACCCTCGTCGTCACCCTGGAGCCGTGCACGATGTGCGCGGGCGCGCTGGTGCAGTCCCGTGTGGACCGCGTCGTCTACGGCGCCCGCGACGACAAGGCGGGCGCGGCCGGCTCCCTGTGGGACGTCGTGCGCGACCGGCGGCTCAACCACCGGCCCGAGGTGATCGAGGGCGTCCTCGCGGACGACTGCGCGCGGCTGCTGACCGAGTTCTTCCGCGACCGCTGACCGGCCCCGAATACCGATTTCGAACCATGCGGCACTGTGCTGTAAGGTCTGTCTCGGTAGCGTGTCCGAGCGGCCGAAGGAGCTCGCCTCGAAAGCGAGTGTGGCGCAAGTCACCGAGGGTTCAAATCCCTCCGCTACCGCAGGTAGACGAAGGGTCCGGCTCATCGAGCCGGACCCTTCGTGCATCTCCGTCTCAGTTTCCGTCTCAGTTGGCCGGTACGAGCGCCCCGGCGGCCCCGTCGTCATCCTCGCCGGAACCCTTGGCGTCCGGCTTCCAGATGAGCCCGTCAACCTGTCGGGCCACGTCCACTCGAACGGTGTCGACCATGTGCTGGTACCGCGCGGCCATAGCCGTTGTGGACCATCCCATGAGGCCCATGACGGCACGCTCCGAGACTCCGAGGATCAGCAGCACCGTGGCGGCGGTGTGTCGGGCGTCGTGCAGACGGCCGTCCCTCACCTTGGCGGCGGCCAGCAACTCCTTCCAGTCGTCGTAGTCGGTGCGGGGCGGAGTGCCGCGCCCGTCCGGGGTGGCGAACAGCCATCCCTCATCCGCCCACTTCTCCCCCGCCGCCGTACGTTCGGCGTCCTGCTTCGCTCGGTGGACCCGGAGCAGGTCAACGAGCTGAGCGGGCAGGCCGACCGACCGCCGACCTGCGCGGGACTTCGTGTCGGCCGTCTCCGGGTTGGTCCGTTGGCGCTGCGGGCAGTACCCCGCCTTTCGGCCGCACGTGTCGCCGCATCCGTGGGCGTATCGCGGGCGGCGTCGACTACGACGGACCATCAAGACACCGCGTTCCATGTCCACGTCGGCCCACTTGAGCCCCAACGCCTCGCCCTGTCGCAGGCCGAGGGCGAGAGCGACGGCCCAGCGAGCGGAGTTGCGCCGGTCATCGGCGGCCCGCAGGAGCCGCTTGACCTCCTCGACGGTGAACGGCTCGATCTCCTCCTCACTGACCCGGGGGGCCTTGGCAAGCTGCACCGGATTGCGGGTGAGGTGGCCACGCCGGACCGCCTCATTGAGCGAAGTGCGGAAGGTGCGGTGAATCTGGTGAATCGTGCCCGCCCGCCGGCCGTCCGCCTGCATCCGCCCATAGAAGCGCTCGATGTGCTCCGGCCCGAGCTTGTCGAGACGGTGGGCCCCGAGCGCTGGGATGAGATGCTTCCGCACGGCGACGCCGTACCCGACCATAGTGTTCTCGTTGACGGCGAGCGGGGCGATGGTCTCGACCCAGTGGGTCAGCCACGCCTCGACCGTCCAGGCGCGGCCCGCCTTGCGTACCGCTCCACCGTCGCGCCGCTTCTCCAGCTCACGGACCGCCGCCGTCACCTCGGCCCGGGTCTTGCGTTCGACATGGCGGCGGTCGGGTCGGCCGTCGTCACGGATTCCGACGGTGACGCGTCCGTGCCACTTGCCGTCTTTGCCCTGGTAGATGGAGGAGCGGCCGTTGGGCTGTCGGGTGCGCTTCTTGTCTTCCGCCACGGGCGGACTCCTTCGAGTTGGGGTGAAAGCGACCGGGACACCACCCGGTGAGGTGGTGTCCCGGTTCGGGGCGAGATCAGGCAGCGCGCTGTTCGGCGCGGCGACGGGCGAGGTAGGCCGCCGGGGCGTCGGCGGGGACGCGTCGGAGTCCGCCGATGGTCAGGGACTCCAGCTCTCCGGTGCGGATGAGGGCGAAGCAGGTCGTTCGACCGATGCGGAGGCAACGGGCGGCCTCTTCGACGGTCAGCAGCACGGGGGTCGGGTCGCCAGACTCAGCGAGCGGTGCGATGTCCACGGTGGCGATGCTCATGGAACGGTCTCCTCTGGGACTGTCCGTCGGGGGCGGAGCCTGTATCGGGAGTTCGCGCCTGTCCGAAGTTCGGATTTCTGCGTCATTGCGTCATCAGCGTCATGCGCGCCTCTGACCTGCGTATTTGCATGACGCAGAGACTCCGGGGTGCGTCATGGGCTGCGTCATTCCATGACGCAGATGACGCAGCCATGACGCAGGCGTGGCCGTCTGCGTCATGGCTGTAGCCGCAGGTCGGGGGCCGTTTTTCCCGCCTGCATGACGCAGATGACGCAGAGTTTCCCTCTTAGGAAAAAGAGGGGGTGTCTGTGGTGGTGTAGTGCGCTCAGGGGCTGATGAAGGAGCCGCTTCGCGGCGCGACCATCGCAGGGCGGCGCCGCCGCCGAACAGCAAGAGGAGCACGCCGCGCCGCGATGGTGCTCCTCTTGCTTGTCCAGTGATCACCAGCGCGGTCAGAACATCCGTTTTGCCTCGTGCGGCTGTGGCGCTTGCAGCCGGGTCATTTCGAGGTAGCGGCCCTCCATGGTCCGGCCCGAGTCGATGACGACGCCACGGGCGGCGAGGGTGGGCTGAAGCCGCTTGAGCCGATCGGACAGCACCTTGCCGGTCGTCGGCCACCCCTTGGGCAAGGGACGGAAGTCCTCGCCGGTGTAGAGCTGACTGAGGCAGTGCAGCCACTCCGTGGAGGTCATCCGCTGCTGTGCGCCCGGTTCGAGGTCGGCGGCGTGCCTCAGGACGGTCTGTGCCAACAGGTCGCCCTCGATCACGTCGTCGTTCAGGTCGTCCAGGCTGGCCCGGTAGGCGGCGAGCGCCCCGAGACCGGTCGCGGCGTCGAGCTGCGCGCACAGGTGCGCGAAGTCCGCCATCCGCAGATCGGTCGGGGTCTCCGCCTCAGCCGCGCGGACCTTGACCGTGAGGTCCAAGAGCGATCCGAGGATCACGGGCAGAACCTCCGCGTACTCCGCCCACAGCTCCGCCTCAGTACGCCGGACCTTCGGCCGTTCCAGGCGGAGCGGCAGGAGGCGTTCGGCGAGGTCGGGCCGGATGACGCCCACGTCGATACCAGTCAGGAGCAGGGGCCGACGGTAGCGGGCGCGGAAGACGTCCCCGTCGGTGAACAGCGCGCGCTTGACGCTCTCGGCACCGGTGACGATGCAGCACATGGCATCCGAAAGGTCTGGGGTCATGTGGGAGAGGTTGTCCAGAGCCGTGACCCACCCGGCGGCCACGGCCGCGATCAGGTTCTCCTCATCCTTCGGTGCCCGGCGCAGGTCCCCCGTCATGCCCTCGATGATCCGCACGAGCATTCGTCCGCCGGTGGACTTGCCGGCGCCCTGCGGGCCGGTGAGGAACGGGGCCGGGACGGGCACGGACGGTCCGAGACAGCCGATCAGCCACGCGATGGCCAGGCACTCAGTCTCGGCGGTGGCGAAGTTGCACAGCCTCAGCAGGAGATCAATGCCCTTGCCGTCGGTGTCCTTGACCGGCAACGGCAGCTCTCCGGTGAGCTGTGTGCGGCGCCAGCACACCTCGCGCGGGTCGGGCACGGCGATGTCCCACCCGGTGGGGTGGATCCGTACCGACCGGCCGTCGGCCCGTCCCAGGTCCAGCCACGTGGCGCCGTCGAATCCCGGGGCGACGCGGATGTGCACGGGCTGTACGTCCTCGGTCAGCGCCAGAGCCTCGATCAGGTCCAGCGCTTCCTTGAGCGCGGTGCCGTTGAACACGCCCTGCCCGTCGCGGAAGAGACCGACCATGAGTTCCTGCCGGTGGCTTCCCGTGGTGCCCTGGGAGCGGATGGGGCGGGCCACGGGGTGGCCGTTGCGCTGCGCGTAGACGGTGCCGTCGGCGGTGCGGAAGTACCGGAAGTGGGATTGGGCGTAGTCGGTGATGATCTCGCGGGCGGGGTTCTTCTCGTCGTCGGCCATGGTCACAGTCCCAACGTGGTGCGGGCGTTGGTCCACGCGTCCGTGCAGTGCCGGGCCGTTTCGCCCTTGCTCTGCGCGGCGGTGAACAGCCGGGCGATGTGGGTGTCGGTGAGGCAGCCGCACCGGCCGTGCCTGGACAGCACGGCCAGGAACGTGCGGTACACGGTCGCGTGGACAGCGCTGGATGCCTCCGTGATGCGCTGCACGGCCATGGCGATGCCCCGTTCCAGGAAGACGGGCGTGCGGTGCGGGCACTCCCCCTGTCCGCCGCTCAGGGGCCCTGAGAGCGTCTGTGACGCCCTGGGGGCGGGGGACGGCTCCTTTACTGCCAGGGCGCGCACAGCGTCCGGGAGGGCGGCGATGGTGCCGGTGCCCGGTCCGAGCCAACGGGCATAGGCCATGGTCGACTTGATGTCGACGCCGGGGCGGACCGCGTTGCGGGAGGTCATGGCGCCCCGGTAGATCCAGTGTTCACCGCGGGTCGTCGGCACGGTCCGGGTGGCGGGCAGGGCGGTGCGGGCCCAGGCGATGGCGTCGGCGTCGTCGAGGTCGACGACGGTCAGTCCGGCGCCGCCGGGGTGGTAGGCGACACACACCGCCTGCCGCCAGGCCGCCGCCCACTCGGGGGAGACGATGACGGCGGGGTCGGTGGTGGCGGCGGCCCATCCGTGGCAGACGCCGGGGCAGCGGCAGGGGCCCGGGGTTTTCATGTTCGGCCGTCCGCCGCACGCGTTGTCGGCGCACGCCGTGCAGTTGCCGAACGGGACCTTGCCCCGGCGCAGGGGCAGCACGGGGACGCCGGATGCCGCGAGACTCAGCGCCGTGTGCTGCGGGTAGAGCGGGGGTTGCGTCATGCTGGGGTATCTCCAGTTCCTTGACGGGTTCTGGCGAGCAAGGGCGGCCCCGCGTTCTTGGCGGAAGGTGGGGGCCGCCCTTGGCGTAGCTAGCCGTGGAAGTGGTTGCGCTTGATCACGGCCTTGCGGATGTTCACGGTCGTGCCGCCCTGGTGGCCGCTCGCGCTGAAGAGCTGCACGGCGATCCATCCGCCGAAGATCACGGCGGCCAGGATGATGAGCTGGGTGATGAACGCGGTGAGCGCGGCGATGAACGAGGTGAGCAGGACCAGCCCGCCACACACCGCGAGGAACCCGGCACCCCCGAGGGCGACGTTCACGGCCGTGCGGGACACGGCCGGTTTGGCGGCGATCGGTTCGGGCTGGGTGGGGTTGATGGCGTAGCCGGTGACGACGCGGCCGTCCGGCAGGACGACGCTCGCCACCGCCGGAACGGCGTTCGGCTGCACCGGAATGACCGGCGCCGTCACCGGCACGGCCAGCGGGAGCGGGGTGGGCTGGTGGACTTCCACGGCCCGCTGTACGGGCACGTGCGGGGTGTGCTCGGGGTACATGCGGAATCCCTTCAGGCCGGTGGCCAGGGAGGCAGAGACACCCCCTTCGGGGTGCTCTGCAGAGGGGTGTTTCGGGGGTCTGACCTGCGTGCCTCCCTGACTCCCTGAGCGATCATTCGCGCAGGTCAGAGCCAGGGAGGCGGATCAGGGAGGCGGTCAGGGAGTTCTCCCTGCCTCCCTGCCCCGTCCGGGGTCGGCTCCCTGCCGTCAGTCGGCGGAAGCGGAACCTTCCCCGTCGCGGTTGGCGAGCGCGCGGGCCACTCGGTCGCGGGAGACGACCATGACGCCGTCGGACTTGTACGGCTCCGCGCCGACGTCGTCGAGAACGCGCTTGAGGTCGAGGAACGACCAACCGCCGTAGGCGTCCGCGTTCCGCGTGGCAAGCCGTGCGAGCACGTCCTTGGTCCGCACCCGCGGTGCGTCGCCGATGACGGCGGCGATGTCGGCGAGCGGGTCGTGCTCCGCGCTCCGGTCGATGGCGTGCAGGGTGGTGACGCCGTCGCGCAGGGCCTTGGCCCGGTCGGTGATGGCCTTGGCGGCGTCGTCGTCGATGTAGTGCGTGCGCACCGTGATGGACGACTGACCCGCCGGAATGCTGATCCCGTCGGAGGCCACGACCAGGGTTCCCCGGTCCAGCCCGGGCCGGAGCAGGTTCGGGGCGGCGCCCCCGTCGACGGCCTTGTCCCCGAGGGCCATGCGGGCCTGCGACTCGGTGCCCAGGGCGAGGGAGGCGCGGGTGTGGGCGCCCTCGCGCACGAGCTTGGGCAGGTTCTCGTTGGTCGGGTCCTGCGTGCCCTGCCACATCAGCACGTTCACGGCACGGCCCTGGTTGTGAATCTTGCGCACGGCCATGAAGTACCGGGAATCGGCCTTCGCTCCGCCGTAGGGCCGCTTGTCCTTGCCCGTGCCCTTGGCGGGGCACATGAACGCGACCTGCGCTTCGTCAACCAGCACGATCAGCGGCGGGAACACCGTCCCGGGCGGCGCCTGGATCCGGCGGTTCATCTCGTCGACCGCGCCCTCGACCATCTCGGTCACCTGGATGACGTGCTCATCCGTCGGCCCCTGGATCAGCGCCGTGGCCAGGCCGTCGAACATGGCCCAGTCGCCCACGCCCTTGAGGTCGCCCATGAGGAACTGCACGGACTTGTCCAGGGACAGCCACAGGGCCAGGGAGCGCAGGGCCACGGTCTTGCCCTGGTTCGACAGACCCGTGATCAACAGGTGGCGCTGGTAGAGGGACAGGGCGGCGGCATCCCCGCGCAGGTCCTGCCCCCACGGCGCCTTCCCCTTGGTGTAGTCGGCAGTCATCGTCTCGTCGGTGACCAGCGGAGACGGCCCGATCGGCTCGTCCAGCGCCCCCGAGTCGGCGACCCACAGCCGCACCGTCCGCGCCGCCTGCGGGATGGTGATGAACACCTCGTGCTCGTGCCGGGTCAGGTTTTCGGCAAGCTTGCGCCGCTTGTTCTGCACCTCGTTGGTCGACACCCCGGAGGGAAGGGTCACGTCGACCTCGACACCGCATCCGGCGATCGTGATCGGGCCGAGCATCGAAGCGCCGGCGTCGCCCATCTCCTTGATGGCGCGGGCCAGGGCCGGGACTCCGAGGTCGCGCAGGGCCTTGACCACGATGGACGGGGTGATCGGCTCACCCTCGCCGTTGCGGACGTTCGCCGGGAGGGCCCAGTTCGGCGCGGCCTGCTGCTTGCGGCCGACCGACCACAGGGCGAGCAGGGCCAGGAAGGGGCCGATCGTGAGCGCCGGACCCCATACGACCTGCACGATCCGCATCAGCAGCGCGATGAAGTCAATGGTCGCCGACAGCGGCGTGATGACGTCACCGACCTGGCCAGTGTTCAGGGCCATCACGACCCCGAGGGCGACCAGGACGCCGATGCTCATCCCGGCGCCGACGGCGACGCCCTTGGCGGCCTCGACCGGGGAGTGCAGGAGGTCCATGCGGCGGTGGTGGCGGGCGGCGCGGAAGCGCTGAAGCCGCTCCTCCCACTCCTCGGCCGCTTCGAGGTTCCCGGCGGCTTCCGCCGCGCGGATCATCCGCTCGTACCGGGAGCCGGTACGGCCGTCCCACGCGCGGCGGGCCACGATCCTGCCGCCGTTGAAGGTGTAGAGGCCGTGCCGGGCCGCCGCGCGGACCGTGGCCCGGGTCGTCTCGTGGGTGGCGGCCGTCTTCACGGCGCGGCCGGAGCGGACCCACAGCGGCACCGGGCGGGCCGGGGGCGCGTCGGGCACGACCGTGAGCACCGTCGGGGCGGTGTCGGCGGTCGGGGGGTCGGTGGCCTTGTGGAGGTGAACGACGTTCTCGGACATGCTGAAACTGCTCCTGACTGCCCCTTCAGGGCGGGAGTAAGGGAGAGCGCCGGGGTGGCCGTGTCCGTGGAAAGTCCCGGTCACCCCGGCGCGGGAAACGGGCTGGTCAGAACCAGCCGGACGACTTCTTGGCGGCCTTGTCGCGGGCGGCCTCGGTCATGAGGCGCTGCCGCTCGCCGTGCAGGGCGGTCAGCTCCGCGTTCAGCCGCATCTCGGCGCTGTCGCCGGTGGCGTCCATGCGCTGTTCCTCGCGGCCCGCGCTGCGGCCCCGGGCGACCTTGTAGCCGCCGACGGCCAGCGAGCGGGCCATGGCCCGGCGCTCACTGCCGTTCAGCGGCCACCACTCGCCCCGGCGGACCGCTTCGAGCTTCTTCTGTGTCGCCTGGATCTCGCGGTCCAGGCGGCGTATGTCGGCGTTGCGCATCGGTTGGCTACTCCTCGAAGGATCGGGACGCCTCAGGCGGCCGTACGGGCGGGGAGGGCGGCGGGCGCGAGGAAGCGAAGCGCGGCGGTGGCCTGTTGCGGGACCACGCCGTTGCCCAGCGCTTTGAGCTGTGCGGAGCGGGACAGGCCGGGGACGTCGGTGACGTGCCCGGCAGGCAGGCCCATGAGCCATTCGACGAAGACGGGGCTCAGCCGTCCCACAGCGTCAACTGGCCCGGGTGCGGGGCGCTGGAGGACCGCCTCCCACCGCGCGACCGCTTCGGCGTACTCGCCCCACCCGACGGGACCGTCGGGAACGCGCTCACCGCCACCTCCGGCAGGTTCGCCGTTCCAGACTGCACCCGCCGGTCCGTCGCTTCCGTGCGCGAGACCGCGCCGTTCGAGCCGTCCGTGGCCCGCGGGGTCGGCAGGAGCGAGCCCATCTCGGCGGCCAGGCTCTTGCCGTGCGTGCCCGCTTCCTGCGAGGGGCTGCGCTTGGTCTGCCGGTTCTCGTTCTCCGACGCGCGCGGGGTGGGCAGCAGCGAGACGACGTGGCGCAGGTTCATCCCGCCCTGTGCCGCGTGTCCGGCTCCGGTGTTCTCCGAGGTCGACGGGGTCGGCAGGAGCGAGCCGACGGCGGTCGGAAGCTGCCCGCGCTGTCCGCCGCCCTTCCAGTCCCGTGCTGCCGGAGTCGGCAGGCCAGGCGAGGACGAAGAGCCGTTTGCGCTGGTGAGCCGCTCCCACGTCAGATGCGCGAAGAGTGCACCACCGCGCATCGAACCCGAGGGCGGCAAGGTCGGAGAGGACGGAGTCGAATCCGAGAGAAAGGTGCCCTGCGACGTTCTCAAACACCGCGAGACGGGGTCGTAGAACCCCAAGGGCACGGGCGATGTCGGGCCAGATGTGCCGCTCATCAGCGGTTCCCCTCCTCTTGCCGGCGGAACTGAACGGCTGGCACGGATAGCCGCCCGTCACGATGTCGACCGGCTCCACCTCGCCCCAGGGGGCGGTGGTGATGTCGCCCAGGTTCGGCACGTGCGGGTGGTGGTGGGCCAGGATGCGGCAGGCTCCGGCGTCGTTGTCCGCGACCCAGGCCAGCAAGCCGCCGAAGACGGCCTGGACGGCCATGTCCAGGCCGCCGTAACCGGAGCAGAGCGAACCGATGCGCGGCCCGCTCATGCCGCCGCCGTCCCGGCGCGCTCCGCCCGCAGGGTGTCGCGCAGCGCCCGTGCGTTGACCGGTGACGTGCGCACCGCCCGCCGGATGCCCTCTGCGGTCACCTTCGCGTCCGGCCAGTCGGCCGTCGCCTCGCGTGCTTCGGCGAGCAACTGATCCGGCGTGCGCTTGGGCCGACTCGACTTCGCCACCGCCGGGACACGGCCCGTTGCACGGCGCGGCCGGGTCGACTCCGCCGCCACCGCACGCCGCTCGATCGAGGCGACCGGAGCGGGGTCGATCTGCGGAAGCGGCTTGGCCAGGAGCGTCGACTTGAGGAAGCCGACGGCCACCGGACGGGGGAGAGCCGTGCCGTTCGGGGTGATCGGCGCGGGGGTCGATACCGGCAGGTCAGCCGTAGACCGTTTCATCTCGGTCTCGGTCGATTCCTCCGCATTCGTGCTCAAGGCGGGAATCGGGGCGGGGCGGTGGTGCAGCACCTTCGCCACGAGGTCGGAACCGAAGTAGATCGACCCGACCGGCAACGAGGTGGCCAGCAGCACGAGCGCCCAGTTCGCCGGGTCCCACTCCGCCAGCCGCGACCAGTCGACCGTACGGCCGTGCAGCTCGGGGACCAGCCCGTGCACGTAGTTCAACACGAGCGAGGCGATCGTGTACGCCCCCAGCACCCGCAGCGCGAACGTGCGGTCGCGGTCGGCCAGAACCAGCGTGGCGATCAGGGCGAGCGCCATGAGGCCGTCGACCACGAACGGGTACAGCATCGCCGCCGTGTCGTCCGCGCCGACAGCGCCGGCGATGTCCCGCAGCGCGTTCCACGACACCCGGAACGCCATACCGACCACGGCGACCAGGGCGAGCACCAGGGCGGCGCGCCCCTTGCGGTGAAGGCTCATGACCGGCCCCCCAGCCACGCGAAGGGGTGGGTGTGGTGCGCTGCGCGGAAGATGCGCAGGGCCACCCCGGCGGGGGCGTCGGGCTTGGCGACCGGGCGGGCGCCGGTGATCGAGGCGAGCATGCGGGCGGCGTGGTGCTCGCATCCGTCGGCGCCGGCGTTGTCCTTGTCGACGATGGTCACGACGACCGGGCCACCGCACGGCGTCGGGTCCTCCGGGTGCGCGGCCGGACACCGGACGACGTTCCCGGAGGGCGTCTCGTCGACCATCTCGATCAGCCGCTCCACGGCGACTTCGAGACGGCCGATCATGCGGGCCATGGCGCTGCCGTCCAGCAGGTTCACGCGGTCCGCAGCCGCCAGGGCTTGGCGGGCGGCGACGATGGTCCAGCGGTCGTACTCGGTGAGGTCGAAGCGGGACATCAGGCGGCACCCCCCGGCACGGACGCGCCGGCCGCGCGGTTGACCAGCGCGACCCGGGCGGCCAGCGCGCGGCGGCGGGCCCGGCGGATGCGCCGCTCGTCCACCTCGGTCGGCGTGCGGTCGAGGGTGACGATGTGCGCGTCCAGCAGGTCGACGTCCGCGAGAATCACGGGCATCTCCTGCTCGATCGCGTCCAGCTCAGCGGCCGTGGGTTCCATCCACGGCTCGAACGCGGTAACAGCGTCCTGAACAGTGACGATGTGGTTCATGGGTCGTGCTCTCCCTTGCAGGTGAAACGGCCCGAACAGCACCCCCGGAGTTGCCGCTCCGGGGGTGCGCGCCGTTGTAGGTGATCAGCCACGCCAGACGCGCGGCACGGCCATATGAAGCGGCCGGAGTGCCCCGGGCGAGATTCGATCTCGCGCCCTTCACGGCTGAATGCCGGGGCGACGTGCATGTCTCCTTCGGGGGTGCCGCGCCCGTATCAGGTAGCGCGGCTTGACCCGTGGTAGGCGTATGGAGACGTGACCTTTCGGTCTAAGCCCTCCCGAATGACAAGGGTCGGGTGCGCCCTCGGCCCGCTCTGTCCCGGGCCCCTTGACCCCGAATGAGCCCTGAAACAGAGCGCATTGAGGTCCGGCACCCGCTTGCCGGGCGAACCGACCGGCGGGTACATCCCTAAGGTTCCCTAGGGTTCCCTGCGGTGTCAAGCGGTAAGCTAGGGAACCCCAGGGAAGTGACGAAGAGGAGCGAGCGACATGGCAGGCCAGGCCGACAATCGGGCCCCGTACGCGAAGATTGCCGCCCACTATATGGAGCTGATTTCGTCCGGTGAGCTACAGCCCGGAACGCTCCTGCCGAGCATCAAGAACCTGTCGGAAGAGTGGAAGGTCAGCACCGCCACAGCCGAGAAGGCGCTTCGCAAGCTGCGCAACGAGGGACTTGTGCGAGGCATCCACGGCATCGGCACCGAAGTCCTGGACCGGCCGACCCCGATGTCCTCGGGTGCCCAGCGGCAGGACCGGGGACGCCGTACCGGCTCTAGCTGGGGGGCAGGAGAACGTTCCGACTCCCACCAGGCGGCCGTGGTGCCTGCCCCGGCCGAAGTGGCGCAGGCTCTGGACATCGAGCCCGGATCGGACGTTGTACGGCGTAGCCGGGTATACAGGGACCGGCATGGCATCGTGGCTCACAGCACCTCTTGGATCCCCGCCCGGTACGGCAAGCTGATCCCGCAACTAGCAGCGAGCGAGCGTCTGACAGGGGGAACCTCGCTTCAGCTCATCGCCCAGGCGACCGGCCACCCGATCAGCCACCGCATCGACACGGCGTCCGCCCGCATGCTGACGCCGGATTACGCACGGCTCTTGGAACTGGACTCTGACAACCCGCCGGCGGAACCGGTGGTCGTGATGACCGCGAAGTTCGTCGACAGCGAGGGCAACATCGTGGAGTACGGCGTCGACCTCGGAGGCCCGGGCCGTACATGGCGCACAGAATCGGAGGTCACCCCGTGACAGTCGCGGACGACACTCTAGTCAGCGTGCTCGAAGACCGACTAGATGCGCTGCTTGCGGCCCGCCGGACTGGCACAATCACGCCGGAAGCCGAAGCAGAGGTGGCCACCATCTCCCGAGCCATGACGAGACCGATGTCCCCACGCCCCCCGTTCTGTGTCCTGATGGCCGGACTCCCCGGGTCAGGCAAGACCACGCTTTCCCGCACCCTCACGGATCGCGGATTCGTACGGCTGTGCCCGGATGAAGAGATGTACCGCCGGCATGGCGTCTACGGGGTCGACTTCCCTCGGGGTACCTTCCCCACCCTCGAACGGCCGGTCCTGGAAGACGTAGCGGTTGAACTACGGGAACACCTCAAGGCCGGGCACGATGTCGTCGTTGACCACGGCTTTTGGACTCCCGAGGACCGGGCCAAATGGCAGGCAATCACCACCGACGCCGGGGCCGTCCCCGTACTCGTCTACCTCGCCGCCAGCCATGAGGAGCTGTGGGCGAGGATCAGCAAGCGCAACGAGTTCCACGCGGACGATCCGAACTCGATCTACTTCGCGGAGAGCGACCTCCAGCGATACCGCAGCCGGTTCGTACCGCCCACCGCAGATGAGCCGCACTTGTTGTACGAGGGTGACCCCGCCGCCGTGGTCGCGGCCGTGGAAGAGTCCGACCACTGACACTCCCAGGGGTAGACGCGCAGGTCAGCCGTGACGCTCTCCGTCTCAGTTTCCGTCTCATTCAACCCCGTTCGGCACCGTCCGGAGCCGTTCACGCGGCGCGCGAGGAACCGGGAACGAACGGGCTTGAACGACCTTGAACAACCCCCTGACCAGCACGAACAGACCTCGAAAGCGAGTGTGGCGCAAGTCACCGAGGGTTCAAATCCCTCCGCTACCGCTTCCGAAGGGCCCCGTCGAAAGACGGGGTCCTTCGTGCGATCATGTGCGATCGAAAGGCGTGCAACAAGGGACAGGGGAGGCCGCGGTGGCGGTGAACGCGAAGAAGATCGCCGTCTACGCAGTCGTTGTCTTCGTGCTGTATGTGATCATCACCGATCCGGAGACTGCCGCCGACTACGTCCTCATAGGCTTCCAGGGCATCTCCGACGCGGCGGGCGCCGTGGGCGACTTCATGACCTGGGCCGCCAAGGGAGGAAATTGATGATCCGCCACCTGGTGCTGTTCAAGCTCAACGACGGTGTGCAGCGCGAAGACCCGCGCGTCGTGGAGGGCGTCGAGGCGTTCCGCGCGCTCGGCGACCAGATCGCTGAGCTGCGTTTCTGGGAGTGCGCCTGGAACATCAGCGACCGGCCCATCGCCTACGACTTCGCCATCAACTCGGCCGTGGACGACGCCGACGCCCTCAAGCGGTACCTGGAGCACCCCGCCCACCAGGCGGGCGTCGCGCTGTGGCGGGAGTTCGCCACCTGGGTGATCGCCGACTACGAGTTCTGACGCCCCGCCGCACCACGTCCCACGACGCCCCGGCCCCGTACCCGCCCGGTACGGGGCCGTTCTGCGTTCACTCAACACGACGTTATGCGGTGCTTGCACACAGTGCACATGTCTTGTGATGCTATGACCGCTTTTGACGGATGAGTGACGGAAGAGTTGACGATCACGAGGTGGAGTTGACCGTGCCGGCCAGTACTGCGCCTCAAGCACCGCCCGCGCCGCCCGCCCAGGCCACTGAGGCGCCCGCGCGGGAGACCACGCAGCAGCGCAGCCGGGGTGCCGACACCCGGGCCCTGACCCAGGTGCTCTTCGGGCAGCTGAAGGGGCTCACACCGGGCTCACCGGAGCACGACCGGGTGCGCGCGGCGCTCATCGAGGCGAACCTGCCCCTGGTGCGCTACGCCGCCGCCCGCTTCCGCTCCCGCAACGAGCCGATGGAGGACGTGGTCCAGGTCGGCACGATCGGGCTCATCAACGCCATCGACCGCTTCGACCCCGAACGGGGCGTGCAGTTCCCGACGTTCGCGATGCCGACCGTCGTCGGCGAGATCAAGCGCTACTTCCGCGACAACGTCCGCACGGTGCACGTACCGCGCCGGCTGCACGAGCTGTGGGTGCAGGTCAACAGCGCCACCGAGGACCTGACGACCGCCTTCGGGCGCTCCCCGACCACCGCCGAGATCGCCGAGCGGCTGCGCATCACCGAGGAGGAGGTGCTGTCCTGCATCGAGGCGGGACGGTCGTACCACGCCACCTCGCTGGAGGCCGCACAGGAGGGCGACGGGCTGCCCGGTCTGCTCGACCGGCTCGGTTACGAGGACCCCGCCCTCGACGGGGTCGAACACCGCGACCTGGTGCGGCACCTGCTGGTCCAGCTCCCGGAGCGGGAGCAGCGGATCCTGCTGCTGCGCTACTACAGCAATCTGACGCAGTCGCAGATCAGCGCGGAACTCGGCGTCTCGCAGATGCACGTCTCCCGGCTACTGGCGCGCAGTTTCCAGCGGTTGAGGTCCGCCAACCGCATCGAGGCGTAGTCTCGCGACAGCGCGGGAAGCATTCGAAGGCGCGAGCGAACGGTCACCGGGGCGAGCGAATCGCTCACCAGGGCCGTTGCGGGCGGATTCGGGCCGAAAGCCCGTCAGACCCCCTGTTTCCAGGGGGAATTCGCGTCTCGGATGTCGACATGTCACTACAGCGCGTTGCCGACATGTGACATTCTGCCGGAGACGCGTTTGCCGGAGCTCCGGCTCCGGTATTCAGGTGAAGGCTGCGTTCCCGTCCCGGGAGCGTGCGCCGTGACCGTCCCGCGACCCAAAGGGGGTGGCATGTCCGCAGACCAGGGCAGCTCGAAGGTGCTCGCGCTCGCGGAGAGCGAGACCGCGCCCGACACGCTCGAGGCGCTCGGCCCCGTCGGCTCCATCGACTCCGTCGGTTCCCTCGACGACGGTCAGGCCGTCGAAGCCGTACCGACCCTCGACGCCGTGCCGGCCCAGGCCCTCGCGGCCCCGGAGGCCATCGACACCCGCACCCTGTCCCGCTCCCTGTTCCTGCGGCTCGCCGCCCTCGACGCGGACAGCCCCGAACGTGCCTACGTCCGGGACACCCTGATCGAGCTCAACCTCCCGCTGGTGCGCTACGCGGCCGCCCGCTTCCGCTCGCGCAACGAGCCGATGGAGGACATCGTCCAGGTCGGCACCATCGGCCTGATCAAGGCGATCGACCGCTTCGACTGCGAGCGGGGCGTGGAGTTCCCGACCTTCGCGATGCCGACCGTCGTCGGCGAGATCAAGCGCTTCTTCCGGGACACCTCGTGGTCGGTGCGCGTCCCGCGCCGGCTCCAGGAACTGCGCCTGGCCCTGACCAAGGCCAGCGACGAGCTCTCCCAGAAGCTGGACCGCTCCCCGACCGTGGGCGAGCTGGCCGCCGTGCTGGGCGTCTCCGAGGAGGACGTCGTCGACGGCCTCGCGGTGGGCAACGCCTACACCGCCTCCTCACTGGACTCCCCGGCCCCGGAGGACGACGGCGGCGAGGGCTCGCTGGCCGACCGCCTCGGCTACGAGGACACGGCGCTGGAGGGCGTGGAGTACCGCGAGTCCCTCAAGCCGCTGCTGGCCAAGCTGCCGCCCCGGGAGCGGCGGATCATCATGCTGCGCTTCTTCGCCAACATGACCCAGTCGCAGATCGGCGAGGAGGTCGGCATCTCGCAGATGCACGTCTCGCGGCTGCTGACCCGCACCCTGGCGCAGCTGCGCGAGGGACTCATCTCGGACTGACGCCCGGTCCTCGGCATTCCGGCGACCGCCGCGGCCCCTCGGGGGGTGCCGCGGCGGTCGCCGTCACACATGCGCGCCCGTGCCCGGAGGCCGGTCGCGTTCCGGCGCTACGCCAGCGCCAGCCAGGCCACGGCCGCGACGACCGCCACGGCGACCACGACGCCGACGATCAGGCCGATGCGGGGGCCGGAGGAGGCGGCGGGGGCCGCCTGCCGGGACTGGGGGGCGTCGTCGACGAACGCGCGGAACATCTGGGTGCTGCCGGCGGGGTCGTGGTTGCCCTGGGGGCCCTGGTTGTTAGCCATGGGCCGAGACACTAGCGAATCCTCGGTGGGGTCCCAAGTGCGGGGCCGCCGAACCCTCTTGAGGTTCCCCACCACTCGCCACCTGCGCGTTTACTTTCGCAATACTTGCCTTTGCCAACTTTTTGTGGCCGCATGACCGTTTTTGTTTGCCTGTAGCAACCAACCGCTTCTATGGTTGCCCTAAGCAACGAATGCGGGAGGTGCGCATGGCCGAGAGGGCGCAGTACGAGGAGCTGATCCGACAGTTCAGCGCCTTCGGCGCCGTCAAACGGGAGATGGGCCGCATCCTGCCGGCCGACTGCCCCAGTGGCTCGGCCGCCGTACTGACCCTCCTCGGCCGCCACGGGGACATGCGCATCAGCAAGCTCGCCGAGCTGCTGGCCGTGGACATGTCGGTGACCAGCCGCCACGTCGCGCACATCGCCGACCGGGGCTGGATCCAGCGCTCCGCCGACCCCGCGGACAAGCGCTCGCGCATCCTGCGCCTGACGCCCGCGGGCCAGGCCCAGCTCGACGAGCTGTCGGAGCGGACGACCCAGCTGCTGGCCCACCGCCTGAGCGACTGGAGCGACGACGAGGTCGGCCAGCTCACCCGGCTGATGACCAGGCTCAGGGCGAGCTTCGACGACTGCCGGTCCGCACCGGCCCGGCCCTCCGCACCACCCGAGGTCGAACAGACCACCCGTACACCCGCGACCACCACGAAGTAAGCAAAGGAAGTCCATGGCAACGACCACACCAGCCGGTGTGCGGGCTCATGCCAAGCACGGGGGAGGCTCCGCCGGAGACGCTCCGATGTCGCACCGGCAGATCATGGAGGCGCTGTCCGGGCTCTTGCTCGGCATGTTCTGCGCCATCCT
Organism: Streptomyces sp. NPDC058796; assembly: GCF_042745235.1. Taxonomy (NCBI): domain Bacteria; kingdom Bacillati; phylum Actinomycetota; class Actinomycetes; order Kitasatosporales; family Streptomycetaceae; genus Streptomyces; species Streptomyces sp. NPDC058796. Next base: position 92,818 of record NZ_JBHYOP010000003.1, read on the forward strand.
GTCCTCGACCATCGTCACCAACGCACTGCCCGAGATCGTGGGCGACCTCGGTGGCGGCCAGAGCGCCTACACCTGGGTCGTCACCGCGTCGCTGCTGACGATGACCGCCTCCACCCCGCTGTGGGGCAAGCTCGCCGACCTGGTCAGCAAGAAGGCCCTGGTCCAGATAGCCCTCTGCGTCTTCGTCCTCGGCTCCGTCGTGGCCGGACTGTCGCAGAACGCGGGCATGCTCATCACCGCGCGGGCCATCCAGGGTCTGGGCGCCGGCGGCCTGTCCGCCCTGGCCCAGATCATCATGGCCGCGATGATCTCCCCGCGCGAGCGCGGCCGGTACTCCGGCTACCTCGGCGCCACCTTCGCCGTCGCCACCGTCGGCGGTCCGCTGCTCGGCGGCGTCATCACGGACACCAGCTGGCTCGGCTGGCGCTGGTGCCTCTACGTCGGCGTGCCGTTCGCGATCATCGCCCTGATCGTGCTGCAGAAGACGCTGAACCTGCCGGTGACCAAGCGGAAGGTCAAGGTCGACTGGGCCGGCGCCTTCTTCATCACCGCCGCCGTCTGCCTGCTGCTCGTCTGGGTCACCTTCGCCGACGACAAGTACTCCTGGATGTCCTGGCAGACGGGCGTCATGGTCGGCGGCGCGATCGTGCTGACGCTGATCTTCCTGCTCGTCGAGTCCAAGGCCAGCGAGCCGATCATCCCGCTGCGCCTGTTCCGGAACCGCACCATCACCCTGGCCTCGCTGGCCTCGCTGTTCGTCGGCATCGCGATGTTCGCGGGCACCGTCTACTTCAGCCAGTACTTCCAGCTGGCCCGCGGTGAGTCCCCGACCATGTCGGGCGTCATGACCATCCCGATGATCGGCGGCCTGTTCGTGTCGTCGACCGTCTCCGGTCAGATCATCACCAAGACCGGCAAGTGGAAGGGCTGGCTGCTGGCCGGCGGCGTGCTCCTGACGGCGGGCCTGGGCCTGCTGAGCGGCATGCGCTACGACACCCCCTACTGGCACATCGCGATCTTCATGGCGCTGATGGGTCTCGGCGTCGGCATGATGATGCAGAACCTGGTGCTCTGCACGCAGAACCAGGTGGCCCCGAGCGACCTGGGTGCCGCCTCCTCCGTGGTGACCTTCTTCCGGTCCCTCGGCGGTGCGGTGGGCGTCTCGGTGCTCGGCTCGATCATGTCGTCCCGGATCAGCCACTACGCCCAGGACACCATCGGGCAGCTCAGCCCCGAGGAGCAGGCGGGCGCGGCCAAGGCCACCGGCGGGGGCATCCCCAAGATGGACCTGCTGCCCCCCGGCATCCGCGAGTGGCTGGAGAGCGCCTACGGGCACGGCATCGCCGACATCTTCCTGTACGTCGCGCCGGTGGCCGCCCTCGGCTTCCTCGTGACCCTGTTCATCAAGGAGGTCCCGCTGCGTACGTCGGGCGCCCTCGCCCAGGCCGCGGAGGCCTCGGCCGAGACGGCCTCCCCGGCGGCTCCGGCCCCGGCCGAGGCCACCCGGGTCGCCGCCGAGCCGGTTCCGGCCGGCGTCACGGCCGCCGCCCCGGACTCGTCCGTCGCCGACTCCGGTGACCGGCCCGCGGCCACGCAGCGGCTCGCCGCCGTCGCCACCGCGGCCGGCTCCGGTGGGACCCCGGCACCCGTCTCCGGCGGCATCGCGGTCCGCGGCTTCGTCCGCGGCGCCGAGTCCGCGCCGGTCCCGCAGGCCGCGGTCACGCTGATCTCGCTGGGCGGCCGGCAGCTGGGCCGCTCGGTCGCCCAGGCCGACGGCTCCTACGCCGTGGACGCGCCGGGCGCGGGTTCGTACGTCCTGATCGCCTCCGCCGACGGTTTCCAGCCGCAGGCGTCGACGATCGTCGTCAACGACGAGCCGGTCGCCTACGACATCCTGCTCAGCGGCACCAGCGGGCTCACCGGCCTGGTGCGTGCCGTGGAGAGCGGGCTGCCGGTCAAGGACGCCATGGTGATCGTGACCGACGTGCGCGGTGACCTGCTGGCCACCGCCGCCACCGGCGAGGCGGGCGAGTTCACCTTCACCGAGCTGGTGCCGGGCACGGTGACCGTCGCGGTCAACGCCGCCGGCTACCGGCCGCGCGCCCTGCCCCTGGAGGTGGGCGGCACCGGCGTCACCCGCGTCGAGATCGACCTCCAGGCCGGTGCGCAGGTCCAGGGCGTCGTGCGGGCTCCGCACGGTCCGCTGGCCGACGCCCGCGTCACGCTGGTCGACGCGGCCGGCAACGTGGTCGGCACGGCCACCACCGGCGCGGACGGGGCGTATGCCTTCACCGACCTGGACGCCGGTGAGTACACCGTGATCGCGACCGGCTACCCGCCGGTGGCCACGTCCCTGACGGTCGCCGGCCCGGGTGCCGACGGCCACGACATCGAGCTCGCCCACCCCGGCGAGTAGCGAGTTCCCGGCCCGTGGTGGCGTGCGCGCTCTGAGCGGAGGCGCGCCCGCCCGCCACGGGCCGGCTTCTTCACGACCACTTTCTGAGCCTTTGCAGGGAGAAAACGGGATGGGACTGACCGCGAGGATCCGAACGCGGGACGGATGGGCCGTGTCGCACGCGGTCGTCACGGTGACCGACATGACCGGCACGCAGGTGCTGCGCGCCGAGGCCGGCACCGAGGGCGCCGTGCGGGACACCACCCCACTGGCGCCGGGGGCGTACACCGTGATCGTCACCGCAGTCGGCTACGCGCCGGCCGCGTCCAGCGCGATCGTCACCGCGAGCGGCCGGGCCGAGGTCGGCACCGTGACGCTGGCCCGCCAGGGCGGCACCGAGCTGCCGCCGCCGGGGCCGTGGACCATCGACCCGGCGCACTCCAGCGTCGCCGCGGTCGCCCAGCACCTGGGCATCTCCAGCGTGCACGGGCGGTTCACGGAGTTCGCCGGCACGGTCGAGATCGCGCCGGACGACGTGACCAAGTCCAGGGTCGAGGCGGTGATCCGGGCGGCCTCCGTCGACACCGGCAACGGCATGCGCGACACCCACCTGCGCTCCGCCGACTTCCTGGACGTCGAGCGGTACCCGGAGATCACCTACCGCTCCACCGGCGTGACCGAGGCCGGCCCCGACCGCTGGACCGTCCACGGCGAGCTGGGCCTGCACGGCGTGGTCCGCCCGGTCGACCTGGACCTCGCCTACCTGGGCACCGGCGCCGACCCGTGGGGCGGCACCCGGGCGGCCTTCCGCGCCACCACGGAGCTGCGGCGCGAGGACTTCGCCATGAACTACAACCAGGTCCTCCAGGCCGGCATCGCCGCCATCGGCACGACCCTCAGGGTCGAGCTGGACATCCAGGCGGTCCAGGGGGAGTCACTGCCGGCCGTGTGAGGCGCCGCCGGCCGTCTGGGCCACCAGCTCGCCGCACAGGTCCCGGAGCTTGACGTTCCGGTGCTGCGAGGCACGGCGCAGCCGCGCCAGGGCCCGGTGGGCGTCGATGCGCTCCCGGGCCATGAGGATGCCGACCGCCTGGTCGATGACGCTGCGGGAGAGCAGCGCCGTGCGCACGTCGGCCGCCGAGGCCCGTTGCCGCTCCAGGCGCAGGGCCTCGTTCACCGCGTCGGCGGCCCGCTCCGCGAAGGTGCGGGCCGCTTCGCGCCCCCGGGCCAGCGAGCCGGGCTCCGTGCCGTAGAAGTTGAGCGCGGCACCCGTCTCGCCCTCGACGGCCATCGGCAGCGCCAGCACACAGCGCACGCCGGTGGCCAGCGCGTACTCGGTGTACGCGGGCCAGCGGGTCTCCGTGGCCAGGTCGGGGGAGTACCGGGGGCTGTTCGTCTCGGCGGCGTCCACGCACGGCCCCGAACCGTTCTCGTACTGCCTGAGGTCCAGGCCGCTGGGCAGCCCGGAACTCCCCGCCAGCGTCAGCAGCCGGTCGGCGCGGCGCACGGTGACCGAGCAGGCCACGGCACCGGGTACCTGGCCGACGGCACGGTCGGTCAGGTCGCGCAGCAGGGTGTCGAGACCCTGGCTGCGGGCTATCGCCTGGTCGAGCGTGTCAGAGGTCTCCGAGGTCATGCACGTACGGATATCCCGTCATCGTTCCGTCACGCCTCGGCCGCCCGCGCCGCTGTTCGCGTCGACGATGCGGCGGGCGAGGTCGCGCAGCTTCACGTTCTCCCGCTGGGAGGCCTTCACCAGGGAGTCGAAGGCGCCGGCCGCGTCGATGTCGAGTCTCTCCATGAGGATGCCGGTGGCCTGGCCGATCAGATCCCGGGTGCGCATGGCCTCGGTGAGCTGCTCCCGCACGGTCGCCGAGTCCAGCGCCAGGGAGACGTGCGCGGTGAACAGGCGGCCGACGCGGGTGGCGTCCTCGTCGAAGGCCTGCGGTTTGCGGGCGTAGGCCGTCAGCACGGTCAGGCGGCGCCGGTCGGCGCGCAACCGGAGCGACAGGGCCGAGCGCAGGCCGCGGGCGCGCAGGGCGTTCCCGCCGCCGTCGGCCTCGCTGTCGTCCGTCCGGACCACGGGGGTGGTCCACAGGCGGTCCCAGTCCGGGTGCGGCTCGCGGGTCCCGTGCCGGGACTCGGCGTCGAAGCGTACGGCCTCGTCGGTCCAGGCCAGGGTGCGCAGCCGGCCGCGCTGGATCTCCGAGATGCCCGCGTGCTCGGCGCCGGGCAGCAGGCGCACGGCCAGTTGGACCGCGGCACTCAGCGTGTCGTCCGGGGTGCCCGTCCCATGCAGCTGCCGAGCCGCCGACGTCAGGGCCTCGGCCAGCTCGAAGCCCACCGGAAAACGCGGCAAATCGGTAAATTCGGACGCAGCCACCACGAACCTCTTCGGCGTGCACGGCCCGGTGGCCGTGCGCAGGAGAGCTCCGCAGCACATTCCTGACTGCGAGCACAGGACGGACAGCACTCTAGCTGCTCGGTTGCGCTCCGGTGACGCCTGGTCGACGGAGCGAGCAGGCACCTTCCCCATCCTCCCGGCGGCGTGATGGAATGGGGCACGGGTCAGGAAGCGGCCTTCCCGGAAGCCGGACGGACGTCTGCAGGTGAGTGCCGTGACCTTCCTCCCCCGACCTTGCGAGCCGTGTGATCCGCCCGGCCACGTCGTACTCGCGCTGCCCCCCGACATCGACTTCTGCAACGCCACGGGGCTGCTCCCCCTGATCATGACCGCCGTGGACCACCACTCGGCAGGCCTGCGTGTCCTCGTCCTGGACCTGACGGCGACCCGCTTCATGGACTCACAGGGCGTCCGCCTCCTCGACGAGGTGCGCCGCCTCCTGCCCGGCCGCGCCCGGCTGCGGGTGGTGGCCGCCCCGAAGGGCGTGCCCAGCCGGGTGCTGGAACTGTCCGGGCTGCGCCGCGACGTGCCGGTGTACGACAGCCTGGCGGAGGCGCTGCGCCAGGAGAGCGGCGCGGCGAGCGGGCCCGGGAGCGGGAGCCCGGCCCAGCGGTGACAGCCCCTAGGGTGACGGCATGGCACCGAACATCGCGACGAACACCCGTGTCTCCCTGGACGAGTTGCTGGATTTCGTACGCCCCCGGCACCGGGCGATCCTGCTGACCCGCCGGGCCGACGGCAGTCCTCAGGGGTCGCCGCTGACCTGCGGGGTCGACGACTCGGGCCGGATCGTGGTCTCCACGTACCCCGAACGGGCCAAGACCCGCAACGCGCACCGCGATCCGCGGGTCAGCGTCATCGTGCTCAGCGACGAGTGGAACGGCCCCTGGGTCCAGATCGACGGCACGGCGGAGGTCGTCGACAGCCCCGACTCGGTCGAGCCGCTCGTGGAGTACTACCGCAACATCGCCGGCGAGCACCCCGACTGGGACGAGTACCGGCGGGCCATGGTGGCGCAGGGCAAGTCGCTCATCCGGGTGACGCCGGAGAGGTGGGGCCCGGTGGCCACGGGGGGCTTCCCGGCGCGGCTGGCCTCGGACGGCTGACGCCGGGGCGGGTCAGCCCCGTTCGACCATCGCCTCGATGCCCGCGACCAGCAGGTCCAGCGCGAACTCGAAGTCCCGGTCCAGCATCTCGGCGACCGTCTCACCGCCGCGGGCCGACATGATGGCCCGGGACTCCGCGATGACGTCCGGGGCGGTGTCCGGCGACTCGGCCACCGCGTTCATGGAGTCCTGGAAGTACTCGTCCGGGCTCATTCCGGTGTCGGCCGCCCGGGCGAAGAGGTGGCCCTCGATGGTGCCGTAGCCGTACACGAACTGGAAGACGGCCGAGATCGCCCCGGTCAGCCGGTGCGCGGGCAGTCCGCTGCGCCGCATCACGACCTGCACCGCGCGGGAGAACTCCAGCGAGTGCGGCCCGATGTTGAGATAGGTGCCGGTCAGCTGGGACATCCACGGGTGGCGCACCAGCAGTGACCGGTTCTCCCGGGCCAGTACGCGCAGCTGCTCGCGCCAGTCCCCTCCGGCCTCCGGGCCGGGGCGGCGCAGCTCGCCGAAGACCGCGTCCATGGCGAGTTCGAGCAGCTCGTCCTTGGTGTCGACGTACCAGTAGACGGACATGGCGGTGACGTTCAGCTCGGCGGCCAGGCGGCGCATGGAGAACCTGGCCAGCCCCTCGGCGTCCAGCAGCCGCACCGTGGCCTCGGTGATCCGCTCCCGGTCCAGCCCCGACGGCTGGCCGCCACGCCGCCCCCCACGCCGCCCTTCGCCCACCAGCCACACACTGGCCCGTGCCCCCCGGCCCGCCTTCGCCATACGCACCTCTCCTCGACTCATCACACACCGGCCCGGATCGGCGCCCCCCCCAAGGGGCGCGGGACGGCGTCAATGTACGGCTCCGCCGTGTGGGCGCGGTCAACCACCCACGGCCTGCAGCCGCACAAGGTCAGAAACCACCCGCGCGCTCAGGCGCCCACAGTCTTCGAGTCTGCCCGTTCCGCCCTCCGCAACAACACCGACGCCACCGCCCCGCCGGCCAGCACGGCCACCGCCCCCACCAACTGACTGCTCTCCAGTCCGGAGGAGAACGCGTCGACGACCCGCTTCCGCTCCGCCTCCCCCTCCGCCGAGGCCAGCGCCGCGGGCAAGGAGGCCGCCGCGACCGGTACCAGCGCCGCGAACCGCGAGTTCAGCACCGCGCCCAGCACGGCCACGCCCAGCCCGTTGCCGAACTCCGCGAGCGTCCCGTTGATCCCCGCGCCGACGCCCGCCTTGGCCGGCGGTATCGAGCTCATGATGGCGTGCGCCATGGCCGGGTTGCCGAGCGCGCACCCCACGCCGATCAGCAGCAGACCCAGCAGCGTGCCCGGATAGCCCACGCCGGCCAGCGTGGCGATGGCCACCAGGCCCGCCGACATCAGCACCATGCTCAGCATGACCGCAACCGGCGTACCCAGCCTGACCAGCCACTTGGCCGCGACGCCGGAGAAGTTGAGGACCACCACCGTCGCCGCCAGCGGCGCGGTCGCCAGACCCGCCTCCAGCGGGTCGTACCCGAGCACGAACTGCAGGTGCTGGGTGAGCAGGAACAGCGCGCCGCCCATGCCGAAGGTGATCAGCATCAGCCCGGCGACCGCGCCCGTGAACCGCTGGTTGCGGAAGAAGGCCAGGTCGAGCATGGGATACGGGACGCGGCTCTCCCAGTAAGCGAAAAGCGCGAGGACGCTCAGCGCGACGGCCGCCGTCGTCAGTACCCGGCCGGAGGTCCAGCCGTGCTCGGGGCCGGAGATGATCGCGTAGACCAGCGCGGCCATGCCGATCGTGGAGAGCAGGGCACCCAGCAGGTCGGGCCGGTCGCCCTGCCTGTTCTTCGACTCCGGGACCAGGGTCACGACGGCGGCCAGGCCCAGCGCCACGACCGGCAGGTTGATCAGGAAGATCGCGCCCCACCAGAAGTGGTCCAGCACGAAACCGCCGATCAGCGGCCCGCAGGCGAAGCCCAGCGCGCTCACCGCGCTCCAGATGCCGATCGCCTTGGGGTGTTCCTCGGGCGCGAAGATCTGCATGACCACGGCCAGGGTGGTGGTCAGCAGCAGCGCGCCGCCGACACCCATCCCGGCGCGTGCCGCGATCAGCTGACCGGTGCTGTCCGCGAGGCCTGCCGCCAGTGAGCCCAGACCGAACAGTGCCAGGCCCGCGGTCAGCATCTTCTTGCGGCCGTAGCGGTCGGCGGCGCTGCCCGCGGTGAGCAGCAGGCCGGACTGCACCAGTGAGTAGGCGTTGATCATCCACTGGATGTCGGAGGTGGCCGCGCCCAGCTCGTCGGTCAGCGAGGGGATGGCCACGTTCAGCACGGTGTTGTCCAGCACCACGGTCAGCTGGGCGAGGCTGATGACACCGAGGATCAGCCAGCGCTGCGGGTGGCCCTGGACGGAGGGCGCGGTCTGCGCCCGGCCGGGTTCCCGTTCCTGTCGGGGGGAGGACGTCGTCATGCTGTACAGCGTATAAGGGGTCCTATACGCTGTACAGCAGAGCTGTTTCACCGACCGGTCAGGCGGTCGGCCCGGTCAGGTCGTAGAAGGTGGCCGAACCGACCGTCACCTCCTCGAAGCTGGCCTCGACCCAGGACACGATCTGCGACGAGGCGCCCCGGTCGCCGCCCATGCCGGCCCCCGTTCCGCCACTGATGAAGTAGTGGATCCTGCCGTCCGCGACGTACTCCTTGAACCGGTCGAGGGTCGGCGACGGGTCCGTGCCGTTGAAGCCGCCGATCGCCATCACGGGCTCGCCGGTGGCGAGCTGGTAGCTCGCGGCGTTCTGGGAGCCGATCGCGGCGGCCGCCCAGGTGTAGTCGTCGGCGTCGGCCTCCAGCAGCTTCTTCGCCTCGGTGCCGACCTGGGCGCCGTTGAGCAGGCCGCCCACGCCCATGCCGCCGCCTCCGCCCGCGCCGGGGCCGGACTCGCCGGGCCGGCCGTTCCGGCCGCCGGGTGCCGGCTGGCCGTCCAGGGCCGTCCGGCCGTCCTGGCCCGGTGCGCCCCCGGGGAAGCCACCGCCACCCCCACCGCCGCCCCGGCCACCCGGAGGACCCCCGCCGCCCATCACGCTCGCGCCGGACGGACCGGCCGTGACGATGGAGCCGCTGTGCCCCTCCCGCACGGTGCTCAGCGTGTACGCCGTCGGCGCGGCCAGCGACGTCACGATCCCCAGCCCCGCCGCCGCGAGCGCCGCCCACCGCACCAGCCGCCCGGCGAAGAGCAGCCCGAGCGCGGCGACCAGGCCTCCGGCGAGCACCAGCCACTTCAACCAGGGCAGGTAGTCGGGCGTGCGGTCGAGGAGCACATACCCCCAGGCCGCGGTCGCCGTGACCGCGGCGGCCAGCGCGAGGGACGCCCAGGCCCGCTCTCTGCGCTCCCACAGCGTGGCCGCGCCCATGCCGACCACTGCGGCGAGGTACGGCGCGAGGGCGACCGTGTAGTACTGGTGGAAGATGCCCGCCATGTAGCTGAAGACGGCCGTGGTCATCAGCAGCGAGCCGCCCCAGACCAGGAGGGACGCGCGGGCGGCGTCGGTACGGCCGCCGCGGCGCAGCGCGACCAGGCCGGCGGCCAGCAGGATCAGGGCCGCCGGGAGCAGCCAGGAGATCTGGCCGCCGACCTCGGCGTTGAACATGCGGTCCCAGCCGGTCTCGCCCCACTGCCCGCCGCCTCCGCCGGGGCCGCCACCGCCGCCGACGCTGCCGGTCTCCTCCCCGTTGAGCCGGCCCAGGCCGTTGTAGCCGAAGGTCAGCTCCAGGAAGCTGTTGTTCTGCGATCCGCCGACGTACGGGCGGGACGACGCGGGCCACAGCTCCACGACCGCCACCCACCAGCCGCCGGAGACGACGACGGCGAGGGCGGCGAGCGCGAGCTGCCCGAGCCGCTTCCCCGGCCGCACCGGCGCGCAGACGCCGTGGACGAGGGCGAGCGCGGGCAGGATGAGGAACGCCTGGAGGGTCTTCGTCAGGAAGGCGAGGCCGATCGCGACGCCGGCCCACACCAGCCACTTGGTCCGGCCGTCCTCCAGCGCGCGGACGACGAGGTAGCAGGCCACGGACATCAGCAGCGCGAGCAGCGCGTCCGGGTTGTTGAACCGGAACATCAGCGCGGCGACGGGCGTCAGGGCCAGCACCGCACCGGCGACCAGCCCGGCCGCGGGGCTGAAACCGCGCCGTACGGCCGCGTACACGACGCCGACCGTCGCGACGCCCATCAGCACCTCGGGGACGAGGATCGCCCAGGAGCCGAGCCCGAAGATCCGGACCGCCAGCGCCATCGGCCACAGCGCGGCCGGCGGCTTGTCGACGGTGATGGCGTTGGCCGCGTCGAGCGAGCCGAAGAAGAACGCCTTCCACGACTGGCTGCCCGCCTGCACGGCCGCCGAGTAGAAGGAGTTGGCGTAGCCGGAGGCGCTCAGGTCGTACAGGTACAGCAGCGCCGTGGCGAGCAGCAGGCCGAGGAAGGCCGGTCGCACCCATCGAGGGTCCTCGGGACGGCCCCGCCACATGCGGCGCCACAGATCACGGTGGCTCGTCATCGTCCGTCCTCCGGCTCCGTCGCCGGCGGTGCCGTGTCCGCGAACACCCAGGCGCGGAAGAGCAGGAAGCGCAGCACGGTGGCCGCGAGGTTGGCGGCGACCAGCACCGCCAGCTCGGTGGAGTGGCCGGGGTCCGCGGTCGCCGCGTTCAGGGCGGCGAGCGATCCGCTGGTCAGCACGAGACCGATGCCGAGTACCACCAGACCCTGCGCCTGGTGCCGCACCGCACCGCCCCGCCCCCGCACACCGAAGGTCAGCCGCCGGTTGGCGGCGGTGTTGGCGACCGCCGAGACCAGCAGGGCGAGCGCGTTGGCGAGCTGCGCACCGGCGAAGAGGCGGCAGCCGCTGTAGAGCAGCAGGTAGCCGAGGGTGGACAGGGCGCCGACGACGCAGAAGCCGACGAGCTGCCGGGCCAGGCCCTGCGGTACGCCGGTCAGCTCCCGGTCGCGCGGGTCGTCGCCGAACGGCCGGGCCAGCCGGTCCAGCGGCAGCGAACCGGTGGCCAGCGCCTTGCCGACCCGCCACACGCCCTTGAGGTCGTCGGTCGCCGTCTTGACGATGTGCACGGTCGAGTCGGGGTCGTCGACCCAGTCGACCGGCACCTCGTGGATGCGGCACCCGGCGCGCTCGGCGAGCACCAGCATCTCGGTGTCGAAGAACCAGCCGGTGTCCTCCACCAGCGGCAGCAGCACCTGGGCGACGTCCCGGCGGATCGCCTTGAAGCCGCACTGGGCGTCGGAGAAGCGGGCCTGGAGGGAGCCGCGCAGGATGAGGTTGTAGGAGCGGGAGACGAACTCCCGTTTGGCGCCGCGCACCACGCGTGAGCTGCGGGCGAGGCGGGAGCCGATCGCCAGGTCCGAGTGGCCGGAGATCAGCGGCGCCACCAGCGGCAGCAGGGCGTTCAGGTCGGTGGACAGGTCGACGTCCATGTAGGCGAGCACGGGCGCGTCCGAGGCCGACCAGACGGTGCGCAGGGCCCGGCCCCGCCCCTTCCGCTCCAGACGGCGGGACGTGACCTCGGGCAGTTCCGCCGCGAGCCGGGCGGCCACGTGCGAAGTGGCGTCGGTGGAGGCGTTGTCCGCGACCGTGATGCGGAAGCCGTACGGGAAGGTCCGCGTGAGGTGGTCGTGCAGCCGCAGGACGCACGGCCTCAGGTCCTTCTCCTCGTTGTGGACGGGGACCACTACGTCCAGGACAGGCGTGCCGGCTCCTGCGGCCGGGAGATGTTCCCGCGCCGGCAGGGAGCCGGGAGAAGAGTCGGTTCGCATGGGACCGACACTTCTCAACTCCCCTGTCGCACCCGTGTGGTGGCGCTGTGCTGCGCCTGTGAGTGCGCCGGCGCGTCCTCCGGGGCCGGCAGGCGCAGGGTGAAGACGGTGCGTCCGGGCACGCTGTCGACGGTCACGGCGCCGCCGTGCGCGGCCGCCACGGCCTGCACGATGGCGAGCCCGAGACCCGTCGAGCCGGTGGCGCGGGAGCGGGCCGAGTCGCCGCGCGCGAACCTCTCGAAGACGTGCGGCAGCAGCCCTGCCGGTATCCCCGGCCCGTCGTCCTCCACGTCCGCGCACAGCCATGCCCCCTCGCGCCGCACGCGCGCGGTGACGGTGGTGCCGGACGGGGTGTGGTTGCGGGCGTTGGCCAGCAGGTTGACCAGCACCTGCTGGAGCCGGGCGGCGTCCGCCGAGACGATCGCCGGTTCGTCGGGCAGGTCGAGGCGCCAGGTGTGGTCCAGCCCGGCCGCGCGGGCGTCGCTGACGGTGTCCACGACGAGCGGTACGAGGTCGGTCCGCCCGAACTCCAGCGGCCGTCCGGCGTCCAGCCGGGCGAGCAGGAGCAGGTCCTCGACCAGCCCGGTCATCCGCCCGGCCTCGGACTCGATGCGGCCCAGCGCGTGCCGGGTGTCGGGGCCGACCCGCTCCCCTCCCCGGCGGGTCAGTTCGGCGTACCCGCGGATCGAGGCGAGGGGCGTGCGCAGCTCGTGACTGGCGTCGGCGACGAACTGCCGTACCCGCGTCTCGCTCTCCTGGCGGGCGTGCAACGCCCCGTGCACGTGGTTCAGCATCCGGTTGAGCGCGGCGCCGACCCGGCCGACCTCGGTGTGCGGGTCGCACTCGGACTCCGGGACGCGTTCGTCGAGGTTCACCTCGCCCGCGTGCAGGGGGAGTTCGGAGACGCGGGTGGCGGTCGCGGCGACCCTGCGCAGCGGGCGGGTGGCGACACCGACGATGACGGTGCCGGCGAGGCAGGCGGCGAAGAGACCGGCCGCGGTGACGCCGGCCTCGACGATGACCAGGGTGTTGACGGTGCCGGTGACCTCGGAGGTGGGGACGGCGGCGTAGTAGCCGTCCCGGTACTCCACACGGTAGTCGCCGAGGCCGCCGATCTCGGCCGTGTGCTTGTCCCCGTCGCGGGGCACGGAGGCCAGCGCGGCGCGTTCCGTCTCGGTGAGGGCGACCGGGCCGATACCGCTGAAGTCGGTGCTGTCGTCGTCCTTCTCGCCGTACTTGGCGTCGACGACCACGCCGCCCCGGACCTCGGCGACGATCGTGCCGAGCGGCTGCGGGCCGCGGGTGACGAACGCGTCAAGGTCCATCCGCCGCGGGCCGTCGGCGCCGGGCCGGAGGTCACCGGGACCGGCGTCGCCGGGCGGCCCGAAGCCGGACACCCGCATCGCGACCTCGTCCAGCTGCTTGTCCAGCTGGTCGTACAGGTGCGACCGCAGCGCCACCGTCGTCACCGTACCGATCACCGCGCACACCACGGCGATCAGCGTCACGGACGCGACGACGAGCCGCGTCCGCAAGGTCCGCGGACGCGGTCGCCGCAGTCCGCTCACGACACCGCGGGCTTGATCAGGTAGCCGGCGCCGCGCCGGGTGTGGATCATCGGCTCGCGCCCGGCGTCGATCTTCCGGCGCAGGTAGGAGATGTACAGCTCGACGACGTTGGCCTGCCCGCCGAAGTCGTACGACCACACCCGGTCCAGGATCTGCGCCTTGCTCAGCACGCGCCGCGGGTTGCGCATCAGGAAGCGCAGCAGCTCGAACTCGGTGGCGGTGAGGTGGATGCCCTCGCCGCCCCGCGTCACCTCGTGGCTGTCCTCGTCGAGGGTGAGGTCGCCGACGACCAGCACGGACTCGGAGCGCCGGTCGGCGGCACCGGTGCGCCGGATCAGTCCGCGCAGCCGGGCGACGACCTCCTCCAGGCTGAACGGCTTGGTGACGTAGTCGTCCCCGCCCGCGGTCAGCCCGGCGATGCGGTCCTCCACCGCGTCCTTCGCGGTCAGGAAGAGCACCGGCACGTCCGGCAGGTCGCGGCGCAGCCGCCCCAGCACGCTCAGCCCGTCCATGTCGGGCAGCATCATGTCCAGTACGACCGCGTCGGGCCGGAACTCGCGCGCGGCCTGGACGGCGCCGTGGCCGTCACCCGCGCTGCGGATCTGCCAGCCCTCGTAGCGCAGGGCCATGGAGAGCAGTTCGGTGATGGACAACTCGTCGTCCACTACAAGCACCCGGACGGGGCTCCCGTCCGGCCTCAGCAGTTCGGTGCGCCCCTGGGGCGAGGTCGTGGTCATGGCGGACACCTTGGCGGGGCGCTCTGAGAGCACTCTTGCGTCAAGCTGTGAATTCCCTGAGAAACCCACGGGGGCCTCCCGGGCACCGCCCGGCCGGGGAGCGGCCGCTCGCCGTCAGTGCCCGGGCAGTCTGAACAGCCGGGCCCCGTTGTCGTGGCACACGCCCCGCAGCCATGCGTCGCCGAGCCCCAGCCGCTCCAGCGCTCGCAGCTGGTGCAGGTAGGGGTAGGGGATGTTGGGGAAGTCCGTCCCGAGCAGGACGCGGTCGCCGAGGCCGGCCAGCCGGGGCAGCGCCCGCCGGGGGAAGGGGGCGAGCCGCTCGCTGAAGTCGGTGAACGCCATGGTCGTGTCCAGCCGCACCTCGCCGTACCGCTCGGCGAGGTCCAGGAAGTCCTCGTACTCGGGCATCCCCATGTGCGCGACGATCAGCCGCAGCCGGGGGTGGCGGGCCAGTACGCGGGCGATCGGCTCGGGCCCGGTGTGCTTGCCGGGTGCCGGTCCCGAACCGCAGTGGATGACGACCGGCACCCCGGCCTCGGCGAGCAGCCCCCACGCGCCGTCGAGCAGCTCGTCGGCCGGGTCGTAGGCACCGACCTGGACGTGCGCCTTGAAGACCCGCGCCCCCGCCTCGACCGCCTCGCGGACGTACGCCTCGACGCCGGGCTCCGGGAAGAGGGTGGAGGTGTGCAGGCAGTCGGGGGTCCGGCGGGCGAAGTCCACCGCCCAGCCGTTCAGCCACCGGGCCATGCCCGCCTTGTGCGGGTACAGCATGGCGGTGAAGGACCGCACGCCGAACTCCCGCAGCAACGCCGTCCGTTCGCCCTCTTCCCTCCGGTAGGTGATCGGCCACTGGACGCCGCCGGTCAGCGGCCCGAGGGAGTCGAAGTAGCCCCACACCTTGCGCAGCACGCGCTCGGGCATGAAGTGCGTGTGCACGTCGACCAGCCCGGGCAGCCCGAGCCCCTCCCAGAACCGGCGGACCTGTCCGGCCTCGTGATCACTCATGGGCCCACGATCGCGCCCGGCCCGCCCCCGGAACAAGGGGTCAGAACAGACCGTCCTGCACCCCGTCCGCCGCGCCCCTGAACTCCCGCACGGGCACGGCACACGGCTCACCCCGGGCCGGCACCAGCCCCCACCCGGTCATCAGCCGCGAGTCGAGCACGATCACCCCCCGCTCCGTCGCCAGATGCAGATCTGGGCCGGCGACGGCCACCAGCCCGCCCCCGATCGCACCGCCCGCCACCAGTTCGGTCACCTCCCCCACGGCGCCCGGCCCCTCGGCCCCGCCCTCCGCGACGCCGAAGGCGGCCGCGTGGTCCACGCCCCAAAACGGCGCCGGGGTCAGCGACTCCGGCCAGCCGCCCAGGGCCACCGCCCGCGCGTGCAGCTCCGCGATCTCGGCCGCCCGCTCCTCCGCCGACCCGGGCAGACCGGACCGCACCGCGCGCTTGTGTGCGTAGGGGATGCGGTCGGGCACCCCCAGCGCGGCCCGCAGCAGCTCCTCCGTCCGCCGGGCGGCCATCAGCGGCCCGTGCCCCAGCCAGCTGAAGCAGACGGCGCCCTGCTCCAGCAGCCGGGCGGCCCCCCGCTCGTACGCGGTGATCCCGACCTTGACCAGGCCCGGCCCGAACCACGCCAGGTAGACGCGGTACGGCCGCGGATCGTCCGCGACGGTGTCGGCGGCCACGGAGTGCGCCCGGTCCAGCCGCGAGCACTCCTCGCACCGCGCCCCCGTGCTCCGCCCCGGCACGCCGGCCCGCACCGGGCAGGCGTGCCCCCGTGCCCCCACACAGGTCCGCACGTCCCCCTCGGCGACCCCGAAAGCCACCCTCCCGCCCCGGACCAGCGCACTGCGCCGGCCCCCGACCCACGTCAGCACGGGACCGTCCGCCGCCCACCGCAGCCCCGAGCACTTCCACGTCTGTGCCATCCCCGCCGAGCGTAGAGGGCACCACTGACAACGCCGCAGGCATCACCGCGGACAGCGACGAGGCGGGCACTCACCAGGAGTGAGTGCCCGCCTCGCCGTACGGTATGGGCATGATGGGAAGCGAACCGACGTGTCCGGAACGCCTGGTCATGGAGCACGTCACCAGCCGCTGGGGCACCCTCGCGCTGATCGCCCTCCTGGACCGCCCCTACCGCTTCAGCGAACTGCGCCGGGAGATCGGCCGGGTCAGCGAGAAGATGCTGGCACAGACCCTGCGGACCCTGGAGCGCGACGGCCTGGTCCACCGGGAGGCCAAGCCGGTGATCCCGCCCCGCGTGGACTACTCCCTCACCGACCTCGGCCGGGAGGCCGCCGAACAGGTCCGGGGCCTCGCCCGCTGGGCGGAGCGGCGGATGGCGGCGGTGGAGCAGGCCCGCGAGGCGTACGACGCCGACCGGGCCTGACCCGCCACCGCGCTCCCCGTCACTGCTGCAGGACCGCCTTCATGACGTCCCGGGCGATGGGCGCACCGAGGCGTCCACCGGAGATGTCCGCGCGGGAGATGTCCATGTCGGTCGGGTCGATGAAGACGGCGACGGCGACGGAGGACCCGTCGTCCTTCTTGCCGTAGGAGACGAACCAGCCGTAGGGCACCTCATCGTTCACGTCGACACCGCGCTGCGCGGTACCCGTCTTGCCGCCGACCGTGATGCCGTCGATCAGGGCGCGCTTGGCGCTGCCCTCCTTGGCGGTGAACTCCATCATCTGCTGGACCTTCTGCGCGGTCTCGGCGGAGACCGCCTCGCTCATCACCGCGGGTTCGGTCTTCTCCAGCGTGTCGAGGTCCGGGCCCTTGACCTCGTCGACGATGTAGGGCTGCATCAGCTTGCCGTCGTTGGCCAGCGCGGCGGTGACCATGGCCATCTGCATCGGCGTGCTGGTGAGGCTTCCCTGTCCCATGCCGGTGAGCGCGGTGCCCGGCAGGTCGAGGTCCTCGGGGTAGAGGCTCTTGGTGGCGAGCAGGTCGCCGAAGTCGTCGGAGTAGACGTCCTCGTTGAAGCCGAACTTCTCGGCCGTCTCGCGCATCTTCTCCGGCCCCAGCTCGGCAGCGGCGTCGAGGAAGACGTTGTTGCACGAGTACTGCATCGCGACCTTCATCGAGGCCTTGTCGCAGACGGCGTCGCCGGCCTCACTGCCGATCTTGGTGCTGGACTGCGGCAGCTGGTACGGCGACTCGGCGTCCGTGCGCGCGTCGATGTCGGTGACCGCTCCGTGCTCCAGCGCGGCGGCCGCGGTGAGGATCTTGAAGGTGGAGCCCGGCGGGTAGGTCTCGCGCAGCGCGCGGTTGGCGAGCGGCTTGCGCTTCTCCTTGGTGAGCGCGACGAAGCGGTCCGACTCCTTGAAGGTGCCGCCCGAGAACGCCGACGGGTCGTAGGAGGGCGCCGACACCAGCGCCAGCACCTTGCCCGTACTCGGATCGAGCGCGACCACGGCCCCCCGGGCGCCCTTCAGCTCGGTCAGCCCGTCCCAGGCGGCCTTCTGCGCCTTCGGGTCGATGGTGGTGACCACCGAGCCGGCCCGGCGGCCCTCCCCGCTGACGATGTCGGCGAACCGCTGGAACGCCAGCCGGTCGTCCTTGCCGGTCAGGATGCCGTCGTAGGTCTTCTCCAGCAGCGTCATGCCCTGGGCCTGCGAGGCGTACCCCGTCACCGGCGCGTACATCGGCCCGTTGGCGTAGGTGCGCTTGTACTTGAGGTCGCCCTCGGTCTCGGTGGAGCCCGTGACGGCCCGCCCGCCGACGATGATGTCACCGCGCGGGGTGGAGAACTGCTCGATCTGCACCCGCCGGTTCTTGGTGTCGGAGGCGAGCTCCGGCGCCCGGACGTACTGCAGCCAGTTCGCACGGATCAGCAGGCCGAGCACCAGCAGCCCGCAGAAGATCGCCACGGCCCTCAGCGGCTTGTTCACCGGATGCCTCCGTCGAGGCTCGGCCGGGTGGCGGTCGGCCTGTCGGATATGGAGACGCGTCGTCGCAACATGGGCACACCCTAGACACAGTCACGGGCCGCCTTCACCGGGCGGTGCGACCTTGCGACGCGTCTGCGACAGACCTGTGCCGCGGTATTGCCCGGCACGGAAGGCCCCATTGATCATAAACTCATCACACATTCAGGCCGACCCACACTTCCGGCGGCCGGCCCCCACCGTCTCTCCCCACGAAGGGCCCATTTGTGAGACTCCGTCGTTCCCTGTCCGTGGCCGCCGCGGTCGCGGTGGCCACACCCGTCGTACTGCTCACCGCCGCCCCGGCCTTCGCCGACGGGACGCCCACGGCGCAGACGCAGAAGCAGCCCACTTACGCGGAGTTGGAGAAGGCCGCCGCGGACGCGGCCGAGGAGTACGAGGTCGCCCTCGCCGCCGAGCAGGAGGGGAGGAAGACGCTCGAGGCCACCCTGGCGGCGCTGGAGTCCGACACCCACCCGCTCAAGGCGGCCACGATCACCGCGAAGAAGGCGGCCAAGGACGCGGCCGACGCCGTGGCCACCGCCGAGAAGGCCGTCACGGACGCGCGGGCCGCGGTCGAGGCCGCCGGGACCGACGCCGAGAAGGCCGAGGCGCAGCAGGCCCTGGAGGCCGCCGAGACCGACCTGGCCGAGGCCGTCGAGGCCAAGCAGGAGGCCGACGCCACCGCCGAGGCGGCCCAGACCGCGCTGGACGACGCCCGGGTGGCGGCGGTGCGCGAGTACGGGAAGCTCCAGACCGCCCTCGAGAAGGCTCTCGAGGCGAAGGAAGCCGCCGAGGAGGCGCTCGGCACCGCGGAGGAGTGCGTCCGCGAGGACGGACTGACCGCGCTCGCGGTGGGGTTGCCGTCCAAGGTCGTCGCCGGCGCCACCGTCGACTTCACCCTGCGCGTGACCAACGGGTCCGAGCACACGCTGGACGTGGACCCCCTGGCCTTCGTGCACGTGGAGGGCGAGGGCAGCGGTGCCAAGAGCTCGCTGGAGGTGAAGTGGTCCGACGGCTCAGGCTGGAAGGCCCTCAATGGCAACGAGCCCGAGCACATCGCCCCCATCGACACCATGGAACCCGGTGAGCACAGCGACGTGGAGCTGCGGATGACGGTCGCCTCCGGCGCCGGAGCCGCCGACGCGTTCGCCCTGTTCGCCGCCGACGCCTCCAGCGCGTACAAGCCCTGCGTCCTGGGCCCGATGAAGCGTTACGACTTCGAACTCCTGCCCGCGGACAGCGACCCCGGCACGGTGGACGAGGCCGACCCCGGCAAACCCGGCAAGGACGACGACAAGCGACCGGCCACCGCGGGCACGGGCACCTCCCCCCAGGGCGGCACCCCGAAGCAGACGACGCAGACGGTGCGCACGTCGGCCACCGGCACCGGCACCCTCGCCCAGACCGGCACGTCCCCCGCGCTGGCGCCGCTCGGCATCGCGAGCGCCGTCGCCGTGGCACTCGGCGCCGGCACGGTCGTCGCCGCACGCCGCCGCAGGGCCGCGGACGACGCCTGACGCAGGACACCACCGACCACTACCGCCCGGCCCGATCCACCACACGTGCGCTCGGTCCGGGCGGACCTTTCCGGCCGCGCGAGAAGGGGGGCGTCCGGCATGCCGACGGTCCCCAACGAAGGCGCCACCCGAGCGGCCACGCGTGACGTAGACCCTCGATGCCGACCCCAGCCCTGGGCGCCTCTCTCCTCATCTCCGCTACCGGCTGGCGAGCGGTCGAGTATCCGGACGATGCTCCACGTCCTGTTCAGCGGGAGGCGGTGGTGAGGGGGAATCGCCGGTCCGTGAAGGTACCCGGTCAACTCGGTGAGCTGATCGACGCGATGCTCAGCCATGCTCCCGGGGATCGCCCCGCCGTCTACGAGGTGGGCAAGGCCCTGAGCTGATCACGAGTCCCCGACGACAGGCGCCGGCCAAGCGGACCACGATAAGAGACCGGACCACCCCTCCGGCTCGACTCCCAGCGCTCCGCCTTCGACCGCGTCGGCGACGCGCTGAGGGGTGACGGCAACGGACCGAATGATGACGACGGCGCGAATGGAGCCCTCTCAGCCGGCTAGCCGTGCCCCTTGCAGCCCACCGCTGACGGCACGTCACGGCATCGCTGATCTTGGTGGGCCTGAACCTCAACGCCACCGAAGACAACGATGCAGATCAGGGCGGCCATGACGGCTTGGGAGACAACCGTGACGACGGCTCCGGCCCACGCCGCTGTCGCGGCCGCCGCAACGGCGAGGAGCCCGACTCCACCAGCAGCAGCCAGGTAGTTCCACAACGGGTCGGTCGTGACGCTCTTCGCTGGGTCGAGGTTGAACCCGGACAAGAACCAGAGTCCGAAGATCACCACGAGGATGATCAGCTCCAGGAGCACGAGACCGCACCCGGCCCCGATATCGGCACCGCGGTCCGCACGGCGCCGCGGTCCGGCGCCGGTGGCGGCATCGAAGGCCGGCGGGGCAGCGGGCAGGTTCATCTCGCCACCATGCTCACCTCTGCGCGGCTGGCGCATGAGTACGGCTACTCAGCTCCGCATCGGGTGGATCTCATGATTCACCCGAGCTCAACCGATTCCCCGCCCGCCCCGTGAGGCGGTTGCCGTCATACACTGCCGTCAAGCAAAAGCCAGAGGCCCTGTGGATCACTCCACAGGGCCTCTGGTCTGCTGTGCACTCGGCAGGATTCGAACCTGCAACCTTCTGATCCGTAGGCGGGTGCCCCGCTCATTCGCGGCCCCGCTCCGCCGCACCCGAGCATGTTGCCTCCCTGGTCCCAGACCTGTCGTGTCTGCCGCCATGTGCAGTTGTGCGCCCGTGTTGATGTCAACGGCTGATGTCAAGCGCCACCCAGGGACTTGCGGCTCTGTCACTGACGACCCGGCGATCACTCTCGCCGGGGCACTCCCGTTCCTCACGTTGCGCATTACATGTACATAGAACCTAAATGGTGACACGCGATGCCTCTAGATCTGGCACTTAGTGCCCAATGTGAGCTACATCCGCTCGGACACCGAAACCTCCTGGGTTGTCAGTGGGCCCCCGTAGAATGCGTGTTAGTGGCGATGCTGACGCGACCGCGCGCTTACATCGGGGGAGAGATGCCAAACAAGATCAACCGGAACCAGTTTGCTCACGACGTGCTCAGTCGATACCAGCAGCTTTCATCAGCCTCTGGACTGCTTGAGAAGTCGGCGCGATCACAAGCCCTGGCCCATGCCGCATCGATGCCGGCAACCGGCCACCCCCATTTTGCCCACCTAGGCTTGGGAGAGAGCGACCACTGTTATGGGGTTGCTGTCTTCATCGACCTCGTCGCTTTCACATCTAGAACTTTCTGGGAAAAGCCAGAAAAAGTACTCCGCCTAAACACGGCAGTCATGTCACAGGTAGCCGAGGTAGTGCAGAGCTGCGGAGGATACATTTTGGGCCTCCGGGGTGATGGGGTATTTGCCTGCTTTGGCGACCGGAACGTGCGGGATCCAAAGATCTCGGCCGCGTGCGCCATGGCGGCTTGCGCTTTCGCGTTGGATGCCGTTAAGAACGCTCTGAACCAGCTCTTGGAGCAGTCAAGAATGCGTCCGGTTCAGATCCGGGCAGGCGCCGATTATGGGCGTCTCGACTTTGTTCGAATTGGGAGTCCAGAGGCAAGCGAAGTCAACGTAGTGGGATTTTCCGCGAACTTTGCCGCTAAGTGTGAAAAGTTCGCGCATTCCTGGGAGGTTGTGATCGGCGAGGGACTCGCAGAGTTGCTCCCTGAATCACACTACGAGCGTCACGAGAATTCGCCAAAGACTTATCAACAATCGTACATGACGCGCCATTACCACTACCACCAGGTTAAATGGACGACCTATCTCCATCATTTGGACGGGCTGCGCGAGGACTTGTCCGGCGGGCCTGTGAGTTCAATCATCCTTTAACACAGGCAAGAGAGGAAGTAAGCAAGATGTCCCTTCACTCGCTCCTGCGGCACGTCGGCATCGACGTCCCTCGATACGTCACCGTTAACGGAAGGGTAATTTGCGACACCCCCGCGCATCCGGCCTCCCCCGAGGTGGTGTCCACGGCGACACCGATGGCACCGCACAGATTCCACGGAGGTCCCGACCCAGCTCCGGAGAAGAAGCAGTACAGGGACGCTTGGTGGAACACAGACGCAGACGCGCGACGGCGGGACATCGAGGCCATGAGTAACGCGTTTCCGAGTTTTATACTGTTCGATGAGGAGGATGACTATTGGTACGGCGGACAGATTGATACCGGCAGAGGGAAGTTCCTAATCTCGGTATCTCCCCGCAGTAACGGGGCAATGCCGTCAATTCGCCTGGTGAACAAATTCAAACTGGGGCGACAAGAGGGGCGGCGCTGGCGCACCTCACCGCACCTCTACGACTCGGGGGCCCTCTGCGTAGCAGGACAGGACGACTGGGATCCTGAGGTCCACACCACGGCCACGGTAGTCGCGTGGACGGCACATTGGTTCGCCGCATACACCGAGTGGCGGATGAGTGGCGTATGGCCGACAGAGGGATACGGAAGAAATGCCGCTTAGGCGCAGGAACGGATCGCCAGAGCGCAACTCATCAAGTGAGGGTGTCAGTGTCGACGGTCAAGACCCTGGCGAGGACGTCAGGTTTGTTCTTGAACAGACAGGTGAGTGGATTCGTGCAGCCGACGCTAAGACCGGACTTCTCGGGGCAGCTCTGGCAGTTCTCGTAGCAGCCATTGCAGCAAAGTTCGATAGGGCCCATATAGCTCACTGGTCGGATTTTCCGGGCGACGCTATAAAGGGCGCGATTCTGGTGGCCACGATGCTCGCCTTGATTAAAGCGGCCTACCACATGAAGGGCGTGCTGCTACCACGAACACAATCCGGGGATGAGGACACACGCTTTTCCTGGCCTTGGGTCGAAAAATCAACAACGGAAGACCTTGTCAGACTTTCCGCTGCAACAGCTCGTCGCGAGGCTTGGACACAGGCAAAGACACTTGCGTCCATCGCGAAGGCAAAACACGAGCAGTTCACTTATGCACTGAAGTGGTCCTCCATTACCACTGCGCTATTTTTTGGCTGGGTCGTTTCGCTGGCTTGGTTCGAGTAGTAACAGCCAAAGTACAGTCAGTTCACACGCTCGGGGGTTGCGGTCTCATCTGTGAATCCGTGCGTCGCGAGGGTCGTTGCCCGCTGCGCGAGCCAGCCTGACACTCGCGGACCACCGTTCACGGCGACCCCCCGTTGGACCGTCCGTACGTGCCGGAATCCGTGGCGCAGGTAGTACTCCTGCAAGCCGGTGTTCGTCGTCCAGGCGTCCAGGCGAAGCCACTCGGCACCCGCACGAACACCACGGTCTCCGGCCCAATCGAGCAGCCGGCCGCCAAGGTCCTGACCGGCATGCGTACGCGCCACGGTCAGCTTGTTGATGAACAGGGAGGGTTCCCGTAGCTCCTCCGTGGTCCATAGCCCCTCTTCCGCTTCCGGAGTCAAGGTGATCGTGGCCGCCGTGGCGTCGCCATCGCGAACCATGAAGACCTCCCCCGCCTTGATGGTGGCGAGCAGCTTGTCAGCCGGATACGGACGCTGCCACTGGTCGGTGCCGAGACGAGACAGCCAAGCCGCCGCCTCCTCTCGGAAGGCGAGCAGCTTGGCCAGGTCGTTCGGTTGCGCTGAGCAGATTCTCACTGAGGCTCGTTCTCTTCCCGGCCGGACAAGGTGCCGATCTCGTAGTTCATCTGGTTCAGGTCGCCCCGGAATGTGGTGACCGTGCAGCGGATCGGACGATCCTCCGAGTAGCCGGTGCGCGTCCAGAGCAGCACCGGCACCCCTGCGCCGATCTCCAAGAGGCGTGCCTCCTCAGGAGTCGGCATTCGCGCCGCGATCTCATCGAAGTAGCCCACCTGCTCGATCCCGTGCGACGCGAGATACCGGGTGGTCCCTTCTTCGATGTCGCCCGGCTCAGCGAGGCGCGGGGACCGCTCGGTGAGCCATCCCGGGTACCAGGTCGCCTGCGTCGACCACGGCACGTCATCGACGTACCGGTGGCAGAACCGCAGGACCGTGGTTGACCCCACGTCGACCTTCAGCCGTTCCGCGACATCCGCAGACGCCGGGGTCATCTCGACTCGGAATGTCTGGTGCGGTCGGCGGCCCGCGTTCGTCACGTCCGTGCGGTACGCGTCACCGTTCTGCGGGAAGTCCAGGTTCTCGAACCGAGACGCGTTGAGCTTGAACACCTCGTGCGATCGGACCTCGTAGCCCAACCCCTGACTAGACGAGACGAGACCTTGGCTGACCAGGAGACTTAGCCCGTTCCTCACGGTGTTCCTTGAAGCGTCAAAGCGCTTCATCAGGTCGCTCTCCGACGGCAGCCGCGCGCCCGGCGCGTACGTGCCGCTGTCGATCTCTCGGCGCAGGGCATCGGCGACCTGCCGGTACTTCGGCTGCTTGCTCATGCCCCCATCATGACTCACTCGCTCAACTTGTTGGTACATGTGGGCCCCGATCCCTTGACGACTCACTGTCCGTGGGTGCAGCATCACTGCATCAACTTGTACCAATAAGTTGAGCAAGCGGAGCAATTCCCTTGAGTTGCTTTCGCCTGCGCTGATGCACAGGGCGGGGACGCTGCAATCCCGCTAAAGGCCAGGTGAAACAGGGCTTCGGCCCGTACTGGCGAGGTGGCCCGGCGACCGCGAGCAACGGCCGGAGAGTGGGGACAAGGTCCCCCTTGCAGTGATTCACCCCCGTTGACCTCGCCGAAAGGACCCCCAATGCGCCGACGAAGACCCTGAGCGCCGCCCGATTCGGACCGGTCGGCGGCGCCTGAACAGCTCGGTGCATCACGGCTCGCAGCACGGTTGCTGCGTCGACTGCCTCTCTCGCCCGTCCGTTCCGCGCACCGCGCGAGGACGTACGGGCGAGAGCGCGGGGAGTCGGAATCGACTTCAACGGCGAGCGGCCCCCGGGGTGCCACCCGGGAGCCGCGTACGGGCCGTTCCTCCCTGAAAGGAACCACGACCCATGAACCACATCGTCACTGTTCAGGACGCTGTTACCGCGTTCGCCGACTTCATGGAGCCGACGAACGCGGAGCTGGACGCGATCGAGCAGGAAATGCCCGTGATCCTCGCGGACGTCGACCTGTTGGACGCCCACATCACCACCCTCGACCGCACGCCGACCGAGCTGGACGACCGGCGGATCCGCCGGGCCCGCCGCCGCGCGCTCGCCGCCCGAGCCGCCCTGGTCAACCGCACGTCGAGCACGCGCCTGCCCGGGGGCGCGGCATGAACCTTCACCGCAAGGGCCGCGCGGCCCTGGTGCTCGCCCTGGTCGCCGTGGTCGGTATGGCCTTCCGGGTGTCGTGGAACGCGCTGCGGGACATCGCCGGCGCCGTCGGCGCCGACGACACGGCGGCGATGCTGTACCCGTTCGTGGTCGACGGCCTCATGGCGCTTGCCCTGATCGCGACCCTGGTACTGGCCGACCGCGACCGGACGTTCGCGCTGCGGGTGTTGGGGGCGTACACGGTCGCGTCGCTGGTCCTCAACTACGTGCACGGCCTCGTGCCCGAGCTGCACGGCCGAACCGTCGACTGGGGTCGACTGGCGGACTGGGACCCGGCGAACTGGGCCCTGGTCCTACTCGCCACGTCGCTGCCGGTCGGGTCGATCTACTTCGGTTCCGACCTGGTCGCCAAGGTGCTGCACCACCGGCCCGCCCCGATTCCGGCCGTGAGCACGAATGCGGAGGAATCTACCGGGACCGACATGAAACGGTCTATGGCTGACCTGCCGGTATCGACCCCCGCGCCGATCGCCCCGAACGCGGTGGCGCTGCCCCGTCCGGTGGCTGTCGGCTTCCTCAAGTCGACTCTCCCGGCCAAGCCGTCCCCCTCGATCGCCCCGGCCCCGGTCGCCCCGATCGAGCGGCGTGCGGTAGCGGCCGAGTCGACCCGGCCGCGTCGTGCCACGGGCCGTGTCCCGGCGGTGGCGAAGTCGACCCGGCCGAAGCGGACGCCGGATCAGTTGCTCGCCGAAGCACGGCAGGCGACGGCCGACTGGCCGGACGCGAAGGTGACCGCGGAGGGCATCCGTCGTGCCGTGCGCACGTCTCCGGTGAACGCGCGGGCGCTGCGGGACACCCTGCGGGCGGAGCGCGCCGAGGCGGCGGCGTGAGCGGGCTGCGGATCGGTTCGCTCTGCTCGGGTTACGGCGGCCTGGACATGGCCGTCCAGGCCGTCTTCGGCGGCTCGCTGGCGTGGGTCGCGGACAACGACGCCGGAGCCTGCCGCATCCTCGCCCACCACCACCCGCACGTGCCGAACCTGGGCGACATCACCGCCGCCCCCTGGGCCGAGGTGGAGCCGGTCGACGTCGTGACGGGCGGCTACCCGTGCCAGCCGTTCAGTTCCGCCGGCAAGAGGAAGGGAGTCGCTGATGAGCGGCACATCTGGCCCGACATCGCCCGTGCCCTTGGGGTTCTACGACCCCGTCTCGCGGTGTTTGAGAACGTCGCAGGGCACCTTTCTCTCGGATTCGACACCGTGCTTGGAGATCTTGCCGCCCTCGGGTTCGATGCGCGGTGGTGCACTCTTCGCGCATCTGACGTGGGAGCGGCTCACCAGCGCAAACGCCTCTTCGTCCTCGCCTGGCCTGCCGACTCCGGCAGCACGGGACTGGAGGGGCGGCGGGCAGCGCGGGCAGCTTCCGACCGCCGTCACCTCGCTCCTGCCGACCCCGTCGACCTCCGAGAACACCGGAGCCGGACACGCGGCACAGGGCGGGATGAACCTGCGCCACGTCGTCTCGCTGCTGCCCACCCCGCGCGCGTCGGAGAACGAGAACCGGCAGACCAAACGCAGCCCCTCGCAGGAAGCGGGCACGCACGGCAGGAGCCTGGCCGCCGAGATGGGATCGCTCCTGCCGACCCCGCGGGCCACGGACGGATCGAACGGCGCCGTCTCGCGCACGGAAGCGACGGACCGGCGCGTGCAGTCCGGGACGGCGAATCTGCCGGAGGTGGCGGTGAGCGCGTTCCCGGCGGTGCCGTCGGGTGGGGCGAGTACGGCGAAGCGGTCGCGCGGTGGGAGGCGGTCCTCCAGCGCCCCGCCCCCGGGCCAGTTGACGCTGTGGGACGGCTGAGCCCCGCCTTCGTCGAATGGCTCATGGGCCTGCCCGCCGGACACGTCACCGACGTCCCCGGCCTGTCCCGCTCCGCACAGCTCAAAGCGCTGGGCAACGGCGTGGTCCCGCAGCAGGCCACGGCCGCGCTGCGCTTCCTCGCCCCCGCCGCCCTCCCCTCCCGCACGGCCGCCTGACCGTCCCGAGTCTTCGAGGAGTAGCCAACCGATGCGTAACGCCGACATCCGCCGCCTGGACCGCGCGATCCTGGCGACACAGAAGAAGCTCGACGCGGTCCGCCGGGGCGAGTGGTGGCCGCTGAACGGCAGTGAGCGCCGGGCCATGGCCCGCTCGCTGGCCGCCGGCGGCTACAAGGTCGCCCGGGGCCGCAGCGCGGGCCGCGATGAACAGCGCATGGACGCCACCGGCAACAGCGCCGAACTCCGGCTGAACGCGGAACTGACCGCCCTGCACGGCGAGCGTCAGCGCCTCCTCACCGAGGCCGCCCGCGACAAGGCCGCCAAGAAGTCGTCCGGCTGGTTCTGACCAGCCGTTTCCCGCGCTGGGGTGGCCGCTCTTTCCACGGGCCCGGCCACCCCGGCGCTCTCCCTTACTCCCGCCCCGATCGGGGCAGTCAGGAGCAGTTCCAGCATGTCTGAGAACGTCGTTCACCTCCACAAGGCCACCGCCCCGCCCACCGCCGACACGGCGCCGACCGTGCTCACGGTCGTGCCCGACGCGCCGCCCGCGAGGCCGGTGCCGCTGTGGGTCCGCTCCGGCCGCGTCGTGAAGTCGGCAGCCACGCACGAGACGACCCGGGCCACGGTCCGGGCGGCGGCCCGGCACGGCCTCTACACCTTCAACGGCGGCCGGATCGTGGCCCGCCGGGCGTGGGACGGCCGTACCGGCTCCCGGTACGAGCGGATGATCCGCGCGGCGGAAGCCGCGGGGAACCTGGAGGCGGCCGAGGAGTGGGAGGAGCGGTTGCAGCGCTTCCGCGCCGCCCGCCACCACCGCCGCATGGACCTCCTCCACTCCCCGGTCGACGCCGCCAAGGGCGTCGCCGTCGGCGCCGGGATGAGCATCGGGGTCCTGGTCGCCCTCGGCGTCGTCATGGCCATCAGCACCGGCCACGCC
Source organism: Streptomyces sp. NPDC058796 (assembly GCF_042745235.1). NCBI lineage: Bacteria > Bacillati > Actinomycetota > Actinomycetes > Kitasatosporales > Streptomycetaceae > Streptomyces > Streptomyces sp. NPDC058796. The sequence continues at coordinate 121,033 of NZ_JBHYOP010000003.1, forward strand.
GGCGACGTCATCACCCCACTGTCGGCAACGATCGACTTCATCGCCCTGCTGATCCGCATCGTCCAGGTCGTGTGGGGTCCGGCCCTGTCGATCGGCCCGTTCCTCGCCCTGCTCGCCCTGTGGTCGGTCGGCCGCAAGCAGCACGCCGCCCCCGCCTGGGCCCTGCCAGCCAACGTCCGCAACAGCGAGGGGGAGCCGATCACCCCGTCCATCGTGGTCAAGGCCCTGCGCGACCTCGGCGTCCCGGCCCTGGCCCGGGCCATCAAGGATATGGGCGACGCCGGCGCCTCGATGCTCGGACCGATCCGGATCGCCGGATGCGGTGTCGAGGTCGACGTGACCCTCCCCTCCGGCGTGGCCACGAACGAGGTGCAGGCCAAGCGGCGCAAGCTCGCGGAGAACCTGACCCGGCACGAACACGAGGTGTTCATCACCATCCCCCAGGCCGCGCGGACAGTGCGGCTGTGGGTCGCCGACTCCGGCGCGCTGGACGAGCCGATCGGCCCGTCCCCGCTGGTCACCGACGACACGATGACCGCCGACTACACCAAGGGCAAGGCCCCGTGGGGCCAGGACCTGCGCGGCGACGCCGCCGCCCTGTCCCTCTACCAGCGCCACCTGCTGATCACGGGTCTGTCGAACCAGGGCAAGACCGTGGCTCTGCGCTCCCTGGCCCTGTGGCTGTCCCTGGACAGGTCCGTGCAGTTCCTCATGGGCGACCTCAAGGGCGCGGGCGACTGGAACATGTTCGACGGCCTGGCCACCACGCTGATCCAGGGGCCGACGGATGAGCACGTGATCCAGGTGACCGAGATGGTCGAGGGCGCCGTGAACGAGATGAACCGGCGTCTCCAGGCGCCGCCCGGCACGGTGTTCCCGCCGCTGATCGTGCTGGTCGACGAAGCGCAGGTCGCGTTCATGTGCCCGGCCAAGGGCACCGGCAAGGACAAGCGGCCCTACGGCGGTGCCAAGGCCGATTCCCGGTACTTCATGGCCGTCCGCAAGATTCACAACCAGGGCCGTGCGGTCAACGTGCTGATGTGGCAGGGCACGCAGGACCCGACCAACGAGAACCTGCCCAAGCTCGTGCGCGAGGGCGCCCACACCCGCGCCTCCCTCGCCCTCGGCACCGAATCCCAGGCCCGCATGGCGCTCGGGGACAAGGCCGTTGACGGGGGCGCGGCGCCTAACCTGCTGCGTCCGGGGCTGGACCGGGGAACCCTGGTCGTCGCCTCCGACGGCATCACCATTCCGGCGGGGCAGTCGTCCATCACGGTGCGCACGCACTACATCGACGACGACGCCGCCACCGCGATCACCGACCGGGCCAAGGCCCTGCGCGACGGCGTCACCACCCTGCACGCCATCGACCACAGCACGGAGCACGACCCGCTCGCCGACATCGCCGCCGTCATCGGCGACGCCCCGCGGGTGCGCACCAAGGACGTGCTCGCGCGGCTCGCCGGACGGAACGCGGACGCCTACGGCGACTGGTCGTTCCTCGACCTCAAGCGCGTCCTCGACGACGCCGACGCCAGCCCGTACAAGTCCGACGGCGTCATGTGCGTGGCCCGCGACCGCGTCTCCCGCGCCCTCGCCAACCGCGACAGCGAGGGTTCCGCTTCCGCCGAATGACGTCAGGGAGCCAACCGCCGCCGGGACAGGGAGGCAGGGAGAACTCCCTGAACACCTCCCTGCCCCGCCTCCCTGGCTCTGACCTGCACGAATGATCGCCCAGGGAGGCAGGGAGGCACGCAGGTCACACCCCCCGAACACCCCTCCGCAGGGCACCCCGGAGGGGGTGCCTCTGCCTCCCTGGCCAACGGCCGGAAGGGATTCCGCATGTACCCCGAACACACCCCGCACGCGCCCGCACAGCGGGCCGTAGAGGTCCACCAGCCCACCCCGGTGCCGCCCGCCGTGCCTGTCGCGGCGCCGATCACGCCGGTGCAGCCCGGCACGGTCCCGGCCGTGGCGAGCATCGTCCTGCCCGACGGCCGCGTCGTCACCGGCTACGCCATCGAACCGACCCGCCCCGAGCCGGTCGCCGCCAAACCGGCCGTCTCGCGGACGGCCGTGAACATCGCCCTCGGCGGCGCCGGGTTCCTCGCGGTGTGCGGCGGCCTGGTCCTGCTCACCTCGTTCATCGCCGCACTCACCGCGTTCATCACCCAGCTCATCATCCTGGCCGCCGTCATCTTCGGCGGATGGATCGCCGTGCAGCTCTTCAGCACGCGCGGCCACCAGGGCGGCGGGACCACGGTGCACATCCGCAAGGCCGTGATCAAGCGCAACCACTTCCACAGCTAGCTACGCCAAGGGCGGCCCCCGCATCTCGCCAAAGAACCGGGGCCGCCCTTGCCAACCAGAACCCATCAAGGAACTGGAGATACCCCAGCATGACGCAACCCACCCCCCATCCGCAGCACACGGCGCTGAGCCTCGCCGCGTCCGGCGTGCCCGTACTGCCCCTGCGCCGGGGCAAGGTCCCCTTCGGTAACTGCACGGCGTGTGCGGACAACGCGTGCGGCGGCCGACCGAACATGAAGGTACCCGGCCCGTGCCGGTGCCCCGGCGTCTGCCACGGGTGGGCCGCCGCCTCTACCGACCCGGCCGTCATCGTCTCGCCCTCGTGGGCCACGGCGTGGCGACAGGCGGTGTGCGTCGCCTACCACCCCGGCGGCGCCGCACTGACCGTCGTCGACCTCGACGACGCCGACGCCATCGCCTGGGCCCGCACCGCCCTGCCCGCCACCCGCACCGTGCCCACGACGCGCGGCGAACACTGGATCTACCGGGGCGCCATGCGCTCCATGAACGCGGTCCGGCCCGGCGTCGACATCAAGTCGACCATGGCCTACGCCCGTTGGCTCGGACCCGGCACCGGCACCACGGCTGCTCTGCCAGACGCTGTGCGCGCCCTGGCGGTAAAGGAGCCGTCCCCCGCCCCCAGGGCATCACAGGCGCTCTCAGGGCTCCTGAGGGGCGGTCAGGGGGAGTGCCCGCACCGCACGCCCGTCTTCCTGGAACGGGGCGTCGCCATGGCCGTGCAACGCATCACGGAGGCGTCCAGCGCGGTTCACGCGACCGTGTACCGGACGTTCCTTGCGGTGCTGTCGAGGCACGGCCGGTGCGGCTGCCTCACCGACACCCACGTCGCCCGGCTGTTCACCGCCGCGCAGGCCAAGGGCGAGACCGCCCGGCACTGCGCGGACGCGTGGACCAACGCCCGCACCACGTTGGGACTGTGACATGTCCGAGGACGAAAAGACTCCCGCACGCGAGATCATCACCGACTACGCACAGGCGCACTTCCGGTACTTCCGCACCGCCGACGGCACCGTCTACGCCCAGCGCAACGGCCACCCCGTGGCCCGCCCCATCCGCTCCCAGGGCACCACCGGCAGCCACCGCCAAGAACTCATGGTCGGACTCTTCCGCGACGGACAGGGCGTCTTCAACGGCACCGCGCTCAAGGAAGCACTCGACCTGATCGAGGCCCTGGCCCTGACCGAGGACGTACAGCCCGTGCACATCCGCGTCGCCCCCGGATTCGACGGCGCGACGTGGCTCGACCTGGGACGCGCCGACGGGCAGTCCGTGCGTATCCACCCCACCGGGTGGGACATCACCATCCCCGACCCGCGGGAGGTGTGCTGGCGCCGCACGCAGCTCACGGGGGAGCTGCCGCTGCCGGTCAAGGACACCGACGGCAAGGGCATCGACCTGTTGATGCGGCTGTGCAACTTCGCCAACGCGGAAACCGAGTGCCTGGCCATCGCCTGGCTGATCGGCTGTCTCGGACCGTCCGTGCCCGTCCCGGCCCCGTTCCTCACCGGTCCGCAGGGCGCCGGCAAGTCCACCGGCGGCCGCATGCTCGTACGCATCATCGAGGGCATGACCGGCGACCTGCGCCGGGCACCGAAGGACGAGGAGAACCTGATCGCGGCCGTGGCCGCCGGATGGGTCACCGCCCTGGACAACCTCTCCCACATGACCCCGGACCTCTCCGACGCCATGTGCTGCATCGTCACCGGCGCGGAGAGCGTCAAGCGCGCGCTGTTCACCGACGGGGACGTCTTCCGCGCCCGCTACCGCCGCCCCCTGCTCCTGACCGGCATCGACGTGGGCGTCATCCGTCCTGACCTCGCCGAACGCCTCCTGCCGCTCCGCCTGGAACGGCCGAAGGTCCGGCGCACCGAGGATGAGCTGTGGACGGAGTACGCCGAAGTGCTGCCGGTCGTCCTCGGGTCCTTGCTCGATCTCACGGTAAAAGTTCGCGCGGCTGAGGCGGACACCCCGACCGACCTGCGCATGGCGGACTTCGCGCACCTGTGCGCGCAGCTCGACGCCGCGACCGGACTCGGGGCGCTCACCGCATACCGGGCCGCCCTGGACGACCTCAACGACGACGTGATCGAGGGCGACCTGTTGGCACAGACCGTGCTCCGGCACGCCGCCGACCTCGAACCCGGCGCACAGCAGCGGATGACCTCCACTGAGTGGCTGCACTGCCTCAGTCAGCTCTACACCGGCGAGGACTTCCGCCCCCTGCCCAAGGGGTGGCCGACCACCGGCAAAGTCCTCTCCGACCGTCTCAAGCGCCTTCAGCCCACCCTGGCCGCCCGGGGCGTCCTCATCGACTCCGGCCGCACCAGGGAAGGCCGCTACATCGAAATGACCCGCTCCCTGGTCGCCCTCCCGCACGAACAGCAGGCGTTCTGACCGCACTGCACAACCGCACAAGCAAGAGGAGCACCACCGGCCGCGCGTGCTCCTCTTGCTGTTCGGCGGCGGCGCCGCCCTGCACTGGACGTGCCGCGAAGCGGCTCCCTCTTCAAGCCCCTGAGCCGCGCCACACCACCACAGACACCCCCCTCTTTTCCTAAGTAGGGGAACGCTGCGTCACAGCGTCACACGATCAAGAAAACCGCTCCGTGACCTGCGCATACGGGCGTGACGCAGACGGCCTCTCTCTGCGTCACGCCGCGTCACCTGCGTCACGCGTGACGAACAGCCTGCGTCACCGATGACGCACACCCGGCGCCATGCGTCACGCGAAAACCTCAGCTCAGACGGCATGGGTGACGCACGTGACGCTGTGACGCAGAAATCCGCACCTAGGACACACGCGAACTCCCGGCACGGGAGCCGCCGCAGCGTTCGCCGTTTCCCGAGAGGCCAATGGCCTCGCCTGCCCACGGAGGTTCGACGTGCTCACCGCCGTACCCACGACGCCTGAAGCCTTGACCGTTCCGGAGGTCATGGAGGCTCTGCGGATCAGCCGCTTCAAGGTCTATGACCTGATCCGCTCCAACGAACTCCCCAGCATCAAGATCGGACGGGCCCGCCGCGTACCGGTCGACAGCGTTCGCGCGTACCTGCGCGACCGATTGGAGGAAGCTGCCTGATGGCCAAGCGACGCGCCAACGGCGAAGGCACGATCACCAAGCGCACGGACGGCCGCTATCACGCCGCCGCCTACGTCTACCGCCCGGACGGGACGCGAACGCGGAAGTTCGTCTACGGCAAGACCCGCGAGGAAGTGGCCGACAAGCTCACCGAGTTGCAGGAGAAGACCCGGCAGGGCATCCCGGCCGCGTCCTCAACCATGGGGTTCGGCGACTACCTGACGTACTGGCTCGCCACCATCGCCCCGGAACGGCTCAAGCCCGCCACGCTCAACAGCTACGAGGGGTTGACCCGGCTCTACATCCGGCCGGCGCTCGGCAAGAAGCGGCTCAACCGGCTCTCCCCGGCGGACGTGCGCCGATTCCTGACCGAGTTCAAGGGCTCTTGCCTCTGCTGCCTGCGCGGCGCCGATCACGAGCGCCCGGAGGGAAAGCGCGGATGCTGCGCTGTGGGCAAGTGCTGCAAACGGCTTCCGTCTGCTCGGACCGTCCAGTACGTACACGCCGTGCTGCGGTCGGCCCTACAGCAAGCGATGCGGGAAGAGCTGATCGCCCGGAACGTCGCACGCATCGTTGAGACCCCGACCGTCACACCTAAGGAGGTGCGCCCCCTGGACGGCGCCGAAGTCCGAATCCTGCTCAAGACCGCGCGCACACACCGGCTGTACGCGCTATGGCTGCTGCTCGTATCGACCGGACTACGACGTGGGGAAGCGCTCGCCCTCACCTGGTCGGACGTCGACCTCACGAATAGACAGCTCCGGGTGCGTCGGAACGTGCAGCGCATCCGGCGGGAACTCCTCTTCGGCACGCCGAAGACCACACGGTCAATCCGTACGGTGTCCCTGCCGCAGCACCTCGTACGAGCACTCACCCACTACCGCGAGCAGCAAGAACGCGAACGCAAGGTTGCGGGCAAGAAGTGGCAGCCGGCGCCGGGTCAGCCTGACGGACTGATCTTCACCACACAGACGGGACGGGTCATCGACCCGCGCGGCCTCAACAGGATGCTGACGATCCTGTGCAGGGACGCGAACGTGCGGCGTGTCAGGGTTCACGATCTACGGCACACCTGCGCCTCGCTCCTGCTCTCACGAGGGGTGGACGCTCGCACGATCATGGAGACGCTCGGCCACAGCACCATCACGATGACGCTCGACACGTACGCGCACGTGATGGACACAACGCTGCGAGCGGCTGCTGAGCGCATGGACGACGCGCTGAATCTCGATGTCCCCGACAAGGGGTCGGAGGGGGAAGCGTCGGACGACTGAGGACGCCTCTACGGGCGCACTGATGTCAGCCGTTGATGTCAAAGGCCCCGCCGGATTTCCCGGCGGGGCCTTTGACCTGTGTGCACTCGGCAGGATTCGAACCTGCAACCTTCTGATCCGTAGTCAGATGCTCTATCCGTTAAGCTACGAGTGCTTGTCTTTTCAGTTCTACCGTCGCTCCCGGTCCTTTCGGCCCCGCTCGCGGCGACAGGAAGAACATTACATGACTGCCGCCGTCATGTGAAATCCATTGACCGCACCCCTTGTGACCTGCGAAAACACCGAAGCCCCGGCCAGCGGGCCGGGGCTTCGGTGATCGGGGCGGAGGCGGAGGGATTTGAACCCTCGATGGGGGGTAAGCCCCAAACCGCATTAGCAGTGCGGCGCCATAGACCGGACTAGGCGACGCCTCCAGACAACATCACCGTCTCGCGTGCGAGCGCGAGCGGTGCGTGCCGATGATGACACAGTTGAGCGCGCTGTCACCAATCGACCCCTACGGTACTAGGCGGGCGGGCCGCAGGGCAAAGCCTTACGGCGTGGTCCGCGGCCGGTCGCGCAACGTCCGGCGGGCCCGCGCGTTAGTCAGGTCATGTTGCAGGTCACCCGAGTCCCCGCCGCCCGCCTCCTCGGCGCCGCCGCCCTGTCCGTCGCGAGCCTCGCCGCCCTGTCCGCGCACCCGGCCGCGGCCGCCGGCCCGCACGCCCCCGCCACCGCCGCCGGCCCGGACGTCCGGGCCACGGACCGTCTGACCGTCACCGTCCGGGACGCCGGCCCGGACGCCGACGGCACGTACGAGCTGTCCTGCGGCCCGGCCGGCGGCACGCACCCCGACCCGGCCGGCGCCTGCGCCGTCGTCGAGCGCGACACGCGCTGGGGACGGGACGCCTTCGCGCCGGTTCCCGAGGGCAGCGTCTGCACCATGCAGTACGGCGGCCCGGCCACCGCACACGTCACGGGCGTCTGGGCCGGCCGCCCGGTCGACGTGACGTACGACCGCCGCGACGGCTGCGAGATCTCCCGCTGGGACCGCATGGTGCCGCTGCTGCCCGAGGTGGGGGCGCCGGGACGGTCCTAGGCGGGCCCCGGCGGGTGCCGGAAGAGTGGCACCCGGGGGCATCGGTCACATGTTCTGCGTCATTCCCGCGTGCGACCTCCGTCCCATCCCGCACCGCCCGCCGGGCCCCAACCCTTAGACTCCCTCGCGTGACACGTCGCGGGCCGATTGGCAAGATGGCCCGGGCGGTCGGCAAGTGCGGTAACAGGAGGGAAGCGTCTCGTGAGCAGCAGGCCATCCCGAGGCGCTGCTCGCCTCGCAGCCATACTGGACGCGCTGCCGGACGCGTTGGTCCTGGTCAACGCCAACGGCACCGTCGTCAACGCCAACACCATCGCGCTGGAGGCCTTCGAGACGCCGGGCACGGCACTGGTCGGGCGCGGGCTGCTGGATCTGCTGCCGCAGTTCGACTCGCGGCTCATCCCCGGTTCGATGCGGCGCCCCGACCACATCGACCCCCGCGCGCGCACCAAGCCGACGCGCATGGTCGCCCGGCGCACCGACGGCAGTGAGTTCCCCGTCGAGGTCACCAGCGCCAACCTGGAGACCGGCCAGCAGGCCTACGACAACTACGGCTACACCGGCGACGAACTGCTGATGCTCGTCGTCCGAGACCTCTCCGGCACCGTCGACACCGAGGCCGAACTGGCCCGTTCGCAGCGGCAGACCGAGATGATCCTGCGGGCCGCCGCCGAAGGGGTCGTCGGCACCGACACCGACGGGCGGATCGTCCTCGTCAACCCGGCCGCCGCCCAGATACTGGGCTACCGCGCCAGCGACCTCGGCGGCCGCGAGCTGCACACCCTCGTCCTGCACTCGCGGGCCGACGGCTCCCCCTTCCCGTACGACGAGTCCCCGCTCGCCGACACGCTGCGCTCCGGACGCAAGCACCGGGTGCGCGGGCAGGTGCTGTTCTCCAAGAGCGGCGACCAGGTGCCGGTCGACCTGACGACCGCCCCCGTGCGCGACGGCGACCAGCTCGTCGGCGCTGTCATGACCTTCACCGACCGGCGCCCCTACGACGCGCTGGTCAAGGAGCACGAGGACGCGGAGCGGCGGCACGCCGAGGAACTGGAGCGGCTCGCCGAGGAGCACGCCGCCGAGCTGACCGCCCTGCGCCAGGAACACGTGAGTGAGCTGGAGGAGCTGCGGGAGAAGCACGCGGAGGAGGTCGCCGCGGACGCGGACCGCTACGCCGCGCTCGGCGAACGGGAGAAGGACCGCTACGAGGCGCTCGCCGCCCGGCACGAGCAGCTGCTCACCCTCCTCGGGGGCTCCCTGCGCGGGCCCCTGGACGAACTTCGCCAGGAGCTGGCCGCACTGGCCGCGGACGACGCCGGACAGCTGTGGCCCGAGGCCAACCAGGTGCTGCACCACCTCTCGGCCGGTTACTCGCGCATCACCACGCTCATCGACAACGTCCTCGGCTACCAGCGCCTCGACGTCGGCTCCGAGGGCGTCGCCCGTACGAAGGTGATGCTCGACGCGGTCGTCGCCTCCGGTGTCGACGGTGCCGTCGAGCTGATCGGGCCGGGACGGGTGCAGTTCGCGGTCCACGCGCCGCCCATCGAGGCCGAGGTCGACCACCGGCTGCTCGCGATCGCCCTCGCGCACCTCGTCGCGGACGTCGCGGGCGTCGACGCCACCGGCAACTCGCCCGTGTCGGCGACCGGCGGCTACCTGGACAACACGGTCGTGGTCGCGGCGGCGCAGCGCGGCGAGGTCGTACGCATCGAGGTGCGCGGGCCGTACTCCGGGGGGGACCCGGTGCACGAGCCGATCGTGCGCGGGATCGTGCGGGCGCACGGTGGCGTGCTCCAGACGCACGAGGTGCCGGGGATGAGCGGCAGCGCGTTCGTGCTGGAGGTCCCGATCGGGGGCGGGGCGGGAGCCGTCGCGGACCGGGTTCCGGCACCGGAGTCTGCTCAGGCACCGGCTCCGGTGCCGGGCGGCGCCGAGGATGCGGGTGCCGCGGGCGAGGCCGGTGCGGATCCGGCCGGTTCCGGTGCCGGGCGGCGGCGTGCCCGGCGGGCGTCCGTCGACGCGTTCTTGGAGAGCGGGGTCGCGGGGGCGGCGGGCGAGGGTGCCGACGGGTCCCGTGCCGCCGAGGCCGGTCCCGAGGAGGCGGGTGCCGCGCCGACGGGACGGCGCAGGCGACGCGCGGCCCAGGCCCAGCCCCAGGCTGAAGAGCAGGTGGCGCAGGCGCCCGGACCGCTTCCGGTTCCCGCGCAGGCCGCCCCGGGCGAGGGGTCCGGCGGTACCGGGCGTCGGCGCGGCCGCCCGGCGGAGGACGTGGGTGCCGCAGTCGAGGCCACGCACCCGATGGCGCTGTCCGCCGGGGTGTCCGAGGGCGCCGTCGTCATGGCCGGGGAGCACGGCGGAGGGGCCGCGGCCTCCAACACCGGGCTGGGCGGGACCGTACCGCCGCAGGGCGTTCCCGCGCCGACCGGTCGGCGTGCCCGGCGGGACGGTGCCGCGCAGCAGGCACTGCCGCCGGCCCTGCCCGCCCAGGCCGGTGAGGCGGACCCGGCCGACGCGGACCGGCCCACCGGGCGCAGGCGACGCGCACTGGCCTCCGCGAACGAGCGCGCCGCCGCGCAGGAAGCCGCGCCGCGTCAGGTGTTCGCCCTGCCGCCCGCCGACGCGGACCGGCCGTCCGACGCCGTGGCGGAGCCCCGAGGGGCGGAAGGACAGGGCGCGGCCGGGCCGGTGGGGGCCGCCGGTGGGACGGCGGCAGCGGCCTCGGCGTCCACGGCACCCGATGCGCACGGCCAGGGGCAGGGACCGGAGCACGGGCGGGGGCACGGTCCGCTGCCCGGTCCGGCCGTTCCCGGTGACGCCCTCGTCGACGACGGCCGGCACGACGCCGTACCGCACGACCAGGCCGACGACCACACCCCGCCGCAGCCGCACCCGGCCGAGGCACCCACCGGACGGCGGCGCCGGGCCGGGACCGCACAGCAGGCGGAGGCAGCCCCACCCGGGCCGGCGCAGGATGGTCCGGTCCCGTCCGCACCCGTGCAGGGAGCACCCGTTCCGCCGCAGAGCACCCCCGGTCAGCCCGCGTCCGTCCCGGCCGCACCGGGGGCTGAGCCCGCACCGGCCGCTGCCGCCCACCCCGCAGAACCCCGCCCCGCCGACACGACCGCGGACGCCCAGCCCGCCACCGGTCAGCCCGCCGCCGGTCAGCCCGCCACCGGTCAGCCCGCCGCCGGACAGCCCGCGCCACAGCCCTGGCCGGCGGCCGCCACGGACCTGCCGGGCGCCGGTACTCACGCGACCGCGCCTGGTGCGGCCACTCCCGAGGCACCGGTCGCCGCACCGGGCACGGAGACGCCCGCACCACCCGACGGCGCCACCGGCCCCGCGGCGGCACCCGCTCCGGGGGCCCCCGCCGCGCCCGCTGCCCCGGCACCCCCGCGGGCCGTTCCCGCGACCACGCCGAGCCGGGGCACGCCGCTGCCGCCCGAGAACGCCCCCGCCCCGCGTGCGGCGCAGCCGCTGCCCGCCGAGGCGTCCGCGCCCGTCGACCCGAACTCGACCCAGGGGCGGGCGATCAGCGTGCGGACGCTGGGCCAGGGCGTGCCGTTCAACCGGCAGGCGGCCCAGGTGCAGCAGCCGACGGCCACCCCCGTCCCGCAGCAGCCGGGCGGTTCGGGCCGGCGCCGCAAGCTGGGTACGCCACCCGACCCGGCCACCGCGCGTGCGGACCAGCCGGCCGCCCCCGCGCAGCCGCCGAGCCGCCCCCAGCCGCCCCAGGGCGCGGGCCGGCCCCAGACCGCAGGCCAGACCCAGGGCGCGGGCCAACCCCAGCCGCAGCCCCACCCCCAGGAGCAGCCGCCCCTGACCGGTGGTCAGCCGCGGCGCGTGCCGGGGACTGAGGGCGTCGGACGGTCGTACGCCATAGGCGCGCCGGACCGCAACGCCGCCGAGGGCCCCGAGCCGCTGGACGGTCCCGGCGGTGCCGTGGAGGTCGCCGACCCGCCGCGTCCGCAGCCGATGGACGACGAGTTGCCGCCGGAGCCGCTGGACAACCCGCGGCGGCTGCTGGTGTGGCCCGCTCCGGACGTGTCCACGCAGCAGGCGCTGAGCGACCGTGGTTACCGGCCGGTGATCGTCAACTCGCGCGAGGAGGTCGACGCGCAGATCGCGGCGTTCCCCGCCGCGCTGTTCGTGGACCCGCTGACCGGCCCGATCACCCGTACCGCGCTCCAGTCACTGCGCCAGGCGGCGGTGGCCGCCGAGGTGCCGGTCCTGGTCACGGCCGGACTCGGGCAGGCCTCGCGGGACGCCGCCTACGGCGCCGATCCGGCCGTACTGCTGAAGGCGCTCGCGCCGCGCGACAGCGAGCAGCACCCGCCGCGTGTCCTGCTGATCGAGGAGCACGCGGAGATCGCGCTGGCGCTGACCTCGACGCTGGAACGGCGCGGGATGCAGGTGGCACGGGCGGCGAGTGACGCCGACGCGGTGACGCTTGCCGGGCAGTTCCGGCCCAACCTGGTCGTGATGGACCTGATGCAGATCGAGCGGCGCCAGGAGGGGCACGCGGGGATCATCGACTGGCTGCGCGCGAACGGACAGCTCAACCGCACCCCGCTCGTCGTCTACACCGCCGCCGTCGACCAGGCCGACCTGCCGCGGCTGGCCTCGGGCGAGACGGTGCTGTTCCTGGCGGAGCGTTCCACCAGCGGTGAGGTGCAGTCCCGGATCGTCGAGCTGCTCTCCCGGATCGGGACCAACTGACGCGCGTACGCCGGGCGGCTCGATGCCGCCCGGCGTACGCGCGCTCCGGACCCGGTCAGAGCCGGGTCACGTCCAGCCCTCCGTCGGCGTACTGCCTGCGCAGCACCTTCTTGTCGAACTTGCCGACGCTCGTCTTCGGCACCGCCTCGATCACCGTCCAGCGCTCCGGGAGCTGCCACTTGGCGATCTTCCCGTCCTCGGCGAGGAAGGTTCGCAGTTCCTCGAAGCCGACGCTCGCGCCCTCCCTGAGGACGACGGTGGCCAGCGGGCGCTCGCCCCACTTGTCGTCGGGGACGGCGACGACCGCGGCCTCGGCGACGTCCGGGTGGGACATCAGCGCGTTCTCCAGCTCCACGGAGGAGATCCACTCGCCGCCGGACTTGATGACGTCCTTGGCGCGGTCGGTGAGGGTGAGGAAGCCGTCGGGGGAGATGGTGCCGACGTCGCCCGTCTTCAGCCAGCCGTCCTCGCTGAACTTGTCCTCGGGGCGCAGCGGCTCGGCGCCCGGCCCGTTGTAGTACGCGCCGGCGATCCAGTTGCCGCGCACCTCCAGCTCACCGGCGGACTCGCCGTCCCAGGGCAGGCGCTCGCCGCCGGGACCGGTGAGGCGGGCCTCGACGCCGGCCGGGAAGCGGCCCTGGGTGAGGCGGTAGGCGAACTCCTGGTCGGTGCCGATCGCGTGGGCCGGCGGCCGGGCGACCGTGCCGAGCGGGGAGGTCTCCGTCATGCCCCAGGCGTGGCAGACCCGCATGCCCAGCGCGTCGAACGCCTCCATCAGGGAGGGCGGGCAGGCGGAGCCGCCGATGGTGACCTGGGTGAGGGAGGAGACGTCCCTCGGCTTGGCGGTCAGCTCGGCGAGCAGGCCCTGCCAGATGGTGGGGACGGCGGCGGCGTGGGTCGGCTTCTCGCCCTCGATCATCTCGGCGAGCGGGGCGGGCTGGAGGAAGCGGTCCGGCATCAGCATGTTCACGCCGGTCATGAAGGTGGCGTGCGGCAGTCCCCAGGCGTTGACGTGGAACTGCGGGACCACGACCAGCGAGGTGTCCTCGTCGGTCAGGCCCATCGACTGGGCCATGTTGACCTGCATGGAGTGCAGGTAGATGGAGCGGTGGCTGTAGACCACGCCCTTGGGGTCGCCGGTGGTGCCGGAGGTGTAGCACATGGCGGCGGCGGCCCGCTCGTCCAGCTCGGGCCAGTCGTAGGCGGTCGGCTTCCCGGCGATCAGGTCCTCGTACTCGTGCACCTGGACTGAGGCGCCTTCCAGCAGGGCGCGGTCGCCGGGGCCGGTGACGACGACGTGCTCGACCGTCTTCAGGTGCGGGAGCAGCGGGGCGAGCAGGGGGAGCAGGGAGCCGTTGGCGATCACGACGCGGTCGGCCGCGTGGTTCACGATCCAGGCCAGCTGCTCGGGCGGGAGGCGGAGATTGAGGGTGTGGAGGACCGCGCCCATGGAGGGGATCGCGAAGTAGGCCTCGACGTGCTCGGCGTTGTTCCACATGAGGGTCGCCACGCGCTCGTCGTCGCCGACGGCGAGGTCCTCGCGCAGGGCGTGCGCCAGCTGGGCGGCGCGCTCGCCGATCTCGGCGAAGGAGCGGCGGTGCGGCTCGTCCTCACCGGTCCAGGTGGTCACCTGCGAGCTGCCGTGGATCGTCGACCCGTGGTTCAGGATCCTCGAAATCAGCAGCGGTACGTCCTGCATCGTGCTCAGCACGGTGTCCTCCCGGGGCGACTTTGCCTACGCGGCGGCAAGGGTTGCGCTGATTCTGCGCACATACCGCGCGGTATGTCACTACTCCGGGCTGATCGATCAGTGTGCGGGCGTCTCCGGGGCTTCCCGGCGGGAGCCCTCGACGGCGGCACGGGCGCCGGGCAGAGGAAGAGCGGAGACCGGGTCGGAACCGGACGAACCCCGGCTCAGGCCCGGACGAACCCCAGCTCGGGGTCCTCGCGCAGCTTACCGAGCGCCCGGGACACCGCCGACTTCACCGTGCCCACGGAGACGCCGAGCACGTCGGCCGTCTGGGCCTCGCTGAGATCCTCGTAATACCTGAGGACGACCATCGCGCGCTGCCGGGCGGGCAGCTTCATGATCGCCCGCCACATGGCGTCACGCAGTGCCTGGCGCTCGGCCGGGTCGTCGCTGGCCGGCATGGGCTCCGGCTCGGGCAGCTCGTCGCAGGCGAACTCGTCGACCTTGCGCTTGCGCCACTGCGACGTCCGGGTGTTCACCAGGGCCCGGCGCACATATCCGTCGAGGGCGCGGTGGTCCTCGATGCGCTCCCAGGCCACATAGGTCTTGGTGAGGGCGGTCTGCAGCAGGTCCTCCGCGTCGCTCGGGTTCGCCGTGAGCGACCGGGCCGTACGCAGCAGCACCGGCTGGCGGGCCTTCACGTACGACGAGAACGACGGGTACGGGAAGGTCTGCGTCCTTGCCGAGGCTCTGGCCGGAACCTTGGCCGGGGCCACGGCGGTGGCGGCGTTCGAAGCGCTGGTGCAGACGGGTGCGGTCATGGCTCAACGCTATGAGCGGCAGGGTGCCCGGCGGATCGCCCGCAGGTCCCGAAGCCGCGTCCGCCTCAGGTTGTAGGGGTGGTGCCGACTGCACCTCCTGTAGGTGGACGAGGGGAGGAGAGGCAGTGCGGGTTCACCCCTGGGGGAGCCCCTGCGAGCAGGATCTCCACAAGGTCCCGCGCACACGGAAACGCCTGGGCGGCGGTACCGGAACAACCGGTCCACCGCCGCCCAGACGCCTTGCGACCCCATGAAGCACACCCCGCACGGAGGGACCGGGCGCGGGAGCGCACCCGCGCCCCGGCCCCTCAGCTCACCACCACAGCGGGGAGAAGCTGACGGCCACGTTCTCGTTGCCCTGGTTGATCGCCGTGAACGCGGAGCCGTCGACCTGCGCGGTGTTGCTCTGGTTCGAGGCCCCCGAGCCGACGGCCTGCTGCTGCGTGGTCGACGAGTTGCCATTGTTGTCGTCGCCGACGCCGCTGCCGATGATGCCCGCGAAGGCCTCCGAAGCGGTCGCGTTCGATCCGTCGTCCGCGATGGCGCCGCTGTCCGCCGTCGCGATGCCGCCGAAGAGGGCGGCGGCGAGCGGCAGGGCGGCGACGGCGGCGACGACGCGGGCGGTACGGATGCTTGCCATGTTGTTCCTCCAGAACAAGTGCGCACCGGCTTGCGGCCGTGGGCGCGGTCAGTACGTGAAGCTGCCTGGACCTGCGTGAAGTTGCGTGAAGCGGTTCTGAACTCTGGCTCTTGCCGAGGCAGTTGGCCGTCCGCCCCGACGCTGTGCACGACGTCGCGTGATCAGAATTGCCCACCGAACCCCGGCGAACCACCCCGGAAGGCCTGATTCGCCCTCAAGCGTGATGACAAGTCGATAAACCCCTTTGCTTCCCTTCCGTCCCAGGTCGACACAGTGGGGACACCTGCACCCCAAGTACCGCAAGAGGTGAAGCGTTCCGGCACTTTTTCCGCCCGCCGCCCCACCCCGGCGTGTCACACCCACCCGCTCTTCCCTTTTTCGAACATGCATACGAACATGGAGTCATGGCCACCACCGACCGGCAGGCCACGACGCTGGCCCTCGCACACGCCCTGTCAGCCGCCGAACGCGGGCTGGCCGTCATCCCCCTGTCCCGGACGAAGCTCCCGGCCCTCCGCTCCCCCCACCGCGACGACCCGTCCCCGGCCCCCTGCCACGGCGAGTGCGGCCGCCCCGGCCACGGGGTCTACGACGCCTCCACCGACCCGGCCCGCATCCGCGAACTGTTCGCCGCCGCCCCCTGGGCCACCGGCTACGGCATCGCCTGCGGCCTGCCCCCGCACCACCTCATCGGTGTCGACCTGGACACGAAGTCGGAGACGGACTCCTCGGCCGCCCTGCGCGAACTGGCCTTGCGCCACCTGTTCACGATCCCGCCCACGGTCGTCGTCCTCACCCCGAGCGGAGGCCGCCACCTGTGGCTGAGCGGCCCGCCCGACGCCGTCGTCCCCAACTCGGCCGGCCGCCTCGCCCCCGGCATCGACATCCGGGGCGCCGGCGGCTACCTGGTCGGCCCCGGCTCCCGCACCCGGCACGGCGCGTACGCCGCGGCCCCCGGCACCGCCCACCTCGCCCCCGCGCCCTGCCCGCCCGCGCTCCTGCGCCTGCTCCTCCCGCCGCCCCGGCCGCGTCGGCACACTCCCGCCCACCCCGCGACCGACGCCCACGGCCGGGGACTCGTCCAGTTCGTCCTCGCCGCCCACGCGGGCCAGCGCAACACCCGCCTGTTCTGGGCGGCCTGCCGCGCCTACGAGAACGGCATCGGGGCCGCCTTGCTGGACCCCTTGGTCGAGGCGGCCCGCAGCACCGGCCTGACGGAACACGAAGCCCGCGCCACGATCGCCTCCGCGGCCCGCATGACGAGCCACCGCCCCTGACCGGTCACGGCGGTTTCCGGAGCACGGTTCAGTCCGTCCGAGTACGCGCCCCGGTGACCTTCGAGGCGGGCAGCCGGCCGGCCCGTGAAGTACCGGCCAGGCTGTCCCCGTCGACCGTCACGTCGAAGGCGAGGTTCAGCCGCAACGGCTTGGTGACGGCCTGCTTCCAGGTGAGCCGGTCGCCGTGGAGTACGACGTCACGCAGCGGTACTTCCTCCCCCGCCCCGTGGGCCGTCCCCACGAGGAGCCCGTCCTCGCGCCGCCGGAACTCGGCGACCGCCGCGATCCGGCCGATCGGGGTGGAGATGGACAGGTCCCAGGTGCCTTCGACGGACATGCTGTGCCTCTTCCTGACGGTGGGTGGTGGACCGCGACATCAGAACCCGACGGGCACGGGCCCCTCGGCCCTCCACACGGTGCCGCGGCGCTCGTGGGCGAACAGTTCCTCGACGGCCCGGGCGATCCGCGGGCCCACCTCGCGCTCCAGCAGGTACAGGCCCAGGTCGAGCCCCGAGGTGACACCGGCGCCGGTGACGAGGTCGCCGTCGTCGACGACACGGGCGTTCACCGCGTGGACGCCGGTGGCGTCGAGCATGTCGAGGCCCAGGTGGTGGGTGGTGGCGTAACGCCCCTCCAGCAGTCCGGCCATGGCGGGCACGAGCGACCCTCCGCACACGGCGGCGACGGTGACCTCGGGATTCTCCATCGCCACCGCCAGCAGCGCGGGCAACTCGGTGGCGAGGGTGCGGCCCAGCAGCACGGGGATCGTCTCGTCCCCCGCCCCCGTGTCCTCGCCCGGGACCTCGCCGGGCTCCCCGACACGACCCGACGCCCCGGGCAGCACGATCAGCCCCGCACGCCCGGGATCGAGCGCGGCCGTGGCCCGCAACGCCAGCCCGTTCGTACCGCTGACCACCTCCCGCGGCCCCTCGGCGGACACCAGCTCCACACTCACCGCACCGGGCGCGGCACTCCCGCCGGCAGACAACACCTCGAAGGGGGCGACGACATCGAGCGGGTCGAAACCGTCGAACAGAACGATCTGGGCATGCATGAGGGGCACCTCTCAAGTCCGAGAAACCCGGCCCGCACCACCTGCACCGGCCGCCCCTCGAACGTAACGACCGCCCCACCCGCCTCCCAGTGGCAAAAGCGACGCCTCTCAACGGGTTCGTGCCGCTAGCCCACACGACGTCGGCCCCCGACCGTCACGCCTGGTCAGGGGCCGTCAATCAGTGCGGTGGGTGTGGGATTTGAACCCACGGTGACATCGCTGCCACGACGGTTTTCAAGACCGTTCCCTTAGGCCGCTCGGGCAACCCACCCGCGCCCCGCGCCCACCAGGGACGGAGCAGGTACAGCGTACCGGCCCGGGGCGGCGCGCGGGGTTCGTGGTCCACACGGGGTCCGCCGGCTCGCTTCTGAGCCCGAGAACTGCCACGCCGACTGGGGATGGACGGTCAGGCGTCAGGGTCGACTTCGGGGTGGGTGAACCGCACGGGCTTGCCCAGCGACCGGGCGTAGGCGATTTCGGCACGGGTGCTGTCTCCGACGTAGTCGCCGACTACGAGCACCTCATCAGCGAGCCGGATCTTCGCCCGGTGCAGATCGCCGAGCCGCGCCTTCAGCGCCT
Source organism: Streptomyces sp. NPDC058796 (assembly GCF_042745235.1). NCBI lineage: Bacteria > Bacillati > Actinomycetota > Actinomycetes > Kitasatosporales > Streptomycetaceae > Streptomyces > Streptomyces sp. NPDC058796. Next base: position 139,579 of record NZ_JBHYOP010000003.1, read on the forward strand.
CGGCCTCGCCAGGACCGGACCGGAGTTCGTGCGGCGACTTCATGTCAATGCCCGGTTTGACGACGATCCTTCCGGCTTCGGTCTCCCGCAGGTCGGCCTCGGCCATCTCGGTCATGAAGCGGGTGGAGCCGCAGATCACGACGATACGCGGGAGGCTCAACAGCTTCTTCGCGGCGGCGAGCTCCTCCTCGGGGGTGAGCGGTTGCGGGTACGGCACTGATGCCTCCTGGCGGTGTGCTCCGTCGCGGCCCCGACGACCAGGAGAACCTACGCGGTCACCGCACGCGCGAGGTATCGCGCGCCCGGCGAGCACCTGGCGCTACGCGTTCGACCAGCCCCGCTCGCAGAGCACGAGCCGGTAGCCGTCCGGGTCCTCGATCGTGACGCCCCACCGGTTCCAGTACGGGTTCGGAGACGGCACCCGCCTGCCGCCATGCTCCTCCAGGCGGGGGACCAGGTCATCGGGCACCGGACCGTCGACGTAGATCACCAGCAGGTCCTCCTCGGTGGGCCGGGGCTCGACGGGCCGGTCGGGCTCGCAGACCAGCTCCAGATGCCAGTCGGCGTCCGGCCAGCCCACCATCAGCAGGTCGTGCCCACCAGGCTCCGGCCCGCCCTCGCTCCGCCACACCACACCGAGCCCCAGCCCCCGCACCCAGAACCGCTCGGCCGCCCCCAAGTCCCGGGAAGGCCGGGCGATGCGGATGCGGCTGTGACCGTCGACGGGCATGGTGTCCTCTTCCTGAGCTGCCGAGTCCTGGGCTGACCATTCCTGCCCAGCAGCCTGGGAACCAGGCTCTCGCGCGACCACCGGCCGATCGCCCTGGGGGCACAGGCCCTAGTCCTGTGACCGGGAAGCACGGTGCCTCGCGGGGGTGGCTCAGTCGTCGCCGATCTTGGAGCCCAGGGTGAGTTCCGTGGTGCGTTCCTTGCCGCCGCGCTCGTAGGTGACCGTGACCTCGTCGCCGGGCTTGTGGGTCCAGATCTCGCCGATCAGGGTCGGGCCGCTGTCGATCACGCGGTCGCCGAGCTTGGTGATGACGTCGCCGGGCTTGAGGCCGGCGTCGTCCGCGGGACCGCCCGGCTCGACGGGCTCGGAGCCGTTCACGCCCTGCTCGGTGAGCTTCGCGCCGTTGGTCGTCTCCTCGAGGGAGACGGAGGCGCCGATCTTCGCGTACACCGGCTTGCCGGTCCTGATCAGCTGCTTGGCGACGAACTCGGCCTGGTTGACGGGGATGGCGAAGCCCAGGCCGATCGAACCGGCCTGGCCGGTGCCGAATCCGCCGTTGCTCGTGGACTGGATGGCGGAGTTGATGCCGATGACGTTGCCCTGCGCGTCGAGGAGGGGGCCGCCGGAGTTGCCCGGGTTGATCGACGCGTCGGTCTGGAGGGCGCTCATGTAGGACGCCTTGCTGCTGCCGCTGCCGTCGCTGGAGGCCACGGGGCGGTTCTTGGCGCTGATGATGCCGGTCGTCACCGTGTTGGACAGGCCGAAGGGGGCACCGATGGCGATCGTGGAGTCGCCGACCGCCACCTTGTCGGAGTTGCCGAGGGGGAGGGGCTTGAGGTCCGAGGGGGCGTTCTCGAGCTTGATGACCGCCACGTCGTAGCCCTGGGCGTGGCCGACCACCTGGGCCTCGTACTTCTTGCCGTTCGGGAAGGTCGCGCTGAGCTTGCCCCCGTCCACCGCCTCCGCCACCACGTGGTTGTTGGTGACGATGTGGCCCTGCTTGTCGAAGACGAACCCGGTGCCGGTGCCACCCTCGCCGTTGCTGCCCTCGGCCTGGATGGTGACCGTGCTGGGCAGCGCCTCGGCGGCCACGCCGGCGACCGTGCCCGCGTCGCGCTTGACGGAGCCGCCGGTGTCGGAGGCGGAGACCGTGGTGGAGCCGGACCCGTCGTTGTTCTTGGCCAGGGTGTAGCCGAGGCCGCCGCCCAGGCCGCCCGCCACCAGCGCGGCGACCAGGAGCCCGGCTACCAGACCGCCACGGCCCCGGCCCGCCCTCGGCGCGGGGGGCTGGTACGAGGCGCCCCAGCCGCCACCGCCGTAACCGCCGCCGCCGTAACCACCACTGCCGTGGCCCTCGCCGCCATGACCGTCACCGCCGCCTCCGCCGTAGGACGGGGTGCCCGGGGGCGGGGGCGGCGGCGGCCAGGAAGCGTCCGGAGCGCTGTGCGTCACGCCGGGTGCCTGGGACGCCGCCGGGTCGTGCGGAGCGGGAGCGGAGGACTGGTGAGGCGAGCCGGGTGCCTGGGCACCGGGCGCGGCGGCGGGCGCCTGGCCGTCCTGCGGCTGCGGTGCCGTCGGCGCGGGGGACGACGGCTGAGGGTCCGGCTGGGGGGAGGCTGCGGGAGAGTCCACCGGCACTGGAGGCGCGGACGGGGCCGGGGGTACCGCGGTGCCCTCGTTCTCGGTGCTCACAGCTTCTCTCCTCGTTCCACGGCTGTCTTCCGGTCCACGGGTCTTTCCCGGTCCACGGGCTGTCTCGTCACATCGGCCGGTCCCGGCACGCGCTCACGCGGGTGCCCCGCGGTCCGGCGCGGCGCGGATGTGCGATGTTTTCGTATGCCATCAGCTTTTCCCACGGGCCGTCAGAGCACCATAAGCGGTTGCTGTGGGTCCACGGACAGCCTTTACATGGGACATCCAAGACTAAACAGACGTACTGACAATGACCGCCGACGGCTCCGGTGGCACGTCTACCCGCGCGTGGTGGCACCATGACGCGGTGACCCACGCACGACAGCACCGGATCCAGGTCGTCGCCCACCGCGGCGCGTCCGAGGACGCTCCCGAGCACACCCTCGCCGCCTACCGGAAGGCGATCGAGGACGGGGCGGACGCCCTCGAGTGCGACGTGCGCCTGACCGCGGACGGACACCTAGTCTGCGTGCACGACTGGCGCGTCAACCGAACGTCCAACGGCCGCGGCGCGGTGTCGGCCCTGGAGCTCGCCGACCTGGCCGCCCTGGACTTCGGCGCCCGCAGGACCCGGGAGTTCTGGCGCACGCGCGACGAGCAGCCCGACTGGGAACACCGGCCCGAGGACCGGGAGGAGACCTCCGTACTGACCCTGGAGCGCCTGCTCCAGCTGGTGGCCGACGCGGGGCGACGGGTGGAGCTGGCCATCGAGACCAAGCACCCCACGCGCTGGGCGGGACAGGTGGAGGAGCGGCTGCTGCTGCTCCTGAAGCGGTTCGGCCTCGACGCCCCCGCCTCGGCCGCCGAGTCCCCGGTGCGCGTGATGAGCTTCTCGGCCCGCTCGCTGCACCGGGTGCGGGCCGCGTCGCCGACCCTGCCGACGGTCTACCTGATGCAGTTCGTCTCGCCCCGGCTGCGCGACGGCCGGCTGCCCGCCGGTGTCCGGATCGCGGGCCCCTCGATCCGGATCGTGCGCAACCACCCCGCCTACATCGAGCGCCTGAAGCGGGCCGGCCACCAGGTGCACGTGTGGACCGTGAACGAGACCGACGACGTCGATCTCTGTGCCGGCCTGGGAGTCGACGCCATCATCACCAACCGGCCGCGTGCGGTACTGGACCACCTCGGCCGCTGATGGGCCGCCGCTTCGCCGCCGCCTTCGTCGCCGCTGACTCGTCGCCGATTCGTCACTGATTCGTCCGGAAACCTTGACCCGGCGGGCTCTCTGGCCCATTCTCCGGTCTCGGCCACACCGACGAAATCCAGCCACACGATTACGGGGAGTGCTCCGGCGCGTTCGGTGCGTGTTCGACCGTGTCGAATGCGTCACTGGACGGAGACCGGCCGGTTTCCGGTTCAGGCCAGAAGGGCATCCACACCGTGGCGTGGGGCGAAGGAGGTCTCGGGGGTGGCGTTGGTGGTGGCACAGGAGGTGCCCACGTCGTCGAGCATGGCCGTTCCCCATGGCCCTGCGGGCGTGGGGAAGGCACGGCGCCGGATGCGCGAGCAGTTGCGCGGCGGCGGTGTGGCGGAATCGGTCATCGACGACGCCGTACTGGTCCTTTCGGAGCTTTTGAGCAACGCGTGCAAGCACGGCCGTCCACTGGGCGACGCCCTGGCGGGCGACGGCGACGTCCGCGCCGCGTGGCAGGTGGACGCGGCCGGACGGCTCCTCGTGGAGGTCACGGACGGCGGCGGCCCGACCCGCCCGGCGCCGGCGACCCCCTCGGTCACCGCGCACGGCGGCCGCGGGCTGAACATCATCACCGCGCTCGCGGACGACTGGGGCGTACGGGACGACGCCCGCGGTGAGGTCACGGTCTGGGTCGTCGTCCACGACGACGTGTACGACCCGGACGCCGGGCACCGGCGGGACGACTTCGCCACCCGCATCACGGCACCGGCGGTCTCGGAGATCCCCGGGCTGGACTTCGCGGACGCCTTCGACGACGTGGGCTGACCAGCGCCCGCGCGACGCACGGCGGACGGGGCACGGCGCACGGCGGACGACACACAGCGCACAGCGGACGGCGGACGGCGCACGGCGCACGGCGATGGTCGTCCCGGCGGCCCGCGCGCCCCGCTGCACACGGTCGGTCGGTCGGCCCGCGCGGCGGGTGGGCCGGCCGCCGGCGCGATTGCGGACGCGGCCGGTGGAAGACGCCCGGCGGCGGCCCGCCGTCCGCAAACGGCCCGCCGTCCACGGGCGACCCGTCGTCCACCGGGTCCAGCCGCCCATCAGGACCAGCCGCCACCCGGACCAGCCGCCCGCCGTCGGCCCGTTGTACACAAGCGGCCGGTTGTCCACAGGGTCCGTTCGACCGGAGTGGGAGCGGCTAGGCTCGCGGCCGTACGAGATTGAGCCGCAACCGGGAGACACCCACGATGGCCAAGAAGCGACCCCAGACGAAGGCCAAGCGGCCGCAGCTCACGGACGGTGAGATCCCGGTGGTCGGCGCCCGGGAGCCCTGCCCGTGCGGCAGCGGCCGCCGCTACAAGGCCTGCCACGGCCGTGCCGCCGCACACGCCACGACCGAGCTGGTGCAGCGCCCGTTCGAGGGGCTGCCCGGCGAGTGCGACTGGGTGGCCCTGCGCGAGCTGGTCCCGGCGGCCACGGCCGAGCTCACCCTGAAGGACGGCCTGCCCGAAGGCGTCCCGTCCGTCACGCTGGCCACGGTGCTGCCGATGGCCTGGCCCGCCCTGCGCCGTGACGACGGCTCCGTCCTGCTCGGCCTGCAGAACGACACGGCTTCCGGTGACATCAGCCGCGACCTCGCCGACACCCTCCAGCGGGCGCTGACCGCCCAGCCGGGCACCCCCGTGCAGGGTCGCCGCGCGCCGTCCGACGGGCCCCGGCTGCAGGACCTGCTCGCCCCCGAGGGCCCCTTCCAGCCCGAGGTGCACCCGGGCTTCGAGTTCTGGGTCCCGGACCCGGAGAACGCCACCCCTGAGGTGACCGCCTCCCTGGAGCGCGCCAACGCCGCGGCCATCCCGACCGTCCGGCTCGAGGGTGTGGACTGCGCCTACTGGTGCGAGACGCCGGACAAGAACCACCTGCGCTGGGTCATGCCGCACGAGGAGGAGCGGCTTCTGGACGCTCTCGCCCGGCTGCACGCGGCCGGCCGGTCCTCACTCGGCGAGGGCACCCGCCTCGTCGGCTCCTTCCGGGCGCACGGGCTCACCGTTCCGGTGTGGGACCTGCCGAGCGAGGTCACCGCGCAGGACATCGAGAAGCCGGCGGCCGAGTTCGCGGAGCGCCTCGCCGAGGCGCTGGCGGCGGACACCCCGCTAAGCCCGGACGAGCGCCGGGCACGCGGCGGCCTGACCAACCGGCAGGTCACCCTCAGCTGACCCCCACCGCCGCGGAGACCGTCCCGGCTGACCGACCGGTCAGCCGGGACTCCCGGCGCCTCACGCGTGACTCCAGTCACAACTCCCGGCCCGAACAGGCCAGTCGGTGACCGGAAAACACGAGATCGAATTTGCGAACCGCCGATCTCTTGTTACCGTTCGAGTAGCCCGGTTGCTGGTGCATCCCCCGTCGCCAGCAACCGGGTCTTTGCATGCGCCCGTCCGCCCACGCACCGCGATCGCCCGTCAACTCCCCGTCTTGGTCGTCGAGTTGCCCAGCCGGCCGTCGCCGCTCCTGACGCCCCCGTCGCTCCCGCCGCCCACGGCGCCACCGTTTCCGCTGCCCCCGTCGCCACGGTTGCTCCCGGTGCGCAGCAGCAGCGGCCCGTACCCGGCCCGCCCCGCGAACTCCGCGACCGCGGTGTACGCCTCCGGTCCGCCGCGCACGGGCTCCCTCGGCGTCTCGCAGGTGCCCGGCGCGTCCTCGGCGCCGACCTCGCAGCGCATCCGCACGCTGCGCCCGTCGGGCCCCAGAAGGCTCAGCACGGCTTCCAGCCGGTCACCGGTCGCGTTGCGGTAGTAGGCCCGGGCCCAGGTCTGCGTGCCGGTCCCGGTGCCCTGGGTAAGGACGCAGGTCTGGGCCTCGACGCCCTCCGGGGAGGTGAGTTCGGGTCCGCAGCGCACCGCGGTGGCCGGTCCTGCGGGCAGTGGGGAGCGGGCGGGCGCGACAGCCCCGGCCGAGCCCCGGTCGGCTCCTTCGCCGGCCTCGGGCGCCCTGCCGTCGCCGCCCCGCGAGAGGAGGGGGACGGTCGCCGGGGTCTCCCGCCGGTCGCCCGGCCCGTCATCCGACGGCCCCGCGGACGCCACCGCGAACGGCAGTACGACCGCACACACCACGACAGCGGCGAGTCCGTACAGCCGGACCCGCCGGCGGTCCGGCCCGCCCGGGCGCGGCCACGCGAGGCACGGCCCGGCCGCGCGGTGCTGCCCGGCGCCGCGGTACCGCCGAAAGGCGCGGTAGTGCCGGGCGACGCGGTGCTCCCCTGCATGAAGCGGCATGGGGCGGACGATAACGACGGCGGGCGGGCGTGCACTTCCGCGCGCGCCGGACACCCCTACAACTCGGGCGCGCTCACACCCGTACGAGTGAGGGCGTCGACCACCGCGTCCACCACGGCCTCCACGTCGGGCACCCAGGGTGAGGCGGAGCCGGGCAGCGGCGCCCGCTCCCAGCGGACGGCGCCCGGGCCGGTCTCGGACGGCGGCAGCGCGAGGTAGCCGCCCTCGCCGTGGAACCGCAGGGAACCGGGCACGAAGTCCTTGGCGTACAGCAGTTCGCCCAGCTGCTCCATGGAGTACGGCCGCACCAGCAGCGACCAGCGGGTGGGCGAGGCGACGACCGGGCCGAGCCGCATGCCGGCGCTGTCGAGCGCGGCCAGCGCGCGGGCGGCCGGCAGAGCGGGCAGGGAGACGGCGCAGGGGGCGCCGCCCCCGGTGGCCAGGACGATCGGCGCGGTGGGCCGGTTGCCCCACCACCAGCGCACCATGCGCGCGTCGGTGGTGGCCGCGAGGAGCCCGGGGTCGAAGGGATGCGCGCCGGGCACCGTGCACTCGGGGTCGGGACAGCCGCAGCGCGAGCGCGCCCGCGGGTCCGCCGCCACTCCCGGGAGTACGGGCCACTGCCATTGTGTCGCGTAGGTCAGGGCCGCACCGATGAGCTCAGGCCGCCCGTCGTCGTGCTGGGACAAGAGCCTGCGTCGCCTTCCGAGGATCTCGCGCATGAGCGCTCGTTCCTTTCCGTTGCACGCCTGGCAACACCGTGGTCACATCACCATGTGTCGATCTCTTCGCTGTGCGTAGCTGGTGGCGCATCACACCCCGCCGAGGGCCATCTTCCGCCGCCGAACGTCTCCGCCGAGGGCGAGGAGAAGCCCTGTGGGCCGAGCACTGACTGCGTCCGGGACGGTTCGTCCGCACTGCGTCCATCAAAAGCATGGGCGTGGCGCGGGGGTGGCGAAGTCTGGCGTTTTGCCGTCGCGCGTATTTCTCTCCGCCTCCGCCACGGGAGGATGGGGCACGGTCGTCGGTGGATAGGACGCCCGGGTCCGCCGCCAGGTTCCGAGTGGTCCCCAACCACCCCTGGCCTTCCCCGAGTACGTACCCATCACGACCGCTGTGACGCTCCGTAAAGCACCCCCAGTCGACCGCAACAAGGCTTCCTCTGGGGCAGTTTCAAGCCATTTTCTCTTTTCCGCAAGAGGTCGAGAAGGGAAACACTCACACCCCACGGACACCAGGAATCCCGGCAGGACAATGCTGGACATCTCCTTACGAGTGCGTGTACATGTGGAGACACTGCTAGCGGCGCAGAATGACATGGGGGTTTGCGATGCTTTTGAGCAGTAAGCGCCGGTCGGAAGGCCGGACGCCATGAACGCCCCGCACCCTGCGAAAGTGGCTGGAATCGATTCAACGGTTCCGGCCCCCGCACACACTGTCGCGTCCGCCGCCCCGGGCGCTTCCCCGGCCGCCCCGCAGAGCGCCACGGAGACCGCGGACGTCACGGACGACCCGGGCACTCCCTGCGCCCCCGGCGCCCTGCTCCAGGACCGGCTCGCCGGCTGGGTCTCGGACCTCACGACCCTGCACGAACTCACCGAGCGCCTGGTCCGTACGGACTCCCTGGCCGAAGGCCTTCAGGAACTGCTGCGCGCCGGAGCCGCCCTGGTGGGCGCCCGGCGCGGTCTCGTCACCCTGGAACCGGCCGACGGACTGGGTCCGGACACCACCGTCGGCCTGGGGCTCGCCCGCGCGGACCTCGGCCACATCGAGACGGTGCCCCGCGACGCCCTGCCCCACGGGCGGATTCTGGACGGGCTGCCGGTCGGCGCGGGCGGGCTCGCCGAGCCGGACCTGTTCGCCGAGGAGGGGCTCGACCCCCGCCATCGCGAGGTCGCCGCCCGCCTCGGCTACGCCGCCAGCTACGCACTGCCACTGTCTCTGGAAAGCGCAGGCAGCGCCGGGAGTACCGGGAGTACCGGCACCAGAGAGAGCACCCGAGGCACCGGGCGCCTCGGAGCCGCCGTCTGGCTGTACGACGAGCCCGCCGAGCCCGACGTACGACAGCGCCACCTCGCGGGCCTCTACACCCGGCACGCCGTACCGCACCTGGCCCGGCTGCTGGAAGTCGAGCGCACGCGCACGTCCATGGCGACGCTGGCCGAGGAACTGCTGCCCTCCCGCCTGCCCCGGGTGCCCGGCGTCCAGCTCGCCGCCCGGCACCGCAGCGGACCGCGCGGCGGCGGCGACTGGTACGACGCCCTGCCGCTGCCGGACGCCGCGCTCGGGCTCGCCGTCGGGTCCGTCACCGGGTCCGGGCCCAGCGCGGTCGCCGCGATGGGGCGGCTGCGCGCGTCCCTGCGGGCGTACGCCGTGATGGAGGGCGAGGACCCGGTCGCGGTCCTGTCCGACCTGGAACTGCTGCTGCGGCTCACCGAGCCCGCCCGTTCGGCCACCGCCCTGTTCGGTTACTGCGAGCCCGCGCTGCGCCGGATCACCCTGGCCGGCGCCGGACACAGCCCGCCGCTGCTGATCGGGCAGCGGCGCACGGAGTACGTCGAGACCTCCGTCTCCGCGCCGCTGGGCATGCTCGCCTGCTGGGAGGCACCGAGTGTGGAGGTGCAGGCCGAGCCGGGAGAGACGGTTCTGCTGTACACCGACGGACTGCTGCACCGCACCGGCGACCCGGCCGACCGCGCCTTCGCCCGGCTGCACGCGGCGGCGGCCGGTGTGCCGCGGGCCGCGCAGCAGGACCCGGACGCCGTCGCCGAGCACGTCCTGCGCACGGTGCTGCCGGGCGGGAAGGCCGAGGCGGACTCCGAGGAGGACGTGGTTCTGCTCGCGGTCCGGTTCGATTAACGGACGCCCACGCCGGGTCTGCGGCGGATAACGGACGGTAGCTCTTCCGTGTAACAGGCCCTTCGGCCCTGGGCCCCCTTCCGTACGACCGTACGATGGGGGTGGTCCAGTGCCGTACCTAGGAGGATGACCGTGGCGGAGGAGCTCACCCCGGAGAACCCGGAGATCTCGGAGAACCCGGAGGCCCCGGAGGAGTCCGAGGAGCCGATCAAGCAGCGCAAGAACGGCCTGTACCCGGGCGTGTCCGACGAGCTGGCCGAGAACATGAAGTCCGGCTGGGCCGACACCGAGCTGCACGACCTGGAGCCGATCGCCCAGGCCGCCGAGACCGCCGCCCGCCGCGCCGCACTGTCCGCCCGCTTCCCCGGCGAGCGCCTGGTGATCCCCGCGGGTAACCTGAAGACCCGCTCCAACGACACGGAGTACTCCTTCCGCGCCTCGGTCGAGTACGCGTACCTGACCGGCAACCAGACCGAGGACGGCGTCCTGGTCATGGAGCCCAAGGGCGACGGTCACGAGGCCACGATCTACCTCCTGCCCCGTTCGGACCGCGAGAACGGCGAGTTCTGGCTGGACGGCCAGGGCGAGCTGTGGGTCGGCCGCCGCCATTCCCTCGCCGAGGCCGAGAAGCTGCACGGCATCCCCGCCTCCGACGTGCGCGAGCTGGCCGGCGCCCTGCGCGAGGCCACCGGCCCCGTGCGCGTCGTGCGCGGCCACGACGCGGGCATCGAGGCGGCCCTGACCGACAAGGTCACCGCCGAACGCGACGAGGAGCTGCGCGTCTTCCTGTCCGAGGCCCGCCTGGTCAAGGACGAGTTCGAGATCGGCGAACTGCAGAAGGCCGTCGACTCCACCGTGCGCGGCTTCGAGGACGTCGTGAAGGTCCTCGACAAGGCGGAGGCGACCAGCGAGCGCTACATCGAGGGCACGTTCTTCCTCCGCGCGCGCGTGGAGGGCAACGACGTCGGCTACGGCTCCATCTGCGCCGCCGGCCCGCACGCCTGCACCCTGCACTGGGTCCGCAACGACGGTCCGGTCCGCTCCGGCGACCTGCTCCTGCTCGACGCGGGCGTGGAGACGCACACGTACTACACGGCGGACGTCACGCGCACGCTGCCGGTCAACGGCACGTACACCGAGCTGCAGAAGAAGATCTACGACGCCGTGTACGACGCCCAGGAGGCGGGCATCGCGGCGGTCAAGCCGGGCGCCAAGTACCGCGACTTCCACGACGCCGCCCAGCGCGTGCTGGCCGAGCGGCTCGTCGAGTGGGGCCTGGTCGAGGGGCCGGTCGAGCGCGTGCTGGAACTGGGTCTGCAGCGCCGCTGGACGCTGCACGGCACCGGTCACATGCTCGGCATGGACGTCCACGACTGCGCCGCCGCACGCGTGGAGACGTACGTCGACGGCACCCTGGAGCCCGGCATGGTCCTCACCGTCGAGCCGGGCCTGTACTTCCAGGCCGACGACCTGACCGTGCCCGAGGAGTACCGGGGCATCGGCGTCCGCATCGAGGACGACATCCTCGTCACCGCGGACGGCAACCGGAACCTGTCGGCCGGACTGCCGCGCCGGTCGGACGAGGTCGAGGAGTGGATGGCCGCGCTGAAGGGCTGACGCGACCGGCACACGAGCGACGGCCGGGCACCGCGAAGGTGCCCGGCCGTCGGCGTGCCGACGGGGTCACACCGCCACCAGCGGTGTGTCCTCCCGCCACTTGAGGATCTTGTCGAAGCTCACCACGGACCCGGACCGGCCCGGCGTGCTCCCGATGTGGACGTGGTCGGCGAGTTCACGGATGAGACACAGGCCCCGTCCGCTCTCCGCCTCGGCCGGCGGCGCGGGAGGCAGTACGCCCGCCCCCGCGTCACCGGTGGGAAAGCCCGGGCCGGTGTCGGCGACCTCGATACGGCACCGCTCGCCGTCGAGGTAGGCCGTGACGCGGTACGCCTCCGAAGGGCCGCCGGGATCGTCGTCGCCGCCGTGCTCGACGGCGTTGGCGCAGGCCTCGCTCAGGGCTACGGAGAGGTCGAAGGAGATGTCCGGGTCGACGCCCGCGGTCTCCATGGTGCCGATCAGCAGGCGTCGGGCCAGGGGCACGCTCGCAGCCTCGCGCCGCAGATGGAGTGACCACCAGATGCTCATGCTCCAGCCTCCCGGCCGCGGCTCGACATACCGTTACGTATTGCCCCCCGTACCCGGACGTAAGCGCACTGTCCGCGCCGGACCGCCCGAACGGCGGATGCGTGTCTGCCGCCGATCGGTGTATGTGGGGCGGCTCACGCCCCAAGAATGATCTTCCTGCTCCCTTCCGGCCGCTTCCTGTCCCTTCCGGTCCCTTCCCGCTCCTTTCCCCCTCTTCCGGTCGTACGGCATCTTGTGGACCTGCCGTACGGGGCGGGTGGCGCCAGTGCGATGATGAGGCCGCCATGACTGCCCCCCACCCGCCAACGGCGCGCTCCGGAAACGATCTCCGGATCCTGCGGGCCGCGGTGTTCGCCGCGGTCTGCGTCGTGCTGGCCGCGGCGGGGCACACCCTCGCCTCCTGCGCCGGCGTTCCGCTGTGGTCGCTGTGCGCGGGATTCCTCGGGGTGGTCCTGGTCGCCGCGCCCCTCGCCGGACGCGAGCGTTCTCTGCCCGGCATCGCGGTGCTGCTCACCGCCGGCCAGACCGCCCTGCACACCCTCTTCGGGCTGGGCCAGCACGGCACCACGGCGGTCACGGCCGCCGGCGCGGCCACGGGTGGTTCCGGCACGCCGTCCGACGCCTCACTGGTCCAGCAGGCCGCACGGCTGGTCTGCGGCACCACCGCGGCGGCGATCAGCCCGGCCGAGGCCCAGCGCATCCTCACCGACGCGCGGATCGCCCCGGCCGCCGGCGCCCGCTCCGGCGCCGCGCACCACCCCGCCGACGCACTGGCCGGTTCCTCGACCGCCCTGCTGCCGTCCCTGCCGATGCTGCTCGGTCACGTCCTCGCCGCCCTGGCAGCCGGCTGGCTGCTGCGCCGCGGGGACCTCGCCCTGGCGCGGCTGGTCGAACTGTCGGCGCAGTCGGCCCACTCGGTGGCCGAGGCGGCCTTCGTCCGCGCCCTGCGCGCGGCGCTCTCCCTGGTGCGCGCGCTGCACGCCGGTCTCGCCGGCACTCCCGGCAAGGGCCCGCGCCCGCCGCGTGCCGCCCCGCCGGTACCGCCCCGCCCGTGCGCCACCGCGCTGCAGCACACGGTGATCAGGCGCGGACCGCCCAGCGGCGCGTTCACCCTCGCCGCCTGACACGACGCGACCGCTTCCGGAGTACGGAGGGGCCGCCGTCGTGCGGCAAGCGCGCGTGCGCGCGCTCCTCCCGTCATCCGACACCCCGTCACCGGCTCCGGGCCGGTGACCCACTCGAAGCGGAGTGCTCCGTCCTATGAAGGCTTCCCGTATCGCCGCCGCCGGCGCCGTCTCCGGCATCGCCGTCCTCGCCCTGTCCGCCCCCGCCTTCGCGCACGTCAGCGTGCAGCCGGAGGGCACCGCCGCCAAGGGCGGCTACGCGACCGTCGGCTTCAAGGTCCCCAACGAGCGCGACAACGCCTCCACCACCAAGCTGGAGATCAACTTCCCCACCGACCACCCGCTGGCCTCCGTGATGCCGCAGCCGGTCCCCGGCTGGAAGGCGGAGGTCACCAAGGCCGAGCCGGCCAAGCCGCTGGAGTCGCACGGGCGGCAGATCACCGAGGTCGTCACCAAGGTGACCTGGACGGCCGACGGCAAGGGCATCGAGCCCGGCTACTTCCAGAAGTTCCCCGTCTCCCTCGGCGCACTGCCCGAGGACACCGACCAGCTGGTGTTCAAGGCGATCCAGACGTACTCCAACAAGGAGGTCGTGCGCTGGATCGAGGTGCCGCAGGAGGGACAGGAGGAGCCCGAGTCTCCGGCTCCCGTGCTGGAACTGACCGCCGCCGAGGACGACGCCCACGGCGCGTCGGGCGCCAAGGCCGGTGACGACACCGAGGCGGCCGCGCAGAACACGGCCGCCGACAGCTCCTCCTCGTCCGGCTCGGGCGACAGCAGCGACACCACCGCCCGCGTCCTCGGCACCGTCGGCATCGTCGTCGGCGTCGCGGGCGTCGCGTACGGAGTGCTGGCGGGTCGCCGGCGCGACTCCGGCGCGTCGGCGTAACCACGCCCGCGCCGGTGTGCCGGCGTGACCGCGCAGGCACACCATCTCGTCCGGTGCGCGCCGGGACCCCGTCGGTCGACGGACCCCGGCGCGCACCCGAGCACCTCACATCTGGGACATTTTCCTATGCGCAAGAAGACGTTCGCCGCGGCCGCGCTGCTCGCCGCCGCATCCCTGACCCTGTCCGCGTGCGGCGGCGGCACCGACAGCGACAAGCCCGTCACCGTCGTCTCCGAGGACACCGGCCAGCAGGCCGCCACCGTTCTCGACAAGCCCTTCGAGAAGCCCGACCTGGTCCTCACCGACACCCAGGGCAAGGAGTACGACCTCCGCGAGCAGACCGCCGGCAAGCCCACCCTGATCTACTTCGGCTACACCCACTGCCCCGACGTCTGCCCGCTGACCATGAACAACATCGCGGTCGCCAAGAAGCAGCTGTCCCAGGCCGAGCAGGACAAGCTCCGGATCGTGTTCGTCACCACCGACCCGGAGCGCGACACCCCGGCCGCGCTCGGCAAGTGGCTCAAGGGCATCGACCCGCAGATCGTCGGCCTCACCGGCAACTTCGACACCGTCCAGGCCGGCGCCCGCACCCTCGGCATCTCCATCGACCCGCCGACCAAGGACAAGGACGGCAAGATCGTCTCGACGCACGGCACCCAGGTCGTCGCCTTCTCCCCGAAGTCCGACGCCGGCTACGTGCTGTACGGCGAGGACGCCACCGTCGAGGACTACACCAAGGACCTCCCCAAGCTCATCAAGGGGGAGAACCCGTGAGGCGCACGAGGACCCCGAAGGGCCTGGGCGGCCGCCCCGCCCTCGCCGCCGTGGCGGTGGGCGGCGCGCTGGTCCTCGCGGGCTGCGGCGGTTCCGGCTCGGACTCGTCCGGCTCCGGTGCCGAACTCTCCGTCGGCGCCGCCTACATACCGCAGCCGGTCTCGGACTCGATGGCGGCGGGGTTCCTCACCATCACCAACAAGGGCGACGCCGAGGACGAACTGACCTCCGTGACGAGTGACGCCGGTGACGTCACCGTGCACGAGACCGTCGACGGGGCGATGAAGGAGGTCGACCGCCTCCCGATCCCCGCCCACGGTGAGCTCGTACTCGAAAGCGGCGGCAACCACCTGATGTTCGAGAAGCTGACGCAGCGGCTCGAACAGGGTGAGACGGTCTCCGTCGAACTGCGCTTCGCCCACTCCGACCCCGTCACGGTCAAGCTCCCCGTGAAGGCGGCCACCTACCGGCCCACCACCGGACACTCCGAACACACCGGACACTGAGGGAGGGACCACCTTGACGCAGACCATCGCCCCGCGCGTCCGGACCCTGGTGCTGCTGCTCCTGGCCGCGGCCTGCGCACTGCTCGCCGCCGCCGGACCGGCCTCCGCGCACGCCGCGCTCACCGGCAGCGATCCCCAGCAGGGGGCGGTGGTCGACAAGGCTCCGGCCCAGGTGTCGCTCACCTTCTCCGAGTCGGTCTCCCTGGACGACGACTCACTGCGCGTCCTGGATCCCAAGGGCAAGCGCGTCGACGAGGGCAGGCCCTCCGGCACCGGCGGCACGACCTACACCGTGAAACTGCACGCCGGACTCCCCGACGGCACGTACACGGTGACCTACCAGGTCGTCTCCGCCGACAGCCATCCCGTCGCCGGGGCCTACACCTTCTCCGTCGGCGCCCCGTCCGAGACCTCCGTCTCCGTCTACACCACCGACGCGGGCGGCGGGGTCGTCGGCTGGCTCTACGGACTCGGGCGGTACGTGTCCTATGCCGGGTTCATCGTCCTGGTGGGCGGCGCCGCCTTCGTCCTCGCCTGCTGGCCGCGCGGTTCCGGGGTACGGCCCGTGCAGCGGCTCGTCGTCTCCGGATGGCTCGCGCTGACCGCCGCCACCCTGGTGCTGCTCCTGCTGCGCGGCTCTTACACGAGCTCGGGGAAGTTCGGTGACGTCTTCGACCTGACCCTGCTCGGCGAGGTACTGCAGACCAAGTCCGGCGCGGCGCTGGTATCCCGGCTGCTCCTGCTCGCGGCAGCCGCCCTGTTCATCGCGGTCCTCTTCGGCGCCTACGACAAACGGGAGGGCGAGGAGAAGCGGGACCTCAGCTTCGGGCTCGCGATCGGCGGAACCGCCGTGGCGGCCGGCCTCGCGGCGACGTGGGCGATGTCCGAGCACGCGTCCGTCGGCCTCCAGGCGGGCATCGCCATGCCGGTCGACGTCGTCCACCTGCTCGCCGTCGCCGCATGGCTCGGCGGCCTCACCGCCCTGCTCGTCTCCCTCTACCGGGCGTCCGCCGAGACACCCGTCCCCACCCTCGCCGTACGCCGGTTCTCCCGCGTCGCCTTCGGCAGCGTGGTCGCGCTGGTGGCGACCGGCACCTACCAGTCCTGGCGTCAGCTCGGCTCCTGGACGGCCTTCACCGACACACGGTACGGACAGTTGCTCCTCGCCAAGATCGGGCTCGTGGCCGTACTGGTCGGCGTCGCGTACCTGTCGCGGCGGTGGACGGCACGGCTGGCGGAGACCGGACCGGCGGTGGTCCGGCAGCGGGAGGGGACCGCGGAGAAGGCGGGGGGCGCGGAGGAAGTGGTGGCGGCGAAGGGAGCGAGCACACCGGAGAAGACCGCCGTCGGCAAGGCGTCCGGCACGGCGAAGGCATCCGCCGCGGCAACCGGCTCCGGTGACTCCCGACGAGCCGCACAACTCGCGAGGCAGCGC
Organism: Streptomyces sp. NPDC058796; assembly: GCF_042745235.1. NCBI lineage: Bacteria > Bacillati > Actinomycetota > Actinomycetes > Kitasatosporales > Streptomycetaceae > Streptomyces > Streptomyces sp. NPDC058796. The sequence continues at coordinate 156,146 of NZ_JBHYOP010000003.1, forward strand.
GCCGCCATGGACGCCGCCCGGCAGAAGAAGCAACGCGACGCCGATCCCCAGCGCTTCGGACTACGGCGCTCCGTGCTCGCCGAGGCGGGGGTCGCCGTCGTCCTGCTCGCCGTGACCACCGTACTGACCCAGACCGAGCCGGGCCGGACCGAGGAGGAGGCCAAGGCCGCCAACCCGTCGTCCTCCGCCGCCGCGTCCGCCTCCTCCGGGGCGGTGACCCTGGACATGCCCTTCGACACCGGCGGCCAGAACGGCAAGGGCGTCGTACGGGTCGAGCTGGACCCCGCCCGCGTCGGCGCCAACGACCTGCACCTCTACGTCCAGCGCCCGGACGGCACCGCCGTCGACATCCCCGAGGTGAAGGTCGCCTTCACCCAGCAGGCCGAGGACATCGGGCCACTGCCCGTCGTCCCCGACCACATCACCACCGGACACTGGTCGGCGAGCGGAGTACAGATCCCGATGGCCGGCGACTGGGAGGTCGCCGTGACCGTACGGACCTCCGACATCGACCAGGTGACCGTCTCCAAGAACGCGCAGATCGGCTGAACCGCACCATGGCTGACCAGTCCAACCCGGAGACCCGCACCCCCGAGGCGAACCGTGACACGCCCGGCGGATCCGGGCCCGCCGACCCCACCTCCCACGAGGGCATCTCACGCCGGCGGCTGCTCGGCACCGCCGGTGCCACCGGGCTCGTACTCGGCGCGGCGGGCGCCGCCGCCGGCTACGCCGCCGCTCCCTCCTCCGCGGTCACCCCGCTCGCCTCGGTGGGCAGCGAGCAGGTGCTGTTTCACGTGAAACACCAGCCCGGCATCACCACGCCGATGCAGGCCCGCGGCCACCTCGTCGCCTTCGACCTGGCGGCGGGCGCCGGCCGCAAGGAGGCCGCGGCGCTGCTGCGCCGCTGGTCGGACACCGCGCGGCGGCTGATGGCGGGCGAACCGGCCGGACCCCATGACACGGACGTGGCCCGGGACGCGGGCCCCTCCTCCCTGACCGTCACCTTCGGGTTCGGGCACAGCTTCTTCGGCCGCACCGGCCTGGAGCAGCAGCGTCCGGCCGCCCTCGACCCGCTGCCCGACTTCTCCTCCGACCACCTCGACAAGAACCGCAGCGACGGCGACCTCTGGGTGCAGATCGGCGCCGACGACGCCCTGGTCGCCTTCCACGCCCTGCGCTCGATCCAGAAGGACGCCGGAGCGGCCGCCCGCGTCCGCTGGCAGATGAACGGCTTCAACCGCTCGCCGGGCGCCACCGCCCACCCCATGACGGCCCGCAACCTCATGGGCCAGGTCGACGGCACCCGCAACCCCAAGCCGACCGACGCCGACTTCGACCAGCGGATCTTCGTCCCCGACAACCCCCAGAAGGACGGGACGAACACGCCGTCGTGGATGGCGAACGGCTCCTACGCCGTCGTACGCCGCATCCGCATGCTCCTCGACGACTGGGAGAAGCTGTCGCTCAAGGCCCAGGAGGACGTCATCGGGCGCCGCAAGTCCGATGGGGCACCGCTGTCCGGGGGCACCGAGACGACCGAGATGGACCTGGAGAAGACGGACGGAGCGGGAAAGCTGGTCGTACCGATCAACGCCCACGCCCGGATCACCCGCCCCGACCAGAACGGCGGAGCCGCCATGGTCCGGCGCCCCTTCTCCTACCACGACGGCTTCGACGCCGACGGCACCCCGGACGCCGGGCTGCTCTTCATCTGCTGGCAGGCCGACCCGCTGCGCGGTTTTGTGCCGGTGCAGCGCAAGCTGGACCGGGGGGACGCCCTGTCGCCGTTCATCCGGCACGAGGCGAGCGGCCTGTTCGCCGTGCCGGGCGGGGCGGCGGAGGGAGAGTACGTGGGTCAGCGCCTGCTGGAGGGGTGAAACCGGCCGCGCTTCACCCCGGCGAGGGGCTTGTGCGAGGCCCGTCAGCCACCTTGCCCGGGGCCCATTAGGGTGAGGACATGCCAGCCAGTTACGCGTATCTCGGTCCCGAAGGCACCTTCACCGAAGTCGCCCTGCGCACACTTCCGGAGACGGCGACCCGGGAGCTGGTCCCTTACGTGTCCGTGCAGTCCGCACTCGACGCGGTGCGCACCGGCGAGGCCGAGGCCGCGTTCGTGCCGATCGAGAACTCCGTCGAGGGCGGCATCACCACCACCCTCGACGAACTGGTCGCCGGCCAGCCGCTGATGATCTACCGCGAGGTGCTGCTCTCCATCACCTTCGCGCTGCTGGTCCGCCCGGGCACCAAGCTCTCCGACATCAAGACGGTCACCGCCCACCCGGCGGCCCAGCCCCAGGTCCGCAACTGGCTCAAGGCCCACCTCCCGGACGCAGCCTGGGAATCGGCCGCCTCCAACGCGGACGGCGCCCGCCTGGTGCAGGAGGGCCGGTACGACGCGGCCTTCGCCGGCGAGTTCGCCGCGGGCCGCTATGGCCTCGAGGTGCTGGAGGCCGACATCCACGACGCGGAGAATGCCCAGACCCGCTTCGTACTGGTGGGCCGTCCGGCCCGGCCCGCCGCGCCGACCGGCGCGGACAAGACGTCCGTCGTGCTCTGGCAGCGCGACGATCACCCCGGCGGCCTGCGCGACCTGCTGGGCGAGTTCGCCACCCGGGGCGTCAACCTGATGCTGCTCCAGTCCCGGCCCACCGGCGCCGGCATCGGCAACTACTGCTTCTGCATCGATGCCGAGGGCCACATCTCCGACCGTCGGGTCGCCGACGCGCTGATGGGCCTCAAGCGGTCCTGCCTCCAGGTGCGCTACCTCGGGTCGTACCCGCGCGCAGAAGTCACGCCGGCGGACGTGGACGCGCTGCGGCCGGGCACCTCGGACGAGGAGTTCGTGGCGGCGGCGGACTGGGTGGCGCGCTGCCAGGACGGCCGCTTCTGACGGCTGGAATCGGCCAGTCGTCAGTCGTATCTGTCGATTTTCGTTGTCCACAGGAGTTATCCACAGGTCCTCTTCTCGACCTGAGGACAAGTCGACAACGAACCGCCATTCAGTCGACAAATCCCCCCACAGCCCCTCACTTCATCCACAGAGCCGCAGGTCACCCTTCGTCTACCTGTTCCTTGCCCGCCATACTCCGGAGTGATGCCGGGTGCCCCATTTTCACTCGAAAGTGGGCGCGTGGAGGGTTTGGACCACCCCCCTCCCGGAATTAGGAATGATCAGCTCCGAGAGTCCACAGATCTTTCGCACAGCCTGTGGATAACTTTTCCGGGCTGTGGATTCCGGCGGGCCGCGGACCCTCAAGTCCCGTTGTGCGTACGGAGATCCGGTCAACCCGCCGCTCGTCGGCTGGCTCGTTCCAGGGAACGAGCCGCATTTTATTGACGGTGCGGATCACAGGGCACCCGAGACGTACACAACGGGCAATATCCGCATAACGGAACGTGAGACCCGCGCTCGGCGATAGTGAGTCGAGACCCGTCACCGCACACCGGTAGCCTTGACCGCGTGATTGACCTTCGCCTGCTCCGTGAGGACCCCGACCGTGTGCGCGCGTCCCAGCGCGCCCGTGGAGAGGACGTCGCGCTCGTCGACTCCCTCCTCTCTGCCGACGAGCGGCGCAGGTCGTCCGGCGTGCGCTTCGACGAGCTGCGCGCCGAGCAGAAGGGCCTCGGCAAGCTCATCGGCAAGGCCACCGGGGACGAGAAGGCCGAGCTGCTGAAGCGGGCGAGCCAGCTCGCCGCCGACGTCAAGGCCGCCGACGCCGAGCGGGACAAGGCCGACGCCGAGACCCAGGAGCTGCTCCAGCGGCTCGGCAACCTCGTCCACCCCGACGTGCCCGTCGGCGGCGAGGAGGACTTCGTCACCCTGGAGACGCACGGCACGCACCGCGACTTCGCGGCCGAGGGCTTCGCGCCCCGCGACCACCTGGAGCTGGGCCAGCTGCTCGGCGCCATCGACGTCGAGCGCGGCGCCAAGGTCTCCGGTTCGCGTTTCTACTTCCTCACCGGTGCCGGCGCACTACTGGAGCTGGCCCTGGTCAACGCGGCCATCGCCCAGGCCACGGCGGCCGGCTTCACGCCGATGCTCACCCCGGCGCTGGTCCGCCCGCAGTCGATGGCCGGCACCGGCTTCCTCGGCCAGGCCGCGCAGGACGTCTACCACCTCGACAAGGACGACCTGTACCTGGTGGGCACGTCCGAGGTGCCGCTGGCGGCGTACCACATGGACGAGATCATCGACGCCGAGCGCCTGCCGCTGCGCTACGCCGGCTTCTCGCCGTGCTTCCGCCGGGAGGCGGGCTCGCACGGCAAGGACACGCGGGGCATCTTCCGCGTGCACCAGTTCGACAAGGTCGAGATGTTCTCCTACGTCCTCCCCGAGGACTCGCAGGCCGAGCACCAGCGCCTGCTGGAGTGGGAGAAGCAGTGGCTGACCTCCCTGGAGCTGCCGTTCCGGGTCATCGACGTCGCCTCGGCCGACCTGGGCTCCTCGGCATCGCGCAAGTACGACTGCGAGGCGTGGATCCCGACCCAGGGCAAGTACCGCGAGCTGACCTCGACCTCGGACTGCACCGAGTTCCAGTCCCGCCGGCTCTCGATCCGGGTCCGCGAGGACAAGAAGGTGCGCCCCCTGGCCACGCTCAACGGCACGCTGTGCGCGGTACCGCGCACGATCGTGGCGATCCTGGAGAACCACCAGCAGGCCGACGGGTCGGTGCGCGTACCCGAGGTGCTGCGCCCTTACCTGGGCGGCCGGGAGGTCCTGGAACCGGTGGCCAAGTGAGTGACACCGACTCCGTCACGGCCGCTTCCGGCGCAGGCGCCCCGGGCGCCTTCCCGTACCGGCTGATCGCCACCGATCTCGACGGCACGCTGCTGCGCGGTGACGACACCGTCTCGCAGCGGACCCGGGACGCGCTCGCCGCGGCCACCGCGGCGGGCGCCGCCCACATCGTGGTCACCGGCCGCGCGGTGCCGTGGACCCGGCACATCCTCGACGACCTCGGCTACGACGGCCTGGCCGTCTGCGGTCAGGGGGCGCAGGTCTACCACGCCGGGGAGCACCGCCTGCTGACCTCGGTCACGCTGGACCGCCAGCTGGCCGGGGTGGCGCTGGCCAAGATCGAGGCGGAGACCGGCCCGCTGTACCTCGCGGCGAGCCGTGACGGCCTGGACGGCGACGTCCTGGTCGGCCCGGGCTACTCGGTCGGGGGGAACCTGCCCGCGGTGCCGTTCACCGACGCGTCGGACCTCTGGTCGGCGCCGCTGAACAAGATCTACATCCAGCATCCGACCCTGTCGGACGACGAGCTGGCCGAGGCGGCCCGGCGCACCGCGGGCGGCTTCGTCACGGTGACCATGGCGGGTGCGGGCATCGTCGAGCTGCTGCCCCTGGGGCTGACCAAGGCCACCGGACTGTCGCTGGCGGCCCGGCGGCTCGGTCTGAAGGCAGCGGACACGATCGCCTTCGGCGACATGCCCAACGACGTCCCGATGTTCGGCTGGGCCGCCCGGGGCGTGGCGATGGCCAATGCCCACGAGGAGCTGAAGGCGGTGGCCGACGAGGTGACGTCCTCCAACGACGAGGACGGCATCGCGGTCGTGCTGGAGCGGCTGGCGGGCTGACGTCACTGGGCCGGACGCTGACGTCCCAGGTGCCCGTCTGCCCACCCGGCGCCGGTCCTCACGCACGGCCCGGACGGCACCGGCGTCCCCGTCGGGTGGCCCACGTCGTCGGCCTCGCGAGAGACGGCCCGGCGTGCTCGAAGCGGCCGCCCGATGCGCCGGTGCCGTCCGGCCTCGTGCATCCACCACAGTGCCGCTACGGAAAGCCGGGCGCCACCGATTAAAAGCGGACGCAGGGCGCGTTACCGCAGGCGCCGCCTGCGGCGTCGGCCCTTGCTGAAGAACCACCCGGCGGGCGGCTCGCGGACCGCCACGGTTGCGGTTCCGGTTGCTCCCGGTGCCGGCGTGCGGTGAGCATCCGGGCACCGGAACGGCGGACCAACCACCTCAGCGCGACGCTCACGGTGGTGACGGCCCCTGGGCCAGTCTCGTCCTGGACGAGGATTTCACGCGTGACGCCGCCCGCGTGCTGTCCGGCTCTCCCTCGCCTGTCTCGGCCCAGTGTGCCCGGGCCGAGGTCAAGGTGCCGTCAGGCCATGGCCCGGTCACTCCTCCCCGGCGAGTGTCAGCGACCGCAGCTTCTGTCCGGCGTACCAGGTGGCCAGCACGGTCACCGCGGCCAGCAGCACCGTCGCCGTCGGCAGGCCGACGTCGGAGGTGACCAGGTTCCCGTCGGCCACCTTCTGAGCCACCGCCAGCGACCACTGCTGGACGCTCAGCGTGCGGGCCCCGGGGACCAGGGAGCCGAACAGGGCCTCCCAGACGAGAGCGTAGACGAGCCCGAAGACCACCGCGTGCCGGGATACCGTGCCCAGCAGCAGGAACAGCGCCGCGTAGGCGATGGAAGCGACCAGCGCGGCGATCGTGTAGGCGACGGCGACCTGCTGGCCGTTGCCGTTGAGGATCAGGCCGGCGAGGAACGTGGGCACGGCGGAGAAGACCATCGTGACGGCGATGGCGACGATGAGCTTGGTGAAGATGATCGTCGGCCGCTTGATCGGCTTGGACAGCAGGTACACCACCGAGCCGTCGTCGATCTCCGGCCCGATGGCGCCGGTGCCGGCGATGACGCCGATGATCGGCACCATGGTGGCGAGCGCGAACCCGCCCAGGACGTCGGCCGCGGTCTGGTCGTCGGCACCGGCGAGGGCGCGTACCGCCACGGCGATGACGAGCAGCAGCAGGGGCAGCGCGCCGAGGATGAGGGCCCGGCGTCGGCCGAGCAGGGCCCGGTAGGTGAGCCGGGCGACTGTGGGGTCGTACATTGTTCGGCCTCCTACGCCGCGACGAGATACGAGAAGACGGACTCGAGGGACTCGTCGGACGGCGAGACCGTGAGCAGCCGGATGCCGTGGTCGCGGGCGACCTTGGGCAGCAGGGCCGTGAACCGGCCGAAGTCGACGGCCTGGATGCGCAGAGCGCCCTCGGCGAGGTCGACCTCGATGCCGGACGTCGACGGGTCGGCGATCAGCGCCGCGGCGAGCGCCCGGTCGTCGCTGGAACGCACCAGGTACCGGTGCGGCCGGTCGGTCATCAGGCGGCGGATCTTGCGGAAGTCGCCGCTGGCCGCGTGCCGGCCGGCGACGATCACCTCGATGTGCCAGGCGAGCTGTTCGACCTCTTCGAGGATGTGCGAGGAGAACAGCACCGTGCGGCCCTCGTCGCCCATGCGCCGCAGCAGGTCCATCAGCTGCATGCGCTGGCGCGGGTCCATGCCGTTGAACGGCTCGTCGAGCAGGAGCAGGGAGGGGTTGTGCACGAGGGCGCTGGCCATCTTGACGCGCTGCCGCATGCCCTTGGAGTACGTGGCGATCTTCCGGTCCTGCGCGTACTCCATCTGCACGGTGGCGAGCGCTTCCTGGGCCGCCTTGGCGCCCAGGCCGTGCAGTTCGGCGTTGGCGAGGACGAACTCTCGGCCGGTCAGGAAGTCGTACATCGCCTCGCGCTCGGGGACGATGCCGATGTGCTGGTAGATGGCTTCGTTTCGCCAGACCGGCTGTCCGTCGAGGGTGACGCTTCCGGTGGAGGGGGCCAGGAAGCCGCCCATCATGTTGATGAGGGTGGACTTGCCCGCGCCGTTGGGGCCGAGCAGGCCGGTGACTCCGGGGCCGATCGTCATGGTGACGTCGTTGACGGCGACCACGTTGCCGAACCAGCGGGAGACGTGGTCGATGCTGAGGGTGCTCACAGTCCCACCTTCTTGTAGCGGCGCAGCAGCAGGCCGTAGGCGCCGGCGATCATGCCGAGGGTGACGAGGACGTAGACCGCGCCCTCGGCGTTGCTCGGGCCGATCCCGCCGGGGAAGGCCGAGGTGGCGCCCAGGAAGGCGGACTGCACGCCGTCGATGAGGGTGATCGGCGAGAAGAGGCCGATCCAGGCGACGGCGCCGCTGCTGCCCTGGACGTCCGCGATGGCCTGGAGGGTGGAGACCGCGCCGTAGGTGATGGTCAGGACGGCGATGACAGCCGCGATGCCGAAGCCGCGGCGCGGGGTGACCGACGCGACGACCAGGCCGAGGCCTGCGAAGAGGAGCGAGAGCAGTGCCACGGAGACGAGTCCCTGTGCGAATCCCTTGGTCTGGTCCGCGAAGTCGAGTTTGGCGAGCAGCGCGCCCACGTAGAGCACGACGAGGGGTGCGGCGGTGAGGATGAACAGGGCCGACGCCAGCGACGCGTACTTGGCGCGGACGTAGTCGGCGGTCTCGATGGGCCGCGAGAAGTACAGCGGCACGGTCTTGAAGCGCAGGTCGCGGGAGACGGACTGGGGGGCCTGCGAGGCGACGTAGAGGCTGATGACGGCCTGGAGGACGATGGCGTAGCGGGTGTAGTCCAGCGGCAGCTCGTCCGCCTTGGTGGCGACGGCCACGGCGACCATGATGGCCGCGGGCAGGCACATCACCACGAACAGCAGCATCGGCAGGACCTTGGACTTGACCGAGCGGCCGAGGCCGTACGCACCACGCAGGGACTGCGAGTACAGCGAGCGACGGGCGTAGGCGCGGCCCAGGCGGGGGCCGTCGTAGTTGCGGTAGCCGATGTTGTGGATGCGGGTCTGGTCACCCGCCGCACTGGCTACGGGCTGCTCAGTTGCCATGGCCGACCGCCTCCTTCCGTTCTGCGTCGCTGTCCTTGAAGACCTCCGAGATGTGGTGCCGGCGCTGCTCCATGCGCACCAGGCCGAGGCCCAGGTCGGCGATGACGTCCCGGACCAGGTCGTAGGTGTCCTCGCCCGCCGCGGTGAGCAGCAGGACGTGGCCGGCGCCGGGCAGGCCGCTGCCGTCCTGGACGGTCACTCCGCGCGCGTGGAGCGCGTCGCGGACCGCGCGGGTGCCGTCGGGGTGTTCGTCGGTGTCGGTGACCTCGATCGCGAGGGTCGTCGTGGTCTGGGTGAAGTCCGTGGTGGAGCTGGAGCGCAGCAGCTTCCCGCCGTCGACGACGACGACGTGGTCGCAGGTGCGTTCCAGTTCGCCCAGCAGGTGTGAGGTGACCAGGACGGAGATGCCGAAGTCGGTGTGGATGCGGCGGATGAGGCCGAGCATCTCGTCGCGGCCGACCGGGTCGAGGCCGTTGGTCGGCTCGTCGAGGAAGACCAGCTGGGGGTCGTGGACCAGGGCCTGCGCGAGTTTCACGCGCTGCTTCATGCCCGTGGAGTAGCCGCCGATGGGCCGGTACCGCTCCTCGTACAGGCCCACGTGGCGCAGGGTGTCGGCCGTGCGCTCGCGGGCGGCGGTGGGCGGCAGGCCGGACATGCGCGCCATGTGGACGACGAACTCGGTGGCCGAGACGTCGGGTGGCAGGCAGTCGTGTTCCGGCATGTAGCCGACTCGCTCGCGGATGTCGGCACCCTTGGTGGCGACATCGAGTCCGAGCACTTCGGCCCGGCCCTCGGTGGCGGGAGACAGACCCAGCAGGATCTTGATCAGGGTGGACTTGCCGGCGCCGTTGGCACCGACGAGTCCGGTCACACCGGGTCCGACGTCCACGGAGAGCCGGTCGAGCGCGGTCACCCGGGGGAACCGCTTGCTCAGGCTTTCGGTCGCGATCACAGTCACATCCATGACAGTAGTGACGGGCGCCACTGAGGTCGTCAGACCGGAGAGCCGTCTTCGCGTCAGTCTCGAGTAGTACGGGCCCGTAAGGGATGCCATGCCTGAGAGCTACGGCACGAAGGGCACGGGGGTCGCTCCCCCGCGCTCTATTGACGGCGGGTCTAACAACTGGGAGATTCGGCGACGTCGCTGGGCGGAGGGGAGTCGACGGTGCTGGACGGTGCGCGGGAGCGCTGGGTGCGCTCGGACGGGGTCGAACTGTGCGTGGCCGAACTGGGTGACCCGGTCCGCCCCACGGTCGTACTGGTGCACGGCTACCCGGACAGCAAGGAGGTCTGGTCCGAGGTGGCCGCCCGTCTCGCCGGCCGCTTCCACGTGGTCCTCTACGACGTGCGGGGCCACGGCCGGTCCACCGCGCCGAGCCCTCTGCGCGGCGGGTTCACGCTGGAGAAGCTGACGGACGACTTCCTGGCCGTCGCGGACGCCGTCAGTCCGGACCGGCCCGTGCACCTGGTGGGCCACGACTGGGGCTCAGTGCAGTCGTGGGAGTTCGTCACCGTCGAGCGGACCAGGGGCCGCATCGCGTCCTTCACGTCGATGTCCGGGCCGTCGCTGGACCACTTCGGTCACTGGATCAACAAGCGCCTCAGGCGCCCCACCCCGCGCCGGGTCGGCCAGCTCCTCGGGCAGGGCGCCAAGTCCTGGTACGTGTACCTGCTGCACACACCGGTGCTGCCCGAACTGGCCTGGCGCGGCCCGCTCGGCAGACGCTGGCCGGACATCCTGCGGCGGGCCGAGAAGCTGCCCGACGGCGCCTACCCGACCGCCTCCCTCCCGACGGACGCGGCACAAGGAGCCTGGCTGTACCGGGACAACGTCCGGCCCCGGCTGCGCCGCCCGCGCGACGACGCCCACGCGCACGCCCCCGTTCAGCTCGTCACGCCGCTGGAGGACGCCTTCCTCTCCGAGCGGCTCCACGACGAGCTGGAGCTGTGGGTGCCGCACCTGACCCGTCGCACACTGCCCGCGAAGCACTGGGTGCCGCGGACCCGCCCGGACCGGCTGGCGGACTGGATCACGGAGTTCGTCACCGCTGTCGAGGGCGGCCGGCCCGGGGCCACGGCGAGCGGCCGGTACGCGGACCGTTTCGCCGGACAGCTGGTGCTGGTCACGGGCGCGGGAGGCGGCATCGGGCGGGCGACGTCGCTGGCCTTCGCCGAGGCCGGGGCGCGCGTGGTGGCCGTCGACCGGGACGCCGAGGCGGCCCTCCGCACCGCGGAACTGTCCAGGCTGATCGGTGCGACGGCCGCCTGGGCGGAGACGGCCGACGTCTCCGACGAGCAGGCCATGGAGGAACTGGCGGCCAAGGTCGCCGCCGAGTACGGCGTGGTGGACGTTCTGGTGAACAACGCCGGGATCGGCCTGTCGGGCTCCTTCTTCGACACCACCCCGCAGGACTGGAAGAAGGTCCTCGACGTCAACCTGTGGGGCGTGATCCACGGCTGCCGCCTGTTCGGCGGGCGGATGGCCGCACGCGGCCAGGGCGGCCACATCGTCAACATCGCGTCGGCGGCGGCCTTCCAGCCCTCCCGGGCGCTGCCCGCCTACGGCACGTCCAAGGCGGCCGTGCTGATGCTGAGCGAGTGCCTGCGCGCCGAGCTGGCCGGACAGGGGATCGGCGTCACGGCGATCTGCCCCGGCCTCGTCAACACCGGCATCACGTCGACGGCACACTTCGCGGGCGTCGACGCCGACGAGGAGAAACGGCGGCAGCGGCGCGCGGCCCGGCTGTACGGACTGCGCAACTACCCGCCGGAGAAGGTCGCCGACGCCGTCCTTGAGGCGGTGGCGCACGACAGAGCCGTGGTTCCGGTGACGCCGGAGGCGCGAGGAGCCCACCTCATGTCCCGTGCCTTTCCCGGGGTGTTGAGGAGGCTGGCCCGAGTAAGGCCGCCGCTCTAGTTTCCACAGACGATGCCAAACAGCCTGTGGATAACCGCACTTGACTGTGGATCAAACCTCCGAGTCAAAATCATTCGCGTGACGTGCGTCTCTCTCGGCAGGCTGATTTCATGCCACGAGACATGCCACGAGAAGCCACGGACGACAGACGCACCGTGAAGGTGTCCAAGTTCCTGTCGAAGCACCTTCGCCATCAGCCGGAGAGGCTGGGGCTCACACTCGATGAGGCCGGCTGGGTCGAGATCGACTCGCTCATCGCCGCGGCGGCCGCGCACGGCTTCCACTTCACGCGGGACGAGCTCGACCACGTCGTCGCCGACAACGACAAACGCCGCTTCGCCGTCGAGGGCACCCGTATCCGCGCCAGCCAGGGCCACAGCGTCGGGGTGGACCTGAGACTGCCCCCGGCGACCCCGCCGCCGTACCTTTACCACGGGACCGTCGCCCGGCACCTTGACTCCATCCGCGCCGAGGGACTGCGGCCGATGAACCGGCACGATGTACACCTGTCGCCCGACCGTGAGACGGCGACCCGGGTCGGCGCCCGCCGTGGCCGGCCGGTCGTGCTGTCGGTGGACGCCGCCCCCATGCACCGCGAGGGTCATGTCTTCCGGGTCAGCGCCAACGGAGTCTGGCTGACGAAAGCGGTACCGCCGCGGTACCTGCGTTTTCCCTCCCGGCCCTGATCCCGCATGATCGGTGCCATGGAGCAGCTGCCCACCACCCAGGCCGCCGTCACCGCCCTGCGCGCCGTCGCCGAGGAGTACGCGTTGGAGATCGAGGTCAGCGACGACATCGGCGCCGACCAGACCTCCCGCCACAGCGCCGCGGGCGTGGGCGTGGTCATCGACGCAGACGGCTCCCTCCCCCACGAGGCCTTCGTCGAATTCGGCGGGGTGCCCCGGGTGAGCGTCCGGCTCTTCCACGAGGGTGATGCTCTGATCGACGTCGAGGGCGTGGAGTGCCCGGACATCCCGCGCGACGACGTTCCCGCGTTCCTGCGCTCCGTCTTCGGCGGTCTGGCCTACGTCAAGGGCCGCCGCTTCCCTCCCGGCTACCGCCTGGTCGTGCCGCTGCCGGGCGACCGCACGCACAAAGAGTTCGTGCCGCTGATTCTCCTCACCCCGTGGTTGAGCAGCCGCGTACGGTGACGCCCGTGGATGTTTCACGTGAAACCCGGGTGGCCGCTTAGGCTCGGAGGCATGAGCCTGCGACTGAGCACCGTGATCCTTCCGTACCGCCGCTGGCACGAGGGCGGCCGTTCGGCCTGGACGCGCGCCGAGCAGCTCGGTTTCCACACCGCGTACACCTACGATCACCTGTCCTGGAGGAGCTTCCGGGACGGCCCGTGGTTCGGCGCCGTTCCGACACTTACGGCCGCCGCGGCCGTCACCGAGCGACTGCGCCTGGGCACCCTGGTGACCTCCCCGAACTTTCGGCACCCGGTGACGCTCGCCAAGGAGCTGATCTCCCTCGACGACATCTCCGGTGGTCGGGTCACCCTCGGCATAGGAGCCGGCGGCACCGGCTTCGACGCCACCGCGCTCGGCCAGGAGCCGTGGACACCGCGTGAGCGCGCCGACCGGTTCAACGAGTTCCTCCCCCTGCTGGACCGGCTGCTGACCGAGGACGCGGTGTCCTATGAGGGCGACTTCTACTCGGCCCACGAGGCCCGCAACATCCCGGGGTGTGTACAGCGGCCCCGGCTGCCGTTCGCGGTGGCCGCGACCGGGCCGCGCGGTCTGCGACTCGCCGCGCAGTACGGGCAGGCCTGGGTGACCACCGGTGACCCGAAGCTCTTCGAGCACGGCACCCCCGAGCAGTCCGACCGGGCCCTGCGGACGCAGGCCGACAAACTCGCCGACGCCTGTGCCGCCATCGGCCGGGAGGTGAGCGAGCTCGACAAGGTCCTGCTCACCGGCTTCACGCCGGACCGCAGTCGGCCGCTGGAATCCGTGGACGCCTTCGTCGACTTCGCCGGCCGCCACCGTGACCTGGGCTTCACCGAACTCGTCGTCCACTGGCCGATCCCGGACTCGGACTTCACGGCGGACGAGAAGGTCTTCGAGCGGATCGCCATGGAGACCCCGGCGCAGCTGCGGGCATGAGAGCCGTAGCTCACATGTGTGCGGAGTCGCGCACGGGCGTGCAGGCATATGCGGGACAATGACCGGGTGACCTCAGCGACCCGACAGCCCGAGCCCCCGGCCGCAGTAATCCGCCCGCGGCTCATCGCCACCGACCTCGACGGCACCCTGCTGCGGGACGACAAGTCGGTCTCGCCGCGCACGGTCGCCGCGCTGGCCGCCGCCGAGAAGGCAGGCATCGAGGTCTTCTTCGTCACCGGCCGCCCCGCCCGCTGGATGGACGTCGTCAGCGCCCACGTCCACGGGCACGGCCTCGCCATCTGCGGTAACGGGGCCGCCGTGGTCGACCTCCACGGCGGCCCCGGCACACACCGGTTCGTGAAGGTCCGGGAGCTGGCCCGGGAGAACGCGCTGGACGCCGTACGGCTGCTGCGCGAGGCGGCGCCCGGCACGGTGTACGCGGTCGAGCAGACCTATGGGTTCCACCAGGAGCCGGCGTACCCGAAACTGCACATGGAGGTTCCCGACGACCTCGTGCCCGCCGAGGAGATCCTGGCGCCGGGCGGTCGCGCCGCCGACGAGCCGGTCCTCAAGATTCTGGCCTTCCACCCCGAGCTGGACCCCGACGGCTTCCTCGCGCTGGCCCGCCTCGCCATCGGCGACCGCGCCAATGTCACCCGGTCCAGCCCCAGCGCCCTGCTGGAGATCAGCGGCCCGGACGTCTCCAAGGCCAGCACACTCGCCCTGTGCTGCGCCGAACGCGGCATCTCGCACGAGGAGGTCGTCGCCTTCGGCGACATGCCGAACGACGTCGAGATGCTCACCTGGGCGGGACGGTCGTACGCCATGGGCAACGCGCACCCGGACGTGGTCGCCGCCGCTTCGGGGCGGACGGTCGCCAACAACGAGGACGGGGTGGCCGTGGTCGTCGAACGGATCCTGGCGGACCTGCCCTAGCGTTCGCCGACCCCTCCCGGCGGGTCAGAGCGAGACCCCGCGCTCCGTCAGCCAGGGCACCGGGTCCACGGCCGACCCCATCTCGGGTGTCACCCGCACCTCGAAGTGCAGATGCGGGCCGGTGGAGTTGCCGGTACTGCCCGACTGCCCGACCCACTGGCCGGGCCGGACCCGGTCGCCCTGGTCGACGGCGACCGCGGCGAGATGGGCGTACTGCGTGTAGTAGCCGCCGGCGTGCTGGACCACGACCTGCATGCCGAAGGCCCCGCCGCAGGACACCTTCACCACCCGGCCCGCGCCGACCGAACGCACCGGTGTCCCGACCGGCACCGCGAAGTCCTGACCGGTGTGCCGGTTCGCCCAGCGTGCCCCGCCACTGCCGAAGGACGCCGACAGTGCGTACGTCTGCACTGGTGCGACCCAGGACCGGTCGGAGTCCGCGTCAGGCTGGTCGAGGCGGACCGCGCCGGGGCACGAACCGGCCGTGACCGAGGCGTCCGCCTCCCCCTCCAGGCGCGCCCGCGCCGCCTCCAGCTTGCCCTCGATCTCCTTCTTCAGCTCGGCCAGATCCGCGTTGCGCTGCTCCAGCTCCCGCCAGGCTGCCTGAGCCTTCGCCTCGTCGGCGGCGAGCCGGGCCTCGGCCCGCAGGCTCCGGCCGATGGCATTGTTCACGGCCACGTCGGCTCGGCTGAGTGCCTGCTGACCGCGCATCAGCTCGTCGGGGTCGTCGGCCAGGAGCATCTGTGCGGTGAGCGGCAGTCCTCCGCTGCCGCGGTACTGCGCACGGGCGATCCGGCCCAGATCCTCGTGCATGCCGTCGATCTTCCGCCGCTGCCGGTCGAGCCGCTTCTCGTACTCCAGGGCCTTCGACCGCTGTGCCTCGGCCTCACGCCGCCCGTCCTCGTACTGCCGGGTGGCCTTGGCCGCGTCCGCGTACAGCCGCGCCACCCGTGCGCCGGTGGCGGAGCCGCCGCCCTCGTCCCCGGCGTCCGTGGGGCGGGCGGCGAGCACGGCGAGCGCGCACAGCACCACCGGAACCAGCAGCGGACGACGGCGAGGTGAGCGCATGTCAGCGATCGTGGACCGAGCGGGGGCGCCGGGTCTCCTTCAGCTCGTACGAGTGGGGGACCCGTTGCTGCACACGGCGCAGTGCCGCTGCTGCACACGGGGCAACGCAGCGGCGACGGTGCTCAGTACGGGGCCTCCCACAGCACCGTCGTGCCGCTGCCGTCCCTACCGATGCCCGGACCGGTCCGGCTGGTGCCCCCGACGGTCTCGGCGCGGCGCTCGAGATTGCGCAGTCCGCTGCGCCGTCCGCCCTCGGGGATGCCGACACCGTCGTCCGCGACGGTCAGCCGCACCCCCGGGCGGCCGTCCGGAAGCGTCGCCGTGGCATCGACGATCACCTCGATCCGGGTGGCGCCGGCGTGCCGGAAGGCGTTGGACAGGGATTCGCGCAGCGCGGCGACGAGGTTCTTGCCGGTCAGGTCGCCGACGGCGGTGTCGACCGGGCCGACGAAGCGGTGGGAGGGCGAGAAGCCGAGCGGCACGGCGGCCATGGCGACCTCACGCAGCACGCGGGTGCGCAGTCCTTCGGGTGCCTCGGCGGGTTGCCGCAGCGCGAAGATCGCGGAGCGGATCTCCTGGATGGTGACGTCGAGCTCGTCGACGGCCCCGCCCACTCCGTCACGCACCTCGGGCACGAGCGCCCTGCGCTGCGCGCTCTCCAGCATCATTCCCGTGGCGAACAGTCGCTGGATGACGAGGTCGTGCAGGTCGCGCGCGATGCGGTCGCGGTCCTCGTAGACGGCGAGCCGTTCCCGGTCGCGCTGGGTGTCGGCCATCGTCAGGGCCAGCGCGGCCTGCGAGGCGAACCGGTCGCCGAGCGCGCGCTCCGTCCGCGTGAACGGGCGCTCACCTCGGGCGCGGGGCATGACGAGACCACCGAGGGCCCGCTCGTCCCTGCACAGGGGCAACACCATGATCGGTCCATAGTCACGCACGGGCCCCGCCGCCATGCGCGGGTCGGTGGCGGCATCGTCCACGAACACCGGGCGCCCGGCCAGCAGTTCGGCGACGACGCCGTTGTCCGGCGGGATGACCGTGCCAAGGGCGTTCGTGGCGTGCTGTGCGGCGACGGCCACGATCTCCAGGCCGCCCCCCTCGGCCGGCAGCAGCACGATTCCCGCCCGGGCTCCGGAGAGCCGACGGGCCTGTTCGGCGACGACCTGGAGGGCCTCGTCCATGTCCCCGCCGGAGAGCAGCGCGGTGGTCACGGCGACCGAGCCGTCGATCCAGCGCTCCCGCTGCTGGGCGGCCTCGTGCAGTCGCGCGTTGCCGATCGCGATGCCCGCCTCGGTGGCCAGGACCCGGACCATCGCGAGGTCGTAGTCGTTGAACGGCTCCCCGGTCGGTTTGTCGCTCACGTAGAGGTTGCCGAAGTTCTCGCCGTGCACGCGGATGGGGACGCCGAGGAAGCTGCGCATCGGCGGGTGGTGCTCGGGGAAACCGCAGGAGCGCGGGTCCTCGGTCAGATCCGTGAGCCGGACCGGGTCCGGGTCACGGATGAGGGCGCCGAGCAGGCCTTTGTGCCCGTCGGGCAGGCGGCCGATCCGCCGGGCGGTCGCCTCGTCGACGCCATGGTGCACGAACTCGGCGAGGCCGTCACCGTCCTCGTCGACGACGCCGATGGCCGCGTACCGGGCGCTCGCCAGGTCGGCCGCCGTCTCGCAGATCCGGTTCAGCGTGGAGTGCAGTTCCAGTCCACTGCCGACGGAACGCATCGCGTCCAGCAGCTTCGGCACCCGTGCCAGGAGCTCGGCCGAGGTGCCCTGGTGGGGCGGCTGCGGGCCGGGAAGCGGTGCAGGGGGCATGCCCCGAGCCTAATGAGACCCTTTTGTTCAGGAAAGTCGTATTTCCTGAGAGGGTCGTGAACTTTGGAAACGGTGGGCCTAGGCATCTCGCGGACGCCGGGCCCAGTCAGCCGGTCATCCCGCTCCCACCAGCAGTTCCGACGCCGCCTCACGCTCGGCCATGGTCCGCAGCGGACCCGGCACGGCGGCCAGCTCCGCGTAGGTCCCCCTCTGCACGGCCCGGCCCTCGTCCAGCACGATCACCTCGTCCACGGCCTCCAGACCGGCCAGCCTGTGCGTGATCAGGAGGGTGGTACGGCCCTCGGTGGCGGCCAGCAGATCGGCGGTGAGCGCGTCGGCGGTCGGCAGATCCAGGTGCTCGGCGGGCTCGTCCAGCACCAGGACCGGGAAGTCGGCGAGCAGCGCCCGGGCCAGGGCCAGCCGCTGGCGCTGACCGCCGGAGAGCCGTGCCCCGTGCTCCCCCACCAGCGTGTCCAGGCCCTCGGGCAGGCCGTCGGCCCACTCCAGCAGCCGGGCCCGCTCCAGCGCCTCCCGCAGTTCGCCCTCGGTGGCGTCCTTCCTGGCCAGTAGCAGGTTCTCCCGCACCGAGCTGTCGAAGAGGTGCGCGTCCTGGGCGCACAGTCCGACGAGGCGCCGTACGTCGTCACCTGCCAGGGCGCTGGCGTCCACGCCGGCCAGCGTGTAGGAGCCGGCGTCCGCGTCGAGGAACCTCAGCAGCACCTGGGCCAGGGTGGTCTTGCCGGACCCGGAAGGACCGACCACGGCGACGCGGCGGCCCTTCGCCAGTGTGAGGTCGAGCCGCGCCAGGGCGTCCCGGTCCTGCCCGGTGTACCGGGTGGCCAGCCCTTTGAGGACGACCGGGAACGGCGACGCGGGCGCCTGTCGGGGCGTCTCCGGCTCCCGTACCGGCTCGGGAGCGTCGAGCACCTCGTGCACGCGCTCTGCACTCCTGTGGACGCGCTGGCGGTACTGCACGGCCAGTGGCAGACCGAGTACGGCCTCGAAGGCGGCCAGCGGGGTGAGCACCACGACGGCCACGGCCACACCGGTGAGCCGGCCGTCGGCGGCCGCCTGGACACCGACGAGTGCGGCGCCCGCGACCGTCAGGCCGGAGATCAGGGCGGTGAGTCCGTCGCCCAGCGCGGTGGCGGTGGCGGCGCGCGAGGCGATCCGGGTGAGCGTGCCGTCGGCCCGGCGCGCCTCGGCGGCCCGTGCGGGCAGGGCGCCGGCGACGGTCAGCTCGGCGGTGCCGGTGAGCAGGTCGGTCACCCGGGTGGCGAGCACACCACGGGCGGGCGCCAGCCTGTGCTCGGCCCGCCGTGCCACAGAGCCGGTGATCAGCGGGACCCCCGCTCCGGCCGCCAGCAGGCCGACGGCGAGCACGGCGCCCGCCTCCGGCAGCAGCCAGGCGGTGAAGCCGACGGACGCGACGGAGACGACCACCGCGGAACCGGTGGGCAGCAGCCAGCGCAGCCAGTAGTCCTGCAGGGCATCGACATCGGAGACGAGCCGGGACAGGAGGTCACCCCGGCGGCTGCGGCGCAGTCCGGCGGGTGCCAACCGCTCCAGTCGCCGGTACACGGCGACGCGGGTGTCGGCCAGCATCCGCAGCACCGCGTCGTGGGACACCAGCCGCTCGGCGTAGCGGAACACGGCACGCCCGATTCCGAAGGCACGCGTCGCCGTCACGGCCACCATCAGGTAGAGCACCGGTGGCTGCTCGGACGCCCGCGAGATGAGGTACCCCGAGGTGGCCATCAGGCCGACGGCACTGCCCAGGGCCAGGCTGCTGAGCAACAGCGCGAGACCCAGCCGCCCGCGCCGGGCGGCTGACACGGCACGCACCCTGGCGAGGACTCCACCTCCGTTGTCCGCCTCGGTGACCGGGTCGTCGAGGGCCGCTCGGGCCGGGGCGTCAGCGGCCTCCGCCTGAGGCCGTGCGGCCGGTGTCGCGCCGTGGACGCCGTGGGCCGTGACGGCGCCGGTCGGCTCCTCCAGCCGCACCACCCGGTCGGCCACCTCCAGCAGGGCCGGCCGGTGCACGACCAGCAGCACCGTCCGTCCCGCCGCCAGCCTCCGCACCGCGGCCACGATCTCGGCCTCGGTGGCACCGTCCAGTGCGGCCGTCGGCTCGTCGAGCAACAGCACCGGCCGGTCGGCGAGGAACGCCCTGGCGAGCGCCAGCCGCTGCCGCTGTCCGGCGGACAGTCCGCTGCCGCCCTCGCCGAGCACCGTCGCCGCGCCCTCGGGCAGCGCGTCCACGAACGCCAGCGCATGCGCGTCCCGCAGCGCCCGTCGTACGGCGTCGTCGTCGGCATCGGGCCGCGCCAGCCGGACGTTCTCGGCGATGGTGCCCGCGTACAGGTGCGGGTGCTGCGGCACCCAGGCGACACGGGCGTGCCACTGTTCCAGGTCGAGGTCGGTGAGGTCGGCCCCCCCGACGCGGACTTGTCCGCCGGCCGGGCGCACGAAGCCGAGCAGGGTGTTGAGGAGCGTCGACTTGCCCGCTCCGCTCGGGCCGACCAGGGCGACCGTCTCTCCTGGCTCGACGGTGAAGTTCACGTCCGTCACGGCGTCCGTGGCACGTCCGGGGTAACGGACCGTCACGTCCTCGAACGCCAGGGGGCCGGCGGTCGGCACGGTGCCGGTCCCCGCGGCCGGTACCGGCCGCTCCAGCACCGAGAAGATCTCCTCCGCGGCGGCGAGGCCCTCTGCCGCCGCATGGTACTGGGCTCCGACCTGGCGGAGTGGCAGATACGCCTCGGGTGCGAGCACCAGCACGACCAGGCCGTCATAGAGGGCCATGTCCCCGTGGACGAGCCGCATGCCGATGGTGACGGCGACGAGCGCCACGGAGAGCGTGGCCAGAAGCTCCAGTGCGAAGGACGACAGGAAGGCGATCCGCAGGGTCCGCATGGTCGCCTGCCGGTACTCGCCGGTGATGCGCTTGATCGACTCGGCCTGCGCCTTGGCCCGCCCGAACACCTTCAGCGTCGGCAGCCCGGCGACCACGTCCAGGAAGTGCCCGGACAGCCGGGACAGCAGCCGCCACTGACGGTCCATCCGTGACTGCGTCGCCCAGCCGATCAGCACCATGAAGATCGGAATGAGCGGCAGGGTGCCGACGATGATGGCCGCCGAGACCCAGTCCTCGGTGACGATGCGGGCCAGCACCGCGACGGGGACGACCACCGCGAGCCCCAGCTGGGGCAGGTAGCGCGAGAAGTAGTCGTCGAGGGCGTCGACGCCTCGCGTGGCCAGGGCGACCAGCGACCCGGTCCGCTGCCCGCTCAACCACCCGGGGCCGAGCGCCGTGGCCCGCTCCAGCAGCCGGCCGCGCAGCTCCGACTTCACCGCCGCACTCGCTCGGTGCGCGGCCAGTTCGGTGAGCCAGCCGACCAGCGCGCGGCCACATGCCACGCCCACCAGGAGCAGCAGGGGAGTGCGGAGTTCTGCTGCCGTCATCTCCTGCTGGAAGGCGCCCACCACCACCTCGGCGATGAGCATCGCCTGGGCGACGAGCAGGCCCGCGCCGACGGCGCCGAGAATCACGACCGCCATCAGGAAAAGCCGAGTGGCGCGGGCGTACCGCAGCAGACGTGGGTCGATGGGTTTCACGTGAAACATGCCCTCCCGTCCAGAGAGGGTGTTTCACGTGAAACAGGAGGCTGTGCCACGTGAGACACCCCTTCGGACTCAGTGCGCGGGTTCGGCGATGTGCTGGGTACCGATCCGCTTGCGGAACACCCAGTACGTCCAGCCCTGGTAGAGCAGGACGACAGGTGTGGCGACCGCGGCCAGCCAGGTCATGATCTTCAGGGTGTAGGGGCTGGACGATGCGTTGGTGACGGTGAGGCTCCAGTCCGCGTCGAGCGTGGACGGCATGACGTTCGGGAAGAGCGTCAGGAAGAGCATCGCCACGGCTGCCACGATGGTGACCCCGGACAGGGCGAACGCCCATCCCTCACGCCCGGCCTGGTTCGCCACCAGCGCGACGACCAGGCCGGCCACGGCCACCACGAGGGCCGCCAGGCTCTTGCCGTCGCCGCTGGCGGCCTGCGTCCACAGCAGGAAGGCGAGGGCGAGCACCGCCGTGACGAGGCCGACGCGCAGGGCCAGCGTGCGGGCCCGCTCGCGGATGTCACCGACGGTCTTGAGCGCCGTGAACACCGTTCCGTGGAAGGTGAACAGTGTCAGGGTCACCAGGCCGCCCAGGAGGGCGTACGGGTTGAGCAGCTCCCAGACGGAGCCGACGTACTCCATGTCGCGGTCGATCTTCACGCCGCGGACGATGTTGCCGAAGGCCACACCCCACAGGAACGCCGGGATCAGCGAGGTCCAGAAGATCGCGGTCTCCCAGTTGCGCTGCCAGCGCTCCTCGGGCCGCTTCACGCGGTACTCGAAGGCGACACCGCGGACGATCAGGCAGACCAGGATGACCAGCAGCGGGAGGTAGAAGCCGGAGAACAGCGTGGCGTACCACTCCGGGAAGGCGGCGAAGGTGGCGCCGCCCGCCGTGAGCAGCCACACCTCGTTGCCGTCCCAGACCGGACCGATGGTGTTGATCAGCACCCGCTTCTCGGCCCGGCTCCGGGCGAGCAGCTTGGTGAGCACGCCGACCCCGAAGTCGAATCCCTCCAGGAAGAAGTAGCCGGTCCACAGGACCGCGATCAGAACGAACCAGACGTCGTGCAGTTCCATGACTGTGCAGCTCCCTCGGCCTAGTACGAGAAGGCCATCGGCTTGTCGGCGTCACGGAGGTCGCCGCCGATCTTCGTGGGCGGGTTGAGGTCGGCCTCGGTGAGCTCGGGCGGGCCGGCCTTGACGTACTTGGCGAGCAGCTTGACCTCGATGACGGCGAGGACGGCGTACAGCAGGGTGAAGACGGACATCGAGATGATGACCTCGGTCGTGGAGACACCGGGGGAGACCGCGTCGCGGGTCTGCATCACGCCGTAGACGACCCAGGGCTGACGGCCCATCTCGGTGAAGATCCAGCCCCAGGAGTTGGCGATCAGCGGGAACGCCATCGTCCAGAGCGCCAGCAGCCAGTACAGACGGGTGAACCTCGTGCCGAGCGGCTTGCGCAGCAGGACCAGGTGCGGAACCTCGTCCTCCCCGGTCCGCAGGGCGGGCGGCAGCAGGAACTTCTTCCGTGTCAGCCACAGGCCCAGCAGGCCGAGGGAGAAGGAGGCCATTCCGAAGCCGATCATCCATCGGAAGCCCCAGTAGGCGACGGGGACGATGGGCTTGTAGTCGCCGGGGCCGAACTTCTCCTGAAGGGCCTCATTGGTGTCGTTGATGCCGGGTACGTACGAGTCGAAGTCGCTGTGGGCGAGGAAGGACAGCAGCCCGGGGATCTCCAGGGCGACCTTGTTGTGACCCTCGTCGACGTCCCCGTAGGCGAAAACGGAGAAGGGAGCCGGCTCCTCACCGTCCCACAGCGCCTCGGCGGCGGCCATCTTCATCGGCTGCTGCTCGTACATGACCTTGCCGAGGGTGTCGCCGCTGACCGCGGTGAGGATGCCACCGACCGCCAGGGTGACGAGGCCGAGCCGGAGCGAGGTGCGCATCACCGGGATGTGCTTCTTGCGCATCAGGTGGAAGGCGGCGATGCCCACCATGAAGGCGCCGCCTGTCAGGAAGGCCGCCGAGAAGCTGTGGAAAACCTGGTTGAGAGTCGTGTTCTGGGTCAGAACGGCCCAGAAGTCGGTGAGTTCGGCCCGGCCCTTCTCCTCGTTGATCCGGTAGCCGACCGGGTGCTGCATCCAGGAGTTGGCCGCCAGGATGAAGTACGCCGACAGCAGGGTGCCGATCGACACCATCCAGATGCAGGCCAGGTGGATCTTCTTGGGCAGCTTGTCCCAGCCGAAGATCCACAGGCCGATGAAGGTCGACTCGAAGAAGAAGGCGATCAGCGCCTCGAAGGCGAGCGGAGCGCCGAAGACATCACCGACGAAGCGGGAGTAGTCGGACCAGTTCATGCCGAACTGGAACTCCTGCACGATGCCGGTGACGACACCCATGGCGATGTTGATCAGGAAGAGCTTGCCCCAGAACTTGGTGGCTCTGAGGTACTTCTCCTTCTCGGTACGGACCCAGGCGGTCTGCAGACCGGCCGTGAGGGCGGCCAGCGAGATCGTCAGGGGGACGAACAGGAAGTGGTAGACGGTCGTGATGCCGAACTGCCAGCGCGCCAGCGTCTCCGGCGCCAGAGCCATGTCCACGTCGTCACTCTCCTTGCATCGCCACTCGCCGTGGTCGGCGGTTTGTGCGTGTACGTCACACCTAACTCGGGCGCAATCAGGACACGCTTGTGAACGCGTTCACATTCACAAGCAATTATGACGTACAGCTTTTCGACACCGGAAGGGGGGTCCCTTGTGACGTCAACCCCTTGGCGGGAACTTCAACATCTTGTTGAATTCGCCGCATGAAGATACGGATCTCGTGGCCTGCGGGTCACCTCACCGCGACCCTCACCGACACCCCGAGCACACGGGCACTCCTCAAGGCCCTGCCGCTCACCGCCTCCGCCCACACCTGGGGCGAGGAGGTGTACTTCGACACAGGTGTGTCGGTTTCACGTGAAACGGACGCCCGGCAGGTCGTCGAGCCCGGCACGGTCGCCTTCTGGACCGACGGCGACGCCCTGGCGCTGCCGTACGGGCCGACGCCGATCTCGCGAGGAGACGAGTGCCGCCTCGCGAGTCCCTGCAATGTCCTGGGCCGCCTCGACGGCGACCCGCGCCTGCTGGCGACGGTGCGGGACGGCGACCCGGTGCGCGTCGAACGCGTCGACGCCTAGCAGCTGACGACGACGCGCTACGACGACCCCGCTGCGGGCGCGCCACAGCCGCCCTACAGCTCCTTGCGGAACTCCTGCGACACCTTCAGGAAGATGTCGTTCGCCTCGCTCTCACCGACCGTCACCCGCACACCCTCGCCGGGGAACGGCCGGATGACCACACCGGCCTGCTCGCACGCGTCCGCGAAGGCGACCGTGCGCTCCCCCAGTCGCAGCCACACGAAGTTCGCCTGGGTGTCCGGAACGGTCCACCCCTGCGCGCGCAGCGCGTCGACCACGCGCGTGCGCTCGCACACGAGCGACCCGACCCGCCCGATCAGCTCGTCCTCGGCCCGCAGCGACGCGATCGCCGCCTCCTGGGCGATGTGACTCACTCCGAAAGGCACCGCCGTCTTCCGCAGCGCGGCCGCGACCGGCTCGTGGGCGATCGCGAACCCGACCCGCAGGCCGGCGAGACCGTAGGCCTTGGAAAAGGTCCGCAGTACACAGACGTTGGGCCGCTCGCGGTACAACTCGCAGCCGTCCGGTACCTCGGGGTCGCGGATGAACTCGCGGTACGCCTCGTCGAGGACCACCAGCACATCGCTGGGCACCCGGTCCAGGAACCGCTCCAGCTCGGCCCGTCGCACCACCGTGCCGGTCGGGTTGTTGGGGTTGCAGACGAAGATCAGCCGGGTCCGGTCGGTGATCGCGGCCGCCATCGCGTCCAGGTCGTGCACGTCGCCCGGGGTGAGCGGCACCTTCACCGAGGTCGCGCCGCTGATCTGCGTGATGATCGGGTACGCCTCGAACGAGCGCCAGGCGTAGATCACCTCGTCGCCCGGGCCCGAGGTCGCCTGGATCAGCTGCTGGGCCACTCCGACCGAACCGGTGCCGGTGGCCAGGTGGGAGAGGGGGACGCCGAACCGGTCGGAGAGCTCGCTCATCAAGGACGTACAGGCCATGTCCGGGTACCGGTTGAACGACGAGGCCGCGGCCGTCACCGTCTCCATCACGCCCGGCAGGGGCGGGTACGGGTTCTCATTGGAGGACAGCTTGTAGGCCACCGGGCCATCGGCGGCGGCGGGCTTGCCCGGCTTGTAGGTGGGAATACCCTCCAGCTCGGCGCGCAGCTTGGGGCTCGTCTCGCTCACCGCAGTCCTCCTCATGACCACCACCGGCATCGAATACTTCTCACCTTAAGAGGATTCGGCGTCGCTGCGTATAGGTGAGGCCAGACCTCGTCCGTCACACCGGCATCAGTGGCATCAAGATACGAAGGCGCACGAATCGGGGGGCGCGCCGCACATATATCTACGCGCCGGTGGCTCGCGCCGTGGCGCGCATCCCTCGTGCAGGTGAGTTGAGACCTCTTCGCAACATCGGACACGCAGCAGGCCCTCCGTCGTCGGTACGTCAGGTACTGGGGAGGGCAACCCCATATGCCATTGTTTCGATGGCAGTTGACCTCTAACGATCTTGCAGAAACGTGACTGTCAATGCGTGCATATGCGTCCGCCCTACCCCGCCCCATGAGCCCTACTATCGGCTCGCCATGACAGCAGCAGGGAAGCACCAGGTGAGCCGCGCGGAAACCTCACGCCGAGGCAGCCGGCCGGGCCGGGCGGGCATCAGGGACGTGGCCGCCGCCGCCGGAGTGTCCATCACAACCGTCTCCGACGCCCTCAACGGCAAGGGCCGACTCCCGGATGCCACCCGGCGCCATGTGCGCGAGGTCGCGGACCGACTGGGCTACCGGCCCTCGGCCGCCGCCCGCACGCTCCGCACCGGCAAGTCCGGACTCATCGGCCTGACCGTGACGACGTACGGGGATGAACCTTTCACCTTCACCGAGTTCGCGTACTTCGCCGAGATGGCGCGCGCCGCCACGTCCGCCGCGCTCGCCCGGGGCTACGCGCTCGTCATCCTCCCGGCGACCTCCCGTCACGACGTGTGGTCCAACGTCGCGCTCGACGGCACGGTCGTCATCGACCCCTCCGACCACGACCCGGTCGTCAGCGAACTCGTACGCCAGGGTTTACCGGTCGTCTCCGACGGCCGCCCGGCCGGCACACTGCCCGTCACCGCCTGGGTCGACAACGACCACGAGGCCGCCGTACTCGGCATCCTCGACCACCTCGCCGACGCCGGCGCCCGCCGGATCGGCCTGCTCACCGGCACCACGACCGACACGTACACGCATTTGTCGACCACCGCCTACCTGCGCTGGTGCGAGCGCGTCGGCCAGGACCCCGTCTACGAGTCCTACCCGGCACACGATCCGTGCGCCGGTGCCGTCGCCGCCGACCGGCTGCTGGCCCGCCCCGACCGGCCCGACGCCGTCTACGGACTGTTCGACCCGAACGGCACCGACCTGCTCGCCGCCGCCCGCCGCTACGGACTGCGCGTCCCGGAGGACCTGCTGCTGGTCTGCTGCAGCGAGTCCACCGTGTACGCCAGTACCGAGCCGCCCATCACGACGTTGTCGCTGAAGCCCCGCCGCATCGGTACGGCGGTGATCCAGGTCCTGATCGACGCCATCGAAGGGCTCGCCCAGGACCAGCCGGTCGAGCAGGTGATACCGACCGAGTTGATCGTGCGTACGTCCTCGCAGCGCCGCCCGCCCCGGACGACGGTCAGCCCGCCGCGGTCACCCGAGCGCGAGTAGGGCCGCCGCCCGGCGCGTCCGGAGCATGGTCGCGCCGCCGTCGCGGACGGGCGAAGCCGGGCCCAATCGGGGCGAAAGCCACGGTGAACCGGAGTCCTGTTCTGATTCACCACCCCTGGGTCATCACACAGCGCGATCCGCATTCCTATGATGGGCCCACACACCGCGGGCCGCTGCGACCAGGCAGTCCGAAGCGGTGCAGATGCGGCGCGATGGTGGAGGGGTCGATGACTCAGGGGGCCGGTCAGGGACCCGAGGTGCAGCGGACGGCGACGGTGCGCGACTTCCGGGTGCCCGCGTACGTCCACGAGGCCGCTCCGTACGCCGCCCCCGGACCGCAGGCGAGCGAGGCCGCTCCGCCGCCCGAGGAAGGGTACGAGGAGGCCCTTCCGGAGGGGTACACGCCCACCCAGCGGGATCTGCCCGTCATCCGTCGGGGTGACACGGTCCAGGTGACCGTCGACCCGGAGCCGGTCCAAGTGGCACCTCCTGCCACGGGGCAGGGCCCGCTGTTCGTGGTCGGCGACGTGCACGGCTACCTCGACGAGCTGGTGGCCGCCCTGCAGGAGAAGGGCCTCATCGACGAGGACGGCCAGTGGTGCGCCGGCACCACACGGCTGTGGTTCCTCGGCGACTTCACCGACCGCGGTCCCGACGGCATCGGCGTCATCGACCTCGTGATGCGGCTGTCCGCAGAGGCCGCCGCGGCCGGTGGCTACTGCAAGGCGCTGATGGGCAACCACGAGTTGCTGCTGCTGGGCGCCAAGCGGTTCGGCGACACGCCCGTCAACTCCGGCGCGGGCACCGCCACCTTCCAGGCGGCCTGGCTGCTGAACGGCGGCCAGAAGACCGACATGGACCGCCTGCAGGACCACCACCTGCAGTGGATGGCCCGACTCGACGCCATGGAAGAGGTCGACGGCCATCTCCTGGTCCACTCGGACGCCACCACGTACCTCGACTACGGCCGTTCCATCGAGGAGGTCAACGACACCGTCCGCGAGACGCTCACGCGCAACGACGCGGAAGAGGTGTGGGACCTGTTCCGCAAGTTCACCAAGCGCTTCTCCTTCCGCGACGAGGGCGGCGCCGACGCCGTGCGCTCCTTGCTGGACACGTACGGCGGCACCCGGATCGTTCACGGCCACAGCCCCATCCCCTATCTGCTGGGCGAGGTCGGCTCAGAGGACGGCGAGGACGACACCCGTACCGCGGTCGAAGGACCTCACGTCTACGCGGACGGGCTGGCCATCGCGATGGACGGCGGCGTGACCATGGCCGGAAAGCTGCTGGTCCAGCAACTTCCGCTCGCTTCCTGACCGTTCACCGGACGGACCTTTCGGCGGCAGCCCCCTCACAGGTCGGCACCCAATTTCTGGAAACCCCCTGTCACCCTCCACCGTCGCCGCTCTACCATCGGCTTATCCGTAGCAGGCTCCCCTCCGTTTCTGCCCGACGGCTCGTTGGCATGCGAGCCCCAAGCCCTACGGAGCATCGGGGGATGCACATGAACAGCGTTCCGCAGCATCTGTCGAACGAGGACCGCCAGGAATACGAGCGGATCCTCGACGAGGCGCTGCGCTCCGCACCACACCGCCCGGAGCTGGCCACTGTCGGACAGCGGCTCAACTCCGAACAACTGCGCACCATGGCACTCAACGCCACCGCCCTCATCACCGCGGCGGCCACCACCGAGTACCAGCACTACGTCAAGGTCCGTGAGCAGCTGCGCCACCCGGCGCCGTCCGCCAAGGAACCGGCCACGCGCGGTTCGGGCTCCGAGGAGCAGGGCCCGGGCGCGGCAGGGCTCGCCGCCACTATGGGCGAGGTCGCGGAGGCGACCGGCGCGGGGGCCGTGGCCGTCGTCGCCGTCCTGGCGCCCGTCCTGGCCGGCACCGCCGCGGCGATCTTCCTGCTCGTCGGTTACCTCCTGAAGGTGCTCGACCCGGGGCAGACCTTCGCGCAGACCATGCTCACCACCGGGTGGGTGTTCGGCGCCGTGACCGCGGTCGCGATCCTCGTCGCCGCGGTGGGTCTGCTGCTCACCGCGCTGCGCAACCGCCCCTTCGCCGAGTCCGGCTTCTACGGCGAACTCGACGAGGAAGTGGTCCGGGCCAGGGACGCCTGGCACGAAGCCCTGCTGGAGCGGGGCATCCTGCCGTTCCTGCGGGAGGCACTCGCCGATCCGGGCACCGCGGCGCTGGGCACGGGACCGGCGGCGCCGACGAGCCGCATGCCGCACCTCGGCTACGGCCGTCCGGGCTTCACGAGCCCCGGTGAGGGCACCGCCACCGGCCCGCGTCCGAGCTACTCGAGCCCGGACTACAGCAGCCCGGACTTCGGCGGCCCGGAACACCGGTCCGAGTAGTCACCGCCCGGGCGCCGTACCCCCTCGCCTTCGGGGGTACGGGGCACCGGGCCGGGTGACGTCAGTCGGCGATCGGCAGGTACACCCTGTTCCCGCTCGCCGCGAACTCCCTCGACTTCTGGAGCATCCCCTCGGCGACCTCCTCGGGAGACGCTCCCTCGGCTGCCGCACCACCGAATCGCTCCGTGATGCTCTGGCTGATCTTCATGGAGCAGAACTTCGGCCCGCACATCGAGCAGAAGTGAGCCGTCTTGGCAGGCTCGGCCGGCAGTGTCTCGTCGTGGAACTCCCGCGCCGTGTCCGGGTCGAGGGCCAGGTTGAACTGGTCCTCCCACCGGAACTCGAAACGGGCGTCCGACAGCGCGTCGTCCCACTCCTGGGCGCCTGGGTGCCCCTTGGCGAGGTCGGCGGCATGGGCGGCGATCTTGTAGGTGATGACGCCGGTCTTGACGTCGTCACGGTTGGGCAGGCCCAGGTGCTCCTTGGGTGTGACGTAGCAGAGCATGGCCGTACCCCACCAGGCGATCATCGCTGCACCGATGCCGGAGGTGATGTGGTCGTAGGCCGGCGCGACGTCGGTCGTCAGCGGGCCGAGCGTATAGAACGGAGCTTCATCGCAGATCTCCTGCTGAAGGTCGATGTTCTCCTTGATCTTGTGCATCGGGACGTGGCCCGGGCCCTCGATCATGGTCTGTACGTTGTGACGCTTGGCGATCGTGTTGAGTTCCCCGAGCGTGCGCAACTCCGCGAACTGCGCCTCGTCGTTGGCGTCCGCGATGGAACCCGGCCGCAGGCCGTCACCGAGCGAGTAGGTGACGTCATAGGCGGCGAGGATCTCGCAGAGCTCCTCGAAGTTCTCGTACAGGAAGGACTCCTTGTGGTGCGCCAGGCACCACGCCGCCATGATCGACCCGCCGCGCGAGACGATGCCGGTCTTGCGGTTCGCGGTCAGCGGTACGTACGCCAGGCGCACCCCGGCGTGAACCGTCATGTAGTCCACGCCCTGCTCGGCCTGTTCGATGACCGTGTCCTTGTAGATCTCCCAGGTCAGCTCCTCGGCCCGGCCGTCGACCTTCTCCAGGGCCTGGTAGAGCGGCACGGTCCCGATGGGGACGGGGGAGTTGCGCAGTACCCATTCACGCGTGGTGTGGATGTTGCGGCCGGTGGACAGGTCCATGACCGTGTCGGCGCCCCACCGGGTCGCCCAGGTCATCTTCTCGACCTCTTCCTCGATGGAGGACGTCACCGCCGAGTTGCCGATGTTGGCATTGACCTTCACCAGGAACCGCTTGCCGATGATCATCGGCTCGATCTCCGGGTGGTTGACGTTGGCGGGCAGCACGGCACGGCCCGCCGCGATCTCCTCGCGGACCACCTCCGGCGCCACGTTCTCCCGGATGGCCACGTACTCCATCTCGGGCGTGATCTCTCCCCGGCGTGCGTACGCGAGTTGCGTGACCGCGCTGCCGTCCCGGCCGCGCCGCGGCTGGCGCGGACGCCCGGGGAAGACGGCATCGAGGTTGCGCAGACCGCCACGCGGCGAGGTGTGCTTGATTCCGTCGTCCTCGGGACGGACGGGACGGCCCGCGTACTCCTCCGTGTCACCGCGGGCGATGATCCAGTTCTCCCGCAGCGGCGGCAGCCCCCGTCGGACATCGGTGTCGAGGAGCGGATCGGTGTACGGGCCCGAGGTGTCGTAGAGCGTGACCGACTTCCCGTTGGTGAGGTGCACCTGACGGACCGGCACCCGCAGGTCGGGGCGCGAGCCCTCGACGTACGCCTTGTGCCAGCCGATGGACTTCCCGGCCTCCGCGGTCTCCTCCTGGACGGAGTTCTGAGTGGAGGCAGGCGTGCGTGCGTCCTTGATGGTCATGAGACCTACTCCCTACGCCGGCATTACCCGGTAACAGGTTCGGCGGTCGACGCAGCGGTTTCCGTCCGCGGACGTTTCGTGGGCAACGTCACTCGACTTCGGTGACGTTTCCCGTGAAACATCGCTGGGACGGAGGTCAGCGCCCTCTCAGCCCGGTGCTCCGAGCTCCCGCGTGTACAAAGGTGCCTCCACGCTAGCGTCAATTCGGGCGCGGTGAACAGAGGGCCCCCCTCGTTCTTGCGATGATCGGTCGGTGACCACACCGCAGCATCCCCCCTTCCCGCCGCACGAACCCCGCCGCGGACCGGGCACCGACCACGGCGACAGCCACGGAGCCGGTCCGGTTTCACCCGGTCCTCACGGCGCGGGCGGAGACCGCCATGACGCAGGGGGCGGGCACGGCCCCGGCGGCGGGCAGGGCCCTGGCGGCGGGCACGGTGCCGGAGGCCACGGTTCGG
Organism: Streptomyces sp. NPDC058796; assembly: GCF_042745235.1. NCBI lineage: Bacteria > Bacillati > Actinomycetota > Actinomycetes > Kitasatosporales > Streptomycetaceae > Streptomyces > Streptomyces sp. NPDC058796. Next base: position 187,810 of record NZ_JBHYOP010000003.1, read on the forward strand.
GCGGCGGTGGAGGCGGGGGCGGCGGACACGGCCACTCGCACGCGCACAGTCACGGTCCGGCGGCGCCCGTCTCCCGGCATCTGCGGAAGGTCATCGCCGCGGTCCTCATCCCGTTCGCCGCGGCCGTGCTGATCGGGCTCGCGGTGCTGTGGCCGGGAGGAGCCCCGCCGCACGAACGCACCGGGGTCGGCTTCGACCGGCAGACGCAGCAGGCCACGGTCACCAAGGTGGTTGAGCTGAGCTGCCAGTCCGTGAACGCGTCGGGCGTCCCCCCGACCGGCGACACCTCCACCGCCGAGGGTTCCTCCGCGGTGCAGCAGGCGAACGGCGACTGCAAGCGGGCCACGATCCGCGTCGACAGCGGCGACGACAAGGGCCGCACCTTCACCGAGATCGTGCAGCCGGACCAGTCACGGCAGCTGCACGAAGGCCAGAAGGTCGTGGTCGCCTACGAGCCCTCCGCGCCCGAAGACCTGCAGTACTCGGTGACCGACATCAACCGCCGGGTCCCGATGGCGCTGCTCGCCGGCATCTTCGCCCTCGCGGTCGTGGTCGTCGGACGTCTACGCGGCCTCATGGCGCTGATCTCCCTGGCCGTCAGCTTCCTGCTGCTGAACTTCTTCATCCTGCCCGCCATCCTGCAGGGCTCGAACCCGCTGCTCGTGGCGGTGATCGGCTCCAGTGCCATCATGCTGATCGCCCTGTACCTGTGCCACGGCCTGTCGGCCCGCACGTCCGTGGCGGTACTGGGCACGCTCATCTCCCTGGTGCTGATCGGCGTGCTCGGGTCGCTGTTCATCGGCTGGGCCGCGCTCACCGGCAACACGGACGACAACACGGGCCTCATCCACGGCCTGTATCCGACGATCGACATGAGCGGCCTGCTGCTGGCCGGAGTCATCATCGGTTCGCTCGGTGTCCTCGACGACGTGACGGTCACCCAGACGTCGGCGGTCTGGGAACTGCACGAGGCCAATCCGACGCTGGGCCGGCGCGGGCTGTACCGGGCCGGAATCCGTATCGGTCGCGACCACATCGCCTCGGTCGTCAACACTCTGGTCCTCGCCTACGCGGGCGCCGCCCTTCCGCTGCTGCTGCTGTTCTCCATTGCGCAGAGCGGGGTGGGCACGGTCGCCAACAGCGAGTTGGTCGCGGAGGAGATCGTGCGCACACTGGTCGGCTCGATCGGCCTGGTGGCGTCCGTTCCGGTCACCACGGCCCTCGCGGCCCTCGTCGTGTCGGCCGACCGGCCCGCCGACCGCCCTGCGGCACAGGCCCCGGGAGCGGCACCGGGTTCGGCGTCCGTACGCGGCGGGCGGGGTCGGCGCCGCAAGCGCTGAGCCACCGGAGGGACCGCCCCGGTGAAGCGTTTACGGCACGGGAAGGGGTTCCTGCCGTAACGGTTCAGCCCGCGCTCTGTTCCTCCGCCAGGATGCGGTCCAGGGCCTCGTCGAGGTGGGCGTCGAAGTCGGCGAGCGCACCCTCCTGGCCCAGCGGCACCAGCTTGTCGGTCCGGTCCAGGAACGCCACCAGGGGAGCCGCCGATGACCGGAAGAGCGCCTGGTCGGTCCCGACCTGAAGACGGATCAGTACCTCGGCCAGCGGCTCGGGGTCGACGGGAGCGATGCGCACATCGCCGTCACCGCACGGCCGGCCCACCCCGTCCACCAGCAGCTCCCGGCCGAAGGCCCAGGTCACCGGCGCGTCCCCGGGCAGATGGAAGGTCAGTCGCACGGCATAGGGATCACAGGTCTCGTAGCGCAGCTCCACCGGGATGCGGAACGAGAGCTCCTCGGACACGAGAAAGCTCATCATGACCTCTGCCTGTACGGACTCGCCCATCGCACACCCGTCATTCGCCGTCGACTGTCCGGGAATCAAACCTCTAACACTGGTGGCATCTTGCTCAACGTACACACCAGATCACAAGGAGTGAGTTTTCAGATACTGATAGAGATCGCCAGTGACCCCAGTAACCGCCCCACCTCGTCCTGCAACCGCTGCGCCGCGGGCAGCAGCCGGTCGGCCTGCTGGAGGGGCAGGGAAATGGCCATGGTGGCGGCCGTGGTGCCGACGGTGATCGGGATCGCCGCGCACACCGTCCCCAGGGCGTACTCCTGGCGTTCGACCACCGGAGTCATCCGCCGCATGCGCTCCAGCCGCTTCAGCAGGGCATTGCCATCACGCACCGTGTACGGCGTGACGGGTCGCACGGGGTACCTGTCCAGGTGGTCACGGCGGGCGTCCTCGTCCAGCTGCGACAGCAGGCACTGCCCGATGGCGTGCGCGTGTGCGGTCTCCCGGAAGTCCGCCCATTCCTCCACGGCCGGGTTGCCCGGGGTGTCGGAGACGCACATGATTTCGATCTCGCCGTCCCGGTACATGGCGTAGTACACGGGGACGCCGATCGCGTCGCGCCAGCGCGCCAATGCGTCGATCACCGTGCTGCGACGTTTCTGCTGGGCGCCTCGGCCGCTCAGCCGCTCGGCGGCCTCGCCGAGGAAGAACAGCCCCTTCTCGCGGCGCAGATAGCCCTCGTGCACCAAGGTGCGCAGCAGGTGGTACGCCGTGGGCAGCGCCAGCCCGGTCTCCCGGGCCAGTTGCTTGGCGGGGGCTCCGTACGTGTGCCCGGCGACGCACTCCAGAAGCCGCATCGCCCGCTGAACGGATCCGATGAGCGTCACGGAGGGCGGGTCCGCGGAGGAGGTGGGGGGCGTTCGGGGCGTCGAGTGTGGCTGCACGGGCAATGCGTGCAGCGGAACAAATGCGGTGTCGGCCGTGGCCAAGGGTCACTCCCGGAACGCGAGGGGGCAGCCCCGTGCGGGGAACACGGGTGGGGGTGTACGCCGCTCGCGGGGTCACCCCCGCGTCGAGTTCCGGACTCTAATCGCCGGTCACCGCTCACCGGCGAACCGTCCGGGAAACTTCCCTCGCGCGAGGGAACCGGTGATTCCTGTTACCGCCTCCGGTGTCCCACAGTCCTCACCAGTCGCTGCGTGAGGATGAACTCGACATGAACTTGCGCACCACGTAGATCAGTCCGCCGACGAGCGCGACGAAGACCAGCAGCTTGAACAGCAGTCCGATCACGAAGCCGACCACGCTGGCGATCAGCCCGCCGAACACGACCAGGGCGATGACCGGCACCGCGACCCACTTCACCCACCACGGCAACCCCGTGAAGATCTCTCGCATCGCCCTCGTCCTTACCTCTCCGCCCGTTCGAGCGCCGGGTCCTTCGACGGCCCGGGAGCCCGCTGGGAATTCCGAATGTCCTGCACTCGATGCTAGGGCCGCGCGTGCCCCGGCAGCGGCCCCGCATCCCCTGTCTCCCCCTGACCGATCCCCTAGGGAACCCCGATGCGCGGCTCAGCTCTCGGGAGGGGAGAAGACCACCAGAACCCGCAGGTCCTCGCTGATGTGGTGGAACTTGTGGGCGACCCCGGCCGGCACGTAGACCACGCTGCCGCGCGCGACCTGGGTGGTCTCCATGCCCACGGTGATCGCGGCCCGGCCGCTCACCACGAAGTACACCTCGTCCTGCGCGTGCGGCTGCTGCGGGTCGGACGTTCCCGCGTCGAGGGCGTACAGACCGACCGACATGTTCCGCTCGCGCAGGAACTGCAGGTAGGCACCGTCGTTGGCGGCGCGCTCCGCCTCGAGTTCGTCCAGCCGGAATGCCTTCATCGCCTCGTCCGCCCCTGCCTCACCGTTCGTTTCCGGTCGTGTCTGCCACGATCAGACACATGAAGAATTTCCTAGTCAAGACGATCGCCAACGCGGCCGCCCTGGCGGTCGCCGTGTGGCTGCTCGACAAGATCACGCTGACCGGGGGAAGCACCGGCGAGAAGACGCTCACGCTGATTGTCGTCGCCCTGGTGTTCGGCCTGGTCAACATGCTGGTCAAGCCGATCGTGCAGGTGCTGACCTTCCCGCTGTTCATCCTGACCCTCGGCCTGTTCACGCTGGTGGTCAACGCGCTGATGCTGTTGCTCACGTCGTGGCTGGCCGACAAGCTCGACCTGAGCTTCCACGTCGACGGGTTCTGGACCGCCGTCCTGGGCGGCCTGATCATCTCGATCGTCTCCTGGGCCCTCAACGCGTTCCTGCCCGACAAGGACTGATCACGTGACCTACCGCGTCTGCTTCGTGTGCACGGGCAACATCTGCCGCTCCCCGATGGCCGAGGCCGTCTTCCACGCGCGCGTGGCGGACGCAGGACTGGACGGCCTGGTCGAGGCCGACAGCGCCGGCACCGGCGGCTGGCACGAGGGCGAGGGCGCCGACCCCCGCACGGTGAACGTCCTCACGGAGAACGGCTACACGCTCGACCACACGGCCCGGCAGTTCCAGCCGTCCTGGTTCGCCCACCTCGACCTCGTCGTCGCCCTGGACGCCGGCCACCTGCGGGCGCTGCGCCGCCTGGCGCCCACGGAGCAGGACGCGGACAAGGTACGGCTGCTGCGCTCCTACGACCCCGCCGCCGACCCTGGCGACCTCGACGTACCCGATCCCTACTACGGGGGCGTGGACGGCTTCCAGGAGTGCCTTGAGATGGTGGAGGCGGCGAGCGGCGGACTGCTCGCCGCGGTACGCGAGCGGGTGAGAGGACGGGTGGCATGAGCGATTCCGCTACCAGCGACAGGGACGGTACGGGAGCGGAGGGGCCCTTTCCCGGCACCGGCGACGGCACCCGCGCCGTACGGGCCGGGCTGCCGGAGCCCGTCAAGCACGAGCCGACGCTGCCCGGCCCCGTGTTCGCCGCCCACTTCCACCTGCCGGGAGAGCCGACCGGTCCGTACACCTACGGACGCGACGAGAACCCGACCTGGACCCACCTCGAGCGCGCCATCGGCGAACTGGAGGCGCCGGGGCAGGACGACGTCGAGACACTCGTGTTCGCCTCGGGCATGGCCGCGATCTCCTCGGTGCTCTTCTCACAGCTGCGCGCCGGGGACGCGGCAGTCCTGCCCGACGACGGTTACCAGGCGCTGCCGCTGGCCCGAGCCCAACTGGAGGCGTACGGCATCGAGGTGCGCACCGCGCCGACCGGCGGGGACGCCCAGCTGGACGTCCTGGACGGGGCGAGGCTGCTGTGGATCGAGACGCCCTCCAACCCGGGGCTGGACGTCTGCGACGTCCGGCGGCTCGCGGAGGCGGCCCACGCACACGGCGCCCTGGTCGCCGTCGACAACACGCTCGCCACGCCTCTCGGCCAGCGCCCGCTGGACCTCGGCGCCGACTTCTCGGTGGCCAGCGGCACCAAGCAGCTCACCGGGCACGGCGATGTCCTGCTGGGCTACGTGTCAGGCCGCGACCGGGAGGCGATGGCCGCCGTACGGCGTTGGCGCAAGATCGTCGGCGCGATCCCCGGGCCCATGGAGGCCTGGCTCGCGCACCGCTCGATCGCCACCCTCCAGCTGCGCGTGGACCGGCAGAACGCCACCGCGCTCAAGGTGGCCGAGGCGCTCGGCGCGCGGTCAGAGGTCACCGGCCTGCGCTACCCGGGGCTGCCCGACGACCCCTCGCACAAGATCGCCGCACAGCAGATGCGGCGCTACGGGTGCGTGGTCTCCTTCACACTGCCCACGCGCGCGCGTGCCGATCGTTTCCTCGACGCGCTGCGGCTCGTGGAAGGTGCGACCAGCTTCGGTGGCGTACGGTCCACGGCCGAGCGGCGCGGACGCTGGGGCGGCGACGCGGTACCGGAGGGCTTCATCCGCCTCTCGGTCGGGGCCGAGGACCCCGAGGACCTGGTGGCGGACCTGCTGCGCGCGCTCGACGAATCGGCGGGCTGACCGGCACCGCGCGGATTCCTCGCCGACCGGCCGAGCACGCCGGGCGGTCCGAGCCTCCCCCCTCGTGGCTCGGACCGCCCTCCGGTTCTCGCGCGCGAAGAACCGCGCGACTCAGGCTAGTTGACTCTGTGTCAGTGTCCAATCACAGTAGCGACAGCGACCTATCGACATATTTATAGTTGAGCGTGGCCGGAAGGCCGGTGGAGAACAGAAGAGGGGGACGGCTTCCGTGGATCTGGCCTTGCTGCGCACGTTCGTGACCGTGCACCGGGCCGGTTCCTTCACGCGCGCGGCGGCCCTGCTCGGCCTCTCCCAGCCGGCCGTCACCTCCCAGATCCGCACGCTGGAAAGGCAGCTCGGGCGCCCTCTGTTCCTGCGGCAGGCCCGCGGCGTGACTCCGACGACCATCGGTGACGAGCTCGCCCACAAGGCCGCGCCCCACCTCGACGCCCTGGTGGAAATAGCCGAGACCGGGCTCGATGACGACTCCTCCCTGCGGACCCTGCATCTGGCCGGTCCCCCGGAGTTCACCGCCGAGCGGGCACTGCCCGCGCTCACGGAGCTCACCGGCGAGGACGGACAGGGCTTCGCCCTGCGCGCCTCGTTCGGGAACGCCGAGGAGGCCCTGGAGGGGCTGGCCGCCGGGCATCACGATCTGGCCATCGGTACGGCCCGCCCGCGCGGGGCGCTGCTCACGGCCACTCCGCTCTGCGACGAGGAGCACGTCCTGGTCGCCGCTCCCCACTGGGCGGAGCGGGCCGGCCCCGAGCAGGTCCGCCGCACCGCCGCACCCGACCTGGAGCACATCCCCGTGGTCGAGGTGCACGAGTCGCTGCCCTTCGTCGCCCGCTACTGGGCGTCCGTCTTCGACGCCCGCCCGGCAGCCCCGGCCACCGTCGTCGCCCCAGACCTGCGTGCGGTGCTCGCCTGTACGGTCGCCGGCGCCGGACTCGCCGTACTGCCCCGCTACCTGTGCGCCGAAGCGCTGGAGCGCGGTGAGGCTGTCACCCTGCATGACCCCGCGGTGCCGCCTCTGCGGACGTATTTCCTGGTGGTGCGTACCGGCACGCTCGCGATGCCACACATCGCACGGGCCCATGAGTGGCTGCTGCGCGCGGCTGCCGACTGGAGCTGAGCCGTCGGTCAGGGGCGGTTGACGCCCTCGATGTTTCACGTGGAACCAGCCGGGCCACATTTCTCCCATGACCGTCCGACCCGTGGTCAAGCGCACCGCCCGTGCCGTTCTCCTGGACGACGGCGCCCTGATTCTGATCAAGCGCACCAAGCCCGGCGTCGATCCCTACTGGGTCACTCCCGGAGGCGGGGTCGAGCCAGGCGACACCACCGTCGTGGACGCCCTGCACCGCGAGGTGCACGAGGAACTGGGAGCCAAGATCACCGACGTGGTCCCGTGTTTCGTGGACACGGTGGAACACATCGGCGAAGACGATGGGGCGACCGGCGTGAAGGTGCAGCACTTCTTCGTCTGCCGCCTGGAGTCCATGGACCCGTCCCTGCGACACGGCCCCGAGGTCGAGGAGCCGGCCGGTGAGTACGAGATCGTCCGGGTGCCTTTCACCAGGGTCGGGATCGCCTCCGTGCACCTCGTACCGCTCTCGCTCCGGCACTATCTGGACGGCAACATCGAGGGCGTGCGCGCCTTGCTCGCTCCCGACCTCGGCTGACCCCGGCCGTCGTGCGGGTGGCCAAAAGCTCGCGCGTTCCGCGGAAAGTGGTGGACGCCGGCGGCTGCCGTCGTACAGCCTGACCTGCGTGTCGACACCTTCCCTCGCCTCGCTCCCGATCCGCCGTCTGACCCTCCGCGACCTCACCGCCTGCGCCGACCTGTCCGAGGACCGGGGGTGGCCCCGTGAGGAACACAAGTGGTCGTTCCTCCTCACAGCCGGGAACGCCTACGGCATCGACGACCCCGGCGGCGGCCTCGTCAGCGCGTGCACCGTCACCGAGTACGGTCCGCACGGACGCCCCTGTCTCGCCGCCATCGGCATGGTGCTGGTCGCGGAGCGTCACGCCCGCCAGGGTGTCGGGCGCCGGCTGATGCGTCACGTCGTCAACGCGCTGGGCACCACCCCGCTGACGCTGCACGCCACCCCGAACGGCCGGCCCCTGTACGAGGAGCTCGGTTTCAAGACCACCGGCCGGGCGGAGATGGTGCGGGGGCATTTCGTGCCCGCCGGGAGCGAGCCCGCGGTCCTTACGCGCGCGGCCACGGCCGAGGACCTCGCCGCGATCGTCCGGCTCGACGAGGAGGTGTTCGGCACCGACCGCACCCACATCATCACTCGCTTGCCCGCCTTCGCCGATCAACTCCGGGTCGCGGAGGAGGGCGGACGGCTCATCGGATACGCCGCCGCCTGGCCCAACATGGAAACCCACGTCGTGGGCCCGCTGATCGCCCGTGACACCGAGACGGCCAAGGCACTGCTGGCCTCCCTCGCCGCCCGCACCGACCGCCCATTGCGCACGGACATCGACGTACGGCACGAAGAGCTGCTGGCCTGGGCGAAGCGGCATGGTCTCTCCTCCCTCACCACCAACGCGGTCATGACGTACGGCATCACGGAGCTGCCCGGGGACTGGCAGCGGCGGTTCGCTCCCCTGACGGTGGCGGCGGGCTGATCCGTTCCGTGCGGCGAGGCCGGTCCCCGGTGACGTTCCGGGAACCGGCCTCGTGCGGTCGGCGGCTGCCGTCAGCCGAGCCCCGCCACGGCGGCCGCGGCGAAGGCGTGGTCCTGCTCGGGCGCTCCGCCGCCGACCCCGATCGCGCCGATCAGCCGGCCGTCGCGGTGCACGGGCACGCCGCCCGCGATGAACAGCAGCGGCCGGTCGAGCGCGGTGGGCAGCGTGTGAAAGAGGCCCCCGGGCTGGACGGCGTCGACGAGGTCGGCGGTGGGTGAGTCCAGCTGGAGCGCCGTGTAGGCCTTGCGGGTGCTGGTCTCCCCGGAGATCAGCACGGCCCGGTCGTCGCGCCGGAAGGCCAGGAGGTGACCACCCGCGTCGAGGACGGTGACGCTGACGGTGACCCCCGCCGCCTCGGCGGCGCGGTGGGCGGCGGTGACGAGGGCTTCGGCATCCTCGATGGTCAGCGGGGCGACAGCGGTGGTGGTCATGTGCGGTTCTCCTTGGTGGTGCTGAGTGGTACGTGCCTCGGTGGTCTCGAGGCCGGGGTGGCCGCAGGGGCGCGGGAACGGCCCTGGCCCCGCGATCCGGCGGCCGGGATCGTTCAGCGGTGTACGGCGGGGGTCCGCTGTTCGGCGGGGACGGAGCCCGCGACGACGGCGCCGGCGGCGGACTCGCGCCGCTCGAGGGCGGCCGAGAGGAGGGCGAGGAGCAGGGCGTCCGCGGCGAGCGCGGCACCGACCCAGTTCGGGGCGGTGTAGCCGAAGCCGGCGGCGATGACGACGCCGCCGAGCCAGGCGGAGAGCGCGTTGCCGAGGTTGAAGGCGCCGATGTTGACCGCCGATGCCAGCGTCGGCGCGCCGTGCGCATGGTCCAGGACGCGCTTCTGCAGCGGCGGGACGGTGGCGAAGCCGAGGGCGCCGATCAGGAAGACGGTCACGGCCGACGCGGTCTTGTCGTGTGCGGTGAGCGTGAAGAGGGCGAGGACGACGGCGAGCGCGCCCAGGGAGATGTACAGCAGGGGCATCAGGGCGCGGTCGGCGAACCTGCCGCCGACGAGGTTGCCTCCGACCATGCCGAGGCCGAAGAGGACCAGCAGCCAGGTGACCGAACCGTCGGCGAAGCCCGCGACGTGGGTCATCATCGGCGCGATGTAGGTGATGGCCGCGAAGACACCCCCGAAGCCGAGCACCGTCATGGCCATTGCGAGCAGGACCTGGACGTTCCCGAACGCGGCCAGTTCGTGCCGCAGGCTCACGCCCTCCGCCTTGGGCATGTCGGGGACAAGCTTTGCGACACCGGCCAGGCCGACGACGCCGAGAGCGGCGACGACCGCGAAGGTGACGCGCCAGCCGGCGGACTGTCCGATGAGCGTGCCCAGTGGCACGCCGACGACATTGGCGACGGTCAGCCCGGTGAACATCATCGCGATCGCGCCGGCCCTCTTGTGCGGAGCGACCAGGTCGGCCGCGACGACCGAGCCGATGCCGAAGAAGGCTCCGTGGGCAAGGGAGGCGACGACACGACCGACCAGCATGACGGAGAAGGCGGGGGCGAGGGCGGAGAGCAGGTTGCCGACGATGAACAGGCCCATCAGCAGCATCAGCATCCGCTTGCGCGGGACCTTGGTGCCCAGCACGGTCATCAGCGGGGCACCGAACATCACGCCGAGCGCGTACCCGGTCACCAGGAAGCCGGCGGTGGGGATGGAGACCCCGTAGTCGTTCGCGACCTCGGGCAACAAGCCCATGATCACAAACTCGGTGGTTCCGATACCGAAGGCCCCGATCGCGAGGGCCAGAAGCGCGAGAGGCATGGAGGGGATACCTTCCCAGTGGATTGCAGGAGCGCTTTACGTGCGCCAACAATAATTGCAGACGCGGGTTAATTGCAAACGCTGGCAATCGCGCTACTGGTCTACCCTGGTCTCAGCGGCTCCGGGACGGAGGAAACACATGACAGCGACGGATCCCGCGCTCACCGCCCTCTCCCAGGGCTGGTGCGCCCTCTCCCTGCTGCACGGGAGGATCGAGGCCCACATCGAGCGCGCCCTGCAGGCCGGACACGACCTGAGCGTCCGCGAGTACTCCCTGCTCGAGGTGCTCAGTCGGCAGCACGAGGGCGACGGCGGGCATCTGCAGATGAAGCAGGTCGCGGACGCCGTGGTCCTCAGCCAGAGCGCCACCACGCGCCTGGTCACCCGGCTCGAGGACCGGGGGCTGCTCGAGCGCTACCTATGTCCCACCGACCGCCGCGGCATCTACACCAACGTCACCGCGACCGGCCTGAAGCTGCTGGACGAGGCACGACCCACCAATGACACCGCCCTGCGCGAGGCTCTCGACGAAGCCGCCAAGAACCCCGACCTGGCTCCGCTGGTCCGGGTCGTCGAGACGCTCAAAACACCAGTGCCCGCCTGACCTTCCCTGCGTAGGGTGCGGCCATGGCAGATCTTGAGATACGGCCCACCGCCGAGGACGACCTCCCCGCGATCGTCGCGATGCTCGCCGACGACCCCCTGGGCGCCCGGCGCGAGTCGCCCGACGACCTGAGCCCGTACCTGACCGCGTTCGAACGGCTCAGCGCCGACCCGAACCAGCACGTGGTCGTCGCCGTCCGCGACGGCCGGGTGGTCGGCACGTTGCAGCTGACGATCGTGCCCGGACTGTCCCGGCGCGGCGCCACCCGGTCGATCATCGAAGGTGTGCGGGTCCACGCCGACGAACGCGGTGGCGGCCTGGGCACGCAGCTCATCGAGTGGGCCGTCGACGAGTCCCGCCGGCAGGGATGCCAACTGGTGCAGCTCACCTCCGACAAGACCCGCACCGACGCGCACCGCTTCTACGAGCGTCTCGGTTTCTCGGCCTCGCACACCGGCTTCAAGCTTCAGCTCTGAGAAGGGTGGCTCTGTTTCACGTGAAACAGAGCCACCCGCCGAGGCGTGCGAGTTGCCTAGCCGATCCCGCGCCACCCCTCCGGGTCCACCCCTCCCGGCACAGGCGCACCCTCGTCATACGGCTGGCGCGTGAACACGAACGACCCGAGGTCCAGGTGACTCACGGTCCCGTCCGGCCGTCGCACGGCTCGCAGCGACTCCCCGGCGTAGTACCCCTCCAGCCCGGTCCACGTACCGTCACCGTTCGCCCGGAAGCGCGAACGGCGGCCGGCGCCCGACAACGGCTCCAGCGAGACCCCCCGGTCGGACGTCAACCTCAGGGCGAAGGCATGCGTGCCCCAGTACCACTGGCCGGCCAGCTCCAGGACGGATGTGTCGACGTCCGGAAGCGGGCGCCACGGTTCAGGGATCCTGGGCTCCGCCTCGGCGACGACGCGCACGAGATCGGCGCCGACTCCGGCCAGCAGCGGCCCGGACGTGCAGTTGGCCAGCACCACTGCGGCGACATCGTCCTCCACGCTGATCGTGAGGTTGGCCAGGAAGCCTGGAAGCGACCCGGAGTGCCCCACGAGCAGCCGTCCGTCCCGATGCTGGATCTGCAGCCCCAGACCGTACGCCGCCCCGTCCGCGACATCCGCGGCCTCCATCGGCGCCGCCGGCCCTCGCATCTCCCTCACGGACTCATAGCTCAGCACCCTGTCGTCCCCCTTCGCCAGGAAGGCCGCGAACCGGGCCAGGTCCCCGGTGGTGGACCAGAGCTGACCGGCCGGGGCCATCCGCCCGAGATCCTCGGCGGGCTCCGCCAGCATCACGTCCGCCCATGGATGCACCGCCCAGCCGCCGGCATACGGCGCCTGGGGATGCCCGGCCGTCCGGTTCAGCCCCAGTGGCTTGAGCACCTCCTCCCGCAGCACCTCCTCCCACGAAGCACCGCGTACCTTCTCCACCAGAGCGCCGAGCACCGTGTACCCGGGGTTCGAGTAGTGGTGCCGACGGCCCACCGGGTGAAGGAGCGGCTGCTTGCCCAGCACATCGTCGAGCTCGGGCCGCAGCGAGCCCGGCATCCGCTCCCACCACGGCGCGGGCGACTCGGCGGCCAGACCGCCGGAGTGGGCCAGCAACTCGGCGATCGTGGCCTCTCCCGCCCCCGTACCCGACAGGTGCTTCTCCAGCGGATCGCCGAGATCGAGCGCGCCCTCGTCACGCAGCCGAAGCACGAGCACAGCGGTGAACGTCTTGGTGATCGAGCCGATCCGGTACTGCACGTTCTCGTCCGGTCCGTGACCGTCCACCGAAGTCCGCGCACCGTGCCAGACGGTTCGGCCGTCCCGGACGACCGCGGCGACGAGCGACGGTGCACGCCCCTCCGTCTGGGCCACGGCGATCCGGTGCAAAAGGGCCCGGCGAGTTGCGGGAAGCAGCTCTTCCTGAGGTGTCGTCATGCCCCCCAGTCCACCCGTCAGGGCCTCACACGTCGAACCGATTTCCGCGCGCCGCGGGGATCAGGTCTGCGCCATGTCCACGAAGCGCGAGTAGTGGCCCTGGAAGGCGACGGTGATCGTGGCCGTCGGACCGTTACGGTGCTTGGCCACGATCAGGTCGGCCTCGCCCGCGCGCGGCGACTCCTTCTCGTAGGCGTCCTCACGGTGCAGCAGGATGACCATGTCGGCGTCCTGCTCGATGGAACCGGACTCACGCAGGTCGGAGACCATCGGCTTCTTGTCGGTGCGCTGCTCGGGGCCACGGTTCAGCTGGGAGAGCGCGATCACGGGGATCTCCAGCTCCTTGGCCAGGAGCTTCAGGTTGCGGGACATGTCCGAGACCTCCTGCTGACGGCTCTCGGCACGCTTGGATCCGCCTGACTGCATCAGCTGGAGGTAGTCGATGACGACCAGCTTGAGGTCGTTGCGCTGTTTGAGCCGACGGCACTTGGCGCGGATCTCCATCATCGACAGGTTCGGGGAGTCGTCGATGTAGAGCGGGGCAGCCGAGACGTCCGGCATCCGGCGGGCCAGGCGGGTCCAGTCGTCATCCGTCATGGTGCCGGACCGCATGTGGTGGAGCGCGACGCGGGCCTCGGCGGACAGCAGACGCATGGCGATCTCGTTGCGCCCCATCTCGAGCGAGAAGATGACGCTCGGAAGGTTGTTCTTGATCGACGCCGCCCGCGCGAAGTCCAGCGCCAATGTGGACTTACCCATCGCGGGACGCGCCGCGATGACGATCATCTGGCCCGGGTGCAGACCGTTGGTCAGGGAGTCGAAGTCCGTGAACCCCGTCGGCACACCGGTCATCTCACCGCTGCGCGAGCCGATCGCCTCGATCTCGTCGAGCGCGCCCTCCATGATGTCGCCGAGCGGCAGATAGTCCTCGCTGGTGCGCTGCTCGGTGACGGCGTAGATCTCGGCCTGGGCACGGTTGACGATCTCGTCGACGTCGTCGTCGGCCGCGTATCCCATCTGGGTGATCCGCGTACCGGCCTCCACCAGGCGGCGCAGCACGGCCCTCTCGTGCACGATCTCCGCGTAGTAGGCGGCGTTCGCGGCCGTCGGCACGGTCTGGACGAGGGTGTGCAGATAGGAGGCGCCACCGACCTTGTTGATCTCACCGCGCTTGGTGAGTTCGGCAGCGATCGTGATGGGGTCGGCCGGCTCCCCCTTGGCATAGACGTCGAGGATGGCCTGGTAGACCGTCTCGTGAGCCGGCTTGTAGAAGTCGTGGCCCTTGAGGATCTCCACGACGTCGGCGATGGCGTCCTTGGACAGGAGCATGCCACCGAGGACGGACTGCTCGGCGTCCAGGTCCTGCGGCGGGACCCGCTCGAACGACGGCCCGCCACCGTCCCAGCCAGCGCTGTCCGGACCGCGCTCGTGCTGTTCGTCGCGGCCGCGGCCGCTGTCTCCCCGGCGGCGGGAAGCGGGCAGACGATCACTGGGACCGCTGTCGGCCCACGGGTCGTCCAAGGGCTCGGAAATGCTCACCGAGCCACCTCCTCCTGTCCGCCGAGCGGACCTCGCCGTGCCCTCATTTCTACGGCACGACACTGACAAATAAGACGCCCAACTCCGGTTGTGGCGCGTCGGTTTTGTGAGGGTTCACAAGTCGGCGGACGGAGCAGGCGCCGGACAACCGTAGGCCCCTCGGCAGCGTCAGCCAATCTGGTTATCCACAGGCCATGTGGACGACGGGCCAGATGCTGTGGAGAACTCCCCGAAACCTGTGCACGACCCGGTGGACAGCCCTGTGAACAAGCCCTCGCCTCTCCTGAGGAAACGCCGCTGAACTGCGTCTTTACCGTCCACGCCCTGTGCAGAAGAAAAACTTTCCCACTCAGATCAAGATCGCCCCGAACAGTGCCGGGCAACCCACGGGACCAGACGAGAGGTAAGGGTCACAAAAGCTTTGCATCGCTTACCTGTGGACGATTAGATTGGTGCTCATGACACAGGCTTCCGAGCGCTCCCGGACCGTCCGGCGCCGGCACGACCGAGAGATCATCGCGCTGGCCGTCCCGGCCTTCGGCGCGCTCGTCGCCGAGCCCCTCTTCGTCATGGCGGACAGTGCGATCGTCGGCCATCTCGGCACCGCACAACTCGCCGGACTCGGCATCGCCTCCGCGCTGCTGACGACGGCCGTCAGCGTATTCGTCTTCCTCGCCTACGCAACGACGGCGGCCGTATCCCGCCGAGTCGGCGCGGGCGATCTGCAATCCGCGATCCGTCAGGGCATGGACGGCATCTGGCTGGCACTCCTGCTCGGCGCCGCAGTCATCGCCGTCGTCCTGCCCACCGCCCCCTCCCTCGTGCAGCTCTTCGGCGCCTCCGACACCGCGGCTCCGTACGCCATCACGTACCTGCGGATCTCCGCCCTCGGCATCCCCGCCATGCTCGTCGTGCTGGCCGCGACCGGTGTCCTGCGAGGACTGCAGAACACCCGGACCCCGCTCTACGTGGCCGTGGCCGGCTTCGTCACCAACGCCGTCCTCAACGTCGTACTCGTCTACGGCGCCGGTCTCGGCATCGCCGGCTCCGCCTGGGGCACCGTCATCGCCCAGTGCGGCATGGCAGCGGTGTACCTCTGGGTGGTGATCCGTGGAGCACACCGGCACGGTGCCTCCCTGCGACCGGACATCGCCGGCATCAAGACTTCAGCCCAGGCAGGAGTCCCGCTGCTCGTTCGCACCCTCTCGCTGCGGGCCATCCTCATGATCGCCACGGCTGTGGCGGCTCGCCTCGGCGACGCCGACATCGCGGCCCACCAGATCATCCTGTCACTGTGGAGCCTGCTCGCCTTCGCCCTCGACGCGATCGCCATCGCAGGACAGGCCATCATCGGACGCTACCTGGGGGCCGGTGACACCCAAGGTGCCCGCGATGCCTGCCGCAGGATGGTCGAGTGGGGTGTAGCGGTCGGAGTAGTCCTGGGTCTGCTCGTGGTGCTGTCCCGCCCGGCATTCCTGCCCCTCTTCACCGGCGACTCCGCGGTCAAGGACGCCGCCCTGCCCGCACTGGTGATCGTGGCCGTGTCGCAGCCGGTCTGCGGAGTGGTCTACGTCCTGGACGGCGTCCTGATGGGGGCCGGAGACGGCCCCTATCTCGCCTGGGCCATGCTGCTCACTCTGGCCGTCTTCACTCCGGCGGCACTGCTGGTCCCGACGCTCGGCGGCGGCCTCACCGCGCTGTGGGCGGCCATGACGCTCATGATGGCGATGCGCCTGGTGACGCTGTGGGCCCGTACACGGTCGGGCCGCTGGGTCGTCACGGGTGCGACGCGCTGAGCGTTCCACGCGAGTGCCGTGTTTCACGTGAAACACGGCGCTTGAAATGTACGGGGCCTACCGAAGACGGGACTAGGGAAGATGGGGCCGCACCCCCCGTTCGGGAGATGCGGCCCCATCTCATCGCTTCAGCCGGAGCGAGGCTCAGGCAGCGACGACCTCGATGCTGACCTTGGCGTCAACCTCGGGGTGCAGACGCACGGACGTCTCGTGAGCGCCCAGGGTCTTGATCGGCGAGCCCAGCTCGATGCGGCGCTTGTCGACCTCGGGACCACCGGCGGCCTTGATCGCCGAAGCGACGTCGGCCGGGGTGACGGAACCGAAGAGACGACCGGCGTCGCCGGAGCGGACGGCCAGACGGACCTTCACACCCTCGAGCTGGGCCTTGACCTGGTTGGCCTGCTCGATGGTCTGGATCTCGTGGATCTTGCGAGCACGACGGATCTGCTCGACGTCCTTCTCGCCACCCTTGGTCCAGCGGATAGCGAACTTCCGCGGGATCAGGTAGTTGCGAGCGTAACCGTCCTTGACGTCGACGACGTCGCCCGCGGCACCGAGGCCGGAGACCTCGTGGGTGAGGATGATCTTCATGAGTCGGTCACCCTTCCCTTATCGCGCGGTGGAGGTGTAGGGCAGCAGCGCCATCTCACGGCTGTTCTTCACGGCCGTGGCGACGTCACGCTGGTGCTGGGTGCAGTTGCCGGTCACGCGGCGGGCACGGATCTTGCCGCGGTCGGAGATGAACTTCCGCAGCATGTTCGTGTCCTTGTAGTCCACGTACGTGACCTTGTCCTTGCAGAACGCGCAGACCTTCTTCTTCGGCTTGCGCACAGGCGGCTTAGCCATGATGTTTCTCCTGTGTGATCAAGAAGTGTGGGTGGAGCCCGCCTAGAAGGGGGGCTCGTCCGAGTAGCCGCCACCGCCGCCGGAGCCGCCGCCCCAGCCGCCGCCACCCTGGCCACCGCCCTGCTGGCCGCCGGCGGGAGCGCCGGTCGCCCAGGGGTCGTCGGCCGGAGTGCCGCCGCCCTGCTGGCCGCCGCCGGGGCCGCCGCCCCAGCCGCCGCCACCCTGGCCGCCACCGCCGCCGTAACCGCCCTGGCCACCGCGCCCCTGGCCCGAGGTCTTGGTGACCTTGGCCGTGGCGCTGCGCAGGCTGGCGCCGACCTCGTCGACGTCCAGCTCGTAGACCGTGCGCTTGACGCCCTCACGGTCCTCGTACGACCGCTGCTTCAGCCGGCCCTGCACGATGACGCGCATGCCTCGCTGGAGCGACTCGGCGACGTTCTCCGCCGCCTGACGCCAGACCGAGCAGGTCAGGAAGAGGCTCTCGCCGTCCTTCCACTCGTTCGTCTGGCGGTCGAAGGTGCGGGGGGTCGACGCGACACGGAACTTCGCGACGGCCGCACCGGACGGGGTGAAGCGCAGCTCGGGGTCGTCGACAAGATTGCCGACGACCGTGATGACGGTCTCGCCTGCCATGGGGGAACCTCTCGGCGGGTTTGCTCTGGCTGCTTGGTTGCTGCTACTCGGATCCCGGGATCAGCTGAGCGGGAAGGCTCAGTGCATCTCGGGACGGAGGACCTTGGTCCGGAGGACCGACTCGTTCAGGTTCATCTGGCGGTCGAGCTCCTTGACGACCGCAGGCTCGGCCTGCAGGTCGATGACCGAGTAGATGCCCTCGGGCTTCTTCTTGATCTCGTACGAGAGACGACGACGGCCCCAGGTGTCGACCTTCTCGACCTTTCCGCCGCCGTCACGGACGACAGAGAGGAAGTTCTCGATCAGCGGGGAGACAGAGCGCTCCTCGAGATCGGGGTCGAGGATGACCATCACCTCGTAGTGACGCATGTGGAACCCACCTCCTTTGGACTCAGCGGCCACGGTCGTTCCGTGGCAGGAGGGTTGCGATGCGTTGGCACCGGCATCAACGAGTAAACCAGGACCCACTGACAATCGGGCTTCGTCCGAGGAGACGCCCGGCCGTGGACGGCAGGAGACACCAGTGCAGAAGGTACAGAGTACCCGCCCACCGGCTTGCGGTTGAAATCCGGCGGTGAGGGGACACAATCGGTACTCAGCGGATGTGAGGGCCACGACACACTGCCTTCGGCAGGAGGTTCCCCATGGCACAGATCATGCGACCCGCCAAGCCCCGGACCGGTCTGCTGGCCACCGACGGCAAACCGCACCCCCTCCAGGACACCCTGCTGGCCGTGGGCCTCGTCCTGGCCGTGCTCGCCCTGGCCACCGCGAGTTTCCGCGGGCTCCACGTCCTGACCTCATGGGCGGGGCTGCTGGGCGTCCTGACCGCCGGATACGGCCAGCTCATCTCGGTGACGACGCGTGAGCGATTCGGCCTGGTACTGGCGCTCGGGGGCTCCGCGCTCGGTCTGTTCTTCGGCATCAACCACGGTGGGTTCTTCGGCTGATCCCGGTCGCCGCCCGGCCACCGCGGACCCCCTTGTACCCGTACGCCGGACGGGGCGCTCACAGGGCGCAGTAGGCTTCGCGCGAGAGCCGGAGCCCCTGTACCCATGGGGACACACCAGCCCGAGGAGCGCCCCGAATGAGCCTGACCCTGAGGACCATCAGTCGCGAGCAGCATCTGGCCTACATCCAGAGTCTGCCGGCGGCGAGTCACATGCAGGTCCCGGCCTGGGCGGACGTGAAGGCGGAATGGCGCTCAGAGAACCTCGGCTGGTTCGACGACCGGACCGGTCAGCTGGTCGGCGTGGGCCTGGTCCTCTACCGGCAGCTCCCCAAGATCAAGCGCTACCTCGCCTACCTCCCCGAGGGCCCGGTCATCAACTGGTACGCGCCGAACCTCCAGGACTGGATGGAGCCGATGCTGGCGCACCTGAAGCAGCAGGGCGCCTTCTCGGTGAAGATGGGCCCGCCGGTGATCATCCGGCGCTGGGACGCCGCGTCCATCAAGAAGGGCATCCAGGACCCCGACGTCAAGCGCCTGCGCGACATAGAGGCCGACCACATCGAGCCGCGCGCCTTCGAGGTGGCCGACAAGCTGCGCCGCATGGGCTGGCAGCAGGGTGAGGACGGCGGCGCCGGCTTCGGCGACGTGCAGCCCCGCTACGTCTTCCAGGTGCCGCTGGCCAACCGCTCCCTGGAAGAGGTCCACAAGAACTTCAACCAACTGTGGCGCCGCAACATCAAGAAGGCCGAGAAGGCCGGCGTCGAGGTCGTCCAGGGCGGCTACCACGATCTTGAGGAGTGGCAGCGCCTGTACGAGATCACGGCCGTGCGCGACCACTTCCGGCCGCGCCCGCTGTCGTACTTCCAGCGCATGTGGGCGGCCCTCAACAACGAGGACCCCAACCGCATGCGGCTGTACTTCGCCCGGCACAACGGGGTGAATCTCTCGGCGGCGACGATGCTGGTCGTCGGCGGTCACGTCTGGTACTCCTACGGCGCCTCCGACAACATCGGCCGCGAGGTCCGGCCCTCGAACGCCATGCAGTGGGCGATGCTCCGTGACGCCTACGCGCTGGGCGCCACCGTCTACGACCTGCGCGGCATCTCCGACTCCCTGGACGAGAGCGACCATCTCTTCGGCCTGATCCAGTTCAAGGTCGGCACGGGCGGGCAGGCGGCCGAGTACCTCGGCGAGTGGGACTTCCCCCTGAACAAGCTGCTCCACAAGGCGCTCGACATCTACATGTCGCGCCGCTGACCCCTCTCATCCCCACCCGCACCTCTGACAGCCACGAGAAAGGTTCCAGGTCCGGCCATGGCGCTCACCCTCTACGTCGACACCGCGCGCTGGCGGGCGCATCACAAGCACGTGCAGGAGCAGTTCCCCGGGCTGGTCCCGGTCTGCAAGGGCAATGGCTACGGCTTCGGGCACGAGCGGCTGGCGGAGGAGGCCACGCGGCTGGGCTCGGACGTGCTGGCCGTCGGCACCACGTACGAGGCCGCCCGGATCAAGGACTTCTTCGGCGGCGACCTGCTGGTGCTGACGCCGTACCGGCGCGGTGAGGAGCCGGTGCCGCTGCCCGACCGGGTCGTGCGCTCGGTGTCGTCCGTGGACGGCGTGTACGGCCTCGTGGGCGCGCGTGTGGTCATCGAGGTGATGTCCTCGATGAAACGGCACGGCATCAGCGAGCAGGACCTGCCGCAGCTGCACGCCGCCATAGAGAACGTCCGGCTGGAGGGCTTCGCCATCCACCTGCCGCTGGACCGCACCGACGGATCGGACGCCGTCGAGGAGGTCATCGGCTGGATGGACCGCCTGCGTGCGGCGCGCCTTCCGCTGCACACGATGTTCGTCAGCCACCTCAAGGCGGACGAGCTGGCCCGGCTCCAGCAGCAGTTCCCGCAGACCCGTTTCCGGGCCCGGATCGGCACCCGGCTGTGGCTGGGGGATCACGAGGCCACCGAGTACCGCGGTGCGGTCCTGGACGTCACCCGCGTCGCCAAGGGGGAGCGTTTCGGGTACCGGCAGCAGAAGGCGGCCTCCGACGGATTCCTGGTGGTCGTGGCGGGCGGTACGTCGCACGGCGTGGGCCTGGAGGCGCCGAAGGCGCTGCACGGCGTCATGCCGCGCGCCAAGGGCGTCGCCCGGGCCGGCCTCGCGACGGTGAACCGGAATCTCTCGCCGTTCGTCTGGGGCGGCAAGCAGCGCTGGTTCGCGGAGCCGCCGCACATGCAGGTCTCCATCCTGTTCGTGCCCTCGGACGCGCCGGAGCCCACGGTCGGCGACGAGCTGGTGGCCCATCTGCGGCACACCACCACGCAGTTCGACCGGCTTCTCGACCGCTAGCGAAAAGGCCGTACACGGGCGTCCGTGTACGGCCTTCCCGGCGTTCGCTCACGGCGAACCGCCCGTCTGCCTGCTCACTCCCCACTGCACCTGGGGCCCCTCGAAGTGAGCGGCGTGCTGCCCGGTATGAGCCGCGGGTCCCAGGACGAAGACGTCCTGCGCGCCGTCGAGCACCCCGCCCGAGGGGTCGTCGTCGCCCGTGCGGCGGACCGGGTCCCGTTCCGGCATCAGGATGTCGCGCACGACCATCACGCACAGGAACAGCGTTCCCAGCAGGTGCGCGCCGATGGCCCAGTGGTAGCCGTCCGTCGGCAGACCCTTGTGGGCGTCGCCGCTGGTCGTGTAGGCGAGGTACATCCAGATGCCCAGGAAGTACGCGACCTCGCACGCCTGCCAGATCAGGAAGTCACGCCACTTCGGCCGGGCCAGCGCGGCGAGCGGCACCAGCCAGAGCACGTACTGCGGTGAGTAGACCTTGTTGGTGAGGATGAACGCCGCGACGATCAGGAAGGCGAGCTGGGCGAACCGGGGGCGCCGGGGTGCCGTGAGGGTGAGCGCCGCGATGGCGCCGCAGCACAGCAGCATCAGGAGCGTGGCCAAGGTGTTGACGGTCTCGGTGCTGGGCGGGTTGTCGGAGTTGTGGGCCAGGATCAGCCAGAAGGAGCCGAAGTCGACCCCCCGCTCCTGGCTGAACGTGTAGAACTTCGACCAGCCCTCGAACGCGAAGAGCATCACCGGCAGGTTCACCACCAGCCAGGCGACCGCCGCGCTTCCCAGAGCCTTGCCGAACTCCCGCCATCTTCCGGCACGCCAGCACAGCACCAGCAGCGGCCCCAGGATCAGGAACGGGTAGAGCTTGGCAGCCGTGGCCAGGCCCAGCAGGACGCCGAAGGCCACCGGGCGCCTCCGCGACCACATGAGGAGGGCGACGGACGTCAGGGCGACCGCCAGCAAGTCCCAGTTGATGGTGGCGGTCAGCGCGAAGGCGGGCGCGAGGGCGACCAGCAGTCCGTCCCAGGGCCGCCGGGCGTGGGTGCGGGTCACGCAGACGGCGATGACGGCCGCGCACACCATGAGCATCCCGGCGTTGACCATCCAGTACCACTGCTCCTGGTGCTGGATGGAGCCGCTGCCGGGGGTGAGCCAGGACGCGACCTCCATGAACACGCCGGTCAGCACCGGGTACTCGAGGTACTCCATGTCGCCGGGGAGCTTGTCGAAGTACGGCACCAGGCCGTCGACGAACCCGCGTCCCTGGTACAGGTGCGGGATGTCCGAGTAGCACGCGTGCGTGTACTGGGAACTGGCACCGAAGAACCAGGCTCCGTTGTAGCAGGGCGCCTTCTGGACCAGGCCGAGGGCGAACATACCGATCGCCACGAGAGCGATCACCCGCACAGGCGTCCACCAGGACGTCCCGACAAGGGCACGCCGCCCGACCGGGCCGCCGATCAGCTCACTACCGGCCGCGGCGACCGCGTCCTCCCGGGTCGGCCG
Source organism: Streptomyces sp. NPDC058796 (assembly GCF_042745235.1). Classification (NCBI taxonomy): domain Bacteria; kingdom Bacillati; phylum Actinomycetota; class Actinomycetes; order Kitasatosporales; family Streptomycetaceae; genus Streptomyces; species Streptomyces sp. NPDC058796. The sequence goes on from NZ_JBHYOP010000003.1 coordinate 210,195, forward strand.
CACCGAATCCGGCTCGCGCACGCTCGCTGGCGTCGATTCTGCACTGGGCATGGGGCACATCCTGCCGTACGTGTCTGGGAAACGGCCGGGGCCGCCGCGCCCTGGCGGGTGCGGCGGCCCCGTTTCACGTGAAACGTGCGGGCGTTTCACGTGAAACGCTCATGCGGTGCTCTTCTGGGACTAGCCGTTCGGTCCGGCGAAGAGGCCACCGTTCTGATTTCCTCTGCTGTCGTCCTCTTCGCCTGTCGGACTGGGAGATGTCGAGGGGGACGGACTGGTGTCCGCGCCTCCCGCATCATTGCCGGCGCTGTCATTGCCGCCGTTGTTCCCGGTGTCGCAGTCCCACTCCCAGATACCACAGGTGTCACTCGGTGAGGGCGAGGGACTGGTCGTCTCGCTCTGGCTCGGCGACGCAGACGGCGACGGACTCGTCTCCTCCTCGCTCTGAGAGGGCGAAGGAGTCGGGCTCGGCGGCGGGGCGTCGTTGACGACCTCCCCGATGGGCTCCGGCTTCGGGAACTTCTGCGGCTTGGTGCCCTTCAGCGCGTCCTCCATGTAGTCCTTCCAGATGATGGAGGGGAAGGACGCACCGTGGATCTGCTTCTGGCCACCCGTTCCGTACATCTCCAGGAACGTACGGTTCTTGATGGTCTCGTCGTCCGGGTAGCGGAACATGCTGATGGCGGTCGACAGCTGCGGGGTGTAGCCGACGAACCACGCGGACTTGTTTCCGTCGGTGGTACCGGTCTTGCCGGCCACCTCACGACCGGGCAGCTGAGCGTTCGAACCCGTACCGTCCTCGACGACGGTCTTCAGGACATCGGTCACGTTGTCCGCGACCTGCGCGGTGAATGCCTGCTTGGTCTCGACCTTGTGCGTGAAGATCGTGCCGTCCTTGCTCGTCACCTTGGTGACCGAGAAGGGATCACGCTGTTTGCCGCTCTCCGCGAAGGTGGCGTACGAACCCGCCATACGGATCGCGCTGGGGTCGGAGATGCCGAGAGAGAAGGACGGGTAGGACGTACCCGCCAGACTGTCCTTGAGGAGTCCGGAGTCGACGGCGGCCTCCTCCACCTTGTCGAGGCCGACATCCATGCCGAGCTGCACGTAGGCCGAGTTGACCGACTCCCGCATGGCCTCTCTGAGGTCGATCATGTAGTCGGGTGCCTCACCGACCGACAGCTCACCGTCGTTCTCCTGGAGCCACTGCTCGCCCTTCTCGTTCTTCCAGACCGTCCCGTCGTATTCCTTGACCTTGAAGTCGTTCTCGCCGCTGTAGAGACTCCGCGGCGAGACGACGGTTCGTTCGTCCTGCGCCTGGGTCGGGGGGCCTTCGGGGTCCCGGACACCCCACTTCATCGCCGCCGCGAGCACATAGGGCTTGAACGTCGAACCGACCTGGGCACCGGTCACGTCCGCGTTGTTGGTGAAGTGCTTGGTCGCGTCCTCACCGCCGTAGATGGCCCTGATCGCCCCGGTCTCGGGGTCGACGGACGCCCCGCCGAACTGGACGTGTGTGTCCTTCTCAGGCCGCTTCTTCGGGTCGATGTTCTCCTTGTAAACCTTCTGGACCGCCTTCTCGAGGTCCTCGACCTTCTTCTTGTCGAAGGTCGTGTAGATCGAGTAGCCGCCCTTCTCCAGCTGTTGCTCCGTCACCACTCCGTTCTTGACCACGGAGGACTTGGCGAGCCTGACGAGGTAGCCGATCTGCCCGCCCAGCTGCGAGTTCGACTGCGGGTTCTTCACCTCGGGGAGATCGGGGAACTTTGCCCTGTCCTCCTGGCTCAGATGCCCGTACTCGACCATCTTGTCGAGCGTGTCCTGCATCTGCCGCTGAGCCCGCTCACGGTTGGCCTCCGGAGTCGCGGCCGGGTCGATCGAGGTCGCTCCCGCGGGGTCGTAGTAGGTGGCGCCCTTGAGCGTCGCCGCCAGGAAGGCGCACTGGCCGGGGTTGAGGTCGACCGCATCCACGTTGAAGTAGGCACGGGCCGCCGCCTGGATACCGTAGGCGCCACGGCCGTAGTACGCCGAGTTCAGGTAGCCCTCGAGGATCTTGTCCTTCGGCTCCTCGGCGCCGACCTTGATCGAGACGAAGATCTCCTTGACCTTGCGGGAGATGGTCTGCGACTGGTCGTTCAGCATCGCGTTCTTCACGTACTGCTGGGTGATGGTGGAACCACCCTGGGTGTCGCCACCCCTGGCCATGTTGAACACGGCACGGGCGATGCCCTTGGGGTCGATGCCGCTGTCGGAGTAGAAGGTCTTGTTCTCCTGGGAGATGACGGCGTTGCGCATCGCCTCGGGAATCTGCGGGAGGCTCACGATCTGGCGGTTTCGCTCACCGCCCGTGGCGACCATCTGCGAGCCGTCGGCCCAGTAATAGACGTTGTTCTGCGCCGTAGCGGTCTTGTCCAGGTCGGGAACCTGCACCATGGCGTAGGCGAGGCCCGCGGCAGCCACTCCGGTGCCGAAGAAGCCGATGAACAGCCCGGCGACGAGCTTCCAGGAGGGCACCCATCGGCGCCACCCGTCCTTGTCGTGGCGCGGGTAGTCGATCAACCGCTTCTTGCCGGTCGCGGCCGCGCGGCCCCGCCCGGGTCCTGCCGCGCCGCCGGAAGCGGCCCGCCGGCCGCCGCGACCGGGCTCGGCCGCTCTGCGTCGGCCGCCTCCGCTGCGCTGTGCCGCGCGCCTGGCTTCGGCGCGGCTCCCGTACGGACGCTCCTCGCCCTCATGGCCGTACGAGCCGGACGGAGACCCTGTGGCGCCCCGCGGTGCCGCGCGGCGGCCGGAGGACGAGCCGGACTGGCCGCGTCGGGCCGCGGCACGTCCGCCTCCCTGCGGCTGCGGCGGTTTGCGACGGTGCTCGCTCATCGAACGACTACTCCTCGGGCAGGCGCACCTTTGCGCGCCTGGTAAAGGCGGCTGGTTTCCGGTCCCCCCGAAGTACGGATGCGGTCCCTACCGCATTCACCCGTACTGCACCGGGGACAGGGACGCCCCCAGGCGTCACTCGGTTCCCGGTGGTCTGCATGGCGCACAGACTACGCACCGCCAAAACCCCCGAGCCCCGAAGTTCATCTCAAATCAGGCAACTTGCTCGTGATGAAACCCTGATGTGATCCCGTTCACCGATCCCCCTCTTGTCGCGCACGGAAGCTCGTTCTATCGTGCTGATGTATCGAGTCGATACATCAGCGCGGCATAAGGGCGAGAGGAGGCGACGATGAGCCGGCGTTCCGGCATCCTTGAGTTCGCCGTACTCGGCCTGCTCCGCGAATCCCCGATGCACGGCTACGAGCTGCGCAAACGACTCAACACATCACTGGGTGTGTTCCGGGCGTTCAGCTACGGGACGCTCTACCCCTGCCTCAAGACGCTGGTCGCCAACGGCTGGTTGATCGAGGAGCCGGGGAACGTCGGCGAGGCCGCGGCCTCCCTCACGGGGCGGCGCGCCAAGATCGTCTACCGGTTGACGGCCGACGGCAAGGAACACTTCGAGCAGCTCCTCTCACAGACCGGCCCGGACGCGTACGAGGACGAGACCTTCGCCGCTCGCTTCGCGTTCTTCGGCCAGACGTCGCGTGACGTGCGCATGCGCGTTCTCGAGGGCCGGCGCAGCCGGCTGGAGGAGCGCCTGGAGAAGATGCGGGCCTCCCTGGCCCGCACCCGGGAGCGACTCGACGACTACACGCTCGAGCTCCAGCGCCACGGAATGGAGTCCGTGGAGCGCGAGGTGCGCTGGCTGAACGAGCTCATCGAGAGCGAGCGGGCGGGGCGGGACCTGAGGGGCTCCGCCGCGGAGGGGACCGCTCAACAGGACACGACATCTGGAGCGACGGGCGGCCTGCCCCGGCCCGGGGACGACCCCCGGCCGGATACGCCCGGCGACACCGCCACGTGAGCGCCCAGTCAGGGCCTCACTCGTACACACAGGGAGCAACCGGAATGGGTTCGGTTCGCGTAGCCATCGTCGGCGTGGGCAACTGCGCCGCATCGCTGGTGCAGGGCGTCGAGTACTACAAGGACGCCGACCCGGCGTCCAAGGTCCCGGGCCTGATGCACGTCCAGTTCGGCGACTACCACGTCCGTGACATCGAGTTCGTCGCCGCCTTCGACGTGGACGCCAAGAAGGTCGGCCTGGACCTGGCGGACGCCATCGGCGCCTCCGAGAACAACACCATCAAGATCTGCGACGTGCCGAACAGCGGCGTCCAGGTCCAGCGCGGTCACACTCTCGACGGTCTCGGCAAGTACTACCGCGAGACCATCGAGGAGTCCGCCGAGGAGCCGGCCGACATCGTCCAGGTGCTCAAGGACAAGCAGGTCGACGTCCTCGTCTGCTATCTGCCCGTCGGCTCCGAGGACGCGGCGAAGTACTACGCCCAGTGCGCCATCGACGCCAAGGTCGCCTTCGTCAACGCCCTCCCGGTCTTCATCGCCGGCACCAAGGAGTGGGCGGACAAGTTCACCGAGGCGGGCGTCCCGATCGTCGGCGACGACATCAAGTCGCAGGTCGGCGCCACCATCACGCACCGCGTCATGGCGAAGCTGTTCGAGGACCGGGGCGTAGTCCTGGACCGCACGATGCAGCTGAACGTCGGCGGCAACATGGACTTCAAGAACATGCTCGAGCGCGACCGCCTCGAGTCGAAGAAGATCTCCAAGACGCAGGCCGTCACCTCGCAGATCCCCGACCGGGACATGGGCGAGAAGAACGTCCACATCGGCCCGTCGGACTACGTCGCGTGGCTCGACGACCGCAAGTGGGCCTACGTCCGTCTCGAGGGCCGCGCCTTCGGTGACGTCCCGCTGAACCTGGAGTACAAGCTCGAGGTCTGGGACTCCCCGAACTCCGCGGGTGTCATCATCGACGCCCTGCGCGCCGCGAAAATCGCCAAGGACCGCGGCATCGGCGGTCCGATCCTGTCGGCGTCGAGCTACTTCATGAAGTCCCCGCCGGTCCAGTACTTCGACGACGAGGCACGCGCCAACGTCGAGAAGTTCATCGCCGGTGAGGTCGAGCGCTGACGAGCGCCGGCTCCGGCACGTCGGAGGTCCCCGGGTCACGTGACCCGGGGACCTTTCCCGTATGTGAGGCTGTGCCCCATGGCCGTCGTCCGTGACCTGCGCGTCCTGCTGCGCCTGAAGGGATTCAGGCGCCTGCTCGCCGTGCGCCTGCTCTCCCAGGGCGCCGACGGCGTCTACCAGGTCGCGCTCGCCTCCTACGTCGTCTTCTCCCCGGAGAAGCAGACCTCGCCCGCCGCGATCGCCTCCGCGATGGCGGTCCTGCTGCTCCCCTACTCCCTGGTGGGCCCTTTCGCCGGCGCCCTCCTGGACCGCTGGCGCCGCCGGCAGGTCTTCCTCTACGGCAACCTGCTGCGCGCCGTGCTGGCCTCGCTGACGGCGGTCCTGATGATCGCCTCCGTGCCGGACTGGCTCTTCTACGTCTCCGCGCTCTGCGTCACCGCCGTCAACCGCTTCGTCCTCGCGGGTCTGTCCGCGGCACTGCCGCGCGTGGTCGACGCCGAGCGCCTGGTGATCGCCAACTCTCTCTCCCCGACCGCCGGCACCCTTGCCGCCACGGCGGGCGGCGGCCTCGCCTTCGTCGTACGCCTCGTGGTGGCGGACTCCGACGCCGCCGTGGTGCTGCTGGGCGCCGCCCTGTACCTCTGCGGGGCACTGGCGTCCCTGCGCATCGCCGTGGACCTGCTCGGGCCGGACCGTACGCAGGCGCCGCGCCTGGCGTCGACGCTCGCCGTCACCGCCCGCGACCTGGTGGCGGGGGCACGCCATCTCGCCGCGCCCGCGCGCCGGGAGGCGGCCTGGTCTCTCGCGGGCATGACGCTGATGCGGTTCTGCTACGGCGCACTGCTGGTCATGCTGCTGATGCTGTGCCGGTACGCCCTGACCTCGGACACGGACGACGGGCTGGCCCTGCTCGGGCTCGCGCTGGGTGTCTCCGGCGCGGGATTCTTCGCCGCGGCCGTGGTCACGCCCTGGGCGGCGGGCCGGCTCGGGCCCGGCCGCTGGATGGCCGTGTGCGCGGGTGCCGCCACGGTGCTGGTACCGGTGCTCGGGCTGCCGTTCGCCACCGTGCCGCTGCTCGTCGCGGCGTTCGTCCTCGGACTGACGACCCAGGGGGCGAAGATCGCCACGGACACGGTGGTGCAGTCCTCGGTCGACGACGCCTTCCGTGGCCGGATCTTTTCCGTCTACGACGTCCTGTTCAACGTCGCCTTCGTCGGCGCCGCCGGGGTGGCCGCGCTGATGCTGCCCCCGGACGGCCGCTCGGTCACGCTGATCGTGACAGTCGCCGTGATCTACGGAGCGGTTGCTGCGGCTATGACCCGGTTTGAGCGCCAGTAAGTGTCACATCAGTGCCACGAAGCCCCACTGGGCTACAGAGTTGTCAGTGGGGAGCGATAGCTTACGTGCGTCTTATTCGCGACATGTTCGCGACACGCACCTATCTCTTCAGGGGGAACCCAGTGACCACTCCGCCGCCCCAGGGCAACCCGTTCGCGCAGGGCCAGCCGACCGCTCCGCAGCAGACCCAGGGCATGAACCCGTACGCGCAGGGCCAGCAGGGCTTCCCCCAGCAGGCCGGCCAGCCGGGATTCCCCCCGCCCGGCGCGCCCGTTCCCCCGCCCTCCCGCTCCAACCGGTTCAAGAAGAAGCTGCTGAGCATCGTCGGCGTGATCGTGGTGGCCGCCGCGATCGGCGGGGTGAAGTGGTACCTGGGACAGTCGGACGCCGAGACCACCGCGGTGGGTGACTGCATGCACAACGAGGGCACGCAGCTCGAGCCGGAGCTCAAAACGGTCGACTGCTCCGCTAGTGACGCGGAGTACGAGGTGGTCGAGAAGTTCGACAACACCAGCGACGACAGCAAGTGCGAGGCGGTCAAGGAGGCGACGATCGCCTACTACCAGACGGGCAGCAGCAGCCACAAAGTGGTCCTCTGCCTCAAGGAAGTGAAGTAAGGCCCGCAACCGGGCGCGAAGAGCGGGGTCATGTTTCACGTGAAACATGACCCCGCTCTTCGCATGATCACCCCTGCTGCGCTGCCCACCACTCCTTGAGCGCACCCACCGCGGCGTCGTGCTCCATCGGCCCGTTCTCCAGGCGCAGCTCCAGCAGGTGCTTGTACGCCTGTCCCACGGCCGGCCCGGGTCGGATGCCGAGGATCTCCATGATCTGGTTGCCGTCCAGGTCCGGACGGATCGCGTCCAGCTCCTCCTGCTCCTGAAGCTGAGCGATCCGCTCCTCAAGCCCGTCGTAGGCACGGGAGAGCGCCGAGGCCTTGCGCTTGTTGCGGGTCGTGCAGTCCGAGCGGGTCAGCTTGTGCAGCCGGTCCAACAGCGGGCCGGCGTCCCGGACGTACCGGCGGACCGCGGAGTCCGTCCACTCGCCGGTGCCGTAGCCGTGGAACCGCAGGTGCAGCTCGACCAGGCGCGAGACGTCTTTCACCAGCTCGTTGGAGTACTTGAGCGCGGTCATGCGCTTCTTCGTCATCTTCGCCCCGACCACTTCGTGGTGGTGGAACGAGACACGCCCGTCCTTCTCGAAGCGGCGCGTGCGCGGCTTGCCGATGTCGTGCAGCAGGGCGGCCAGCCGGAGGGTGAGGTCGGGACCCTCGGTCTCCAGTGCCATCGCCTGTTCCAGAACGATCAGCGTGTGGTCGTAGACGTCCTTGTGCCGGTGGTGCTCGTCCCGCTCCAGACGCAGGGCCGGCAACTCGGGAAGGACGTGCTCGGCCAGCCCGGTCTCCACCAGCAGGGACAGGCCCTTGCGGGGGTGGGGGGAGAGGATGAGCTTGTTCAGCTCGTCCCGGACCCGCTCGGCCGAGACGATGTCGATGCGCCCGGCCATGTCCGTCATGGCCTTCACGACCTCGGGCGCCACCTCGAAGTCGAGCTGCGCGGCGAACCGGGCGGCGCGCATCATCCGGAGCGGGTCGTCCGAGAACGACTCCTCGGGCGTGCCGGGGGTGCGCAGGACTCGGGCCGCGAGGTCTTCGAGCCCGCCGTGCGGGTCGATGAACTCCTTCTCCGGGAGCGCGACCGCCATCGCGTTCACCGTGAAGTCGCGCCGGACCAGATCGTCGTCGATGGAGTCGCCGTACGCCACCTCCGGTTTGCGCGAGGTGCGGTCGTACGCCTCCGACCGGTAGGTGGTCACCTCGATCTGCCAATTGCGATCAGCGTCTCCGACGCGGGCGGCCTTCTGAGCCCCGACCGTGCCGAAGGCGATCCCGACGTCCCAGACCGCGTCCGCCCAGGGCTTCATGATCTTCAGTACGTCCTGCGGGCGGGCGTCGGTCGTGAAGTCCAGATCATTGCCGAGCCGGCCGAGCAACGCGTCCCGGACGGAGCCGCCGACCAGGGCGAGGGAGAACCCGGCCTCCTGGAAGCGGCGGGCGAGGTCGTCGGCGACCGGGGCGACCCGCAGCAGTTCGCTCACCGCTCGGCGCTGCTCCTGGCTGGGGACACTGGGGTTGGCTTCGTTGGCGTTCGGCACAACAGAAAAGGGTACGTGGCTCGCGCGGAACCCCGCGCCCCCATTGATCGCGTACCGAACACCCCCATCAGCACCCCTCCCTATATAGGCGCACATACGGGACGGCCGCGACCGGCGGCGGATCTTGTGGTGTACGTCGCGGCACTTACCCTCAGCGCGCATCGTTACCATGCGTGGACGCACATTCCGACGACCACTGACGAAGACGAGGGACGGGCGAGCGCGTGGCCGAGGCGGCAGACTTCCAGGGGACCAGTCCCTCACCTGCCCGCCGGTGGCTGCGGCGCACCACGGCACTGGTCGCGGGCGCGCCCCTGCTGGCCGGCCTGGTCCAGCTGCCGGCCGCGAGCCCGGCCCTCGCCGCCGGTCAGCTCTCCGCGAAGGCCGACGGTGACGCGGGCTCCGTGGCCGTCGCCGTGGACTCACTCACTCCCTCGGCACCCACCGACGGTGACACGGTGACCGTGTCCGGCACCGTGACCAACAACGGCGAGCAGACCGTCACCGACGCCCACGTGGGTCTGCGGCTGGGGCCCGAGATCAACACCCGCTCGTCCGTCGACGCGATCGCCAAGGACGCCGCCGGCCTCCAGGGGTCCGTTCCCCCGGAGATCGACGACAAGTACACGGAGAAGTTCTCCAAGCTCGCCCCCGGCGTCGCCGAGCACTTCAACATCTCCGTCCCGGTCGACGACCTGGACCTCGGAGACGACGGAGTCTACGAATTCGCCGTGTCCCTCTCCGGTGAGACCTCCGCCCAGCCCTGGGAGCAGGTCCTCGGCATCCAGCGCACCTTCCTGCCCTGGCAGCCCGGCAAGGCCGGCACCACGACGAAGACGACGGCGCTGTGGCCGCTCGTCTCCACCACGCACATGGCCGCCGAGACCGGGCCGAACGAGGAACAGACACCGGTGTTCCTCAACGACGACCTGGCCAAGGAGATCTCCCCCGGGGGACGCCTCAACCAGATGGTGACGCTCGGCAAGGACCTCGACGTCACCTGGGTCGTCGACCCCGACCTGCTGGCGTCCGTCGACGCGATGACGGGCAACTACAGCGTCCGCGACGGGGACAAGACGGTGGCCGGCACCCACCAGGACGTGGCCAAGCAGTGGCTCGCCGACCTCCAGGACGCGGTGGCCGACGAGGAGGTGATCTCGCTTCCCTTCGCCGATCCGGACCTGGCCTCCCTGGCCCACAACGGCACCGACGTCACCGGCTCCCTGAGCCAGCTCAAGAGCGCCACGGACGTCATCCACAACACGGTCGATCCCATCCTGCACGTGAAGCCGAGCACCGACTTCGCCTGGCCCGTGGCCGGCGCGGTCGACCGCTCCATCGTCAAGGTCGCCACCTCGGCGGGCGCCGACAAGGTGATCGCCCGCAGCGACAGCCTCCAGGAGACCAGCGGCCTGCCGTACACGCCCTCCGCGGCCCGCCCCGTCGGCGGCGGCACGACGGCCGTCGTCGCGGACGCCCGGCTGTCCACGGCGTTCGAGGGCGACCTGACCGACGCCTCCGCGTCCACGCTCGCGGTCCAGCGGTTCCTCGCCCAGAGCCTGTCCCTGAACCTCCAGACCGGCAAGCAGCGCAGCGTCGTCATCGCCCCGCAGCGGATGCCCACCGGCAGCCAGGCCCGCGCGATGGCCGAGGCATTGCGCGCGCTGCAGGACGGCACCTGGTCCGAGCCCCAGAAGCTGTCGGCGGCCGCCGCGGCCAAGCCGGACCCGGACGCCACCACGAAGGTCCCGAGTGCCTCCGCCTACCCCGCGTCCCTGCGCAAGCAGGAGCTGCCCCGGTCGGCATTCGTGCAGATCGCGCGCACACAGGACGCGCTCGACAACTTCAAGGTCGTCCTGTCCGACCCGTCCCGGGTGGCGACCCCCTTCGGACGCGCACTGAACCGGGAGATGTCCGCGTCCTGGCGCGGCCGGGCCGACGAGGCGGAGTCCTTCCGCACCGGGGTCAAGTCGTACCTCGACGGGCTGACCGGCCGGGTCAGACTGATCGACAAGTCGGAGACGAAGCTCTCCGGCCGCAGTGCCACGATCCCCGTGACGGTGCAGAACAACCTGGTGCAGGACGTCGGGCCCCTGGTCCTGCGGCTCACCTCCACCAACCCGACCCGCCTGGAGATCGACGGCGCCGATTACGAGGAGCAGCCGATCTCGGTCTCCGGCGGCCACAGCCAGTCGGTGAAGTTCACCACGTCGGCCAACGCCAACGGCCGGGCCACGGTGATCGCCCAGCTGTACACGATGGACGGGCGCGCGTACGGCGCCCCCGTCACCTTCGACGTGAAGGTCACCGAGATCACGGCAACCGTGATGCTCGTCATCGGCGGCGGCGTCCTGCTGCTCGTCCTGGCCGGCTTCCGGATGTACACCCAGCGCAAGCGGGCGGCGGCCCGCGACGCCGAGAAGGCCGAGGCCGGTGGCACGGAGACCGCCGAGGACGCCGAGGACGGTCCGGAGAACCCGGAAGGCCCCGGCGAGCGTCTCGACGAGGAGTCCGACGCACGCCCCCGGGCAGGCGACCCGGAGCAGCCGAGTGACCCGACACCGGACACCGCAGCGGAAAACGCCGACCCGTCCGGCACGGGTGAGAGAGTGGACCGTTGAGGATGTCGTGGCCGTGGGCCCGGGACGATGAGGTGGGGTAACCATGAACGCGCCGTACGACGGTGACCGCGGTGGGACCGCGGACGGCTCGGGTCACCCCGAGGGTCCGCCGTCCGACCCCGGACAGACACCGCCGCAGCCGCACGCGGACATGTACCTCCAGGACGCCTACGACCAGGATCCCTACCGGGCGCACGACCTTTCCGCCCAGGACCCGGTCTCCGAGGCGCTCTACGACCGCGCCGCGCACCCGCCACCGCCGCCGGGCGCCCACCCGCCCCAGCAGCCGCTGTACTCCCAGCCCTCCCAGTCGCCCTACGCCCCCGACCCTCGCGTCTGGGCCCAGACCCCGGCCCCCGAACCGGAGGGCCCCACCCAGTACCTGCCGTACGGCGACGACCCGCGCACCACTCAGTTCGTCGGCGTCGACGACCTGGTCACCCAGGCGGGCGAGCAGCGCCACGAACCGGACGCGTTCGCCCACCTGTTCCGCGACCAGCAGCAGGGCGGCGGCCACCCCTCGTACGACAACCACGCCTCCGTCCCCGCCCCCGCCCCGGCACCGGGCCCCTACGGAGGCGGCCCCGGGCAGCAGCCGGGCCAGTACGGCGACACCCAGGGGCACACTCCATACGAAAACGCTCCGGCACCCGGGCCGTACGGCGCGCAGCCGCCGGCGTACGGGCAGCAGCACGCGGCGCCCGCTCCGGGCCAGTACGCGGTGGCTCCCACCCCGGAAGCGGCCGAGGCTCCTCTCCAGGAGCCCGAGCCCGCCCCCGCGGCCGTCGCGCCCAAGAAGGGCGGTCGTGCGGGCGGGCTGCTGAAGTCGAGCGCGCTGATGGCGGCGGGCACGATGGTGTCGCGGCTGACCGGGTTCATCCGGTCGGCGCTGATCGTCTCGGCACTGGGCGTCGGTCTGCTCGGTGACACCTTCCAGGTCGCCTACCAGCTGCCGACCATGATCTACATCCTGACCGTCGGTGGCGGTCTGAACTCGGTCTTCGTACCGCAGCTCGTGCGGGCCATGAAGGACGACGAGGACGGTGGCGAGGCCTACGCCAACCGCCTGCTGACCCTCGTCATGGTGGCGCTCGGCGTCCTTACCGTGATCACGGTCTTCGCCGCGCCCCTGCTGATCCGGCTTCTGTCCAACCCCGTGGCCAGTGACCCGGCCGCGAACGAGGTCGGCATCACCTTCGTCCGCTACTTCCTGCCCTCGATCTTCTTCATGGGCCTCCACGTGGTGATGGGGCAGATCCTCAACGCCCGCGGCAGGTTCGGCGCGATGATGTGGACCCCGGTCCTGAACAACATCGTCATCATCGTGACCCTGGCGATGTTCATCTGGGTGTACGGCACCGCGGAGACCTCCGGGATGAAGGTCACGAGCATCCCGCCGGAGGGCGAGCGACTGCTCGGCATCGGTGTCCTGCTGGGCCTCATCGTGCAGGCCCTCGCGATGATCCCCTACCTGCGGGAAACGGGCTTCCGGCTCCGGCTGCGCTTCGACTGGAAGGGCCACGGACTCGGCAAGGCGGTCACCCTCGCCAAGTGGACCGTCCTGTTCGTCCTCGCCAACCAGGCGGGCGCCATGATCGTCATCCAGCTCTCCACGGCCGCCGGCAAGGCGTCGCCCGTCGACGGCACGGGCTTCGCCGCCTACGCCAACGCGCAGCTGATCTGGGGTCTGCCACAGGCCATCATCACCGTCTCCCTGATGGCCGCCCTGCTGCCCCGCATCTCCCGCTCGGCCTCCGAGGAGGACGGCGGTGCGGTCCGGGACGACATCTCCCAGGGCCTGCGCACCACGGCCGTCGCGATCGTCCCCGTCTCCTTCGGTTTCGTCGCCCTCGGCATCCCGATGTGCACCCTCATGTTCGGCTCCTCGGGCACGAGTGAAGCCACCAACATGGGCTACATGCTGATGGCCTTCGGCCTCGGCCTCATCCCGTACTCCGTCCAGTACGTCGTCCTGCGCGCCTTCTACGCCTACGAGGACACCCGGACGCCCTTCTACAACACGGTCATCGTGGCCGTGGTCAACGCCGCCGCCTCGGCGCTGTGTTTCCTCCTCCTGCCTTCGCGCTGGGCCGTCGTCGGCATGGCCGCCTCCTACGGACTGGCCTACGTGACCGGTGTCGGTGTCGCCTGGCGCAGGCTGCGCAAGCGGCTCGGCGGCGACCTCGACGGCGCACGGGTGCTGCGGACGTACGCCCGGCTCTGCATCGCATCCGTGCCGGCCGCGCTGCTCAGCGGGGCGGCCTGCTACGCGATCAGCCGTGCGCTCGGCCAGGACGTCGTGGGATCGTTCGCCGCGCTGCTGGCCGGCGGTGTGCTGCTGTTCGGCGTCTTCTTCGTCGCCGCCCGCCGCATGCGCATCGAGGAAGTCAACTCGCTGGTCGGCATGGTGCGCGGACGCCTGGGACGCTGAGAGGCGGGGTAGGCGCACAACCATCGTTCACCGCCGTGTGTCGTGCATAGCGGCGGACTGTGGGCACAATTGGGTTCGGCGTCGGACCGCGCGCATCGGGAGCCGGTCGGCGCGCATGGAATGGGGAGGCAGAACGACGGTGGCGGAACGGAGCACAGCTGCCGTCGACGTGGCAGACAACAGCGGTGACGAGCCGCTGACCGCACAGGCGGACCAGTCCACGGCCGACGGGGTGGCCAACAACCGGGAGCGGGACACGGACAGCGACGAGGCACAGGGGAGCCCGACGAGCGAGGATTCCGGCAAGGCCTCGCCTCCCGAACTGCACAGCGGGCACAAACTCGCCAGACGCTACCGCCTCGAGGAGTGCGTCACCCGTCTGGACGGCTTCAGCAGTTGGCGGGCCGTCGACGAGAAGCTCCGCCGCGCCGTCGGAGTACACGTCCTCCCGGCGGACCACTCCCGTGCCCGTTCCGTGCTGGCCGCGGCGCGCTCCTCCGCCCTGCTCGGCGACCCCCGTTTCGTCCAGGTCCTCGACGCCGTCGAGGACAACGACCTGGTCTACGTCGTCCACGAATGGCTCCCCGACGCCACCGAGATGACCGCGCTGCTCGCCTCCGGCCCGCTGGAGGTGTACGACGCCTACCAGATGGTCAGCCAGGTCGCGTCCGCGATGGCGGCGGCCCACCGTGAGGGCCTCGCCCATCTTCGTCTGAGCCCCAACGCGGTGCTGCGGACCTCGACGGGTCAGTGGCGGATCCGCGGCCTCGCCGTCAACGCCGCCCTGCGCGGCATCAGTTCCGAAACCCCTCAGCGCACCGATACGGAGGCCATCGGTGCCCTGCTGTACGCGGCGCTCACCCAGCGCTGGCCCTACGAGACCGACGCCCACGGTCTGGCGGGTCTGCCGAAGGACATCGGGCTGATTCCGCCCGACCAGGTGCGCGCGGGTGTCCACCGCGGCCTGTCCGAACTCACCATGCGGGCGCTCGTCAACGACGGCGCCACCGCCTCCCGCCACGAGTCCCCGTGCACCACGCCGGAGGAGCTGGTGAAGGCGATCGGCGAGATGCCCCGCATCCGTCCGCCGGAGCCCGCGTACACGGCCCCGCCCGAGTACCAGCGCACCGCCTACCAGCAGGGCGCCTATGGCCGCCCGGCACCGCGTCCCGGCGCCACCCAGCCCGTGCCGACGCCGCCGCCACCTCTGCAGAGCCGTACCGGCAAGGCGCTGAAGTGGAGCGTCTCCGCCCTGCTCATCGCGGCGCTCGGCCTGGGCAGCTGGCAGCTCGCCGACGCGCTCATGGAGCGGGGTGGCAAGGCCGACGACCAGAACCAGACGCAGACGACGGACGGCGACGACAAGAACGACGAGCAGTCCCGGCCGGCCAAGCCGATCGCGGTCCAGGGAGCTCAGGAGTTCGTCGTCAAGGGCGACGCGCAGCACCCGGGCGACGTCGGCAAGACCTACGACGGCGACAGCGCGACCCTCTGGCGGACCAACAGCTTCTACGAGGGGCCGGTCATCGGACCGTTCAAGCCGGGCGTCGGCATCGTCTACGACCTCGGCTCGTCCAAGGAACTGTCAACGGCGGACGTAGGGCTGTTCTACGGCGGCGACCACACGACGGTGGAGCTGTACGCCGCGGACTCCTTGCAGCCCTCGTCGATCGACGCGATGCGGAAGATCGGCACGGTCACCACAAACGGGACCGACGCCACGGTCAAGCTCACCAAGCCGGTGAAGACGCAGTACGTCCTCGTGTGGCTCACCGCTCTGCCCCACGCACCCGGCGACAAGTACAGCGACCCCGGGTACAAGCAGGCCATCACCGACGTGACGTTCAAGGGCTGAGAGCCCGGCGGTTGAAGGGGAGGGGGTCCGATGGCAGACGGCACCGCCTACGGCGACGTCAGCGATCAGGACCTCCTCGCCCGCCACGTCGAGGGCGACCCCGCCGCTTTCGGAGAACTCGTCCGCCGTCACCGCGACCGTCTCTGGGCCGTGGCCCTGCGGACGCTGGGGGACCGCGAGGAGGCGGCCGACGCCGTCCAGGACGCCCTCGTCTCCGCCTACCGGGCCGCCCACACCTTCCGTGGCCAGGCGGCCGTCACGACCTGGCTGCACCGGATCACGGTGAACGCCTGCCTGGACCGCGCCCGCAAGGCCGCCTCCCGGAAGACCGCTCCGGTCGACGACACCGAGCGCCTGGAGCAGCTCCTGGAGCCGCACGAGTCGGCGTCGGCCCCCGCCGAACGCAACGACCTGCACCGTCAGCTCCTGGAGGCCCTGGACACCCTGCCGGCCGATCAGCGGGCGGCGCTCGTCCTGGTCGACATGCAGGGCTACCCCGTCGCGGAGGCCGCCCGGGTCCTGGACGTGCCGACCGGGACGATCAAGAGCAGGTGCGCCCGGGGCAGGGCCAGACTTCTGCCGCTGCTGACCCACCTGCGCCCGGACGGCAGCGGCGAGGACGCGAAGCCCCCAGGGGACACGAAGGCCGGCCAGGGCAGGAAGGCCGGCGATGAACGGAACCGGACTCAGGGGACATCCGTCCCACCGGCAGCGGGACCGCGCCGTGCGGGTCCGCCGGACGCAGGGCCGAGCGATTCAGCCGCAGTGAAGGGCGGAGGTGGACGAGCGTGACGTCGTCGACGACAGACATGACCGGGCACCCGGACGTCGCCGAGATCTCCGACCTCGCCGAGGGACTGCTCCCTCCGTCACGGAACACCGACGTCCAACGGCACCTGGAGACCTGTGAGCTCTGCACGGACGTCTACACATCACTGGAGGAGATCCAGGGACTGCTCGGCACACTGCCGGGGCCGGAGCGCATGCCGGACGACGTCGCGGCCCGTATCGACGGAGCCCTCGCCGCGGAGGCACCGCTGAGCGCAACCGCCACCGACGACGGCGCGCGTGTTTCACGTGAAACACCGGCACCCACGAACCGCCCCGCCGGGAACGCCCGCACCTCCTCCACCGGCCCTGGGCGCAAGGAGCGCCGGCGAGGGGGACGCCGCAGGATCGCCGTACTCGGCGCCGTGGCCGCCGCAGCCACCCTCGGACTCGGCTCCGTCGTCGTCTCCTCCCTCACCGGTGGCGACCCGGCCGACGACACCGCCCACGGGGGGCAGACGGCGCTCGCGGACACCTTCTCCGAGGGGAAGCTCAAGGAACAGGTCGCCGGCCTCATCGCCGACGAGCAGGACACCCGGAACGCGCCTCGTACGCCGCGCAGCTTCGGCATGGAATCCGAGACCGGCGCCGAGAACCATGTCTTCAAGCAGCCGACGGTTCCCGAATGTGTCCAGCGGGGCATCGGCCGGGGCGACGCGGCACTCGCCACGAAGGAAGGCGTCTACAAGGGCAAGGAAGCACTCCTCGTGGTCCTGCCCGACGCCGCCAACGACAGCCGGGTCACCGCCTACATCGTCGAGTCGGCATGTGTGGGCCAGCCCAGCGTCAGCAAGGCCAAGGTGCTGCTGAAGCACTCCTACGCGCGCTCCTGAAAGCACGCTCAGCCCTCGCCCGGCGCGTGTCTGCCGTGTGCCCGGACACAGCGGGAATGCGCGCCCCTTAGGATCCGTTGGGTGGGGTGAGGGCTCCGAGAGAAGCTCCACCCGGCCCTGAAGACGCAGTCCAGAGACGAGGAATGAAGCCGTGAGCGACGTCCGAAACGTGATCATCATCGGCTCCGGGCCCGCCGGCTACACGGCGGCGCTCTACACCGCGCGCGCGTCGCTGAAGCCGCTGGTGTTCGAGGGCGCCGTCACTGCGGGCGGCGCCCTGATGAACACCACCGAGGTGGAGAACTTCCCGGGCTTCCAGGACGGCATCATGGGCCCCGAGCTCATGGACAACATGCGCGCCCAGGCGGAGCGCTTCGGCGCCGAGCTGATCCCGGACGACGTCGTGGCCGTCGACCTGACCGGCGAGATCAAGACCGTCACCGACACCGCGGGCACGGTCCACCAGGCGAAGGCCGTCATCGTCACCACCGGTTCCCAGCACCGCAAGCTCGGTCTGCCGAACGAGGACGCCCTCTCCGGCCGTGGCGTCTCGTGGTGCGCGACCTGCGACGGCTTCTTCTTCAAGGACCAGGACATCGCCGTGATCGGCGGCGGTGACACCGCGATGGAGGAGGCCACGTTCCTCTCCCGCTTCGCCAAGTCCGTGACGATCGTCCACCGCCGTGACACCCTGCGCGCCTCAAAGGCGATGCAGGAGCGCGCCTTCGCCGACCCCAAGATCACGTTCGTCTGGGACAGCGAGGTCGCCGAGGTCCAGGGCGACCAGAAGCTGTCGGGCCTGAAGCTGCGCAACGTCAAGTCTGGTGAACTCTCGGACCTGCCGGTGACCGGCCTGTTCATCGCGATCGGCCACGACCCGCGCACCGAGCTCTTCAAGGGCCAGCTCGACCTGGACCCGGAGGGCTACCTGAAGGTCGAGTCCCCGTCGACCCGCACCAACCTCACCGGTGTCTTCGCCGCCGGTGACGTGGTCGACCACACCTACCGCCAGGCCATCACCGCCGCCGGTACCGGGTGCTCCGCCGCGCTCGACGCGGAGCGCTTCCTCGCCGCGCTCACCGACGAGGACAAGGCAGAGCCCGAGAAGACCGCTGTCTGACCCCCACCCACTCCACGCACCAACCAGTTAAGGAGCCCGCCGTGGCCGGCACCCTGAAGCACGTGACCGACGACTCGTTCGAGCAGGACGTTCTCAAGAGCGACAAGCCCGTCCTGGTGGACTTCTGGGCCGCCTGGTGCGGTCCCTGCCGCCAGATCGCGCCGTCCCTCGAGGCGATCGCCGCCGAGTACGGCGACAAGATCGAGGTCGTCAAGCTCAACATTGACGAGAACCCGGGTACGGCCGCCAAGTACGGCGTCATGTCCATCCCGACCCTGAACGTCTACCAGGGCGGCGAGGTCGCCAAGACCATCGTCGGCGCCAAGCCGAAGGCCGCGATCGTTCGCGACCTCGAGGACTTCATCGCCGAGTGATGTTTCACGTGAAACACGAAGGGGCCGACCCGGACGGGTCGGCCCCTTCGTTCTGCTCCCATGCCCGGCACGGTGACTTCGCTACAAGGGCCGCAGCGCGGGTTCCTTCTGAACGGCGCCCAGCAGTCGGTCCAGAGCCATCTCCACGTCTTCCTTCCAGGAGAGCGTGGAGCGCAGATCCAGACGCAGCCGCGGATGGCTGGGATGCGGGCGCACCGTCTTGAAGCCGACGGCCAGCAGGTGGTCGGCAGGCAGCACACAGGCCGGTTCCTTCCAGCGGGCGTCCCCGAACGCCTCGATCGCCTTGAAACCTCGGCGCAGCAGATCCTTGGCAACCGTCTGCACCATCACCCGGCCCAGCCCCTGCCCCTGATAGCCGGGCACCACGAACGCGGTCATCAACTGCACGGCGTCCGACGAGACGGGGCTGGTGGGGAAGGCCGTCGACCGCGGCACATACGCGGGCGGCGCATAGAGCACGAAGCCCACCGGCACGTCGTCGACGTAGACCACCCGTCCGCACGACCCCCAGTCCAGCAGGACGGCGGAGATCCAGGATTCCTTCTCCAGAGCAGGCGTGCCCGCCTTCACCGCGGCTTCGCCGCTGACGGGGTCCAGCTCCCAGAAGACGCACGAGCGACAGCGCTGGGGAAGGTCCTGAAGGTTGTCCAGCGTGAGCGGTACGAGCCGGCGCCCCATGAAGGCTGTTCCTCGCTTCCTTCGCCCGCCGCGTCTCGGGCGGCTGTCAGAGCGCTCCGCTCCCTGAGCAGGCTGCCGATGAAGCCACCGACCGCGCCCAGCCCCAAGCCCGCGCTCACCAGTCCGGTACGGCTCATCGTTCGCATGGCCCCTGCCTTCCTCTCAGAGGTGCTGCCAGGTGCTTGCGCCATCCCGATCGCATCGTATCCACGAAGCGCTGCCCTCGGCACCGGCGGATAGCAAAGGGCGGGTCGTGTTCCGGTACGCACCGGACACGACCCGCCCTGTCGGCAGAGGAGCCCTGCTCAGCGGGCCCCTGCCGCGCCTCTCAGGAGTCGAGCTCTTCGGCCTCGCCGTCCGAGAGGCTCTTCTGCAGCACAGGCCCCTCACCGGGAGCGAGGCTCCCAAGGATGCGCTCAAGATCCTCCATGGAGGCGAACTCCACGGTGATCTTTCCCTTCTTCTGGCCCAGGTCGACCTTCACCCGCGTTTCGAAGCGATCCGAGAGCCGTGTCGCCAGATCGGACAGCGCCGGGGAGACCAGGGACCCGGCCCGAGGTCCCTTGGCCCGCTGGGGCTTCTGCGGCCGGGAGCCCATGAGGGTCACGATCTCCTCGACCGCCCGGACCGAGAGGCCTTCGGCAACAATCCGGTGGGCCAGCCGCTCCTGCTCCTCCGAATCCTCGACGGAGAGGAGCGCCCGCGCATGACCGGCGGAAAGCACCCCGGCAGCCACCCGGTTCTGGACCTTCGGGGAGAGTTTCAGCAGACGCAGCGTGTTCGAGACCTGCGGCCGGGAACGCCCGATGCGGTCGGCCAGCTGGTCATGCGTGCAGTTGAAGTCCTTGAGCAGCTGATCGTAGGCGGCTGCCTCTTCGAGTGGGTTCAGCTGGGCCCGGTGCAGGTTCTCCAGCAGCGCGTCCAGGAGGAGCTTCTCGTCCTCTGTGGCACGCACGATCGCCGGGATCGCCTCCAGGCCGGCGTCACGGCAGGCCCGCCAGCGACGTTCACCCATGATCAGTTCGTAGCGCGCCGGTCCCACCTGTCGCACGACGACCGGCTGGAGGAGGCCCACTTCCTTGATGGAGGTGACCAGCTCCGCCAACGCGTCACTGTCGAAGACCACACGCGGCTGCTGCGGGTTCGGTGTGATGGCATCGAGCGGGATCTCCGCGAAGTGCGCGCCCAGCGGAGGCCGAAGAGACTCCGAGTCTCCCGAAGCAGCCGACTCCTCTGTTTCACGTGGAACAGGCGGCAGCGTGGTCACCTTGGCCGCGGCCACACCACGCTCATGGGGCAGCAGAGGCATCGCAGCCGGGGACGCGGGAGCCGCATTCCCCAGCGCCGCTGAAGCCACCGACTTCTCCGTCGGAGCATTGGGGATCAGTGCGCCCAGACCTCGGCCCAGCCCCCTCCGTCGCTCACTCACTGGATCCCCTCCACCATGTTCGGGTCATTCTGTGCTCCGATGTGGGCGTGCGTCCCGTCGTAGCTGACGCCCACGCCCTTGAGCGCGATCTCTCGCGCCGCCTCCAGATAGGAGAGGGCTCCGCTCGATCCTGGATCGTAGGTCAGGACCGTCTGTCCGTAGCTGGGGGCCTCGGAGATGCGGACCGAGCGGGGAATGCTCGTCCGCAGTACCTCGTCGCCGAAGTGACTGCGCACCTCGTCGGCGACCTGGGACGCGAGCCGCGTCCGGCCGTCGTACATGGTGAGCAGGATCGTCGACACATGCAGCGTGGGGTTGAGGTGCCCCCGCACCAGATCGACGTTGCGCAGCAGCTGCCCCAGGCCTTCCAGCGCGTAGTACTCGCACTGGATCGGGATCAGCACCTCCTGGCCGGCGACCAGCGCGTTGACCGTCAGCAGACCGAGCGAGGGCGGGCAGTCGATGAGGATGTAGTCCAGCGGCTGCTCGTACGCCTGGATCGCCCGCTGAAGCCGGCTCTCTCGCGCTACCAGGGACACCAGCTCGATCTCCGCACCGGCGAGATCGATCGTGGCGGGCGCGCAGAAGAGACCTTCGACGTCGGGGACCGGCTGGACCACCTCCGAGAGTGGCCTGCTCTCGACCAGGACGTCATAGATGGACGGAACCTCGGCGTGGTGATCGATCCCCAGAGCGGTGGAGGCATTGCCCTGCGGATCCAGGTCGACGACCAGGACCCGCGCCCCGTGCAGCGCGAGCGACGCGGCAAGGTTGACGGTCGTCGTCGTCTTGCCCACACCGCCCTTCTGGTTGGCGACCACCATGACCCTGGTCTGCTCGGGCCTCGGCAGGCCCTCGCCGGCGCGGCCCAGAGCCTCCACCGCCAGTTGGGCAGCACGACCGATCGGAGTGTCGTCCATCGGCGGCGGTGTTTCACGTGAAACATCCGCCCCCGTCGACTCGGTACGGGGACCGGGGACCGGATCGGTCATCGGTCCCGCGATATTGGCGTCGGACCGCAAGGATTCACTCTCCTCGACTTCAGGCTCGCAATGAACAGAGCCTCCCATGTCTTCGGGGTCATGAACCAGTGAGGCCTGTTGTTCTGTGGAGAAATCCACCTCTGTGGACAACTCCGTACCCTCTCCGAGCGACCCGAGAGGCTTTCGGTCACGGGGGTCGGCCGCAGCGCGGCCGCGACTGATGATGCCGTGCAGCAGTGAGCGACGTTTCACGTGAAACACGATGCAGCGCCGCCGAGGCCGATCAGCCGCGACACTCCGGCACGCGTAGGCAGGGCAGCTTGTGTGGAGTACGGCTATCCGCGGCGCCGCCGCGCACGGCCGGTCCGCGCCGCCTTGGCCCGCTTGGCGGCGAAACGCACTCCACCGGGACTCTCCCCGACTTCGACCCGCACCACGGTGGACATGGGATCCACGACTCCCTCACCCACATGCAGGATGGAGGTCTCCACCGCACCCAGCTTGCTGAGCGCCGTGGCCGCGGCCTTCAGCTCCTCCTCGGCCGTGTCGCCCTTGAGGGCGAGCATCTCGCCGTACGGGCGCAGCAGCGGGACCCCCCAGGTGGCCAGACGGTCCAGCGGAGCAACGGCACGGGCCGTCACCACATGCACCGGCGGCAACTTGCCCATGACCTCCTCGGCCCGGCCACGCACCACGGTCACATGGTCCAGGCCCAGAAGCTCCACGACCTCGGTCAGGAAATTGGTGCGCCGCAGCAGGGGCTCCAGAAGAGTGATCTTCAGGTCGTCCCGGACGAGCGCCAGCGGGATCCCGGGCAGGCCGGCGCCCGAACCGACATCGCACACTGTCACGCCCTCGGGCACGACCTCCGAAAGCACGGCGCAGTTCAGCAGATGCCGCTCCCACAGACGGGGTACTTCACGCGGACCGATCAGGCCACGCTTCACCCCCGCCTCAGCGAGCAACTCGGCGTAGCGGACAGCGTCCGCGTAGCGAGCACCGAACACGTCGCGTGCCTGCTCGGGAACAGGGGGAAGCTCCGCTGCCTCCGACACGAGGGGACCGCCCTTCCGTACGACACCGGCGCACCAGACGCCGCTGCCAGAACCACCAGAACTATCAGGCTGACAAAATTCGGCCCCGTCTGCGCAACAGACGGGGCCGGAGAACGTGGGGACCGATCAGGCGGGAAGCACGACGACGAAGCGCTCCGGCTCCTCGCCCTCGGACTCGCTGCGCAGGCCCGCGGCCTTGACCGCGTCGTGCACGACCTTGCGCTCGAACGGCGTCATCGCCTTCATCCGCACCGGCTCGCCGCTGCTCTTGGCCTCGGCCGCGGCCTTCGCGCCCAGCTCGGACAGCTCGGCCCGCTTGTTGGCCCGGTAGCCCGCGATGTCGAGCATCAGACGGCTGCGGTCGCCGGTCTCCCGGTGCACGGCCAGACGCGTGAGCTCCTGGAGAGCCTCCAGCACCTCGCCGTCCCGGCCGACCAGCTTCTGCAGGTCCCGGCTGTTGCTGTCGCTGATGATCGAGACGGAGGCGCGGTCGGCCTCGACGTCCATGTCGATGTCGCCGTCGAGGTCGGCGATGTCGAGCAGACCCTCCAGGTAGTCCGCGGCGATCTCGCCCTCGTTCTCGAGACGAGTCAGGGTGTCTGCGCCCTCGGCAGCGGCGGAGGTGGTGCCTTCCGTCACGGGATGGACTCCTTCTTACTTCTTCGACGGGGACTTGGGCCGCTGCGGGCCCTTGCGCTGTCCGGACTGGGCCTTGCTGCGGCCACCGCCGCCGGGCTTCTGCGCGGGCTTCTTGGCGGTGCCGGCGGACTTGCCACCCTGCTGGCCGCCTTCCGGCTCGCCGGACTTGCTGAGAGAGGTCTTGGCCTCCGGCTCACCGGCCGACTCACCGGCCTGCTTGGCGGCCTGCCGCTGCGCCTTGGTCTGCCGCTTGGGCTGCTGTCGCCTGGGCGCCGCGGTGGTACCGGTCGCGCCGTCCTCGCTCTGGGCGGCGGGGGTCTCACCCTTCACCACGGTGCCGTCGGCCTGGGCCGCGAGGCCCGCCTTGTTCAGACCGTTGATGAACTTGCGCTCGAACTCGTTGCGGTCCCGGCCCTTGGCGACGATGGCCTTGACGATGGACCGCTGACCGCGACCGCGCGTCTTGCCGGTGTCCGTGACGTGCTTGAGCAGGCGCTCCAGGTAGGCGGCCTGGGCCTTGGAACCCGGGGTCGGGTTGTTGCGGATGACGTACATCTGCTGGCCCATGGTCCACACGTTCGTGGTCAGCCAGTAGACGAGGACACCGACGGGGAAGTTGATGCCGAAGACGGCGAACATGACCGGGAAGACGTACATCAGCATCTTCTGCTGCTGCATGAACGGCGTCTTCACCGTGGTGTCGACGTTCTTGGTCATCAGCTGGCGCTGAGTGAAGAACTGCGACGCCGACATCAGCACGATCATGATCGCGGTGACGATCCGGACGTCCGTCAGCGAGGACCCGAGGGCCTCCACCTTGGCGGAGCCGTCGGTGAACTTCGCGGCCAGCGGAGCACCGAAGATGTGCGCCTTCTGGGCGCTCTCGAGAAGACGCTCGTTGATCACGCCGATGGTGTCGTTCGACGCGATCGAGTTGAGCACGTGGTACAGGGCGAAGAAGAACGGCGACTGCGCCAGGATGGGAAGGCACGAGGAGAGCGGGTTGGTACCCGTCTCCTTGTACAGCTTCATCATCTCTTCGGACTGGCGCTGCTTGTCGTTCTTGTAGCGCTCCTGGATCTTCTTCATCTCCGGCTGGAGCGTCTGCATCCCACGCGTCGCCTTGATCTGCTTCACGAAGAGCGGGATCAGGCAGATGCGGATGAGGATCACCAGGGACACGATGGACAGGCCCCAGGCCCATCCGGTGTCAGGGCCGAAGATGGCGCCGTACACCTTGTGGAACTGGACGATGACCCAGGAGACAGGTGTCGTGATGAAACTGAAGAGGCTGGCAATCGTGTCCACTAATCATGCTCCTTGGGCATGGGACGGGGTCTCTGCGGCCGGACTCGAAGGACTGGACGGACTCGTCGGAGAAGTCTGTCCCTCGTTGGCCGGTTCGGCGGCGGAGGTCCCGCCCTTGCGTGCACGCCAGGCGTCACGCAGCATTTCGTGCCACCGCGGGCGTTTGCGCGGCGGAACATGGTCCACTCCACCCAGCGACCACGGATTGCACCGCAGGATGCGCCAAGCGGTGAGCACCGTGCCTTTGAGAGCACCGTGTCGGTCGATGGCCGTGTAGCCGTAGTGGGAACACGACGGGTAGTACTTGCACACCGGCCCCAGCAGAGGACTGATCGTCCACTGGTACAGCTTGATCAGAGCCAGCAGCGGGTACTTCATCGCGCGCCCCCTCCCAGTAGCCGCTCCAGGGCGGCGTCCAGGTCTCGGGCCAGCTGTGCATGGTCGGCGTCGCCCGCACCGGGCAGCGCTCGTACGACTACCAGGCTACCGGGGGGCAACAGGTCGATCCGGTCGCGCATCAGATGGCGAAGCCTGCGCTTCACCTTGTTGCGCACCACCGCACCACCCACGGCTTTGCTCACGACGAAACCCGCACGTGTCGGGGGAGCGCTCTCCCCAGGCGCGTGCGGGTCCGTGGCACCGCTTCGAAGGTGGACGACCAGGGCCGGGCGTCCGGCCCGGCGGCCTCGTCGTACCGCGGTCGCGAAGTCCTCGCGCCGCCTCAGCCGGTTCTCGGTGGGCAGCACGACGTCATGACCTGACCGGATCAGGCGGACAGACGGGCGCGACCCTTGCTGCGGCGGGTCGCGAGAATCGCGCGGCCGGCACGGGTGCGCATACGCAGCCGGAAGCCGTGGGTCTTGGCGCGACGACGGTTGTTCGGCTGGAAGGTGCGCTTGCTCACTCGGGGGCTCCAGAAAGAATCGGGGTTGGCGGGGTGCCGTCCTGGCTGTCACCGTGCGCCCACGAGTAGCTCGCGTTACGCCCGAGTGCACCGCTTTTCGATCACCTTGGACGTGACCTGTGCCCATCGGAGGCAGGCGGCAGCAGCCATCGACAACTCGACCTGGTCACGGTACGTGGGACTGCGCCATTCGGTCAAACCAGCGGTGACCGGGAGACACTTGTCCACAGGCTGGGGACAACAACTTGAACCCTACCGGCCACGCTGACTACCGTGACTGGACTCCGATTCGTTCCCTTATCCCTGCCCCACCCGAGTTTCATCCCGACCCGTCCCCGAATCACACCTTCGAGGGACTCATGAGAGAGCGTGCCCTGTGGCTGACGTACCTGCCGATCTTGCCGCAGTGTGGCCACGCGTACTGGAGCAACTCCTCGGGGAGGGCCGCGGGCAAGGCGTCGAGTCCAAGGACGAGCACTGGATCCGGCGCTGCCAGCCCCTCGCGCTGGTCGCCGACACCGCCCTGCTCGCCGTACCGAACGAATTTGCGAAGGGCGTACTGGAGGGCCGCCTCGCCCCGGTCGTCAGCGAGACGCTGAGCCGCGAATGCGGCCGCCCCATCCGTATCGCGATCACCGTCGACGACACCGCCGGCGAACCCGCACCCGCCACGTCCGCGCCCGCCCCGCAGGCACCCCCCGCCCGCCCCCAGCCCCGCTACGAGGAGCCCGAGCTCCCCGCGCCCGGCCACGGCCAGGGCGGCCGCGACGACTACGAGGGATACGGCCGCCGCCGCGGCGACCAGCTCCCCACCGCCCGCCCCGCCTACCCGCAGGAGTACCAGCGCCCCGAGCCCGGCTCCTGGCCCCGCCCCACGCAGCAGGACGACTACGGCTGGCAGCAGCAGCGCCTGGGCTTCCCCGAGCGGGACCCGTACGCCTCGCCGCCCCAGGAGGGCTACGACCAGGAGCCGTACCCCCAGGACTCGTACGGACAGAACTACCGTCCGCAGTCGCCGGAACGCCCGTCGTACGACTCGCAGCACGGCGACTACAAGCGGGGTGACTACGACCGCAGCGGCGACTACGAGCCGCGCGACTACGAACAGTCCCGCGGCGACCACGGCCAGTCACGTACCGACTACGAGCAGCAGCGCGGCGACTATGACCAGCAACGGCCGGAGTACGACCAGCAGCGGGGCGACTACGACCAGCGCGGCCCCCGCCGTGACCTGCCCGAGCCGCCGTCCGGCTCCGGACACGTGCACCGCGGCGGCCCCGTCGGCCCCGGTCCCGCCACCGGCGCCCCCGGCCCCCTGGCCGCCCAGCCGGCGCCGGCGGCGGGACCCGGCGAGCCGACCGCACGCCTGAACCCGAAGTACCTCTTCGACACCTTTGTCATCGGAGCCTCCAACCGCTTCGCCCACGCCGCGGCCGTCGCCGTCGCCGAAGCACCCGCCAAGGCCTACAACCCGCTCTTCATCTACGGCGAGTCGGGACTCGGCAAGACCCACCTCCTGCACGCGATCGGGCACTACGCCCGCAGCCTCTACCCCGGCACGCGCGTGCGGTACGTGAGCTCGGAAGAGTTCACCAACGAGTTCATCAACTCCATCCGCGACGGCAAGGGCGACAGCTTCCGCAAGCGGTACCGCGAGATGGACATCCTGCTCGTCGACGACATCCAGTTCCTGGCCGACAAGGAGTCGACGCAGGAGGAGTTCTTCCACACCTTCAACACCCTCCACAACGCCAACAAGCAGATCGTGCTCTCCAGCGACCGGCCGCCCAAGCAGCTGGTCACCCTGGAGGACCGGCTGCGGAACCGTTTCGAGTGGGGCCTGATCACCGACGTCCAGCCGCCCGAGCTGGAGACGCGCATCGCGATCCTGCGCAAGAAGGCGGTGCAGGAGCAGCTCAACGCCCCGCCCGAGGTACTGGAGTTCATCGCCTCCCGGATCTCGCGCAACATCCGCGAGCTGGAGGGCGCGCTGATCCGGGTGACGGCGTTCGCGTCGCTCAACCGGCAGCCGGTCGACCTGGGCCTCACCGAGATCGTCCTCAAGGACCTGATCCCCGGCGGGGAGGACTCGACGCCGGAGATCACCTCGACGGCCATCATGAGCGAGACCGCCGACTACTTCGGCCTCACGGTGGAGGACCTGTGCGGCAGCTCGCGCGGCCGCCAGCTGGTGACCGCGCGGCAGATCGCCATGTACCTGTGCCGCGAGCTGACGGACCTGTCCCTGCCGAAGATCGGCGCCCTGTTCGGCGGCCGGGACCACACCACGGTGATGCACGCCGACCGCAAGATCCGCAATCTGATGGCCGAGCGGCGCTCCATCTACAACCAGGTGACCGAGCTGACCAACCGCATCAAGAACGGCTGAGCGCGGCCGGCACCGGCTCCTCGAAGGCGTCCTGGACACCCCCGGGGCGCCTTTTCCGTGCCCGGGGACGGCCTCCGCGACGCCCCCGACGCGTCACCCCCGGGACGCCGACGGGTCTGCGCCCGGTCACCGCGGCGACTCCGCTGTTCGATTACCTGCCGGGTTACGGCCGCTCTCCACAGATTCGGTCACTTTTTTCCGTCCACACCTTGGGGACTGGGAAGTTGTCCCGATCCTGTCCACAGGCCAGGCTGTTGAGGAACCATCAGGCCAGGTCAGGTGGCTGTGGATTCGTGGACGAACGATCTCCACAGGCTGTGGACGACGAGTCGGTCCACAAGCTGTGCACCGAGTTGTCCACGGACAACCCACAGGCTGCGGCCGGTTGTCCCCAGCGATCACCGGCTTCTCCACATGTCTGTCCACTGTTCGGCAACGCAACGCGCCCTCTCACCGCGTCGAGTGAAAGGCGTCACACAGAGGTGCCGAGGTGGGCTGTGGGAAACACGGGCAAAGCTGGGGACGGATCTGGGGAGAAGTCGCCCCTCCCTGTGCACGGAGTGTGCAGAACTTTCTGTTCTCCACAGATACGCCCGGTTGTCCACCGGCTCCGCCCACAGGACCCGTGGACAAAATTCCTGGCCTGACCTGGGCAAACGAGGTTATCCACGGTATCCACAGGCCCTACTACTACTCCCGACTAGAGAGAGAGCGGAATTCGTTTCGAAGCGGGACCTGTGCACAACTCGCCCTCTCGGGCCCGACCGCCCCTCGGCACGACTTGACCCCGAAGGGCACCTACTGTCAGTGGGGTGCGTCAGACTGTTCTCCGGTGTCCTGCCCCGAACGGGGGCCGACGACACCGAGTCAGACGACGAAGCCAGGCAGGGCGAGAAGCGCCGGCAACAGCAGGAGGCGGCAACAGTGAAGATCCGGGTGGAACGCGACGTACTCGCGGAGGCAGTGGCCTGGGCGGCTCGCAGTCTCCCGGCCCGTCCGCCGGCGCCGGTCCTCGCGGGCCTGCTGCTGAAGGCCGAGGAGGGGCAGCTGAGCCTGTCCAGCTTCGACTACGAGGTCTCCGCGCGGGTGTCGGTGGAGGCCGAGATCGAGGAGGAGGGCACGGTCCTCGTCTCCGGCCGCCTGCTCGCCGACATCTCCCGCGCCCTCCCCAACCGGCCGGTGGAGATCTCCACAGACGGTGTACGGGCGACGGTGGTCTGCGGCTCCTCGCGGTTCACCCTCCACACCCTGCCGGTGGAGGAGTACCCGGCGCTGCCGCAGATGCCGGAGGCCACGGGCACGGTTCCCGGCGAGGTCTTCGCCGCGGCCGTGCAGCAGGTGGCGATCGCCGCGGGCCGCGACGACACACTGCCGGTGCTCACCGGTGTGCGCATCGAGATCGAGGGCGACTCGGTGACGCTGGCCTCCACCGACCGGTACCGCTTCGCGGTCCGCGAGTTCCTGTGGAAGCCGGAGAACCCGGAGGTCTCCGCGGTCGCCCTGGTGCCCGCCAAGACGCTCCAGGACACCGCCAAGGCGCTGACCAGCGGCGACCAGGTGATCCTGGCGCTGTCCGGCTCGGGCGCGGGCGAGGGCCTGATCGGTTTCGAGGGGGCCGGCCGCCGCACGACGACGCGTCTGCTGGAGGGCGACCTCCCGAAGTACAAGACGCTCTTCCCGACGGAGTTCAACAGCGTCGCCGTGATCGAGACCGCCCCCTTCGTGGAGGCCGTCAAGCGTGTGGCCCTGGTCGCCGAGCGCAACACCCCGGTGCGGCTCAGCTTCGAGCAGGGCGTGCTGATCCTGGAGGCAGGTTCCAGCGACGACGCACAGGCTGTGGAAAGGGTTGACGCACAGCTGGAGGGTGACGACATCTCGATCGCCTTCAACCCGACGTTCCTGCTGGACGGCCTGAGCGCCATCGACTCCCCGGTGGCCCAGCTCTCGTTCACGACGTCCACGAAGCCGGCGTTGCTCAGCGGCAAGCCGGCCCTGGACGCCGAGGCGGACGAGGCCTACAAGTACCTGATCATGCCGGTGCGGCTGAGCGGCTGAGCGGCTGAGGACCCGCGCCGGGTTGTCCACAGGCTGAGGACGGACTCGCGACGTATCCGCAGGTGAGGGCGTACGTATGAGCGCGTACGCCCACAGCTGTGCACGGACGTCCGGGTTTAGGCTCGGGGCGGGTACGAAAGTGCCGCGGCACGCATCCGGCCGGCCCGGACGTGCCGTCCCGCCACCTCGCACACCTAAGGAACGCAACTGATGGAGCTCGGTCTCGTCGGCCTCGGCAAGATGGGCGGCAACATGCGCGAGCGGATCCGCCGCGCGGGCCACACCGTCGTCGGATACGACCGCAATCCCGACCTCGCCGACGTCCACAGCCTGGAAGAGCTGGTGGGCAAGCTCGAGGGCCCGCGCGTGGTCTGGGTGATGGTCCCGGCCGGTGAGGCCACCCAGGCCACCATCGACCGGCTCGGCGAGCTGCTGGAGCCCGGTGACGTCGTCGTGGACGGCGGCAACTCCCGCTGGACGGACGACGAGAAGCACGCCGAGGAGCTCGCCGCCAAGGGCATAGGCTTCGTCGACTGCGGCGTCTCCGGCGGCGTGTGGGGCCTGGAGAACGGCTACGCGCTGATGTACGGCGGCGACGCGGAGAACGTGGCCAGGGTGCAGCCGGTCTTCGACGCCCTGAAGCCGGAGGGCGACTTCGGCGCCGTGCACGCCGGCAGGGTCGGCGCGGGCCACTTCGCGAAGATGGTCCACAACGGCATCGAGTACGCGATGATGCAGGCCTACGCCGAGGGCTGGGAGCTGCTGGAGAAGGTCGACTCGGTGGACAACGTCCGCGAGGTCTTCCGGTCCTGGCAGGAGGGCACGGTGATCCGCTCCTGGCTGCTGGACCTGGCCGTCAACGCCCTCGACGACGACGAGCACCTGGAGGGCCTGCGCGGTTTCGCACAGGACTCCGGTGAGGGACGCTGGACCGTGGAGGCCGCGATCGACAACGCGGTGCCGCTGCCGGCGATCACCGCGTCGCTGTTCGCGCGGTTCGCGTCCCGGCAGGACGACTCGCCGCAGATGAAGATGATCGCCGCGCTGCGCAACCAGTTCGGCGGACACGCGGTCGAGAAGAAGTAACCGAAAGGCTGGGGAGGTCGGCGCACGACCATGCACGTCACGCATCTGTCGCTGGCCGACTTCCGTTCGTACGCCCGGGTCGAGGTCCCGCTGGACCCGGGCGTCACGGCCTTCGTCGGGCCGAACGGGCAGGGCAAGACCAATCTCGTCGAGGCGGTCGGCTATCTCGCCACTCTCGGCAGCCACCGGGTCTCCTCCGACGCCCCCCTGGTCCGCATGGGCGCCGAGCGTGCCGTGATCCGTGCTCAGGTCCGGCAGGGCGAGCGGCAGCAGCTGATCGAGCTGGAGCTGAACCCGGGCAAGGCGAACCGCGCCCGCATCAACAGGTCCTCGCAGGTCAGGCCGCGTGATGTGCTCGGCATCGTCCGTACCGTGCTGTTCGCGCCCGAGGACCTCGCCCTGGTCAAGGGCGACCCCGGGGAGCGGCGCCGCTTCCTGGACGAGCTGATCACCGCCCGCTCCCCGCGGATGGCCGGGGTGCGTTCCGACTACGACCGCGTGCTCAAGCAGCGCAACACCCTGCTGAAGTCGGCCGCGCTGGCCCGTCGGCACGGCGGGCGCACGATGGACTTGTCGACGCTGGACGTCTGGGACCAGCACCTCGCGCGCGCGGGCGCCGAGCTGCTGGCGCAGCGCCTCGACCTGATCGCCGCCGTGCAGCCGCTGGCGGACAAGGCGTACGAGCAGCTGGCGCCGGGCGGCGGTCCCGTCGCGCTGGAGTACAAGCCGTCGGCGCCGGGTGAGGCGCACACGCGTGAGGATCTGTACGAGCAGCTGATGGGCGCGCTCGCCGAGGCCCGCAAGCAGGAGATCGAGCGGGGCGTCACTCTGGTGGGGCCCCACCGGGACGACCTGCTGCTGAAGCTCGGGTCGTTGCCGGCCAAGGGCTACGCGTCCCACGGGGAGTCCTGGTCGTACGCGCTGGCGCTGCGCCTGGCGTCGTTCGATCTGTTGCGGGCGGAGGGCAATGAGCCCGTTCTCGTCCTGGACGACGTGTTCGCCGAGTTGGACGCGCGGCGCCGTGAGCGGCTGGCGGAGCTGGTGGCGCCCGGCGAGCAGGTGCTGGTGACGGCCGCGGTCGACGACGACGTGCCGGGTGTGCTGGCGGGTGCGCGGTTCTCGGTCGCGGAGGGGACGGTGGATCGCGTATGAGCGCGGACGGACCGGCCCCTGGAGGGACTCCCGGCGCGGGCGGCGAAGGACCCGAGCCGTCGGGTGTCGACCTCGCCCGCGTCGCGCTCAGGGCGGCGCGCGAGGCGGCACGCGCGCGTGGGGACGCCGCACAGCAGAAGAAGCAGGCGCGGCGCGGTGGGCTGCGTTCCGGTGCGCGCGCCGACGGGCGTGACCCCATGGCGCTCGGGTCGGCGATCAACCGTCTGATCACCGAGCGCGGCTGGGAGACGCCGGCCGCGGTGGGCGGTGTGATGGGGCGGTGGCCGCAGATCGTCGGTGAGGACGTGGCGAAGCACTGTGTGCCGGAGCGGTACGACGAGGACGAGCGGGTGCTGGTCGTCCGCTGCGACTCGACGGCCTGGGCGACGAATCTGCGGTTGCTGGCGCCGACGCTGGTGGCCCGTCTCAACGAGGATCTCGGGCACGGGTCGGTGCGGATGATCAAGGTGCTCGGTCCCGGGGGTCCCGCGGGCGCCGGTCGTCGGTACGGCCCGTTGCGCGCGCCCGGCAGCCGGGGCCCAGGGGACACCTACGGGTGACCCCTGTGGGGGGCCGGCGAGGGTTCTGGCACCCCGTCAGGGATGGGTGATGTACCTCACATAATTGGGCGTCAGCGGGCGGTGTGGCCCTTCGGCGTCCGCTTCGTCGTGCCACCGCACACGGTTGCGAATCACGATCTGACTCCCAAGTAGCCAAGGGTTGACGTCCGGAAGCGCTGAGTGCCGTCGTGAGCCTCTTGAGGCCCCCATCCGCATATCGGGAGTCGGACGCGCCCGGTTCAGGGCGGCACATGCGGACTCAGGTACCGGCAAACCCCCATCAGTGTCAGTGCTACCGGTAGAATGGAAGACAATCCCGCCCCGATCGTGGGGACCGTCCGGGACTAGCTGAGCAACGCTGATCAAGGCTTACCAACGCAACATGCCGCAGCCGCTCCGGCAACCTGCCGACGAGCCCGGCTCGTGCTGTGCCAGAAAGGGCGCTTCGTGGCCGATTCCGGCAACCCCAACGAGAACAACCCGTCCACCGACACCGGCGTGCCCGATGTGGTGAGCACCTCGGGCGACGAGGCCGCCGCCTCGTACGACGCCAGTGCCATCACCGTCCTCGAGGGTCTGGACGCGGTCCGCAAGCGACCCGGTATGTACATCGGCTCGACCGGTGAACGCGGTCTGCACCACCTGGTGCAGGAGGTCGTGGACAACTCCGTCGACGAGGCGCTGGCCGGTCACGCGGACACGATCGACGTCACGATCCTCGCCGACGGCGGCGTCCGGGTCGTCGACAACGGCCGCGGCATCCCGGTGGGCATCGTCCCCTCCGAGGGGAAGCCGGCCGTCGAGGTCGTGCTGACCGTGCTGCACGCGGGCGGCAAGTTCGGCGGCGGCGGCTACGCGGTCTCCGGTGGTCTGCACGGCGTGGGTGTCTCCGTCGTCAACGCCCTTTCCACGCGGGTCGCGGTGGAGGTCAAGACCGACGGCTACCGCTGGACGCAGGAGTACAAGCTGGGTGTCCCCACGGCGGCGCTCGCCCGGCACGAGGCCACCGAGGAGACCGGCACGTCGGTCACCTTCTGGGCCGACGGCGACATCTTCGAGACGACCGAGTACTCCTTCGAGACGCTGTCCCGGCGCTTCCAGGAGATGGCCTTCCTCAACAAGGGCCTGCGGATCAACCTCACCGACGAGCGCGAGTCGGCGATGGCGACCGCCGGTGCGGACGAGGCGGGCGAGGACGAGAAGCACGAGGTCAAGAGCGTCTCGTACCACTACGAGGGCGGCATCGTCGACTTCGTGAAGTACCTCAACTCCCGCAAGGGAGAGCTGGTGCACCCCACGGTGATCGACCTCGAGGCCGAGGACAAGGACAAGAACCTGTCCCTCGAGATCGCCATGCAGTGGAACGGCGGCTACACCGAGGGTGTCTACTCCTTCGCCAACATCATCCACACCCACGAGGGCGGTACGCACGAGGAGGGCTTCCGCGCGGCGCTGACCTCGCTGATCAACAAGTACGCGCGCGACAAGAAGCTGCTGCGCGAGAAGGACGACAACCTCACGGGTGACGACATCCGCGAGGGTCTGACCGCGATCATCTCGGTGAAGCTGAGCGAGCCGCAGTTCGAGGGCCAGACGAAGACGAAGCTGGGCAACACCGAGGTGAAGACCTTCGTCCAGAAGATCGTCTACGAGCACCTGACCGACTGGCTCGACCGCAATCCGAACGAGGCCGCGGACATCATCCGCAAGGGCATCCAGGCGGCCTACGCGCGCGTCGCGGCCCGCAAGGCGCGGGACCTGACGCGCCGCAAGGGCCTGCTGGAGACGGCGTCGCTGCCGGGCAAGCTGTCCGACTGCCAGTCGAACGACCCGACGAAGTGCGAGATCTTCATCGTCGAGGGCGACTCCGCCGGCGGCTCGGCCAAGTCCGGCCGCAACCCGCAGTACCAGGCGATCCTCCCGATCCGCGGCAAGATCCTCAACGTCGAGAAGGCGCGCATCGACCGGATCCTGCAGAACCAGGAGATCCAGGCGATGATCTCCGCGTTCGGCACGGGCGTGCACGAGGACTTCGACATCGAGAAGCTCCGCTATCACAAGATCATCCTGATGGCGGACGCCGACGTCGACGGCCAGCACATCAACACCCTGCTGCTGACCTTCCTGTTCCGCTTCATGCGGCCACTGGTCGAGGCCGGGCACGTGTACCTGTCGCGTCCGCCGCTCTACAAGATCAAGTGGGGCCGGGACGACTTCGAGTACGCGTACTCCGACCGCGAGCGCGACGCGCTGATCGAGATGGGCCGAGGCGCCGGCAAGCGCATCCGCGAGGATTCCGTGCAGCGCTTCAAGGGCCTCGGCGAGATGAACGCCGAGGAGCTGCGGATCACGACCATGGACCAGGAGCACCGCGTCCTCGGCCAGGTCACCCTCGACGACGCCGCGCAGGCCGACGACCTGTTCTCGGTGCTGATGGGCGAAGACGTCGAGGCCCGGCGCGCGTTCATCCAGCGCAACGCCAAGGACGTCCGCTTCCTCGACATCTGAGTCGGTCTCAGCTGACCGCACCTGGAAGGACCTTCACCAGCAATGACCGACGAGAACACCCCTGTGACGACGCCCGAGGGTGACGCCCTCGCCATGCGTGTCGAGCCCGTCGGGCTCGAGACGGAGATGCAGCGCTCGTACCTCGACTACGCGATGTCCGTCATCGTCTCGCGTGCGCTGCCCGACGTCCGCGACGGCCTCAAGCCCGTGCACCGGCGCGTGCTGTACGCGATGTACGACGGCGGCTACCGGCCCGAGCGCGGCTTCTACAAGTGCGCCCGCGTCGTCGGCGACGTCATGGGCAACTACCACCCGCACGGCGACTCCTCCATCTACGACGCCCTGGTCCGCCTCGCCCAGCCCTGGTCGATGCGGATGCCGCTCGTCGACTCCAACGGC
This sequence comes from Streptomyces sp. NPDC058796, assembly GCF_042745235.1. NCBI lineage: Bacteria > Bacillati > Actinomycetota > Actinomycetes > Kitasatosporales > Streptomycetaceae > Streptomyces > Streptomyces sp. NPDC058796. The sequence continues at coordinate 245,943 of NZ_JBHYOP010000003.1, forward strand.
AACTTCGGGTCGCCGGGCAACGACCCGGCGGCGGCCATGCGCTACACCGAGTGCAAGATGGCGCCGCTGTCGATGGAGATGGTCCGCGACATCGACGAGGAGACCGTCGACTTCACGGACAACTACGACGGCCGCTCCCAGGAGCCGACGGTCCTGCCGGCCCGCTTCCCGAACCTGCTGATCAACGGCTCGGCGGGCATCGCGGTCGGCATGGCGACCAACATCCCGCCGCACAACCTGCGCGAGGTCGCGGCCGGCGCCCAGTGGTACCTGGAGAACTACGAGGCCTCCCACGAGGAGCTGCTGGACGCGCTGCTGGAGCGCATCAAGGGCCCCGACTTCCCGACCGGCGCCCTGGTGGTGGGCCGCAAGGGCATCGAGGAGGCCTACCGCACCGGGCGCGGTTCGATCACGATGCGCGCGGTCGTCGAGGTCGAGGAGATCCAGAACCGCCAGTGCCTGGTGGTCACGGAGCTGCCCTACCAGGTCAACCCGGACAACCTCGCGCAGAAGATCGCCGACCTGGTGAAGGACGGCAAGATCGGCGGCATCGCGGACGTCCGCGACGAGACGTCCTCGCGCACCGGCCAGCGCCTGGTGATCGTCCTCAAGCGGGACGCGGTCGCGAAGGTCGTGCTGAACAACCTGTACAAGCACACCGACCTGCAGACCAACTTCGGCGCCAACATGCTGGCCCTGGTCGACGGTGTGCCGCGCACCCTCTCCCTGGACGCGTTCATCCGCCACTGGGTGAACCACCAGATCGAGGTCATCGTCCGGCGGACGAAGTTCCGCCTGCGCAAGGCCGAGGAGCGGGCGCACATCCTGCGCGGTCTGCTGAAGGCACTGGACGCCATCGACGAGGTCATCGCGCTGATCCGGCGCAGCGACACCGTCGAGATCGCCCGCGGCGGCCTGATGGACCTCCTGGTGATCGACGAGATCCAGGCCAACGCGATCCTGGAGATGCAGCTGCGCCGCCTGGCGGCCCTGGAGCGGCAGAAGATCGTCCAGGAGCACGACGAGCTCCAGGCGAAGATCAACGAGTACAACGAGATCCTGGCCTCCCCGGTCCGTCAGCGCGGCATCGTCAGCGCGGAACTGACGGCGCTGGTCGAGAAGTACGGCGACGACCGCAAGACGAAGCTGATCCCCTACGAGGGCGACATGTCCATCGAGGACCTGATCGCCGAGGAGGACATCGTCGTCACGGTCACCCGGGGCGGCTACATCAAGCGCACCAAGACCGACGACTACCGCGCCCAGAAGCGTGGCGGCAAGGGCGTGCGCGGCACGAAGCTCAAGGAAGACGACATCGTCAACCACTTCTTCGTGTCCACCACGCACCACTGGCTGCTGTTCTTCACCAACAAGGGCCGGGTCTACCGGGCGAAGGCCTACGAGCTGCCCGACGCCGGCCGGGACGCGCGCGGTCAGCACGTGGCGAACCTGCTGGCCTTCCAGCCGGACGAGTCCATCGCCGAGATCCTGGCGATCCGCGACTACGAGGCGGTGCCCTACCTGGTCCTGGCCACCAAGGCGGGCCTGGTGAAGAAGACGCCGCTGAAGGACTACGACTCGCCGCGCTCGGGTGGTGTCATCGCGATCAACCTGCGTGAGCAGGCGGACGGCAGCGACGACGAACTGATCGGAGCGGAACTCGTCTCGGCCGATGACGATCTGCTGCTGATCAGCAAGAAGGCGCAGTCGATCCGGTTCACCGCCTCGGACGACACGCTGCGTCCGATGGGCCGTGCCACCTCGGGCGTCAAGGGCATGAGTTTCCGCGAAGGGGACGAACTGCTCTCGATGAATGTTGTTCGAGCCGGTACGTTCGTGTTCACTGCCACCGACGGCGGTTACGCGAAGCGGACCTCCGTCGACGAGTACCGCGTCCAGGGCCGCGGCGGCCTGGGCATCAAGGCTGCCAAGATCGTCGAGGACCGCGGGTCGCTCGTGGGCGCGCTGGTGGTCGAGGAGCACGACGAGATCCTCGCCATCACACTCTCGGGCGGTGTGATTCGTACGCGAGTCAGCGGGGTCAGGGAGACGGGCCGTGACACCATGGGCGTCCAACTGATCAATCTGGGCAAGCGCGATGCCGTGGTCGGCATCGCACGCAACGCCGAGGCGGGACGCGAGGCGGAGGAGGTCGACGGCGACGTGGTCGTCGACGAGACCGCCGAGGGTGCCGCGACCACCGGCACGGACGAGGGTGAGGCGCCCTCGGCCGAGTAGCACGAGGAGAGAGTCATCGTGAGCGGAGCCACGGGCGCCGGATCGGCCGGTACCTCCAGGGGTACGGAAACGGACGGGGGCGGCCGTGGCTCCGCCACGCGTGCGGCGGATCCGCACACGACTCAACTGCGCAAGATCGAAGACGGAGCGACCGACTCGCACTCGGGCAGCTCGTCCAAGACGCATTCCCAGGGGGGAACTGTGACGGACACCCGGGGCCAGCAGACCCAGCAGGCGGCCTCGCCGCTGCCGGGGGAACGGCAGCCCCAGCAGCCCGGCGGCCCGTACCACCCGCCGCAGGCCTACCAGACCCAGGGCGGCAACGCCGCCGCCGTGCGCCGCCCGCGCACCGGCGCCCGCACCACGCCCCGCGTCCGCAAGGCGCGCCTGCGCGTGGCCAAGGCGGACCCGTGGTCGGTGATGAAGGTCAGCTTCCTGCTCTCCATCGCGCTCGGCATCTGCACGATCGTCGCGTCCGCCGTGCTGTGGATGGTCATGGACGCCATGGGCGTCTTCTCGACCGTCGGCGGCACGATCTCCGAGGCGACCGGCTCCAACGAGTCCAACGGCTTCGACCTGCAGTCCTTCCTGTCGCTGCCCAACGTGCTGCTGTTCACGACGGTCATCGCGGTCATCGACGTCGTCCTCGCCACCGCCCTGGCCACGCTCGGCGCGTTCATCTACAACCTGTCGGCCGGCTTCGTGGGCGGTGTGGAGCTGACGCTCGCCGAGGACGAGTGATCGTCGCCCACCGGCCCCGCGCCAACCGATTTTGGGACTGCCCGCCTCGTGCGCTAATCTTCAGGAGTCAGCGCGCGGGACACACACCGCAGAGCGCGGCGGGGCTATAGCTCAGTTGGTTAGAGCGCATCCCTGATAAGGATGAGGCCACAGGTTCAAATCCTGTTAGCCCCACCAGCACAAAGACCCCCAGCCGGATTCGGCTGGGGGTCTTCTGCGTGCGGACCCGGCCGTCGGCGACGGGGGATGCGCCGACGGCCGGGCTGTGGGTCAGGCTAACAAGGGCGGCCGGGGCGCGGGAAGGATTCACCGCTCGCACGGTGGTTCGTACGAGAGGCGGGGCAGGTACTCGTGCCACTTCTCCTCGGTCAGCACGCCCCGGGTCGCCGAGCAGATGCGGTCGATGGCGTCGTCCACATCCAGGTTCCACAGGCGGACGCTGTCCGTGCCGCTCGACACCCCGAGCATGTGACGCACCGGGCTGAAGGACAGGAAGCCGCCCGTCTTGGCGTTGGGGCTCATCGCCTCCCCGATCGGAGCGGCTTCGGCGGGTGAGCCGGTGTCCCAGAGGCGGACCGTGTTGTCGTTGGCGCCGCTGGCCAGGGTGGCGCCGTCCCGGCTGAACGTCAGCGTCACCACCGAGTCGGTGTGACCGGTCAGCGGCTCGCCGGCCGGCGCGGGGCGGTTCGGGTCGGTGACGCCCCAGAGGCGGACCGTGCCGTCGTCGCTGCCGCTGGCCAGCGTGTGGCCGTCCGGGCTGTAGGCGAGGGTGTTGACGGGGCCGAGGTGGTCCGTCAGGGGCGCGCCGAGGCCGGTGGCGTGCGCGGCGTCGGTGACGTCCCACAGCCGGACGGTGTCGTCCGCGCCGCCGCTGGCCAGCGTGCGGCCGTCCGGGCTGAAGACCAGGGTGTTGACGTAGCCGGTGTGGCCGGTGAGCGGCTCGCCGCGCGGGCGGGGCCGGGACGGGTCCTCCGTGTTCCACAGCTGGATGCTGCGGTCGTCCTGAGCGGTGGCGACAGTACGGCCGTCCGGGCTGAAGGCCAGGGTGTCGGGGCCCGCGTAACGGGTGCGCAGCACGACCGGGGGGCCGTGGGCGGTGGGCCGGGACGGTGCGGTGACGTCCCACAGCTGCATGGCGCGGCTGCCCGTCAGCACGGCGAGGGTGCCGCCGTCCGGGGAGAACACCAGGGAGCGGATGTCGCCCTCGCCCGGTCTGAAGGGCTCGCTCACGGGCACGGGCCGGGCGGGATCGCTGACGTCCCACAGCCGGACCCGCCCGTCGCGGGCGGCGGTGGCCAGCACGTGTCCGTCCGGGCGGAACGCCGCGATGCGGCCGATCATGTCCGAGGTGGGCAGGGACCACAGGCGGACCTTGCTGTCGCCGCTGCCGGTGGCAAGGGTGTGGCCGTCCGGGCTGAATCCGAGGGCGTACATCTCCCCGCTGCTGCCCGCCAGCGGCACGCCGATCTGCGAGGGATAGGCCGGGTCGCTGACGTTCCACAGGCTCGCCGTGCTGTCCGCGCTGCTCGCGGCGAGCATGTCGCCGTCGGGGCTGAAGGCCACGGACCAGACGGGCCCGGTGTGCCCGGTCAGCGGTGAGCCGATGCGCGCCGCGTCGTGCGGGTCGGTGACGTCCCACAGCCGTAGGGTGTCGTCCGCGCTGCCGCTGGCGAGGGTCCTGCCGTCGGGGCTGAAGGCAACGGAGTGGATCAGACCGGAGTGCCCGGTCAGCGGCGAGCCGATCCGGGACGCTTCGTGCGGGTCGGCGACGTCCCACAGGTGGACCGTCTCGTCGTCGCCGCCGGCCGCCAGCGTCCGCCCGTCGGGGCTGAACGCCACCGAACGCACCGCCGCTCCGGCCCCCGTCAGGGTGTCCAGTGCCCCGGGCCGGCCCGGGTCGGTCACGTCCCACAGCCGTACGGCGTGGTCGTCGTGGGCGGAGGCGAGGGTGCGCCCGTCCGGGCTGAAGGCGAGCAGGTAGACGGTGCCGCCGTGGCCGGGCAGCGGCTCGCCGAGCGGGCGCGGGTCGCCCGGGTCCGACACGTCCCACAGCCGGATCGTGCCGTCGTCCGAGGCGCTGGCCAGCGTGCGGCCGTCCGGGCTGAACACCGCGGTGCTCACCCAGCTGGTGTGACCGGTGAGGGGCTTGCCCAGGGGTTCGGGGCGGGCGGGGTCGGTCACGTCCCACAGCCGTACGGTGCGGTCGTAGCTGGCCGTCGCCAGGGTGCGGCCGTCCGGGCTGAAGGACGTCAGGTAGACGGCGCCGGTGTGGCCGAGGAGCGGTGTGGCCAGGGGTGCGTTCACGATCGATATCAGGCGGTTGCGCACGTCCGCGTCGTCCGGACGCAGGCGGTGGGCCGCCAGGTCGAGCTGGGCCGACAGCGACGGGTCCGTGTACTGGACGCGGTCCGCCTCGGCGACCACCTGCTCGAACACCGCGTCGTTGCGCTGCTGCCAGGCGAGCACCGCCGAACCGACCGCGAGCAGCGCCAGGACGACCAGGGACGACACCGCGGCACGTCTGATCACGACGGTGCGTCTGCGCAGCCTGACCGCGGCGGCCAGGAAGTCCACCGCGCCGCGGGTCAGGAAGGTGCCGTCGGCGGACTCCGCCCAGCCGCGGGCCTGTTCGAGCCGGGAACCCCGGTAGAGCAGGGAGGTGTCGCGGTCCGACTCCTCCCAGGCTCGGCCGTCCTCCTCCAGCCGCTGCCGCAGCAGGTTCCCGGCCCGGTCCTCGTCGATCCAGTCGCGCAGGCGCGGCCAGGCGTGCAGCAGCGCCTCGTGGGTGATCTCCACGGTGTCGGCGTCGAGGGTCACCAGCCGGGCGCGGACCAGCGCCTCCAGGGACTCCTCGGTCTTGCCGGGGTCCCGGGACTCCTCCGCCAGCCGGCGCCGGGTGCCCCGCCTGCGGGTTGCCTGGGTGTCCTCGCTCACCCGGACCAGCCGGAGCAGCAGCAGCCGCGCGGCCGTGCGGGCCGCCGGGTCCAGGTCCGACCAGGCCCGCTCGGCGGTCGCCGCCACCGCCCCCTGGATGCCGCCGGCCGCGCGGTAGCCCGCCAGCGTCAGCCGGCCCGCCTTGCGGCGCTGCCAGGTGGCGAGCAGGGCGTGGGACAGCAGCGGCAGCACGCCCGCGTCGTGCGCGCCGCCCGGGCCGTCGGTGCCGACCTCCCGGGCGATCAGCTCGGCCAGTCCCGGTTCGAGCTCCATGCCCACGGCCCTGGCCGGGCCGGTCACCGCCTCGCGCAGTTCCGCGGTGGTCAGCGGTCCGAGCACCATGTGCCGGTGCTGCAGCGCGTCGGCCAGCTCCGGGTGGCGCAGGCAGCGCTCGTAGAAGTCGGCGCGCACGCCGAGGACGACCAGCACGGGGGCCGGGTCGTCCGGGCCGCCGGGCGTGCAGGCGGCCTGGAGGATCCGGATGAACGCGCGCCGCTCCCACTCGTCGGCGCAGAGGGTGAAGACCTCCTCGAACTGGTCCACGATCAGGACGGGGCGCGCCGGATCGGCCGGGCGGCCCTGTCTGGCCGGGCGGACCGGGCGGGCTGGACTTGCCGACACATCTGAGGCATCTGAGGCATCTGAGGAGACCGAAGACGCCGATGCTGGCGAGGTGCTTGAGGTGTCCGATGCGGTCGAGGTAGGTGAGGCAGGGGAGGAGGTCCCCGAGGTGGTCGGTGTGCTTGAGGTGCCTGGCGTGGTGGTGGCCGCCGATGTGCCCGACGTGGTCGGCCGCTCCGCCGCCTCCGGCCCGTCGCAGGCGGCCCAGGCCGCGAAGGCCTTCCGGGTCGCACGCGCGAACCCCGGGTCACCCGGTTCCGTCGGCCGCGCCCGGTCGGCGGCGGCCACGGACGCGAGACCGGGTATGCGGCGGCACAGTTCCCCCAGCGGACCGGCTCCCGGCACGAGCTGGACCACCTCCCTCGGCGGTCCCGTGTTGCCGTCCGGCCCGCCGTCGCGCAGCGCGGGCACCAGGCCCGCGTTGAGGAGGGAGGACTTCCCCGCCCCCGAGGCGCCCACGAGCATCACCAGGCCGCCGGTGTCCTCGGCCGCGCGGAGCTGGGCGACGAGGGCGGCCGTGCTCCGCTCCCGCCCGAAGAACCAGCCGGCGTCCTGCTGCCGGTAGGCGGCCAGCCCCCGGTAGGGGCAGACGCCGCCCGCGGCCCGGTCGGGTGCGGCACCCTCCTCGTCGCCCGTGGCCGGCGCCGGGCGCTCACCGGTCGGGTCGGTCACCGCCCGCTCCCACAGCCGCTGCCACTGGGCCAGGTCGTACAGGCCCGCGGCGACCGGCTCGGGCCGCGCGCGCCGTGCCTGGGGGATGAGGACGTGCAGTACCGCGGCGAGGGCGGGGAACTGGGCGGGGACGTTCTTGGCCCGCCGCCAGTCGCTGATCCGCTGGGCGGAGACCCGTACGGGCCGCCCCCGTTCGTCGACGCGCTGGAGCCGGACGACCGCTTCGGAGACGCGTTTGAGAGGAGGGTTGCCGGCCTCCCGGTACAGCAGTGCGAGACGTTCGGCGAAGGCCGTGCGTGCCCCTGAGTCGAAACTCAAGGCCTCCACTCCTTACTTCCCCCGCACCTGGACGTCCGGACCGGAAAACTCACTCTATACGCCTGACCTGCGGCTACGTCAGTGTTATGACGCCGTGGCCTCCTCGCGGGCGACCGCAGCTGGCAGGATCGCGTCGCGGTGCCGAGTCGGCCGGCCGGCACCCGGACAGGTCAGCGGCCCGGTGTCCCCGAAAGCCGCCCCGTGAGGCCGCACGTTCTCGGTCAGCTTTCGACGACCCAGCCCTTCCCGTTCCGGTACGGCGCGTCCAGCACGCCGCCGGCATGGTTGGGCACCGGTCCCCACGAGGGGAGGGACCGGTGCCGAAGCATGCCGGTGGTGGCGGAGTCCCGGGGCGGCGGTCGGTCCTCGGCGGACGCCTCGTACCCGGTCCGCCGCCAAGTCATGGCGCAGCCCGGTTCCTGCTCCGCCCATCAGGTGGTTCCTGAGGTAGTGGTCAGCGCGCCGGGGGCGGATTCAGCGGGCCGGTCCGCGGGCAGGGACGTCGTGTTGGCCGCGACCGCCGGTCGCGCTTCCGACTGCCGCTGGAGGGCGTATGAGGATTTCCGTCGATCCCGAGCAGTGCTACGGCTCCGGCGACTGCGTCCACCGGGCCCCGTCCGTGTTCACGCGGGTGGACGGCCTGGGCGCCGTGATACCCGGGCGGGAGCACGCCCTGGACGTGCCACGGGTGCGGGAGGCGGTCGAGGGGTGCCCGGCCGCCGCGATCACCGTCACGCGGGAGCAGTGATCATCCGCGGCGGACCGGACGGCGTCGTCCCGCGGACGCTGGTCACCCTCGGCAGCCGCTACGTGCGCGGCGCCCCCGGCACGGTCGGGAAGGCGGCGCTCGCCGTGCGTCTGCTCGATCCGCACCTGCGCGAGCACCCGCGCCGCAGAGTCGTCCAGGTGCGTTCCGGCGACCGGTTCGCCGTGGACACGCGGGACCTGATCCAGCGGTACCTCTACCTCTTCGGTGTCTGGGAGCCGCACCTGACGGCCTGGCTGCGGCGCCGGCTGCGGCCCGGGGACGGCTTCGTCGACGTCGGGGCCAACATCGGCGTCTTCAGCGTCCTCGCGTCGCGGCTCGTCGGCGACACGGGCCGGGTCGTCGCGATCGAGGCCTCCCCCCGCTTCCACCGGCGGCTGGTGCAGCACGCCCGGCTGAACGCCTGCCAGAACCTCCGGGCGGTCAACGCCGCCGTCTCCGACGGCCACAAGACGCTCACCTTCGTCCTCGCCAGTTCGCGCAACATGGGCGCGAACAGCATCGTCCCGTACGACGGCCCGGCGGAGTCCACGTTCGAGACCGAGGCCCGCCCGCTGCCGGAGCTGCTCGATCCGGCGGAGATCGCGAGCGCCCGGGTGATCAAGATCGACGTCGAGGGAGCGGAGGGCGGTGTCGTGCGCGGGCTGGCGCCGATGCTGGGGGCCCTGCGGCCCGACGCGGAGATCAGTGTCGAGGTGGCCCCCGAGCGCATGGCCCGCCTCGGCGACTCCATCGGTGAACTGATGGCGGTGATGAGCGACGCCGGCTTCCACGCCTACCGGCTGGCCAACGACTACACGCCCGGGAGCTACCCCGCTGCGCGCGGCGACGCGCTGGGCGTCCCGGTGCGTCTGCGGGGGCCCGTGACCGAGGAGAGCGACCTGATCTTCTCCCGGGTCGACGCGGAGACGCTCCGCTGATTCAGGGCCGCCCCCCTGCCGCCCACGGGCGGTCGTCGGCCGGGGAACGCCACCCCAGGGACGCCAGTGCCCGCGCCCTGGCCTCGACCACCGCCATCCGGGCGTCCCGCTCGCCGGGGTCCACATGGGCCGCCTGGCCGGTGACCTGCCCCGGCCACTTGCGGTAGAGGAGCCCCACCTCCTGGGAGAACCACCCCCGGCTCACGCAGTTGAGGGCCAGCAGCAGGCCGGTGTCCTCGGAGGCCGGCAGGGCCATCCAGCCGCCGAGCGCGAGCAGCAGGTCCCGCCGCACCAGGAGCGTCGCCGGGTGGACCTGGGCGCGGTAGCCGTTCGCCTTCCAGAAGTCGAGCACCTGGCCGCGCTCGATCGGCCCGTGCGCCGGATCGCCCGGGAAGCCGGCCGTCGACCCGTCGGGCAGCAGGTCCAGCGCCCGCGACGTGGCCCACCCGAGCGCCGGGTCGGCCTCCAGGGCGGCCACGTCGCGGGCCAGGGCACCCGGCGGGAGCTGGTCGTCGGCGTCCAGGGTCTTCACGTACTCGCCGTCCGCGTGGGACAGGGCGAGGGTGCGGGTCACGCCGGGGCCGCCCTGCACGCCGGTCCTGCCCTGCCGGAAGACGACGCGCGGGTCGTCGGGCACGTGGGGGCGTACGTTGTCGGTCCGCCCGTCCTCCTGGATCACCCAGCGCCACTCCCACCCCTCGGGCAACTCCTGTGCGCACAGGGAACGGTGGGCCTCGGGCAGAAAGGGCGCCGAGGGCCCGTGGACGGCGGTGACGATGATGACGCGCCGGTCCACGGCGGCACTCACCACCTTTCCAGACGAGTGGTGAACAGCAGTTCCGCGCGGTCGCCGGGCAGGGGGGCGTCGGAGACGTCCACCACGCGGCCGCCGGTGTCGTACGAGGTCTTGTGGAGCGGGATCACCGAGCTGCCCGGCGGCAGGTCCGGGGCCGTGGCCTCAGGTGGAACGGGGCGGACTCGGCCGAGCGGCGCGTGCGGTAGCCGCACCGCAGCAGCACGGTGCCCTCGGGAACCCCGAAGGCCCCGGCCGGCTCGGCGCTCGCCGCGGCCTCCTGGTACTCCGCGTGGAAGACGAGGCCGCCGGGGTGCAGGGCGGTGGCGCGCTCGGTGGCGCCGGTGGCGGCCCGGTTGGCGCGGGGTGTGCGGGGGCGGCGCGCGAAGGTGCCGCGGCCGTGGTGCTTGTCGATCAGGCCCTCGTCGTTCAGCAGCCGCTGAGCGTTCTGCACGGTGGGCGCGCTGCGTCCGTGGTGCCGGGCGAGGTCCGCCGCCGACGGCGGGCGGTCGCCGGGTTCGCGCTCCCCCTCGAGGATGGAGCGGCGGAGGTCGTCCGCGATGACTTCGTACGCCTTGGGCACTGGCACTCACCGGTTCCGGGTGCGGGGTCGTGACGGTGTCCGTGATCCTGGTCGCGGTCCCGATGGGCACAGCGTACGACTCCTCAAGAGGTCTTGATGACCTGGTCCCCGGGGACGTGCGACATGGCGGCGGCCCGGCTGCTCTTTCGAGCGGCCGGGCCGTTTCTGGCGTGTGGTGCGGTACGCAGATCGCCGGTTGTGTCTGATGGGGTACGACGGGTCCGGCTCAGCGCTGCAGCGGCGCGGTGTGCTGGGCGGCCGGGTGCTGGGTCTGGGACTCGGCGGTGTCGTCGCACAGGAGGTCGGTGGCGGTGGCGACGGTTCCGGTGGCCGGGCGGTGCCGGCAGTTGGGGGCCTTGCCGTGGGCCTCGGCGCGGATGCGCTGTTTCATCGTGGGGGGCAGGGAGCCGGTGCGGGCCCGGGGCCGTGGGATCGCCACCGTGGGTGCCGTCTCGGGGGAGGCGCTCTCCGTGTTGCTGTGCGTGCCGCCCTGCGGTACGGCGGCCGAGGCGGTCGTCGTGATCAGTCCGAGCGCCGTGCACAGCGCGAGGAAGGCGGTGACGATGGTGGTCCACAGCGTCATGACCTTGTTCCGGGCCATAACCCCTCACTTTCGGGTTGGGCGATTTGCGTACTTTCCTCATGATGTGTATGAGCGTCGCGAAGTGGTGGACCGACGCCCGTGGCGCGGCGATGTTCAGATGAACACCACCCGGATGGACGCAAGTAGCCAGAAAACGTGCGGAGACGGGAGGGAACCGGGCGAAATGACGCACCGTGAGGGCGTGATCACCCTCCGGCCGGGCCGGCCCCGGCCTCTTCTACGAGGCTCCGACGCCCGGAAGTTGGCCGCCGACGCAGGTAACCGATCGGTATCGGCCGGTGTGTATAGTCGGGCGCCAGAAGTCCCCTACGTCAAGGAAAGACGAGGTCGCGCGGTGAAGAAGCTTCTCCTGGTCGCACTGGCCGCCATCGGCGGGCTCCTCGTGTACCGCCAGATCCAGGCGGATCGCGCCGAGCAGGATCTGTGGACGGAGGCGACTGACTCCGTGCCCACGGGTTCGTGAGTACGAGCGACATCCGGTTCTGAAACCCGGTTCCGAGCAGAGCCCGGCCGTCTTGCGGTCGGGGTTTTGTGTTGCCCGGATTCCCGGTGAATTCCCGCCGGGGGCGCGGGAGTACGGGTTCGCGCGGCAGGATGGGCCACGGTCCGGTCCGGAACGGCGGCGACAACGCCGGTGAGCGCGGGGGTGGCGGGTGAGGGGACGGCGATGCGGTGAACGGCGGCGCGCCGGGGCGGGACGTGCGCGGCCGGCGGGGCTGACCGCCGTACGTACCGCGACCGCCTCCCTCACCACGGCCGCCGCACTGGTCACGACTGCCGCACTGATCACGGTCGCCGCGCTCCCCGGCGGCGCGGCTCTCGCGGCCGGTGCGCCCGCCGGCTACGCCTTCGCCGACGACGCCCGGCGGATCGACGGCGCGACCAGCACCTCGGGCGCCGCACCGCTGGAACCCGGAGCCACCTACCGCAGCTCCCTCCCGAGGAACGGCACCCTCTACTACCGGCTGGAACTCGACGCCGCCTCCGACGCCCACGTCGCCGTCACCGCCGTACCCGGCGCGGCCGGCAAGGTCACCGCCGTCGACGGTGTCCGGGTCTCCGTGCAGGACGCCGACGGCGCCGCCTGCTCCTCGGACAGCGCGACCTTCGGCGCGGCCCGCAGCCCCCGGCCGGTCACCGCCTGGGGACTGCGCGAGATCGGCCCCGGCGGGTCCCGGTGCCAGGACCCGGGCACGTACTACGTCACGGTCGAGCGGACCCGGCCCGAGGACTCCCCGCCGGGCGCCTGGGACCTGGAACTCACGGCCGTCACCGAACCCCGCCCGGAGCAGACCGGCGAGACCACCGCACCCGAGTCCTGGGACTCGGCCTCACCCGAGCCCCCCACCGGCGCACCGGAGCGCCGTCCGGGCGGCAGCGGCTTCGCCCACGCCACCCCGGTCGGACAGGGAACCTGGCGCGACGACATCCGCCCCGGACAGACCCTCTTCTACAAGGTGCCCCTCGACTGGGGCCGCCAGGTGTACGCCACCGCCGAACTCGGCGGCTCCGGCGACCGCTCCGGCTACGCCACCAGCGCCCTGCGCCTGGCCCTGCACAACCCGGTGCGCGGTGAGGTCGACGACGCCGCCAAGGGCTACACCGGCCGGCAGACCACGGTCGGTCTGTCCCCCTTGCCGCCGGTCGACTACGCCAACCGGTACGACACCGACGGCCAGGTCGCCGCGATGCGATTCGCCGGCGACTACTACCTCGTGGTGCACCTGGCCGCCCAGGCCACCGGCGACTTCGGCGAGGGCCCCTTCGGACTGACGCTGCGCGTACGGCTCGGAGGAGCGTCGCAGGCCGGTCCCGACTACGCCGGGGAGTCCAGGCCGGAGGGCGTCTTCGAGGTCTCGGCGGCGGACCGGGCGGCCGTACCGGAGGCGTCCGGGGACACGGACGGCCTCGCCCTGAAGGCGGTCGCCGTGGGCGGCATCGGCACGGGCAGCGTGCTGCTCCTCGGCCTGGGCGTGTGGACGGCGGCGGCCCGCCGGTCCCGCGGAGCCTAGGCGGCCGGGTCAGAGCCGGGCCAGGGCCCAGAAGCCCACGGCATAGCAGACCAGCGCCAGCAGCACGACCGGAACCGCCACGCGGGCCGGCGGCCCGGGACGGCGCCGCCGCCGGGACACCCGCCGCCGCGACGGTGCGGGGACAGGGGCGGTCACCGGTGCGGCCAGCGGTGGTGGTGCCGCCGGCCCTGGTCCCTGCGGGCTCCGCGCGGTGTACGCGGCGGTGGCGGTGTCCGCGTCCTGCTGCCGCGCGGACGGGGACGGGGACGGGGACGGCAGGGGCCGGGCGGCGAGCGGCGGCCCGTAGTACGGGGACTGGCCCTCCGGGCTGCCCGAGTGGGCGCCGGGCGCGGACGCGGACGTGTCGGGCGGCTGCGGGGGCGGCAGACGGAAACTGCCCGTCTCCGACATGGCGGCCGGAGGATTCGCCTCAGTGCCCGGCGCCACGGCCGAAACGGGCGCCGACGGTGGGGGGTTGCCCGGATGCGACCGCGGACCGTTCGAGGACTCGGGCGCCCGGTCCGTGGACGGTGGGGTGGTGTCGGCAGGGGCCGGGGCACCGTTCGGGGCCGGGTGCGGGCCGGCGGGGAACGCCGGTACGGACGGGGGCGCCGGTGCGGGGCTCGCGGCGAGCCGGGTGCCCCGGCTGCCGGGAGGTGTCGGCGTGGGATCCAGGCCCGATGCCCGTTCGAGGGGACCGTCGGGCGTGAACCCCTCGGGCAGCGGGCCGACTTGGTCGAATATCTCGATCAGCTCGTCGTCGGGGCCGGGCTCCGGCAGCAGCTCCGTCGCCGCGGCCAGCGCCTTGCGCGCCCCCGTAGCCGTACGGAACCGCGCCGCCGGATCGGGCTGCACCAGCGCCGCCACGACCTGCCACAGCGGCTCGGGCACCCCCTGCGGCGCGGGCGGCGTTCCGTGCTCGGCGAAGTACCGCACCAGCGCCTTGGCGTCCGGCTTGGCCCCCTCCAGCAGATACAGCGCGACCAGGCCCACGGCGAACAGGTCCGCCGGGAAGTCCGGTTCCGCGCCCATCATCTGCTCCGGCGCGAGGTAACCCGGCGTCCCCACCACGAGGTTGGTCTCCGTCAGCCGCGGCTCGCCCAGCCGCATCGCGATGCCGAAGTCGGACAGCCGCAGCCGCGGCCGGCCCGTCCCGGTCGCCTCCATCAGCAGGTTGGCGGGCTTGATGTCCCGGTGCACCACGCCCTCCGCGTGCACCGCGGCCAGACCCGACAAGAGCTGGTCGAGCAGGGTGCACACATAGGCCGGTGGCAGGGGACCGTAGTCCCCGACCAGATGGACCAGCGAACCACCCGCCACCAGATCCATGGTGAACAGGACCTGGTCGTCGTCGGCGGCCCAGCTCGCGGGCGCGAGCACGTGGGGATGATCGATCCGCAGCGCCTGCTCGCGCACGAACCGCAGCAGCGCGTGCGCGTCCCGCTGCTGGAGCACCTTGGCGGCGACATAGCGCCGGCGCCGGTGGTCCCAGGCGCGCCAGACCGCGCCCACCCCGCCCCGGCCGACCGGATCGACCAGCTCGTAGCGCCCCGCGAAGACCTCACCCATGGCCGTGCGCCCGCTCCTCACCTGGACCTGTCGCGCCCCACCTCCCGCGGTCCGGCCGCCGCACCCCCCGGCGGCGGCCGGAGCGGGATCAGTTCTGGTGGGACTGGTAGTGCGCGACCGCGTCCGAGGTGCGGCCGGCGCCGTACACCCGCAGGAACTCCGCCAGCTCCGGGTGGGTCGGGGAAAGCGCGTCCGCCGCCTCGATGATGTCCCCGGCCGCCGACACCGAGCGCAGCAGCGACTGGATCTCCCGGACCACCCGCTTGACCGTCGGCGCCCCCGAACCGCTGGTCGTCTGCGTGGTGTTGCTGAGCACCGAGCCCCCCTGCGACTTCTTGATCTCGTCCATGCGCTCCGTCGCCTCGGCCGCGCTCACGCTGCCGTCCGCGACCTGCCCCGCCAGATCCTGCAGCAGCTGCACCCGCTGGACCACCGCCGGATTGCCGATCTTCGCCCGCTGGCCGCTCATCAGCTGCGACAGCATCGGCGCGGACAGTCCCAGCACCCCCGCGAGACGTGCCTGGTTGAGACCAAGATCGTCGATGAGCCTACGGAAGAGCGCCCCCAACGGCTCCCCGTACCAGTTCCGCTGCAGTTCCCGCGCTCTTGCGGTGGCTTCCTGCTGTGCGGCGTCCATTGCGTCTCCCCATCGCTTCCCCAAAAACCGCAGTTCGCTCCAGCGAACCACGCCGAGCATCTTACGGAGCGTGGTCGTTCCCCGGGAGTCCCAATCATTTGTGAGATACGGGGGACGACCCGGTACTCTTGTCCACGGCACCCGCCGGTACGCGATCCACCCGGCCAAGCCGCTTCAGGGGCCTTAGCTCAGTTGGTAGAGCGCTGTCTTTGCATGGCAGATGTCAGGGGTTCGACTCCCCTAGGCTCCACACGTGAGAGAGGCCCCCCGGCCTGCGAGAACGCCAGACCGGGGGGCCTCTTCGTATGCCACGGGACCCGGCGGCACCACGACCCGCCCCCCGCAGAACGCCGCCCGCGCCCTCACAACACCGGCCCACGAACGGCGCCAGACCCCCGACAGCAGGCCCGCCGAGCACAACGGCCGCGCTGTCTGCTCTTGATATCGTCACCCCACAGGGCACCAGCGCCACACCCCTGCGGGGCGGTGCCACGTGACTCATCGCCGTCGCAGCCGTCCGGTCGCTGCCGACGATGTGGAAGGGGTAGACCATGCGGGCGAAGGTACGGGCCGCTCTCGACGCGCTCTATATGAAGCGGCTGGTCAAAGAACTGGAGGGACGCCCACGCCCCCAGCACATCGGCATCATGCTCGACGGCAACCGCCGGTGGGCCAAGATGTCGGGCATCGACGACCCGCGAGAGGGCTACCGCGCCGGCGGCGCCAAGGTGCTGGACTTCCTGCGCTGGTGCGACTCCGCCAAGATCGAGCACGTCACCCTGTTCATGCTCTCCGACGACAACCTCCACCGGCCCGAGGAGCAGCTGACCCCGCTCATCGACATCATCGCCGAGGTCGTCGAACGGCTCGCCGCACCCGGCAACCCCTGGCCCGTCGAAGCGGTCGGCGCCCTCGACCTGCTGCCCGCCGAATCCGCCAGCCGCCTCAAGACCGCCACCGCCGCCACCCAGGGCCGCAAGGGCGGCACCAAGGTCGACGTCGCCGTCGGCTACGGAGGCCGCCGGGAGATCGTCGACGCCGTACGATCCGCACTGACCGAGCACAGCTCACAGGGCGGGGACATCGACGAGTTCATCGAGACCTTCACCATGGAGCACATCTCCAAGCACCTGTACTCCAAGACACGGTCCGAGTCCGACCTCATCATCCGCACCTCCGGCGAGCAGCGCCTGTCCGGCTTCCTGCTCTGGCAGTCCGCCTACGCCGAAGTCCACTTCTGCGAGACCTACTGGCCGGACTTCCGCGAGATCGACTTCCTGCGCGCCCTGCGCTCCTACTCCCTGCGCGAACGCCGCTACGGCCGCTGAGCCGCCGTTTCACGTGAAACACCGCCGCGGGGCGGGAGACCCAGAAGCCTCCCGCCCCGCGGCGATGCCGATCCAGCCCAGAACCGCCCGGCGAACGTCAGCGGGGCTCCTCGCCCTCCGCCGCATCGTCCTGCGCCTGCTTGGCCTGCACCTCGGGATCGAGAACCGCCCCACCGGTGCCGTCCACGGACGTCAGACGCCCGGACTCGGCCACCTCCGTCGCCTCCGGCGGCTCCACAAGCCAGTCCGGATTCGCCTGCTTGTCCCACCACTTCCACGCGGCGAAGGCCCCGCCGGCGACGACACCCGCCACCGCCAGCACCTTGGCGATACGCCCGGCCCGAGCCCGGCGCTGATGCCTGCGCGTCAGCTTCCGGATCTCCTTCGCCGTCACCTGACCCCGCAGCGCGGCCAACGCGGCAGCACCCCGCGCGGCGGCCTCCTCCCGCACGGGCACGGCCGCGGCCACCGCCTGATCGATCATGGGCTTGGAGTACTCGGCCGCCTGCCGGGCGGCCAGGCGTGTACGGACAGCGGCCTCCTGAGCGGCCGCGTCCACCTTCGGCGGCACATGCGTACGCGCCTGATCCAGCCGCGGCGCGACATGCACGCCGTACTGAAGACGCGCCTGGCACGCGGCCTGCGACACCTTGGGCGCCAGCCGTACGCGCGCCTCCTGTGCATAGTGAGCGGCCCTGTCCTTGGCCGTGTCGGCGTAGGGCGCCACCACTTCCGCGGCGTGCAGCACGCTGTCCTTCGCCGAACCGGTCGCGGCGCGCACGCTGTCGATGCGGGTCACGGGTTCCTCCTCCTCGGTGGCGTACGGTAATTCGACTTTCCACCCTTTTACGGATCATGCCTGCGGACGCACCGCCGGGCATGTGAGGGCGGGCATCCGGGTCACGGGCGGTGTCTTCGTGATGTCCGGGGCACGTGGTGAGGAAGTTGCCGACAAACGCCGATCAACCTCAATAACGGATGAATACCGGGCAACGAGAGCCCGCCGACGACAATGCCACGAATCGGCGCCCCGCGCTCGTGACCCAGGAGTTCCGATCGGAGTACCCGACCGGATTCCCGCAACCCCCATCGCCGAATCGGAGCAGGAAACCTCGGCCCGACGCCGTACCCACCCCCGACCGTGCAAGGATCGGCGGGCACCAGAACACGACGGAAGGCACATCGTGGCCGAGCAGCTCTACGCCACCCTGAAGACCAACCACGGCGACATCGAGATCCGGCTCCTGCCGAACCATGCCCCCAAGACGGTCCGGAACTTCGTCGAACTCGCCAAGGGTGAACGGGAGTGGACCCACCCCGAAACCGGCGAGAAGACCACGGCCAGGCTCTACGACGGCACGGTCTTCCACCGGGTCATCAGCGGCTTCATGATCCAGGGCGGCGACCCCCTCGGCAACGGCACCGGCGACCCGGGCTACCAGTTCGAGGACGAGTTCCACCCCGACCTCGCCTTCAACAAGCCCTACCTGCTGGCCATGGCCAACGCCGGCCCCGGCACCAACGGCTCGCAGTTCTTCGTCACCGTCGCCCCGACCACCTGGCTCAACCGCAAGCACACGATCTTCGGCGAGGTGACGGACCCGGCCGGCCAGAAGGTCGTCGACACCATCGCCGCCCTCCCGACCAACCCCCGTACCGACCGCCCCGTCAACGACGCCGTCATCGAGTCGGTCGTCGTCGAGACCCGCCAGGACTGACGCCGGCCACGCCGGGAAGGAACCTGACGCCCCGCTCATCCGTATAGATGGGCGGGGCGGTGCGTCGCAGAACACCGAGGGACACCGCCCGCAGGACGACTGAGGGGAAGCCATGGACCACGCGGCAGCCGGCCCACCGGACGCACAGAGCCTGCCGGGCTGCTACCGCCACCCGGACCGCGAGACCGGCATCCGCTGCACCCGCTGCGAACGCCCCATCTGCACCGACTGCATGGTCAACGCCTCCGTCGGCTTCCACTGCCCCGACTGCGCGAGCGGCCGCACCGGCGGCGGACCGGCCCCGGCCGCGTCCCGGCCGCGCACCCTCGCCGGAGGCACCGTCGCCGCCGACCCCCACCTCCTCACCAAGATCCTCATCGGGATCAACGTCGCGGTCTTCATCGCCGTACACGCCCTGTCGGAATCCCTCCTGGGCGGCATGGTCCTGGTCGGCCAATGGCCCCCCGCCCCGTACTACATCCCGAACGAGGGCGTCGCGGAGGGCGAGTGGTACCGCCTGGTGACGACCATGTTCACCCACGAGGAAATCTGGCACCTCGGCTTCAACATGCTCAGCCTCTGGTTCCTCGGCGGCCCCCTGGAAGCGGCCCTCGGCAGAGCCCGCTATCTCACCCTTTACCTCGTCTCCGGCCTGGCCGGCAGCGCCCTCACCTACCTCCTGGCCTCACCCACCCAGGCCACCCTCGGCGCCTCCGGCGCGATCTTCGGCCTCTTCGGCGCCACCGCCGCACTCGTACGCCGCCTCAACGCCGACATGCGGCCGATCGTCATCCTCCTGGTGATCAACCTGGTCTTCACCTTCACATGGGCCAACATCGCCTGGCAGGCCCACGTCGGCGGCCTCGTCGCCGGCGCCGCGATCGGCTACGCCATGCTCCACGCCCCGCGCGAGCGCCGGACGCTCGTGCAGTACGGCACTTGCGCGCTGGTCCTGGTGGCCGTCATAGGACTGACCCTGTTGAGAACCGCACAGCTCACCTGAGCGCAAGTTGTCCACAGACGGTGGCCGATCTTGTGCACAGTGTGCGGGAACAGGTGTGCCCCCTGTCGCTGACCCGTGTTCCCGCAGGTCAGGCAGGGGGCGAACGTGTTTTCGGTTGCCGGTACTTCCGTCACACCGGCGTCAATGCCCGGTGGGTTATCCACAGATCGTCTTTCTTTTTCCCCACCGTGTGGACAGGGCCTGTGGATAACTCAGTGGATAGCCCTGGGGAGAGCTGTTCCGCGGTGTTCCGCGGCCTGCCGCCGGGCTACTTCCACTGCGTCGAGACACCGAATCCGGCGGCGATGAAACCGAAGCCCACCACGATGTTCCAGTTGCCCAGGGAGTCAATGGGCAGTGAACCGTCGGTGACGTAGAAGACGACGATCCAGGCGAGACCGATGACGAACATGGCCAGCATGACCGGAGCCACCCAGCTGCGGCTCGTCAGCTTGATGCTGGCCGCCTGCTTCGACGGCGGCGGCGTGTAATCGGCCTTCTTGCGGATACGTGACTTCGGCACGAGGGTCTCTCCTGTCGATGCGCTGCGTGGCCGCGCAGGGAACGGGGTCGGGGACTTGGAGCGCTCCCCCGGGCGTCCGTTAGCGTAGTGCTTCCGTGGCGCCGAAGGAGATAAGGGTACGTTGAGCAATTCTGCCGACTCCCCCCAGGCGGGATCCAGCCCCGCCCGCGGTCGCCGTTTCCGGCCCGTGCGGGTCCTGACGGCGGCCGTCTTCGCGCTCGCGGGCCTCATTTTCTTCACCAGCTTCGACACCGCGAAGGGCACCAACATCCGTACGGATGCCTCTTTGCTCAAGTTGTCCGATCTCATCCACGAGCGCAGCCGGGACAACGGTGAGCTGGAGGAGTCCAACGCGGCCCTGCGCGAGGAGATCGAATCGCTCGCCGAGCGCGACGACGGGCGTACGGAGGCGGAGGACGAGAAGCTCGCGGCGCTCGAGGAGAAGGCGGGCACCCAGGAGCTGAAGGGCGAGGCGATATCCGTCACGCTCGACGACGCCCCGCCGGACGCCACCGCGAAGCTCCCCGGTTATCCGGAGCCGCAGCCCGACTACCTGGTGATCCACCAGCAGGACCTCCAGGCGGTCGTGAACGCGCTGTGGAAGGGCGGCGCGGAGGGGATCAAGGTCATGGACCAGCGGCTGATCTCCACCAGCGCGGTGCGCTGCGTGGGCAACACCCTGATTCTCCAGGGCCGTGTCTACTCGCCGCCGTACAAGATCCAGGCGGTCGGCGACCCGGAGAAGCTGAAGAAGGCGCTGGCGGCGTCCCCGGCGATCCAGAACTACATGGTGTACGTCAATGTCTACGGGCTCGGCTGGAAGGTCGAGGACGACGGGGCGGTGACGTTGCCGGGCTACTCGGGCGCGGCGGACCTGCACTATGCCCAGCCTGTGGATTGACGCCTTTCCGGAGGGCCCCGCGCCGTTAGTCTGGTGCGGTGCGGCGTGAGTGCGGCGCCGTGGTGCGACGGAAGGGACGGCATGTACGGCTGGATCTGGCGGCATCTGCCGGGGAACGCGTGGGTGAGGGCGCTGCTCTCGCTGGTGCTGGTCGTGGCCGTGGTCTACGTCCTCTTCCAGTACGTCTTCCCGTGGGCCGAACCGCTGCTTCCCTTCAACGATGTGACGGTGGACAACCAGTGAGCGCGCGCATCCTCGTCGTCGACAACTACGACAGCTTCGTCTTCAACCTGGTCCAGTACCTGTATCAGCTCGGTGCCGAGTGCGAGGTGCTGCGCAACGACGAGGTGTCGACGGCGCACGCCCAGGACGGTTTCGACGGTGTGCTGCTGTCCCCCGGTCCGGGCGCGCCCGAGCAGGCGGGGGTCTGCGTCGACATGGTCCGGCACTGCGCGGCGACCGGTGTCCCCGTCTTCGGGGTCTGTCTGGGCATGCAGTCGATGCAGGTGGCGTACGGCGGTGTGGTGGACCGGGCGCCGGAGCTGCTGCACGGCAAGACCTCGTCGGTCGAGCACGCGGGCAAGGGTGTGTTCGCCGGCCTGCCCTCGCCCTTCACGGCGACGCGGTACCACTCGCTGGCGGCGGAGCCGGACACGGTACCGGCGGAGCTGGAGGTGACGGCCCGTACGCAGGACGGGATCGTGATGGGTCTGCGTCACCGGGAGCTTCCCGTGGAGGGTGTGCAGTTCCATCCGGAGTCGGTGCTGACCGAGCACGGGCACCGGATGCTGGCCAACTGGCTGGCGGAGTGCGGGGACCAGGGCGCGGTGGCGAGGTCGGCGGGGCTCGCCCCGGTGGTGGGCAGGGCTACGGCGTGACCGCGCTGCGCCCCGAGCGCGACTCCGGCACGGCCGGTGACCAGGGATCCTCGTACGGGCGGCCGTACGGGGATTCCGGTGCGTTCGGGGGCGGCTGGGACGGGTGGCACGAGGATTTCGCTGCCGGGGAGAGGTCCGGGGCGCCTCTCGACGACGAGACGGTGGCGCTGCGGGTCCCGGACCCGCCGCCGGAGCGGTCGGCCACCGCCCCTCCCGCGGCGGGAGGGCGCGCGGCCCGCAGGAAGGCCGCGAAACGGCGACACGGGCGCCGTGGGGCCTCCCGGGGCCCTTCCCGGGCCCCCGGGGCGGACGAGGCACCGAAAGCCCCTCTGTCGCGCGTGGAGGCCCGTCGGCAGGCCCGCGCCCGCAAGCCGGGTGCGGCGGTGATCGCCAGCCGGGTGATGGGTGAGCTGTTCATCACGACGGGCGTGCTGATGCTGCTGTTCGTGACGTACCAGCTGTGGTGGACGAATGTCCGCGCCCAGGCGCAGGCGGACAAGGCGGCCAGCAATCTCCAGGAGGACTGGGCGAACGGCAAGCGCAACCCGGGTACCTTCGAGCCGGGTCAGGGCTTCGCGCTGCTGCACATCCCGAAGCTGGACGTCGTGGTGCCGATCGCGGAGGGCATCGACGACGAGAAGGTCCTGGACCGGGGGATGGTGGGGCACTATGCGGAGGGCGCGCTGAAGACGGCGATGCCGGACGCGAAGACGGGCAACTTCGGTCTGGCCGGGCACCGCAACACCCATGGTGAGCCTTTCCGGTACATCAACAAGCTGGAGCCGGGTGACCCGATCGTCGTGGAGACGCAGGACGAGTACTACGTCTACAAGATGGCGTCGATCCTGCCGGTGACGTCGCCGAGCAACGTCAGTGTGCTGGACCCGGTTCCGAAGCAGTCCGGTTTCAAGGAGCCCGGCCGTTACATCACCCTCACCACGTGCACGCCGGAGTTCACGAGCAAGTACCGGATGATCGTCTGGGGCAAGATGGTCGAGGAACGGCCGCGCAGCAAGGGCAAGCCGGATGCGCTCGTCAGTTAAGGGCGGATGACCAGTGGCAGCGACCACCGACACCGAGCACGAAGAGCAGTCCGGCACGGACGGCCGACCGGAGCCCGCGGCACGCCGCCGCGGCGGCGCCGGGCGGATCGTCGCCCGGACGGTGAGTGTCTTCGGTGAACTCCTCATCACGGCGGGCCTGGTGCTGGGCCTGTTCGTCGTCTACTCCCTGTGGTGGACGAACGTGGTCGCGGACCGCGCGGCGGACAAGCAGGCGGACAAGGTCCGTGACAACTGGGCGCAGGACCGGCTGGGCCCGGACGGCCCGGGGGCGCTGGACACCAAGGCGGGCATCGGCTTCCTGCACGTGCCGGCGATGGGCGACGGCGACATCCTGGTGGAGAAGGGCACGTCGATGAAGGTCCTCAACGACGGCGTGGCCGGCTACTACACCGACCCGGTGAAGTCCGCGCTCCCCACCTCCGGCGAGGAGGGCAACTTCTCGCTGGCGGCGCACCGGGACGGGCACGGGGCGAAGTTCCACAACATCGACAAGATCGAGAAGGGTGACCCGATCGTCTTCGAGACGAAGGACACCTGGTACGTGTACAAGACCTACGCGGTCCTGCCCGAGACCTCGAAGTACAACGTGAGGGTCCTCGACCCGGTCCCGAAGGAGTCCGGCAAGAAGAAGGCCGGCCACTACATCACGCTGACGACCTGCACGCCGGTGTACACGAGCCGGTACCGGTACGTGGTGTGGGGTGAGCTGGTGCGTACGGAGAAGGTGGACGGGGAGCGGACTCCGCCGGAGGAGCTGCGGTGACGTGACCCTAAAATGACGGAGGCCCGAAGCCGCAACTTCCTCTTGCGGCTTCGGGCCTTGCCGTTCACGTCATTGCAGGACGGTCAGTGGTGCCCCGGCACTCCATTCCTCCAGGAGTCCGCGGTGTACGACGGTGATGCCGCTTTCGGCGGCGATGTTCTGGGCGTCTCGTGTGAAGGGGCACGTCGCTACGAACAGGGCGACCTCGGAGCTGTGCAGGACTTTGGCGGCCCCCATGAATTTCCGGACCTCGGGGCTGGTGATGGAGAGGTGGGGCACGAACCTCTTGCACCGGACGGCGAGAGTCCGTCCGTCGGCTGTGTTCGCGGTGATGTCGATGCCCCGGTCCTTGCCGCGCCCGCGCACGATGACGTCGGTGCAGCCGTCGCGGCGGAGCAGTGTGGCGACGTGCTCCTCGAACTCACGGCCGTTCATGGCGTCCATGGAAGCCATGACGCCCGGGAGTGGACGGCCCTCCAGTGGGCTTTCCATCCGTTGCAGTCGGGCGTGGTGCTGGCGGAGGCGCTTCTCGATGCGCTGGACGCCTGTGCGGAGGGCGATGAGCTCTCGTTGGTGATCGCTCGACGTCTCGATCAGGGCGTTGAACATCGGCACGACGGTCTTGCCGAGGATGTGAGTGATGCGTTGGTCGATGCGGGCGTCGAGTGCAGCGGAGGTGGGAGCCGGGTTGTCCACAGGCTGTGTGCGGGCCAGGTGCTCCATGTCCAGGAGGTACGTGCGTACCTGGCGGGCGATGGGGCTGTCGCGCAGGAGCATGGCCATGTTGAGTACGGCTCGCCTGGAGTAGACGGTGAGGCTTCGGCGGGCCTGTGGATAACTTCCGAGCGAGAGTGACATGTTGTCACGCTCGAATTCTCGCAGGTCAGCGCCTCGGAGCACGATCATTCCGTTGGTCGCGAGTTCCGCACGGTGGCGCTTGGCCAGCTGCCGGATGGCTTCGGCGGCGACCTCGAAGTACGCCGCCACCATCGCCGTAGTCACATGCATGCCGTCCGGCAGCAGGGACAGCGCTTTGACGCGGTCGAGTACGTCGGTGCGTTCGAGGACGCTGCTGCGCAGGGCCGCTGATTCCAGCAGGGCCGTTTCGCTGATCATGGTCGTCCCTCTCTCGGATGTATGGTCACCCTGAGTAAACGAGTCATGACATATGAAGACACGACAGAGCCCCGGTCCCTCCGTCGAGGGGCCCGGGGCTCTTGCCGTTGGTGTTCTCGCGGGCGGGTCAGTCGTCGCCGCGGAGGCCGCCGATGATGCCGCCGTTGTCACCGCCGCCGTTGCCGTTGCCGCCGCCGTTGCCGCCGATGGTGGTGAGGACGACCGGCGTGGCGCCCGGGTCGTCGACCTCGCTGCCGGGCTGCGGGTTCATGGCGACGACCATCGCGTTGTCGTCACCGGGCGCGCCCGGCTGGACCTGGACGTTCGTGAAGCCGTTCTGCTGCAGGATCTGCCGCGCCTCGGCGAGGGTTTTGCCGCGGACCTCCGGCACCTTCGTCTTCTCGACGGCCTTGCCGACGAAGATCGTCACCTTGGAGCCCTTGTCGACCGGCTGGCCGCTCGACGGCGTGGTGGAGATGACCTTGCCGACCTGGTTCGGGTCGTTGGTCGGCTGGTCGGTGCACTCACCGTCCAGGTCGCTGTTCTCCATCTGGCTCTTGGCCTCGTCGCAGGTGCGGCCCACGACGTCCGGCACCGTCGCCTTCTCCACGGGCTTGGCGACCTCCAGGGTCACCGTGGAGCCCTTCTCGAGCTCCTTGCCCGGGTCGGGGTCCTGGCTGAGGACCGTGCCCTCGTCCTGGGAGGACTCGGTCTGCTTGGTGTCGACGATGAAGCCCTTGTCCTCGAGCTGCTGCTTGGCCTCGTCGATGTTCTTGTCGATGACGTTGGGCACGGCGATCTTCGGCGCGCCCGTCGAGACCACGAGTTCGACGCTGGACTTCTTCTTGACCTCGGTGCCCTGCTGCGGGTTCTGCGAGCAGACGTTGCCCTTGGGCTGGTCCTCGCAGGGCTGTTGCTTGAAGGTCAGTTCCAGGTCGGCGTTGGTCGCCAGTTGTTGGGCGTCTTCCTTGGTCGTGCCGACGAAGGCGGGGACGTCGACCTTGTCGTTGCCCGGTCCCGCGTCGTTGCCGAAGAGCTGCATGCCGATGAGGATCGCGCCGACCAGGACCAGGACGCCGGCCAGGACCAGGAAGATCGTGGAGGCGTTGGACTTGCGGGGCTGCTGGCGGCGCCGGTCGGGGCGCTCGTCGTAGCCGTAGCCGCCGTCGTCCGGGTTCATGGGCGGCAGCATGGTGGTGGCGCCCGCGCCGGCGTCGGAGCGCAGGGCGGTCGTCGGCTGGTCGTCGGGGTAGGCGCCGTAGCCGCCGGCGGCCATGGCGCCCATCGCGGCGGTGGCGCCGACGGGCTGGCCGTCGAGGCAGGCCTCGATGTCGGCGCGCATCTCGTCGGCCGACTGGTAGCGGTAGTCGGGGTCCTTGACCAGGGCCTTGAGGACGATCGCGTCCATCTCGGGCGTGATCTCGGGGTCGAAGACGCTGGGTGCCTGCGGTTCCTCGCGCACGTGCTGGTAGGCGACCGCGACCGGGGAGTCGCCGACGAAGGGCGGGCGGACCGTGAGCAGCTCGTAGAGGAGGCAGCCCGTGGAGTACAGGTCGGAGCGGGCGTCGACCTGCTCGCCCTTGGCCTGCTCCGGGGAGAGGTACTGGGCGGTGCCGATGACCGCGGCCGTCTGGGTCATGGTCATGCCAGAGTCGCCCATGGCGCGGGCGATGCCGAAGTCCATGACCTTGACCTGGCCGTTGCGCGTGAGCATCACGTTGGCCGGCTTGATGTCGCGGTGGACGATGCCGGCCCGGTGCGAGTACTCCAGTGCCTGGAGGATGCCGATGGTCATCTCCAGCGTCCGCTCCGGCAGCAGCTTGCGGCCGGAGTGGAGCAGCTCGCGGAGTGTGGAGCCGTCGACGTACTCCATGACGATGTACGGGATCGACACGTTGTCGATGTAGTCCTCGCCCGTGTCGTAGACCGCCACGATCGCGGGATGGTTGAGCGAGGCGGCCGACTGGGCCTCCCGGCGGAAGCGGGCCTGGAAGGACGGGTCGCGCGCGAGGTCGGCGCGCAGCGTCTTCACCGCCACGGTGCGGCCGAGCCGGGTGTCGTGCGCGAGGTATACCTCCGCCATGCCACCACGGCCGAGCACCTGGCCCAGCTCGTACCGGCCGCCGAGGCGACGCGGCTCTTCCATGGTTCCTACCAGCCCTCTCCGTCGGTCCCGACCGGCATGCTTGTACGGTCGGTGGCTGCCGTCCGGCCTACCGTACCCGGCGCGCTCCGGGTGACCTGGCCAAGCCCGATACCCGATACAGGACCGGTATCGCAACGTGCGCCTATGTGAAGGGAACGTGACGGGAGTCACGTCCTGTTCAGTGTGTGGTCACTTCTTGCTCTCCAGAACGGCCTCCATCACGTTTTTGGCGATCGGAGCCGCGAGGCCGCCGCCGGAGATGTCGTCGCGGTTGGCGTTCTCGTCCTCGACCACCACGGCGACGGCGACGGGCGAGCTGCCGTCCTCGGCCTTGGCGTAGGAGATGAACCAGGCGTAGGGGTTCTCGCTGTTGTCGACGCCGTGCTGTGCGGTGCCGGTCTTTCCGCCCACGGTGACGCCGTCGATCTTGGCGTTGGTTCCCGTGCCGTCCTCGACGACGGTCTCCATCATGGACTGGAGGATCTGGGCGTTGTCCGTGGACAGCGGCTCGCTCATCTCCTCGGGGTCGGTCTTCTCGATGGTGTCGAGGTTGGGCGCCTGGAGCTCGTCGGCCATGTACGGCTTCATCAGGGTGCCGTTGTTGGCGATGGCCGAGGTGACCATGGCCATCTGCAGCGGGGTCGCGGCGGTGTTGTACTGGCCGATGGCGGAGAGCGCGGTCTGCGACTTGTTCATGTCGTCGGAGAAGACGGAGGCGCTGGAGCGGACGGGGACGAACTGCTCCTTGTTGAAGCCGAACTTCTCGGCCGTCTCCAGCATCCGGTCGTTGCCGAGGTCGGCGCCGATCTTGCCGAAGACGGTGTTGCAGGAGACCCGCAGCGCTTCGCGGAGGGTGGCGTCCTCGCAGGGGAGGTCGCCCTCGTTGGGCAGTTCGGTGGTGGTGCCGGGCATGGCCCAGGGCAGCGGGGAGTCGGTCTTCTCGTCGGCGGAGTCGTACAGCCCGTTCTCCAGGGCGGCGGCCGCGGTGAGCACCTTGAAGGTGGAGCCGGGCGGGTAGACCTCGCGCAGGGCCCGGTTGAGCATCGGGTCGTCGGGGTTGTTCTTCTTCTGGAGCCTGTTCCAGGCCTCGCCGGCCGCCCCGTCGCTGCCCGCGATGGCGGTGGGGTCGTACGAGGGGTAGGAGGCCATCGAGAGGATCTTGCCGGTGGACGGTTCGATCGCGACGACGGCTCCCTTGCCGCCCTGTTTCTTCAGACCGTCGTAGGCGGCTTTCTGGGCGGCGCTGTTGAGGGTGGTGACGACGTTGCCGCCCTCGCGCTTCTTGCCGGTGATCATGTCGAGGGTGTTGCGGAAGAAGAGCCGGTCGTCGTTGCCGGTGAGGATGCCGTCGTTGATGGCCTCGAGCTGGGTGGCGCCGTAGGCCTGGGAGACGTATCCGGTGACGGGCGCCCACATGGCGCCGTCCTTGTAGGTGCGCTTGTACTTGAAGTCGCCCTCGGTGGTGGCGTGGCCGGTGATGGCCTTGCCGTCGACGATGATGTCGCCGCGGGGGCTGGCGTACCGCTCGATGGCGACGCGGCGGTTGTGCTCGTCCTCCTTGAGCTCGTCGGCCTGGACGTACTGGAGCCAGTTGTCGCGGATGAGCAGGGTGAGGACGAGGAGGCCGCAGAAGAGCGCGATGCGGCGCAGTGGCTTGTTCACGGGCGGACCACCTGGGTCATCTCGGCGTCAGGGTTCGCGGGTGCCGAGGGTGCGGGTCTGCGGGCCGTGTCGCTGATGCGCAGCAGGATGCCGATCAGGGCCCAGTTGGCGATGACGGAGGAACCTCCGTACGCCAGGAAGGGCATCGTCATGCCGGTGAGCGGGATGAGGCCCATGACGCCGCCGGCGACGACGAAGACCTGAAGCGCGAAGGCGCCGGAGAGGCCGATGGCGAGGAGCTTGCCGAAGGGGTCGCGGGCGGCGAGGGCGGTGCGCACGCCGCGCTCGACGATCAGTGCGTAGAGCAGGAGCAGCGCCATGAGGCCGGCCAGGCCGAGTTCCTCGCCGAAGGTGGCGAGAATGTAGTCGGAGTTGGCGGCGAACCGGATCAGTTCGGAGTGGCCCTGGCCCCAGCCGGTGCCGAGGGTGCCGCCGGAGCCGAACGCCCACAGGGCCTGCATGGCCTGCTCGGAGTGGCCTTCCTGGCCCGCCCGGGAGAGCATGTACTCCTTCATCGGGTCGAGCCAGGCGTCGACGCGCTGCTTGATGTGCGGTTCGAAGCTGGCGACGCCGACGGCGCCGGCGGCGGACATCAGCAGGCCGAAGACGATCCAGCTGGTGCGCTCGGTGGCGACGTACAGCATGATCACGAACATGCCGAAGAACAGCAGTGAGGTGCCGAGGTCGGTCTCGAAGACCAGGATGAGGATCGAGACCATCCAGACGACCAGGATCGGGCCGAGGTCGCGGCCGCGGGGCAGGTAGAGGCCCATGAAGCGGCGGCTGGCGAGGGCGAGCGCGTCGCGCTTCACCATCAGGTAGCCGGCGAAGAAGATCGCCAGGACGATCTTGGCGAACTCTCCGGGCTGGATGGAGAAGGAGCCGACCTGGATCCAGATCTTGGCGCCGTAGATGTTCTTGCCGAGGCCGGGGACCAGCGGCAGGAGCAGCAGGAACAGCGCGGTGACCATGGAGATGTAGGTGTAGCGCTGCAGGACGCGGTGGTCCTTGAGGAAGACCATCACGCCGACGAACAGGGCGATGCCCATGGCCGTGTACATCAGCTGGCGCGGCGCGGCGTTGCCTGCCTGGTGGATGTCCTGGAGGAGTTCGGACTGGTCCAGGCGCCAGATGGCGACGAGTCCGAGCCCGTTGAGGAGGGTGGCCAGGGGCAGCAGCAGCGGGTCCGCGTAGGGCGCGAACTTGCGTACGACGAGGTGGCCGACGCCGGCGAGGAGGCCGAGGCCGAGGCCGTAGCTCAGCAGTCCGGCGGGCACCTCGTCGTTGATGGCCAGTCCCACGTTGGCGTACGCGAAGACCGGGATGAGGACGGCGAACACGAGCAGCGCCAGCTCGGTGTTGCGCCGGCTCGGCGCGCCGATGGCGCCGATCGTGGACGTGTGGTGCGTCGGCGAGTTGGAAGTACTGCTCATCGGGTGACGGTGCCTCTCACGGCTTGCCTACTGCTTACCGCACAGCGAGACGACCTTCTGCTCTTCCTCCGAGAGGGTCGGGCCGGGGCCAGGAGTGGGTGCGGTCGTGGACGGGGGCTCGGACGATTCGGGTGCCTTCGGCGTTCCCGACGTGCTCGGGCTCGGTGTGGCCTTGGACGTGAAGGCGGCGGGAGTGGTTCCCGTGGTGCCTCCGGCCTGGCCCTCGCCCGTCTTCGCGTTCTGTTCGTTCTTCGCGTTCTGCTCGGTCTGCGCGGCGCGGCGCTCGGCCTGCTTCTTGCAGGCGGAGGCCTGGACCGCCAGTTCCTCGATCTTGGCCCGCGCGTCGGCGAGGTCGCCTTCGGGCATGGTGGCCTCGACCAGTTTCTGCTGGTAGGGCGGCAGGTACTTGAGTTCGATCTCGGGGTGGTCCTTCTGGACCTTGGAGAGCGAGACCCAGGCGAGGTCCTGGCTGATGCCCCGGTACAGCGCGAGGTGGTCGTCCTTGGTGCCGACGTAGTACTGGGTCTGTGTCCAGCGCCAGCCGCCGTACATGCCGCCGCCGATGACGGCGAGGGCGAGCACCGTGTAGAGCGATCTCTTGAGCCACTTGCGGTTCTTGCGGGGTTTGACGAAGTCGTCGGGGCCGTAGTCGTCGAAGTCGCCGGCGGGGATGTAGCCGGTGGTGTCGCCGCTGCCGGGCGGGCCGAACTCGCCGCCCCCGCCGTGCCGGCCGCCGCCCTGGCGGCCGAGGCCGGCGGCGCGGCCGGCCGGGGTCTGCATGATGCCGTTGTCGCCGAACTGGGCCTGGTTCTCGGCGACGGCGCCGACCACGACCGGGGTGTCGGACAGCTGTCCGGCGAGGGTGTCGCCGGTGTCGAGGTCGAGGACGTCGGCGACGATGACGGTGATGTTGTCGGGGCCGCCGCCGCGCAGGGCGAGCTGGATCAGCTCCTGCACGGTCTCCTGGGGGCCCTGGTAGCTGGCGAGGGTGTCCTCCATCGTCTGGTGGGAGACGACGCCGGACAGTCCGTCGGAGCAGATGAGGTAGCGGTCGCCGGCCCTCACCTCGCGGATGGACAGGTCGGGTTCGACGTGGTCGCCGCTGCCGAGCGCCCGCATGAGCAGGGAGCGCTGGGGGTGGGTGCCCGCCTCCTCCTCGGTGATGCGGCCCTCGTCGACCAGGCGCTGCACCCAGGTGTGGTCCTGCGTGATCTGGGTGAGGACGCCGTCGCGCAGCAGGTAGGCGCGGGAGTCGCCGACGTGGACGAGGCCGAGGCGCTGGCCGGTCCACAGCAGGGCGGTGAGGGTGGTGCCCATGCCCTCCAGGGCGGGGTCCTCCTCGACCATCTGCCGCAGCTGGTCGTTGGCGCGCTGGACGGCGTGGCCGAGGGAGGTGAGGAGGTCGGAGCCGGGCACGTCGTCGTCGAGGGCGACGATGGTGGAGATCACCTCGGAGGAGGCGACCTCGCCGGCGGCCTGGCCGCCCATGCCGTCGGCGATGGCGAGCAGGCGGGGGCCGGCGTAGCCGGAGTCCTCGTTGCCCTCCCGGATCATGCCCTTGTGGGAACCGGCGGCGAAGCGCAGTGACAGACTCATGCCCACCTCGCCCGTCGGCTGCTCCGGGTACAGCCGGTCGTGTCGAGCCACACTGCCCACCCTCCGGTCGGGAGCGCGCCGAGGCCCGGGGTGCAGGCCGCCGGTGCGTGCTCGCTCCGCTCGCGCTCAATCATTGGTGTAGCACTACTTCCGCAGCTCGATGACGGTCTTGCCGATGCGGATCGGCGCACCCGGGCCAATCGCTGTGGGGGTCGTCAGCCGGGACCGGTCCAGGTAGGTGCCGTTGGTGGAGCCCAGGTCCTCGACGATCCACTGGCCGTTCTGGTCCGGGTAGATCCTGGCATGGCGGCTGGAGGCGTAGTCGTCGTCCAGCACGATCGTCGAGTCGTGTGCCCGGCCGAGCGTGATGGTCTGGCCCTGGAGGGCAACGGTGGTGCCGGTGAGGGTGCCCTCCGTCACGACCAGTTTGGTGGGGGCGCCCCGGCGTCCCCGGCCGCCGCCCTGCTGCTGGCGCTGCGGCGGTGGCGCCTGGCCCTGGCGCGCGGCGGCCTGCTGCGGCCGGTCGGCGCCGCGCCGCGCTCCGCGCTGGGTGACCCGCGTGCCGAACAGGTCGCTGCGGATGACCTGCACGGCCACGATCACGAACAGCCACAGTACGGCCAGGAAACCCAGCCGCATGACCGTGAGGGTCAGCTCTGACATTGCCCCCGGATCACCCTTCGGCTTGCCTATAGATAACGGTGGTGCTGCCCACGACGATCCGCGAGCCGTCGCGGAGCGTAGCGCGGGTGGTGTGCTGCCCGTCCACCACGATGCCGTTGGTGGACCCGAGATCCTGGATCGTCGAGGGCGTTCCGGTCCGGATCTCGCAGTGCCGGCGGGAGACGCCGGGGTCGTCGATCCGCACGTCGGCCTCGGTACTGCGTCCGAGCACGAGGGTCGCGCGGGAGATCTGATGGCGGGTGCCGTTGATCTCGATCCAGTGGCGGGTGCGTCCGCCGGCCGCGGGTGCGGCCGGGGGCTGCTGGCCGCCCGCGGGCTGCGGGTAGCCGTATCCGCCGGGGCGGCCGCCGGGCGGCGGCGTGGACGGCATGGGCGGGGCGCCCGCGGGGGCGGCCGGCGGGTAGCCGTAGCCGCCGCCGGGGCCGCCGGGTCCGCCGGGGCGTCCGGCCGGGGCGGGGGGCGCGGCGGGGGCCGGGCCGCCCTGGTGGCTGCTGGAGGAGGCGAGCGTACGGCTGCGCACCCGGTACAGGCCGGTGTCGAGGTCGTCCGCCTTCTCCAGGTGGACCTTGATCGGTCCCATGAAGGTGTAGCGCTGCTGCTTGGCGTAGTCGCGGACCATTCCGGCCAGCTCGTCGCCGAGCTGGCCGGAGTAGGGGCTCAGGCGCTCGAAGTCGGGCGTGCTCAGCTCCACGATGAAGTCATTGGGTACGACGGTGCGGTCCCGGTTCCAGATGGTCGCGTTGTTGTCGCATTCGCGCTGGAGCGCTCCCGCGATCTCCACGGGCTGCACCTCGGACTTGAACACCTTCGCGAAGGTGCCGTTGACCAGACCTTCGAGACGCTGCTCGAACTTCTTCAGGACTCCCATGGGGCACCTCCTCCGTCGCTGCCGTCCTGTCCGCTGCCTTGCGTACTGCTGTTCCGCGTACTGCTTTCCTGCGTACTTCCCGCGTGCGTACCGCTCACGCGCGCACTGTCCACCTGGTACTGCTTACTGATCGTATCCACGCGCCGGTCGATCGGCTGGTTCCCCCTGTCGGCCCGGTCGACGGTGTCGACGCCTCCCGGTAGTCATGCCCAGGATCGTAGAGGCGGCCGCGGACCAGTGTCCCGCACCTGACCGTGGACCCCCACCGGCTCCTGGGAGGATGCGCCGGACCGGTACGAGGTTGATACGTGAACGGCCGGCGGCCGGGACGAGTGCCCGAAGGAGGGCGGGCGTCCCGGTTCCCCCGCTCTTCCCCGCGGGGAAAGGGATGTGAATCCACCCCGTACAGCGTGCTAATGTTCTCGTGTCGGAAGGCGCCGGACCGCAAGGAAAGGCCCGGAAGACACACCCAATGCGCGGGTGGCGGAATAGGCAGACGCGCTGGATTCAGGTTCCAGTGCCCGCAAGGGCGTGGGGGTTCAACTCCCCCCTCGCGCACCAGCCGGAAGCCCCCCAGGTCTCGGACCTGGGGGGCTTCCGCATGTTCGGACGCCGGGCCGCGGGGTGCCGGATGCTGTGAGGAAGGTCTCAGGGCTCGCGGCGCCACAGGGCGGGCACGTTGGGCGGCTCCCAGCCGGTCATCGAGGTGTGCGCCTGGAGACAGCGGTAGGCGCCCCCGCCGTACGCCACCCGGTCCCCGGCCGCGTAGGAACGGCCGGCCGCCCAGGTGCCGCCCGGGGGGTCGGTGGGCGGGTCGGTGGGGTCCGGGCCCGGGCCGCCGTCCACGTTCAGGACGAAGTCGAAGGTGGCCTCCTTGCCGCCGCCGGCGTCGCGGACGTTCATCAGCAGCGCCGGGTCGAAGATCGCGTCCGTGCTGTTGCGGGGCTCACCGGGGAAGTAGAGCTGGGTGGTCAGCACGGGCTGGCCGGGCGCCTGCGCCTTGACGTGGATGTGCCGGGTGCGGCCCGGGTAGAGGCCGGGGACGATCGTGCGCAGGGTGAACGCGCCGGAGGCGTCGGTGAACTGGTGGCCCCGGAAGCGGTACCCGGCCATGTCGTAGGCGCCCGCGTTGTCGGCCTGCCAGAAGTCCAGGAGCACGCCGGGCAGCGGGACGCAGTTGCGGCCGAAGACGT
The DNA here is from genome assembly GCF_042745235.1 of Streptomyces sp. NPDC058796. Taxonomy (NCBI): domain Bacteria; kingdom Bacillati; phylum Actinomycetota; class Actinomycetes; order Kitasatosporales; family Streptomycetaceae; genus Streptomyces; species Streptomyces sp. NPDC058796. The sequence continues at coordinate 280,227 of NZ_JBHYOP010000003.1, forward strand.
AACCACTGACGGTCAGCCGGGTGCCCGGGGTGCCGGATGTCACCAGGTCGGTGCGGAGCGGCGAGTTCGGTTTGAAGTAGGGGCCCTCCATCTGGTCGGGCGTCGGGTCGTCCCCGTCGTCGCAGTAGGGGGTCGGCGGCAGGGCCCGGCCGGTGGAGCCGCGGGCGGCGTCCCGGGCCAGCGCGATCGAGCCGGTGGCGAGCAGCGGGACGGCGGCGCCGGCGGCCACGGCCGCCCTGAGCAGCGTCTTGCGGCTGACACCGCGGTCGGCGACGGGGCCGGGACCGGGCTCGTCGGGGCCGGTGGGGGAGGTGGGGGCGTCGGGGGTCATGGCGGTTCCTCGGTCTCCTCGGTGGGGTGGTCCCTGGGGAAGCTGGGCGGGACGTGCGGCATCCGGGACGTCGGGGACAGGGAGCGCGCCCGCCGGCGCGGGGCAGGCTGCTGTCGTTGCTTCGACGGGCGCGCTCCATGGTGATCGCTGGCAACCGTAGGCGCGGCGGCTGGGGCCCGGGCACCTCCTGTTTCGCCCTCTGCCCGGTGTTATGCGGGGGTGGCGGGGCGCGTTCGCGGAGCGGGGCGGGAGGCGGCGTGTACGGACGGTTCGTGCGGCGGTACGGTCGTGGCGCGTTGACGCCGGGCCGATGAGGCCGGGTGCGGCCGGGACAGGGCGGGCTCGGGGGCCGCCGGGGTCCGGGGGTGGCTCCGGGCGGGGCGGCGGTCCGGGTTCGGGCGCGGCACCGGTTCGGATGTGGCTCCGGTCCGGGCGGCGGTTCGGCTTCAGGTGGCAGCCCCTTTCGGGCGCGGCACCGGGCCCGGCCCGGCTCGGGCGGTGGCTCAGGTGCCGGTGTGGCTCAGGCGGGCGGGACGGCTCAGGTACGAGGACGGGGAGGGCGGCCGGGATGGCCGAGGCGATGACGGGGACGCGCGGCGCGGTGGACGAGGCCGGTGCGGTTGACGTGGGGGATGTGGTGGACGTGACGGACACGGTGAACTCGGCGGTTTCGGCGGGCGGCGCTGAGGAGGGCGGCGGCCGGGTGCCGGACGTGCCCGGGTTCGCGCGGTGGCCCGCCGGGGGGTCGCCGAAGGCGGAGGGCAAGGCGTTGCGCACGCGCGTCCCGCGGTCCGCGCACGCCGCGCTCGCCCTGGACGGCTCCCGCCCGGACGCGGTGAGCGCGGTCGAGGAGTCCAACCGCGGCCGGATACCCGGGCTCACTCCCATACGCGCGGGCCGGATGGCGGCCACGCCTTTCGCCTTCCTGCGCGGGTCGGCGGGTCTGATGGCGTACGACCTGGCGCGCACCCCGGTGACCGGGATCGGCGCGCAGATCTGCGGCGACGCGCACGCCGCCAACTTCGGCCTCTACGGCGACGCCCGCGGCGGCCTCGTCATCGACCTGAACGACTTCGACGAGACCGTGCACGGCCCCTGGGAGTGGGACCTCAAGCGGCTCGCCACCTCGATCGTCCTCGCGGGCCGGGAGGCCGGCGCCGACGAGGACACCTGCCGCGAGGCCGCCCACGACGCGGCCGGCGCCTACCGGCGCACCATGCGGCTGCTGGCGAAGCTCCCCGCGCTGGACGCCTGGAACGCCATCGCGGACGAGGAACTGGTCTCCCACACCGACGCCCACGACCTGCTCGGCACCCTGGAAAGGGTCTCCGAGAAGGCCCGCGCCAACACCAGCGGACGCTTCGCCGCCAAGTCGACCGAGGCCACCGAGGACGGCGGGCGGCGCTTCGTGGACGCCCCGCCGGTGCTGCGGCGCGTCCCGGCCGCCGAGGCGGCGTCGGTCGCGGCGGCCCTGGAGCCGTACCTGGCGACCCTCTCCGAGGACCGGCTTCCGCTGCTGGCCCGGTACGCGGTGCACGACGTCGCCTTCCGGGTCGTCGGCACCGGCAGCGTCGGTACGCGGTCGTACGTCGTACTGCTCCTGGACCACCGCGGTGAACCGCTCGTGCTCCAGGTGAAGGAGGCCCGGCCCTCCGCGCTGCTGCCCCACCTGGCGACCGCCGGGTTCGACGCCCCCGAGGCCGGGCACGAGGGACGCCGGGTGGTCATGGGGCAGAAGCGGATGCAGGTGGTCAGCGACATCCTGCTGGGCTGGACCACGGTCGACGGGCGGCCCTTCCAGGTACGGCAGTTCCGCAACCGCAAGGGCAGCGTCGACGCCACCGCCCTGGCCGCCGACCAGATGGACGACTACGCCCGGATGACCGGCGCCCTGCTGGCCCGCGCCCACGCGCACAGCGCCGACCCGCGGCTGATCGCCGGCTACTGCGGCAGGAACGGCGAGCTGGACGAGGCGGTGGCCGCCTTCGCCGTGGCCTACGCCGACCGCACGGAGGCCGACCACGCCGTGCTGCTCGCCGGCGTGCGGACCGGACGGGTCGCGGCGGAGCTGGGGGTGTGAGGCGGGCGCCGGGGACCGCGCGGGCGGCCTCTCACCGGCCCGCGGCGTTGTCGTCGGCCGCCGGCACCCCCACGCGCGGCTTGGCTCGCGCGCGGGGGTGTCCCCATCGCGTCGACTCCCTCCCGCGCCTTGCAGCCGGACGCCCGGCCCCCGCTCACCCGCGCTGACGAGGCGCCGCACCCGTCCGGCGACCTGATCCGCCGGACAGGCCCTAGGCTGGTCGGGTGACGACGCCCGAAGCTGAGCCCGAGCAAGGGGGTGCGCCGCGTCCCGAGGAACGGCTGGAGAAGGCCGTACGGGCCGCCGAGCAGGCACTCATCGAGTACGAGATCGCGCTGGAGACCTTCCGCGTGGAGGTGGAGAACTTCTCCCGCCTGCACGAGCAGCGGCTCGGACCGGTGTACGCGCGCCTGGAGGAGCTGGAGGCGCAGATCCTGGAAGCCCGGGCCGCCCGAACCGGTGCCGCCGAGGACCGGCGCCGGGCCGACGAGGCGCGGGCCCGGCTGATGCCCATCCCCGGGGTCGAGGAGCTGCTGCACGGCTGGATGGACGGGGACGGGCTGTTCCCGGAGGCCACGGCGATGCTCACGGACCAGGCGGTACGCCCCCCGCAGCGGGTGCGGCCGAGCGAGGAGGCCCGCAAGCTCTACCGCGAGCTGGCCCGCAAGGCCCACCCCGACCTGGCGCAGGAGGAGGACGAGCGGGCCCGGCGCGAGGAGTTCATCACCCGGGTCAACGCCGCCTACGCCCGCGGTGACGAGGACGGGCTGCGGGAGCTGGCCGAGGAGTGGGCCGCGGGGCCGGTGCCCGAACGGCGCCCGAGCCGGGGCGAGGAGCTGTACGCCCGCCTCGAATGGCTCGACCGGCGCAAGGAGATGCTCACGCTGCTCGCCAAGGAGCTGGAGGAGAGCGCGATCGGCGGCATGCTCCGGCTGGCCCCGGACGATCCCGACCGGCTGCTGGAGGAGATCGCCGAACAGCTCGCGACCCAGGTGCGGGAGCGCGAGGCGGAGCTGGCCGCGGCGCTCGGGCAGGGCTGAGCCGGGCGGTGGCTCCGGTAGCGTCTGGGGCATGAGTTTCGGAGCTGGTGTGCCCACGGTCGAGGTCACGGACCTCAAGGACGGCGACTTCCTGCTGGACGTCCGCGAGGACGACGAGTGGCAGGCGGGTCACGCCGCCGGGGCGCTGCACATTCCCATCAGCGAGTTCGTCGCCCGGTACGGTGAGCTGACCGACGCCGTGCCGCAGGACGGCCGCGTCCACGTGATCTGCCGCTCCGGCGGCCGTTCGGCCCAGGTCACCATGTACCTGGTGCAGCAGGGCATCGACGCCGTGAACGTCGACGGCGGCATGCAGGTGTGGGCGGCGGCCGGGCGGCCCGTGGTGGACGGCGAGGGCGAGCCGGGGCACGTCGTCTAGGACAGGCCCTTACCCTTCCCGCCGGTGTGGTGTCGCCCACGGTGCGGTCGGTCCGCCGGGGGCTGTGCGGGCGGCCGGTCCTGAGTACCGTTCCCGTTCGAACGTCGCCGAGCAGCCGCACCAGTGGTGCGCGGACGCCTCGTGGTGGGGCGGGCGGGACGAGGACCAGGACCGGAACGGGGCGGAATGGACGCGTACGACACAGGCTCGGACGCCCGGCAGGGGCGGGACGACGATCAGGGAGTCCCGGCCGGACCGGGCGGCGACACCGGGGAGGCCGGGAGCACCGGGGAGGCCGCCGATCCCGCCGAGCCCCGCACCGGTGTAGCCGCGCTCTCCCCGCGCTACCAGGCCGGTGCCGTGATCGCCCTCGCGGTCGTCGCCGTCGCCGTCTGCGCCCACCTGGGGCTGGTCTTCCTGCACGTGGCCCCGTCGAACACCCTCACCAAGCAGCACGGCGCCGCGGTGGACGACTGGGTCTTCCCGGAGTTCGAACAGAACTGGAAGCTCTTCGCCCCCAATCCTCTCCAGCAGAACATCTCCGTGCAGGTCCGCGCCGAGGTGAGCACGGCGGACGGCGGTATACGCACCACCGGCTGGTACGACCTGTCCGCCGAGGACGGCCGGGCCATCGACGGCAACCCGGTGCCGAGCCACACCCAGCAGAACGAGCTCCGGCGTGCCTGGGACTTCTTCGTCGCCACCCACGACTCCGACGACCGCCCGGTGGGTCTGCGCGGCACGCTCTCCGAGTCCTACCTGCGGCGCATCGCGGTCCTGCGGCTGGAACGCAACGACGCCGCCGGACCGGGCGGCGTGGTCGAGCGCGTCCAGTACCGCTCCCGGACCACCACCGTGGAGCCGCCCCCGTGGAGCGGGGTGAAGGTCTCCGACCGGCCGACCGTTCGCCAGCTGCCCTGGTGGCCGGTGTCCGGCGAGGGTGAGAAGAAGGAGGGCGGCGCGTGAACCGCATCGTCGTCTCCGTCTCCCGAGGCATCGCCCGCGTCACCGGTGCCGCGCTCGGCCCGTACCAGACGGCCGTGATCCGTATCGGCTTCAGCGCCACCTGGCTGCTGTTCCTGCTGCGCGAGCTGCCCCACCGCCAGGAGCTGTACGGCCCCGACAGCCCCTGGGGCCACGACCTCGCCGAGCAGCTGATCGCGGACAACGGTGCCTTCACGGCGCTGATGTGGTCCGACGGGCGGGCCTGGTTCGAGATCGTCTACGCGCTGGCCGTCCTGAGCAGCGTGCTGCTCCTGCTGGGGTGGCGCACCCGGACCGTGTCCGTCCTCTTCATGGTCGGCGTGCTCTCCCTCCAGAACCGCAGCGTGTTCATGGGGGACGGCGGCGACAACGTCCTGCATCTGATGAGCATCTACCTGGTCCTCACCCGCTGCGGCCAGGTGTGGTCGCTGGACGCCCGCCGGGCGCGGCGCGCGGAGGGGGCACGGGCGCGCGGCGAGCGGGTGGCGGACCGGGTAGGGCCGGTGCTGTGGTGCGTGTTCGGGTTCGTGCTGCTCACGGTGACGCTGGCGGGCGGGCTGGAGGGCGACTGGTTCGTCCCGGCGCTGCTGTGGGCGGTGTGGGTGGCGCAGGGTCTGTGGTGGGCCGTGGGGCGCGGCGCGGGGAGCGGCCAGCCGCGCATCCTGCTCGACGTGGTCACCAACGTCGTGCACAACGGCGCCCTGGTCGTGATCATGGCCGAGGCCTGTCTGATCTACGCCACGGCTGGCTGGTACAAGATCCAGGGCTCGCGCTGGCAGGACGGCACCGCGGTCTTCTACCCGCTGCACCTGGACTACTTCTCGCCGTGGCCCGCGCTCTCCGACGCCCTGTCGTCCAGCGGCACGATGGTCATGCTCATCACCTACGGCACGGTCGCCGTGCAGGTCGCCTTCCCGTTCACGCTGTTCAACCGGCGGGTCAAGAACGTGTTGCTGGCCGCCATGATGACCGAGCACGCGGTGATCGCCGTGGTGCTGGGGCTGCCGTTCTTCTCGCTGGCGATGATCGCCGCCGACGCGGTCTTCCTGCCGACCTCGTTCCTGCGCCGGATGGGCGGCTGGGCGGTACGCGGGCGGGACCGGCTGCTGCTCCTGCTCCCGGGCTCGCCGGCGGGCGGGCTGCGGGCCGGGGGCGGGGACGGCGGCGGTACGGCGTCGGTGCCCGGGCCGCGAGCCCACCCCGGCGGGACCGGCGCGCGGGAGACCGGCGCGCAGGCGGCCGGTGTCCAGGGGACCGGTGCCGGGGACAAAGGGGGCCCCGATCACACGCACGTAGGCTTCGGGGCATGACCGACCTCGACCCGCTCGCCGACTGGCGCCGGTACGCCGGTGCCTGCGTGCTGCTCGACGGCTTCCACGCCCTCAAGCACGCGCTGCGCTTCGGCGCCGAGGTCCCCGTGGCCGTCACCGCCGACCGCACGGCGGCCCTGGCCCTCGCCGACGAGCTGGCACCCGACGTACGGCCCGCCCTGGACGGGCTGCTGACCGAGGTGGCGCGGGAGACGTATGCCTCCCTCGTGCCGCGCCCGCATCCGACCGCGGTGGCCGCCCTCGCCGTACGCCCCTCCCGCGAGGCCGGACTGCGGGCGCTGGCGCACACGCCCCGCCGGACGCCCGTGGTCGTCCTCGACCAGCCGCGCAACCTCGGCAACGCGGGGGCGGTGATCCGGCTGGCCGCCGGTTTCGGGGCGACCGGTGTCGTGACCACCGGCACCCTCGACCCGTGGCACCCCACGGTGGTGCGGGGCGGGGCGGGGCTGCACTTCGCGACCGCCGTGGAGCGGCTGGAGGTGGATCGGCTGCCGTCCGGGCCGCTGTTCGCGCTGGACCCGGAGGGCGAGGACATCCGCGGGCTGAAGCTGCCGGACGACGCGCTGCTCGCCTTCGGCTCCGAGCGCGGTGGCCTGTCGCGGGAGCTGCGCGCGCGGGCCGACCACCTGGTGGCGCTGCCGATGCGCCCCCAGGTCTCCAGCTACAACCTCGCGACCAGTGTGGCCATGACGCTTTACCACTGGAGCGCGGGCGGGGGCGCACCGCGGGTGGCCTGACCAGCCGTCCTAGGCGGGCCGGCGGACCTCCACCACCCGGAAGCGGTTGGCGACGAACGCGCCGTCGCACAGGGCCGCGTTGGCCGCCGGGTTGCCGCCCGAGCCGTGGAAGTCGGAGAAGGCGGCTGTCTGGTTGACGTACACCCCGCCGGTGAGGTTGAGGGAGAGCTGGGCGGCCTCCTCCAGGCAGGCCTCCTGCACGGACTGCTCGACCTCCGGGTCGGTCGTGTACGCGCCCACCGTCATCGCGCCCTTCTCGCGGACGCTGTGGCGCAGCAGCTGAACGGCGTGGTCGGCGGAGTCGACGGCGACGGCGAAGGAGACGGGGCCGAAGCACTCGCTGGTCCAGGCCGCCTCGTCGTCGGGCTTGGCACCGTCCAGCTTGACGATCACCGGGGTGCGCACGACCGCGTCCGGGTACTCCGGGTTGGCCACCTCGCGGGAGGCGAGGGCGACCTCGCCGAGTCCGGCGGCGGCATCCAGGCGGGCCTTGACGTCCGGGTTGACGATGGCGCCGAGCAGGGCGTTCGCGCGGGCGTCGTCGCCGAGGAGGCCCTCCACGGCCCGCGCGAGGTCGGCGGTCACCTCGTCGTAGGTCTTGGCGCCCTGGTCGGTGCGGATGCCGTCGCGGGGGATCAGCAGGTTCTGCGGGGTGGTGCACATCTGGCCGCTGTAGAGGGACAGCGAGAACGCCAGGTTGCCGAGCATGCCCTTGTAGTCGTCGGTCGACTCGACGATCACCGTGTTGACGCCGGCCTTCTCGGTGAAGACCTGGGCCTGGCGGGCGTTGGCCTCCAGCCAGTCGCCGAAGGAGGTGGAGCCGGTGTAGTCGATGATCCGGATCTCGGGCCGGGTGGCCAGGGCCTTGGCGATGCCCTCGCCGGGGCGCTCGGCGGCCAGCGCGACCAGGTTCGGGTCGAAGCCGGCCTCGGTGAGGACGTCGCGGGCGACCTGCACGGTCATCGCGAGCGGCAGCACCGCGCGGGGATGGGGCTTGACCAGGACCGCGTTGCCGGTGGCGAGGGAGGCGAACAGGCCCGGGTAGCCGTTCCACGTCGGGAAGGTGTTGCAGCCGATGACGAGGCCGATGCCGCGCGGGACCGGCGTGAACGCCTTGGTCAGCGCGAGCGGGTCGCGCTTGCCCTGCGGTTTGGTCCACTCGGCCGTCTCGGGCGTGCGGGACTGCTCCACGTACGCGTAAGCCACCGCCTCCATGCCGCGGTCCTGCGCGTGCGGGCCGCCCGCCTGGAAGGCCATCATGAAGGCCTGCCCGGAGGTGTGCATGACCGCCTGCGCGAACTCCATCGTGCGGTCCGCGATCCGCTTGAGGATCTCCAGGCAGACCATCGCCCGCAGCTCCGGGCCCGCGTCCCGCCACGCCCTCTGCCCCGCCTTCATGGCGGGCAGCAGCACGTCGAGGTCCGCGTGCGGGTACTCCACGCCCAGCTCGATCCCGTACGGGGAGACCTCGCCGCCGACCCAGTCGTCGGTGCCGGGCTGGCCGAGGTCGAGGCGGGTGCCGAGCAGGGCGTCGAAGGCGGCCTTGCCCGCGGCCGTGTCCAGGCTGCCGTTCTCCCCGTAGGCCTTGGGGTGCTCGGGGTGGGGGGACCAGTACGCGCGCGTGCGGATCGTCTCCAGCGCCTGGTCCAGGGTCGGCCGGTGCCGGTCGATCAGCTGGTGCGCGGTGAGTTCGGCGGCCATGCGGGACCAACTCCTCGTCTCTCCCGGACGCGCCGTCGACTCTTCGTCGAGTCTCTTCGCCGAGTCCGGGACCTGGGGGAAACCTGGGCAGGAATATCAAAAGGTGCGGCGCGCAGCGCCTCGGGCAGGGTGGTGGTGGGAGACGGGTGGGCGGACACGGCTAGAGTAACCGAACGATCGGTCGGGACAAGGGGGACCGCCGCATCTGTGGAAAACCCCGTGCGGGAGGATCGCGCACATGACAGCACTCGACCTCAGCAGCCCCGTAGCCGTCGTCGGCACCGGCACCATGGGGCAGGGCATCGCCCAGGTGGCGCTGGTCGCGGGCCACCCCGTGCGGCTGTACGACGCCGTCCCCGGCCGGGCCCGGGAAGCGGCAGACGCGATCGGCGCCCGGCTCGACCGGCTCGTCGAGAAGGAACGCCTCACCGGCGCCGAGCGGGACGCCGCCCGCGCCCGGCTCCGGCCCGCCGAGACCCTCGCCGAGCTGGCCGACTGCGCCCTGGTCGTCGAGGCGGTCCTGGAACGGCTGGACGTCAAGCAGGAACTGTTCCGCGCGCTGGAGGACGTCGTCGGCGACGACTGCCTGCTCGCCACCAACACCTCCTCCCTCTCCGTCACCGCCGTCGGCGGCGTGCTCCGCCACCCCGGCCGCTTCGTCGGCCTGCACTTCTTCAACCCCGCGCCGCTGCTGCCGCTGGTGGAGGTGGTCTCCGGGTTCGCCACCGACGCCGCGTCGGCCACGCGCGCGTACGAGACGGCCCGCGTCTGGGGCAAGACCCCGGTCGCCTGCGCCGACACCCCCGGCTTCATCGTCAACCGTGTCGCCCGCCCCTTCTACGCCGAGGCCTTCGCGGTGTACGAGGACCAGGGCGCCGACCCGGCCACCATCGACGCCGTGCTGCGCGAGTCGGGCGGCTTCCGCATGGGCGCCTTCGAGCTGACCGACCTCATCGGGCAGGACGTCAACGAGTCCGTCACGCACTCCGTGTGGCAGGCGTTCTTCCAGGACGCGCGCTTCACGCCGTCGCTCGCCCAGCGCCGCCTGGTCGAGTCCGGCAGGCTCGGCCGCAAGAGCGGGCAGGGCTGGTACGACTACCGCGACGGCGCCGAGCGCCCCGGGCCGCACACCGCCGAGCCGGCCGGCCCGCCCGCGTACGTCGTCGTGGCGGGTGACCTGGGGCCGGCCGCCGAGCTGGCCGCGCTGGTCCGCGAGGCGGGGATCGAGGTCCGGGAGGAGGGGAGCGGTAACGGGCGGTTCGTCCTGCCCGACGGCGGAACGCTGTGCCTCGCCGACGGCCTGACATCCGTGGAACACCAGGACGTCGTCCACTTCGATCTCGCCTTCGACTACCGCAGGGCCACCCGTATCGCCCTGTCCGCGTCCGAGGACGTCTCCCCGCGCACCCTCGCCCAGGCCACCGGCCTGTTCCAGGCGCTGGGCAAGAAGGTCAGTGTGATCGGCGACGTCCCGGGCATGATCGTCGCCCGGACGGTCGCGCGGATCATCGACCTGGGGGTCGACGCCGTGGCCAAGGGTGTGGCCACGCCCGGGGACATCGACACGGCCATGCGCCTGGGCGTGAACTATCCCCTCGGGCCCCTGGAGTGGAGCCGCCGGCTCGGTGACACCTGGGCCTGCTCCCTGTTGGAATGCCTGCACGGGCGCGACCGGTCCGGGCGCTACGCGCCGTCTCTCGCGCTGCACCGCCACGCCCGGGCTTCAGAGAAGCGGGGAGGCACTCCCTCATGACCATCGCCAAGCGCGACACGTACACGCCCGAGACACTGCTCTCCGTCGCCGTGCAGGTGTTCATCGAGCGCGGTTACGACGGCACCTCCATGGAGCACCTCTCCAAGGCGGCGGGCATCTCCAAGTCGTCGATCTACCACCACGTCACCGGCAAGGAGGAGCTCCTGCGCCGGGCCGTGAGCCGGGCCCTGGACGAGCTGTTCGGAATCCTCGACGAGGAGCACGCGCGCGTGGGCTCCGCCGCCGAGCGGCTGGAGTACGTCGTGCGGCGCATGGTCGAGGTGCTGATGGCCGAACTGCCGTACGTGACGCTGCTGCTGCGGGTGCGCGGCAACACGGACACCGAGCGCTGGGCGCTGGAACGGCGGCGCGAGTTCGACCACCGGGTGGCCGCCCTGCTGAAGGCGGCGGCCGCCGAGGGGGACGTGCGCGCGGACGTGGAGGTGCGGCTGGCGACCCGGCTGGTCTTCGGCATGATCAACTCGATCGTCGAGTGGTACCGCCCGGACGGGCCCGACGGCCGGGGCGGCGCGGGCGGCGCGGGCGAGCGCGAGGTGGTCGACGCGGTGGCGCGGCTGGTGTTCGGGGGGCTGCGCAAGGCGTCCTGAGCGGGCGCTCGCCGGTGGCCCCGGCGGTCAGCTCTGCGGCTCCAGGTCCTCGGTCTCGAAGACGAGCAGGGTGCGGGTGCTGAGCACCTCGGGGATGGCCTGGAGACGGGTGAGCACCAGCTCGCGCAGGGCCCGGTTGTCGGGGGTGTGCACCAGGAGCAGGACGTCGAAGTCGCCGCCCACCAGGGCGATGTGGGAGGCGCCGGGGAGCTGCCGCAGCTGGGCGCGGACGGTGCGCCAGGAGTTCTGGACGATCTTCAGGGTGATGTACGCCGACGTGCCGTGCCCCGCGCGTTCGTGGTCGACGCGGGCGCCGAAGCCGCGGATGACGCCGTCCTCGACGAGCCGGTTGATGCGGGCGTAGGCGTTGGCGCGGGAGACGTGGACCCGCTCGGCGACCGAGCGTATCGAGGCGCGGCCGTCCGCCTGGAGCATGCGCAGGATGTCCTGATCGATCGCGTCCAGCGGACGCGGGGGCGGCGGGGCTCCGGAGTCCTCGGGGCCGCCGTCGTCGTCCGGGCGTTCGGCCATTTGTTCAGATGCCATGTCCCCCCGCCTTCTTACGATGGACGTACTGCGTCCATCTCAGGCTGTGGAGAACCGTTTGTCCACAGCCTGGGGCCGCCTGTAGCCAAAATGTGCCGACGACCGAACAATCGGTAGGTGAGGCCCGTCACACCCGTGGCGAGCCCGAAGCCGCTCCCACGAGGAGGTGCCGTCATGACGGTCATGGAGCAGCGGGGCGCGTACCGGCCCACACCGCCGCCCGCCTGGCAGCCCCGTACCGACCCCGCGCCGCTGCTGCCCGACGCGGAGCCGTACCGCGTCCTCGGCACGAAGGCCGCCGGGCAGGCCGACCCCGACCTGCTGCGCACGCTGTACGCCCGGCTGGTCCACGGCCGCCGCTACAACGCGCAGGCCACGGCGCTGACCAAGCAGGGCCGGCTGGCCGTCTACCCCTCCAGCACCGGACAGGAGGCCTGCGAGGTCGCCGCCGCGCTGGCCCTCGAGGAGCGCGACTGGCTCTTCCCCAGCTACCGCGACACCCTCGCCGTCGTCGCCCGCGGCGTCGACCCCGTCGAGGCCCTCACCCTGCTGCGCGGCGACTGGCACACCGGCTACGACCCCTGTGAGCACCGGGTCGCCCCCCTGTCCACGCCGCTCGCCACCCAGCTCCCGCACGCGGTGGGCCTCGCGCACGCCGCCCGGCTCAAGGGGGACGACGTGGTCGCCCTTGCCATGGTCGGCGACGGCGGCACCAGCGAGGGCGACTTCCACGAGGCGCTGAACTTCGCCGCCGTCTGGCAGGCGCCGGTCGTCTTCCTCGTGCAGAACAACGGCTTCGCGATCTCCGTGCCGCTCGCCAAGCAGACCGCGGCCCCGTCGCTGGCCCACAAGGCCGTCGGCTACGGGATGCCCGGCCGCCTGGTCGACGGCAACGACGCCGCCGCCGTGCACGAGGTCCTGTCCGACGCCGTACGGCACGCCCGCGCGGGCGGCGGCCCCACGCTGGTCGAGGCGATCACCTACCGCGTGGAGGCCCACACCAACGCCGACGACGCGACGCGCTACCGGGGCGACGCCGAGGTCGAGACCTGGCGCCGGCACGACCCGGTCGCACTGCTGGAGCGGGAGCTGACCGAGCGCGGCCTGCTGGACGAGGACGGCGTCGCGGCCGTCCGCGAGGACGCCGAGACCATGGCCGCCGATCTGCGCGCCCGCATGAACCAGGACCCGGCGCTCGACCCGATGGACCTGTTCGCCCACGTCTACGCCGAGCCCACGCCGCAGCTGCGCGAGCAGCGGGACCTGCTGCGCGCCGAGCTGGCGGCGGAGGCCGAGGCGGAGACCGCGTCCGGCTCCGCGTCCGCGGCGACCGAAGGGGGCCGGCGATGACCACGGTCGCCGTCAAGCCGGCCACCATGGCGCAGGCCCTCACCCGCGCGTTGCGCGACGCCATGGCCGCCGACCCGAGCGTGCACGTCATGGGCGAGGACGTGGGCACCCTCGGCGGCGTCTTCCGGGTCACCGACGGGCTCGCGAAGGAGTTCGGCGAGGACCGCTGCACCGACACCCCGCTCGCCGAGGCCGGCATCCTCGGCACCGCCGTCGGCATGGCGATGTACGGGCTGCGCCCGGTCGTGGAGATGCAGTTCGACGCCTTCGCCTACCCGGCGTTCGAACAGGTCGTCAGCCACGTCACCAAGATGCGCAACCGTACGCGCGGGAAGATGCCCCTGCCGCTGACCATCCGCGTCCCCTACGGCGGCGGCATCGGCGGCGTCGAGCACCACAGCGACTCGTCCGAGGCTTACTACATGGCGACTCCGGGGCTCCATGTCGTCACGCCCGCGACCGTCGCCGACGCCTACGGGCTGCTGCGCCAGTCCATCGCCTCCGACGACCCGGTCGTCTTCCTCGAACCGAAGCGGCTGTACTGGTCGAAGGACGCCTGGAACCCCGAGGAGCCGTCGCCCGTTGAACCGACAGGCCGCGCGGTGGTGCGTCGCTCCGGCCGGAGCGCCACACTCATCACGTACGGGCCGTCGCTGGCCGTCTGCATGGAGGCGGCGGAGGCGGCCCGGGCCGAGGGCTGGGACCTCGAAGTCGTCGATCTGCGCTCCCTGGTGCCTTTCGACGACGAGACGGTGTGCGCTTCGGTGCGGCGGACGGGACGCGCGGTCGTCGTCCACGAGTCGGGTTCCTTCGGGGGGCCGGGCGGGGAGATCGCGGCCCGGGTCACGGAGCGCTGCTTCCACCACCTGGAGGCGCCGGTGCTGCGTGTGGCCGGGTTCGACATCCCGTACCCGCCGCCGATGCTGGAGCGGCACCACCTGCCCGGTGTGGACCGGATCCTGGACGCCGTGGGGCGCCTGCAGTGGGAGGCCGAAAGCTGATGGCACAGGTGCTGGAGTTCAAGCTCCCCGACCTCGGTGAGGGCCTCACCGAGGCGGAGATCGTGCGCTGGATGGTCGAGGTCGGCGACGTCGTCGCCGTCGACCAGCCGGTCGTCGAGGTCGAGACGGCGAAGGCGATGGTCGAGGTGCCCTGCCCGTACGGCGGCGTGGTCACCGCCCGCTTCGGCGAGGAGGGCGCGGAGCTGCCCGTCGGTGCGCCGCTGATCACGGTGGCGGTGGGCGAGGGGGCCGACGGCCACCGTCCGGCGGAGGACTCGGGCACCGGCGGCGGTGCCGCGCGGGCGCCGCGGGCCGAGGAGCCCGGCGCGGGGCGGGAGAAGTCCGGGGGCTCGGGCAACGTCCTGGTCGGGTACGGCACCTCGGAGGCTCCCGCCCGCCGGCGCCGGGTGCGGCCGCAGCGGCGGGTGTCCGGCGCAGCGACCGGCGCGGAGGCGACCGGCGCTGTGCCGTCCGGTGCGGAGGTGGTCGGGCGGGCCAACGGCCGGGCCCGGGCCGCCGAGCCGGTGGACGGGCCGGTCCCCGTCATCTCCCCGCTGGTGCGCCGGCTCGCCCGGCAGAACGACCTGGATCTGCGCGAGCTGACCGGCTCCGGACCGGACGGCCTGATCCTGCGGGCGGACGTGGAGTACGCCCTGCGGGCCGCCGCGGCCCAGGGCGGCGGCCGTGCGGCGACCCAGGAGACCGGCCCGCACGCGGCGGCGGAGACGGCCCGGGAACAGGCCACCACGGCTCCCGCGGCCACCGCGTCCCACGCCTCCTCCGCGGTGCCGCCGGTCGCCACCCGTACGCCGCTCAAGGGCGTCCGCGGCGCCGTCGCCGACAAGCTCTCCCGCAGCCGGCGCGAGATCCCGGACGCGACCTGCTGGGTGGACGCCGACGCGACCGAGCTGATGCGTGCGCGCACAGCGATGAACGCGGCGGGCGGACCGAAGATCTCCCTGGTCGCCCTGCTGGCCCGGATCTGCACGGCCGCCCTGGTCCGCTTCCCCGAGCTGAACTCCACGGTCGACACGGAGGCCAGGGAAGTCGTCCAGCTCGACCACGTCCACCTCGGTTTCGCCGCGCAGACGGACCGGGGGCTGGTCGTGCCGGTCGTCCGCGACGCGCACGCGCGGGACGCCGAAGGGCTCACCGCCGAGTTCGCCCGGCTCACCGAGACGGCCCGCGAGGGACGGCTGACGCCCGGTGAACTGACCGGCTCCACCTTCACGCTGAACAACTACGGAGTCTTCGGCGTCGACGGCTCCACGCCGATCATCAACCACCCCGAGGCCGCCATGCTCGGCGTCGGCCGCATCGTCCCCAAGCCGTGGGTGCACGAGGGCGAGCTGGCGGTGCGTCAGGTCGTGCAGCTGTCGCTGACCTTCGACCACCGGGTGTGCGACGGCGGCACGGCGGGCGGTTTCCTGCGGTACGTGGCGGACTGCGTGGAACAACCGGCGGTGCTGCTGCGGACGTTGTGACGGAGTGATTGATGGGACGGAGGCAACGAAAGCGACCGAGGTGACTCACGTGACGGCGCCGGTGCCGGTGCGCCGACTCTGACGCGCGGGCTCCCCCCACGTTCCCTGTGATCGCGCAGGGACGCATACTCGGGGGGTGACCGCGTACGAGCCCTTCGGTGCCCCCGGCGCCGGCGCCGATCCCGCGCCGGGCGCGGACCCCGTCGGGTACGACGCCGTCGTGCTCGCCGGCGGGGCCGCCCGGCGCCTCGGCGGTGCCGACAAGCCCGGCCTGCGCGTGGGCGGACGGGCGCTGCTGGACCGGGTGCTCGCCGCCTGCGCCGGAGCGCGGAGCACCGTCGTCGTGGCCGCCCCGCGGCCCACCCCGCGCCCGGTGACCTGGGCGCGCGAGGACCCGCCGGGCGGTGGACCCCTGGCCGCCCTCGCCGCCGGCCTCGGGCACACCACGGCCGAGCACGTCGTGGTCCTCTCCGCCGACCTGCCGTTCCTGTCCGGCTCCACCGTCGGACGCCTGCTGTCGGCCCTCGCCGCGAGCGAAGCCGACGGTGTCCTGCTCACCGACGCCGACGGCCGCGACCAGCCGCTCGTCGCCGCCTACCGCGCGTCCGCGCTGCGCCGCGAACTGGCCGCGCTCACCGGGAGCCAGGGAGGCGGGACGCGCCGGGCGGACCTCACCGGGCTGCCCCTGCGCCGGCTGACCGGCGCTCTCCACCTCACCCGTGTCCCCGACGCCGTCGCCTCCTTCGACTGCGACACCTGGGACGACCTCGCCACCGCAAGGGCACGCATCAGGGAGCATGGTCACGTGTTGGATGAATGGATCTCCGCAGCCAAGGACGAGTTGGGCATCGACCTCGACGTCGACACCGGCCTCCTGCTCGACCTCGCCCGGGACGCCGCCCACGGGGTGGCCAGGCCCGCAGCGCCGCTGACCACCTTCCTCGTCGGCTACGCGGCCGGGCGGGCCGGGGGCGGCCCCGAGGCCGTCGCCGAGACCGCCCGCAAGGCGGCCGCCCTCGCCCGGCGCTGGGCGGAGGAGGCCGCGGCCGCCGAGGAACCGCCCGCGTCGACCACGGCGGGCAAGCCCGACGTGGCCCCCGACGCCACCCCCGACACCCGCCCGGACGCCCGATGACCTCCCCCGGCACCCGGACCGGCGAGGAAGCCGACGACCTCGACGTCGAGGAGGCGCTCGCCCTCGTGAAGGAGAACCCCGGCCCTCCCGGCGGCACCCCCGACGGACCGGCCGTCCACCCGCACGCCTCGCACCACGGCGACCCGCACCGCCACGACGGTCCTCACCACCACGGCGACCGCCACCGCGCGACCCCCTGGCCCGAGGCCCGGACGAGCGCCGAACGCGCGGCCCGCTCCGCCGTCCGCGCCGCCCGCCGAGCCCCCGTCCCGGCGCCCCTCGACGCGGCCCTCGGTCTCACCCTGGCCTCCCCGCTCACCGCCCTCACCGACCTGCCCTCCTTCGACACCTCCGCGATGGACGGCTGGGCCGTCTCCGGCCCCGCGCCCTGGACGGTGCGTGACGAAGGCGTCCTGGCCGGACACGCGGAACCCGCGCCCCTGACCGACGGAGAAGCCGTCCGCATCGCCACCGGCGCCCGCGTCCCCGCGGACACCACCGCCGTCCTGCGCACCGAGCACGGCCGCACCGACGAACGGGGCCGCCTGCACCCCACCCGCGAGGTCGTCCACGGCCAGGACATCCGGCCGCGCGCCCAGGAGTGCCGCGGCGGCGACCAGCTGCTGCCCGTCGGCACCGTGGTCACCCCGGCCGTGCTGGGCCTCGCGGCGGCCGCCGGGTACGACACGCTCACCGCGGTCCCCCGCCCCCGCGTCGACGTCCTCGTCCTCGGCGACGAGCTGCTCACCGGGGGGCTGCCGCACGACGGCCTCATCCGGGACGCACTCGGCCCGATGCTGCCGCCCTGGCTGCGTGCCCTGGGCGCCGAGGTCCGCACGGTCTGCCGGATCGGCGACGACGCCGAGGCCCTGCACCGCGCCGTCACGGCCTCCGACGCCGACCTGATCGTCACGACCGGCGGTACCGCCGCGGGCCCCGTCGACCACGTGCACCCCGTCCTGACCCGCATCGGCGCCGAACTCATCGTGGACGGCGTCAAGGTGCGCCCCGGCCACCCCATGCTGCTGGCCCGCCTGGGGGACGACCAGCACCTCGTGGGCCTGCCCGGAAACCCCCTCGCCGCCGTCTCCGGACTGCTCACGCTCGCCGAGCCGCTGCTGCGCGTCCTCGCCGCCCGCCCGGCGCCCGAGCCCTACACGCTGCCTCTGCGGGACGCGGTGCACGGGCACCCGTACGACACCCGGCTGGTCCCCGTCGCCCTGCGCGGCGACCGTGCCGTGCCCCTGCACTACAACGGTCCGGCCATGTTGCGCGGCATCGCCGCCGCCGACGCCCTGGCCGTCGTACCGCCGGGCGGTGCGCTCAGTGGCCAGGAGGCCGAACTGCTCGACCTTCCCTGGGCCACCGGCGGAATCGGAGTGTGTTTCACGTGAAACTTCCGGGCCAGGACGCGATCGCCCGCCAGGCGGACGAACACCTCGTGACCCATCGGGTGAAACTTCCCAGGAAGCTGGTCGAGCATCCGATCCGCCAGGTCGGCAAGCGGCTGTCCCTGGCCCTGGTGGTCCTGCTGGTGACGGCCTTCATCGTCTACGCCGACGCCGACGGCTACAACGACAACTCCGACGGTTCCGTCGACCTCCTCGACGCCTTCTACTACGCCACCGTCACCCTTTCCACCACGGGCTACGGCGACATCACTCCCGTCAGCGACGCCGCCCGGCTGACCAACATCTTCGTCATCACGCCTCTGCGCGTGCTGTTCCTGATCATCCTGGTCGGCACCACGCTGGAAGCCCTCACCGAGCGCACTCGGGAGGAGTGGCGCCTGAACCGCTGGAGGACCACCTTGCGCGATCACACCGTCGTCGTCGGTTTCGGCACCAAGGGGCGGTCGGCGATCCAGACCGTCTGCGCGACCGGGCTGCGCAAGGAGCAGGTCGTCGTGGTCGACCCCAGCGGCAAGGCCATCGAGGCCGCCACGGCCCACGGCTACGCGGGCGTGATAGGCGACGCGACACGCAGCGATGTGCTCAACCGCGCCGAGCTGTTCCGGGCGAAGCAGATCATCATCGCCACCCAGCGCGACGACACGGCCGTACTGGTCACGCTCACCGCCCGGCAGCTCAACCGCGGCGCGAAGATCGTGGTCGCGGTCCGCGAGGAGGAGAACGCACCGCTGCTGAAGCAGTCCGGCGCCGACGCGGTGATCACCAGCGCCAGCGCCGCGGGCCGCCTGCTCGGCCTCTCGGTGCTCAGCCCCGCCGCCGGCATGGTCATGGAGGATCTGATCAGCCAGGGCAGCGGACTCGACCTCGTCGAGCGGCCGGTCATAAAGTCCGAGGTCGGCAGGGGCCCGCGGGAGGTGGACGACCTGGTGGTCAGCGTCCTGCGCGGGCACCGGGTGCTCGGCTACGACGATCCGGCCGTCGGTGAACTCCAGCTGACGGACCGCCTGATCACGATCGTGCGGGCGACTCCGGCCACGCATGTGGCCCCGGACGCCCGCCCGCTGCCCCGCGACTGACGGCGCCGACCGCAAGCGGTCGAGGCCCGGCGCCGTACCCGCCGGGTCACTTGCGGTTGTACAGCCGCATGGTGATCGGGCCGAAGACCAGCAGCAGCGCGCCGGCCCAGCCCAGCGTCCAGGCGATCTCCGTGCCGGGCCACTCGCCCGCCATCAGCCCGCGCACCGCGGACGCCAGGTGGGTGATCGGGCTGTTGTTGACGAACGCCTGCAGCCAGCCCGGCATCGTCTTCGGGTCGACGAAGACGTTGGACAGGAAGGTGAGGGGGAAGATCACCATCATGCTGACGCTCATCACCGACTTCTCGGTGCGCAGCATCAGCCCGAACATCGTCCAGATCCACGAGAACGCGAACGAGAACAGCAGCAGCAGCGCGATCCCGGCGACCACACCGCCGAACCCGCCGTCGGGCCGGTAGCCGAGGAGCAGGCCCACGACGAGCATGATCACCGACGCGATCGTGTAGCGCAGCGCGTCGCCGAGCAGATAGCCGACCATCGCCGAGGGCCGCCAGATGGGCAGCGAGCGGAACCGGTCGAAGACGCCCTTCTCGATGTCGATGTTGACCGAGACCCCGGTGTACATCGTGATCATCACGACCGACATCACGAGGATGCCCGGCAGCACGAACTGGATGTAGTCACTGGGCGAGCCCGCCAGCGCACCGCCGAAGAGGTACGTGAACATCAGCAGGTTCATGATCGGGAAGGCGGTGACGTCGAAGAGCTGCTCCGGCACGTGCTTGATCTTGAGGATCGCGCGCCAGCCGAAGGTCAGCGAGGTCGACAGGGCGCTGGGCCGCGGGGGCCGCTCCCTGGCGACCAGCAGGGCCGCCAGCGACTCGGTGCTGACCGCGGAGAGCTGCTTGCTCTCGGTGCTCGTGGCCGTGCTCATGCCGCCACCTCGTCCTTCGTGTCGGTGTCGGTGTCGGGGCCGGTACCGGGGGCACCGTCGCCTTGGCCGGTGTCGTGCCCGGTCAGCGCCAGGAAGACCTCGTCGAGGCTGGGCTGGCCCAGGGAGAAGTTGTCCACGGTGATACCGGCCCGCGTCAGTTCGCCGAGCGCCTTGGCGGCCTGGTCGGCGGCCGCGTCGCCGCCGGACACCGCGAGCCGCGCGGTCAGGGCCACCGGGTCGGGCTCCAGCTGCACCTCGGCGACCAGCAGGTCCCGCAGCAGCCGCTCGGCCTCCGGCCGCTGGTCCGCGTCCCGCAGCCGCAGGTGCACCGAACCGGCGCCGACCGACGCCTTCAGCTCGCCCTTGGTGCCCTCGGCGATCACCCGCCCCTTGTCGATGACGGCGATCCGGGAGGCCAGCTGGTCGGCCTCGTCCAGGTACTGCGTGGTCAGCAGGACGGTCGTGCCCTGGGCGACGACCGCGCGCACGATGTCCCACACCTGGTTGCGACTGCGCGGGTCGAGGCCGGTGGTCGGCTCGTCGAGGAAGAGCAGGTCGGGGGTGTTGAGGATGGAGGCGGCGATGTCGATGCGCCGCCGCATGCCACCCGAGTAGTGCTTGACCTGCTTGGCCGCCGCGTCCGTCAGCCCGAAGGCCTCCAGCAGCTGCTCGCCGCGCTGCCGCGCGGCCGCCTTGCCGTGCCCGAGGAGCCGGCCCAGCAGGACCAGGTTCTCGGTGCCGGTGAGGTCCTCGTCGACGGACGCGTACTGCCCGGTCAGGCTCACCCGGCTGCGCACCTCGTCCGCCTCGCGCACGACGTCGCGGCCGAAAACGTGGGCCTGGCCCCCGTCCGGCCGCAGCAGGGTGGCGAGCATCTTCACCGTGGTGGTCTTGCCGGCGCCGTTCGGCCCGAGGACGCCGTAGACCGTGCCGGCGGGCACGGCGAGGTCGACGCCGTCCACGGCCCGGGTCTCGCCGAACGTCTTCACCAGGCCCGCGGTCTCGATCGCGAGTCCGGACGTGTGCGTGCTCATCGATGGTCCTTCCGCGTTCTTGGACTACGCATGGGAAGACCTTTACCGTCGCGCAAACTCATCGGTCGCGCACAGGCTTTTTCCCACGGATGGTCCCAAAGTCGCAGGGCGCTCCGACCACGGACCCGGGCGCGGGGGCCCGGCCAGGGACGGAGGAGTAGCGTCGCCCCCATGCATGCGATCACGATTTCCGAACCCGGTGGCCCCGAGGCGCTGGCCTGGGCAGAGGTCCCCGACCCGGTGCCCGGCGAGGGCGAGGTCCTGGTCGAGGTGGTGGCCAGTGCCGTCAACCGCGCCGACATCATGCAGCGCCAGGGCTTCTACGACCCCCCGCCGGGATCCTCCCCCTACCCGGGCCTGGAGTGCTCCGGGCGTATCGCCGCGCTCGGCCCCGGCGTGTCCGGCTGGTCCGTCGGCGACGAGGTGTGCGCGCTGCTCGCGGGCGGCGGTTACGCCGAGAAGGTCGCCGTTCCGGCCGGCCAGCTGCTGCCGGTGCCGGAGGGCGTCGGCCTCAAGGAGGCGGCCGCGCTGCCCGAGGTGGTCTGCACCGTCTGGTCGAACGTCTTCATGGTGGCCCACCTCCGCCCCGGCGAGACGCTCCTCGTGCACGGCGGCTCCAGCGGCATCGGCACCATGGCGATCCAGCTGGCCAAGGCCGTCGGCGCGAAGGTCGCCGTGACGGCGGGCACCAAGGAGAAGCTGGAGCGCTGCGCCGAACTGGGCGCCGACATCCTGATCAACTACCGGGAGCAGGACTTCGTCGCCGAGGTGGAGGACGCCACCGGCGGCGCGGGCGCGGACGTCATCCTGGACAACATGGGCGCCAAGTACCTGGACCGCAACGTCCAGGCGCTCGCCGTCAACGGCCGCCTCGCGATCATCGGCATGCAGGGCGGCCGGAAGGGCGAGCTCAACATCGGCGCGCTCCTCGCCAAGCGCGCCGCCGTCAGCGCGACCTCGCTGCGCGCCCGGCCCCTGGAGGAGAAGGCGGCGATCGTGGCGGCCGTCCGCGAGCACGTCTGGCCGCTGCTGGCCGGGGGGCACGTCCGCCCGATCGTGGACCGTGAGCTCCCGATGAGCGACGCACCCGGCGCCCACCGGGTCGTGGAGGAGAGCGGGCACGTCGGCAAGGTGCTGCTGGTCACCTCGTAGCGGCGGCGGTTCAGCCGCGCCGCAGGCGGAGGCCGACGAAGGCGAGGGCCAGCCCCAGGCCGACCAGGACCAGGCCGGTGCCCAGCGGCAGGACCTGCGGTACCTCCCCGGCGGCCTGGTCGGCGTGCGTGCCGGCCCGCGGGACGGACGGGGACGCGGAGGGAGCCGGGGCGGTTTCCCGGGACGGCACGGCACCGGCCACGTCGTCGGCCGGACCCCCGCCCTCGTCCTCCGCCCGCAGGCCGCCGCCGTCGTCCGCGGCGTCCTGCTCCCGCCCGGGCCCCTCGGAACGCCCGGGGCGCTGCCGCCCCTCACCCGGACGGCTCCCCGCCCGGGAGGGCTCCGGGCCGGCCGTGGCGGCGGACGCCGAGGACGAGGGAGAGGACGAAGCGGTACCGCGTCCCGCGCCGCCCGAGGGACGGGAGGCCGGCCCGTCATCGGGCCGGGCCTCCTCGGCGTCGTCGGCGGCGGGACCGGCGCCCGGACCACCGGGGCCGTCGTGACCGTTCTGCCCCTGGGGGCGCTCGTCCCGCTCGAAGGAGCCGTCCCCCCTGGAGCCGTCCCCCTCGGACCCGCTCTCCCCGGACCCGTCCTCCCCGGGACCGCCGTCCTCGGAGCCGTCCGGCCCGGAAGACCTGCCCGGGGCGGCAGCCTTGCCCGGGGCGGCGGCCGGCGCCGAGGGGGAGGGCGCCACGGCGGCCCCCGTCCCCGCGAACCCGGTGCCGTACGCCGGTCCCGTCCCGCACGGCGACACCAGCGCACCCACTCCCAGTACCCCCGCCAGCCCTGTCGCTCGCAGCGTGCGCAGCCATGGATTCACGCCCGTGACCCCCTCCCGGTGATGAGATCGACGGAACAAGCCTCACACCGCGCAGCCTTTCCGGCATTCCGGACGCCCCCGAATGCGGGGGCACCGCCCTGTCGGGGCGTACGGGTGCGAGAGAATGGCGGCATGGAGATGCCGAGGAACGACAGGTCGCCGGAGAACCCTCAGATCCTGGTCGTCGGCCAGGACGGAATGGCGCTCAGCGGCGGCGGGGGAGACGACGACTCCCGGGAGATTCCGGTGACCGAGCAGGTGGAGCAGCCTGCCAAGGTGATGCGGATCGGCAGCATGATCAAGCAGCTGCTGGAGGAGGTGCGTGTCGCGCCCCTGGACGAGGCGAGCCGGGCCCGGCTCAAGGAGATCCACGCCAGTTCGGTGAAGGAGCTGGAGGACGGACTGGCGCCCGAACTGGTCGAGGAGCTGGAGCGGCTGTCCCTGCCGTTCACGGACGACGCGACCCCGACCGACGCGGAGCTGCGGATCGCCCAGGCGCAGCTGGTCGGCTGGCTGGAGGGCCTCTTCCACGGCATCCAGACCACGCTGTTCGCCCAGCAGATGGCCGCGCGGGCCCAGCTGGAGCAGATGCGCCGGGCGCTGCCGCCGGGCGTCGGGCAGGAGGGCGAGGAGCCGCACCCCGGCGGCCGTTCCGGCGGACCCTACCTGTAGGACCCGCGACTCCCCCCACGTCCCGAACGACAGGAAGGGCCCGGCGGCACCGGCCGCCGGGCCCTTCGTCGTCCGCGCGGGTGTCAGCGTCTGATCAGGCGGACGGCGGGTTGCCCGTCGACACCTTGAGCTGGATCGTCGGCATCTTGTCCGGGTCGACGTCCGTGCCGGCCACGGGGAACTGGTCGCGGACCGAGCCCTCGCCGTAGGTGTTCTCGTCGACCTCGACGACCTCCATCGACCAGCCGGCGGCCTGGAAGCACTCCTTGACCGAGCCGATGTACTTGAAGGTGAAGTCCGGCACCTTGATCTTGTCGGGGTCGTTGTACGACTCCTGAGGCTCCGTGCACTCGTCCTTCTCGATCGTCTTCGTCGTGTCCGGCCCGCGGTAGCCCGCCGCCCTCGACGGTGACGCGGACCCGCTGGCGGTGGTGTCCCCGCCCTTCGGGTCCTCCCCGCCGTCGTTCATGGTCAGCGCGCCGATCAGGCCGCCGACGACCAGGACGGCGACCGCGATCGCGCCGACGACCAACATCTTGTTGGTCTTGCGGCCGCCCCCGGAGCCGGAGGCCGGCGCGGAGGGCGTGAGGTTGTACGGCGGCGGGGTGTGCGCGCCCTGCGGGTGCTGCTGCTGCGCGTACGGTGACGCGGCCGGGGTCTGGTAGCCGCCCTGCTGCGGGTAGCCGTACGCCGGCGAGGGCGTGGGGGCAGGCGTGCCGTACGGGTTCGGCGTCGGCTGGTACGGCGTCTGGACCGGGCCCGTCGGGGCCGGGGTGCTCTGGTCGACCGGCGGGAACACCGCGGAGCCGACGCCCGCGCCGCTGGAGGTCTGCGCGCCGGGCACGATGTTCGGCGGGGCCGCCTGGAAGGAGGCCGCCACCCGCAGGCACTCGTCGCGCATGGCCTCGGCGCTGGGGAAGCGCTCGTTGGGGTTCTTCTTCAGCGCGCGGGCCACCAGGGCGTCCACGGCCGGGGGCAGCGCGCGGTTGACCGACGAAGGAGCGACCGGCTCCTCCTGCACGTGCGCGTACGCGATGGCCAGTGGCGAGTCCGCGTCGAACGGGAGGCGCCCGGTGACCAGCTGGAAGAGCATGATGCCGACCGAGTAGAGGTCGGAGCGGGCGTCCACGCCGCGGCCGAGGGCCTGTTCCGGCGAGAGGTACTGCGGTGTGCCGACGACCATGCCGGTCTGTGTCATCGACGTCACGCCGGACTGCATGGCGCGGGCGATGCCGAAGTCCATGACCTTGACCACGCCGCGCTTGGTCATCATCACGTTGCCCGGCTTGATGTCGCGGTGGACCAGGCCCATCTCGTGGCTGATCTCCAGCGCCGCCAGCACGTCCGCGGTGATCTTCAGCGCCTTGTCGGCGGGCATCGCGCCCTGCTGCCGGACGTCCTCGTCGAGCACCGAGCCGAGCGGTCGGCCCTCGACGTACTCCATGACGATGTACGGCGTCGCCATGCCGCCCAGGTCGTCCTCGCCGGTGTCGAAGACGGAGACGATGTTGGTGTGCGTGAGCTTGGCCACTGCCTGGGCCTCGCGGCGGAAGCGCTCGCGGAAGGCCTGCTCCCGGCCCAGCTCGGTGTGGAGTGTCTTGACCGCGACCTGCCGGTCCAGCACCGAGTCGTACGCCAGGTGCACCGAGGCCATGCCGCCCTCGCCGAGCAAGTCGCGCAGCTGGTAGCGGCCGCCGGCGAGCGCGCGCCCCGCGTACCGGCCCTGTCCGGCGTCCTGGCTCATGTGTCTGCGTCCCCCATAGGCGTCGGCGCCGTTGGCGGCGGCACGCACGCTCGTGATCGAAAGTGCTATTCCCGGCCAAGTCTGCCCGAGGGCACTGACACGTCAAGCGCGGTGCCCGTTCCGTGACCGTACGCGAAAGAAGCGTCGCGGAAGCGTTACAGCCGGCGTACCGCCGGTACACGGAATTTGCACGGCAGCGCGGGGCCAGGGTTTCATGACCGGTCCGTCTCGATGCCGGTCCCGGCAGCCCGTCTCGGACCAGAGGCTTGCGCGGAGGCTGTAGCGTGGCCGACGGAGACCGTAACAACACCGCGCGTACCGCGGGCAGAAACGACGGCGAGGACTGATGGCACAGCAGCAGCGCGCCCAGGGCCCGTCCGAACCCGAGGCATCTGGCGGCGGTATGTCTGACGCGCCGGAGAACTGGGGCAACGGCGGCCTGGTCGGCGACGGCCGGTACCGGCTGACCCGCAGACTCGGGCGGGGCGGCATGGCCGAGGTGTTCGCCGCCGAGGACGTCCGCCTCGGGCGCACCGTGGCGGTCAAGCTGCTGCGCGCCGACCTCGCCGAGGACCCGGTCTCCAAGGCCCGCTTCACGCGCGAGGCACAGTCGGTGGCCGGGCTCAACCACCACGCCATCGTGGCCGTCTACGACTCCGGCGAGGACTTCGTCGGCGGCCAGTCCGTGCCGTACATCGTGATGGAGATCGTCGAGGGCCGCACCATCCGCGACCTCCTCCTCAACGCCGAGGCGCCCGGCCCCGAGCAGGCGCTGATCATCGTCTCCGGCGTCCTGGAGGCGCTGGCCTACTCGCACCAGCACGGCATCGTGCACCGCGACATCAAGCCCGCCAACGTCATCATCACCAACAACGGCGCCGTGAAGGTGATGGACTTCGGCATCGCCCGCGCCCTGCACGGCGCGTCCACGACGATGACGCAGACCGGCATGGTCATGGGCACCCCGCAGTACCTCTCCCCGGAGCAGGCCCTCGGCAAGGCCGTCGACCACCGCTCCGACCTGTACGCGACGGGCTGCCTGCTCTACGAACTCCTCGCACTGCGCCCGCCCTTCACCGGCGAGACCCCGCTGTCGGTGGTCTACCAGCACGTCCAGGACATCCCGACGCCGCCGTCCGAGGCATCCGACGCCTGCCCGCCCGAGCTGGACGGCCTGGTGATGCGCTCGCTGGCCAAGGAGCCCGACGACCGCTTCCAGACCGCCGAGGAGATGCGCGGCCTGGTCCAGTACGGGCTGCAGATGCTGTACGAGCAGGGCGGTCACACCGGCACCTGGAACACCGGCCCGGTCGCCGCGCACGACGGCCGGCACACCCCGGCGGCCGGTCTCGCGGGCACGACGGTGCTGCCGCATCCCGACCACGGCGCCTCCGGCACCCAGCAGATCCCCCAGCAGATCCTGCCGAACGGCTACGGCGGGGGCGACGACGGCGGTTTCGAGGGCCACGGCAACAGGGGCAGCGGCCGGGGCAAGCTGTGGATCCTGGCCGTCCTGGCGGTGATCGCCATCGCCGCGGGCGTCGCGCTGGCCATGAACAACGGTGAGGGCGGCAAGGGCGGCACGGAGACGGACAAGAGCCCGACGGCGTCCACCTCGCAGAGCACCGGCAACGAGTCGTCCAGCCCCTCGCCGAGCGACGAGGAGACGCAGGAGAACACCGACCCGGAGACGGACCGGAACAACGGCGGCGGGGGCACCGGCGGGGGCTGGGGCGACCAGCCCTACACGCCGTCGTACACGCCGTCCGAGAGCGCGTCGGGGGAGCCGTCCGGGGAGCCGTCCGACGGTCAGACGGGCCCGTCCACGCCGGCGGACGGTGGCGAGCCGACGGACGGCGGTGGCGAGCCGACGGACGGTGGTGGTGAGCCGACCGGTGGGACCGGTGGTGAGCCGACGGGCGGCAGTGGTGGTGAGCCCACCGGCGGCGCCACCCCTCCGGGTGGCGACGGCGGCAACTGACCGAAACGATCCCCACGCGCGCGTGCGGCCCGATCAGGGCGCCACGCGCGCGTCGCGTTTCCCCGGCCGCCCCACCGGCCGTCACAGCACGCCGGCGGGTCCCTCCGTCACGTGCACCGAGCCGAACCGCGGTTCGATCCGCAGATAGACCGGCTCGAACGGCTCACCGTCCACCCGGCCCGGTGCCGGACCGAACCGGTCGATCTCGGCGGCGCTCGGTTCGTGGGTCTCGCACCGGCCCACGACCTGCACGGTCCACACGCTCTCACCGGGCGCGGCCGAACCGAGGTTGTCCGCGCCGTACGCCACGACGCTCCCGGCGCACACCTGGTGGTACCCGCAGCTCCTCGGCATGCGCAGCAGGACCCGGCCGTCGGTCACGATGTGCCGCGCGGTGGCGAGGAAGGGCAGGGCGCGCATGGTGGTGGCCGCCCGGCCGTAGGCGGTGCGGCCGAGCAGGCCGACGGCGAGCTGTGCGTCGGAGGGCATAGGTCCACTGTGCGCGGGCGGAGGAAAGGGAAACAGAGTCGCCCGCCCCGGCAGGAAGGGACGTAGGTCCCGAATAAAGGCCTGCCGCGGTGCTCAGCGGTTCTCGGCCTGCAGCCGGGCCACGAAAGCCGCCGCCTGGGAACGCCGCTGCATTCCGAGTTTGGCCAGCAGGCTCGACACGTAATTCTTGATCGTCTTTTCCGCGAGGTGCAGCCGCTCGCCGATCGCGCGGTTGGTCATCCCCTCGCCGATCAGGTCCAGGATGCGCCGCTCCTGCTCGGTGAGGCGGGCGAGCCGGTCGTCGGTCCGGGTGCCGCCGTCGCGCAGCCGCTCCAGCACCCGCGCGGTGGCCGCCGGGTCGAGCAGCGACTTGCCCGCGGCCACCTCCCGGACGGCACCCAGCAGCTCGGCGCCGCGGATGTCCTTGAGCACGTATCCGGAGGCGCCCGCCATGATCGCGTCGAAGAGGGCCTCGTCGTCCGCGAAGGAGGTCAGCATGAGGCACCTGACGGACTCGTCCCGGGAGCGGATCTCGCGGCAGACCTCCACGCCGCTGCCGTCGGGCAGCCGGACGTCCAGCACCGCGACGTCGGGCCGGGCGGCCGGGACCCGGGCCAGCGCGTCGGTCGCCGTACCGGCCTCCCCCACCACCTCGATGTCGGGCTCGCCCGAGAGCAGATCGTGCACCCCGCGGCGCACGACCTCGTGGTCGTCGAGGAGGAATACCCGGATTTTTCCGTCTTCGCGCACGCGGTCAGTCTCACACACCGACTCTTCCCGTGCCCGGGGTGGCCGGGATAACGTGCCGTTGTTCCGGCCCCCTGCGAGGCTGTGACCAGTAAAACTTCCGCACTTCGCCGATTTACTTGGAAATCCGAGTAAAAACGCAGGTCAGGAGGGGTTTCACAGAAATGTGGAGCACTGGGTAACGTGCTGTTCGCAGGGCGCTCGCCGGGGCACCTGTCACGCCTGTTCCCGAACGGGCCGCACCCACCCTTGTGCGTCCGCCGGGCCGCAGGTGAGCCGCACTGGCTTCCGGCGAACCCGGGGGCCGGACCGACGGAGGAGCACACGTGACCGAGAGCACTGCCGCGCGCAAGCCGCGACGCAGCGCCGGAAGCAAGGCGGCCGGTACGACCGGCGGCAAGGCCGGCACCACCGGCGCCAAGCGCACCACTCGCAAGACCAGCACCACTGCCGCGAAGGGCTCCGAGACGGAGCTGGTGCAGCTGCTGACGCCCGAGGGCGAACGGATCGAGACGGCCGACAACTCCGCGTACGCCGAGTACGCCCAGTACGTCGCCGACATCACCCCCGACGAGCTGCGCGGCCTGTACCGCGACATGGTGCTCACCCGGCGCTTCGACGCCGAGGCCACCGCCCTGCAGCGCCAGGGCGAGCTGGGCCTGTGGGCCTCCCTGCTGGGCCAGGAGGCCGCCCAGATCGGCTCCGGCCGGGCCACCCGGGACGACGACTACGTCTTCCCGACCTACCGCGAGCACGGTGTCGCCTGGTGCCGGGGCGTCGACCCGACCAACCTCCTCGGCATGTTCCGCGGCGTGAACAACGGCGGCTGGGACCCCAACAGCAACAACTTCCACCTCTACACCATCGTCATCGGCTCGCAGGCGCTGCACGCCACCGGCTACGCCATGGGCGTCGCCAAGGACGGCGCGGACTTCGGCGTGATCGCGTACTTCGGCGACGGCGCCTCCAGCCAGGGCGACGTCAGCGAGGCGTTCAACTTCGCCGCCGTCTACAACGCCCCCGTGGTGTTCTTCTGCCAGAACAACCAGTGGGCGATCTCCGAGTCCAACGAGAAGCAGACCCGGGTGCCGCTCTACCAGCGCGCCCAGGGCTTCGGCTTCCCCGGCGTCCGCGTCGACGGCAACGACGTCCTCGCCTCCCTCGCGGTCACCCGCTGGGCCCTGGACCGCGCCCGGCGCGGCGAGGGACCGGCGCTGATCGAGGCGTACACCT
This sequence comes from Streptomyces sp. NPDC058796, assembly GCF_042745235.1. Classification (NCBI taxonomy): domain Bacteria; kingdom Bacillati; phylum Actinomycetota; class Actinomycetes; order Kitasatosporales; family Streptomycetaceae; genus Streptomyces; species Streptomyces sp. NPDC058796. The sequence continues at coordinate 309,942 of NZ_JBHYOP010000003.1, forward strand.
ACCGCATGGGCGCCCACACCACCTCGGACGACCCTTCCCGCTACCGGCACGACGACGAGCGCGCCGCCTGGGAGGCCAAGGACCCGATCCTGCGCCTTCGCCGCTTCCTGGAGTCCGCAAACCACGCGGACGAGGGATTCTTCGGGGAACTGGAGGCGGAGAGCGAGGCGTTGGGCAAACGAGTGCGCGAGGTGGTCCGTGCCATGCCGGACCCGGACCGGTTCGCCATCTTCGAGAACGTGTACGCGGACGGGCACGCGCTCGTCGACGAGGAGCGGGCCCAGTTCGCCGCCTACCAGGCGTCGTTCGCAGAGGCCGAGGGGGTCTGACATGGCAGCCGAAAAGATGGCGCTGGCCAAGGCGATCAACGAGTCGCTGCGCCGCGCGCTGGAGTCGGACCCCAAGGTCCTGATCATGGGGGAGGACGTCGGCAAGCTCGGCGGCGTCTTCCGGGTCACCGACGGCCTGCAGAAGGACTTCGGCGAGGACCGGGTCATCGACACCCCGCTCGCCGAGTCCGGCATCGTCGGCACGGCCATCGGTCTGGCCCTGCGCGGGTACCGCCCGGTGGTGGAGATCCAGTTCGACGGCTTCGTCTTCCCGGCCTACGACCAGATCGTCACCCAGCTGGCCAAGATGCACGCCCGCTCGCTGGGCAAGGTCAAGCTGCCCGTCGTCATCCGCATCCCCTACGGGGGCGGCATCGGCGCGGTCGAGCACCACTCCGAGTCCCCGGAGGCGCTGTTCGCGCACGTCGCCGGCCTCAAGGTGGTCTCCCCGTCGAACGCGGCGGACGCCTACTGGATGATGCAGCAGGCCATCCAGAGCGACGACCCGGTGATCTACTTCGAGCCCAAGCGCCGGTACTGGGACAAGGCCGAGGTCGACGCCGAGGCGATCCCGGACCCGCTGCACGCCGCGCGGGTGGTGCGCGAGGGCACCGACCTCACGCTGGCCGCGTACGGCCCGATGGTGAAGCTCTGCCAGGAGGTCGCGGACGCGGCGGCCGAGGAGGGGCGGTCCCTGGAGGTCGTGGACCTGCGGTCCATCTCCCCGGTCGACTTCGACACGGTCCAGGCCTCGGTGGAGAAGACCCGCCGCCTGGTCGTGGTCCACGAGGCGCCGGTGTTCCTGGGCTCGGGCGCGGAGATCGCGGCCCGGATCACGGAGCGCTGCTTCTACCACCTGGAGGCCCCGGTCCTGAGGGTCGGCGGCTACCACGCGCCGTATCCGCCGGCGCGTCTGGAGGAGGAGTACCTGCCCGACCTGGACCGGGTGCTGGACGCCGTCGACCGCTCGCTGGCGTACTGAGGAGAGGGTCGTGACGACGATGACTGAAGGGTCCGTGCGCGAGTTCAAGATGCCCGACGTGGGCGAGGGACTCACCGAGGCGGAGATCCTCAAGTGGTACGTACAGCCCGGTGACACGGTCACCGACGGCCAGGTGGTGTGCGAGGTCGAGACGGCGAAGGCAGCCGTCGAGCTGCCCATTCCGTACGACGGTGTGGTGCGCGAGCTGCACTTCCCCGAGGGCACCACGGTCGACGTGGGGACGTCGATCATCGCGGTGGCGGTCGGCGGCGGAGCCGCGGCCCAACCGGCACAGGAGGCCGGCGAGGAGACGGCCGCCGCTCCGGCCGCGACGACCGGCGCCGAGGGGGAGAAGAAGCCCGAGGCCCGCCAGCCGGTCCTGGTCGGGTACGGAGTGTCCACCTCCTCGACCCGTCGCCGCCCCCGCAAGGGCGCCCAGGTCCCGGCCCAGGAGGCACCGGCGGCGTCCGCCGCCATCCAGGCCGAGATGAACGGCCACGGACCGGCCGCGCCGGCCACCCGCGAGCGCCCGCTCGCCAAGCCCCCGGTGCGCAAGCTGGCCAAGGATCTCGGCGTCGATCTGGCCACGGTCACCCCGACCGGCCCGGACGGCGTCATCACCCGCGAGGACGTGCACGCGGCGGTCGCCGCCACGCAGGCCGCCGAACCGCAGGCGGCCCCGGCCGACCGGGCCATCGCGCCCGCCCCCTCCGCGGCCGCCTCCCCGGCCCCGGCGGTGGTGTCGTACGACACGGCGCGCGAGACCCGTGTCCCGGTCAAGGGCGTGCGCAAGGCGACGGCGGCGGCGATGGTCGGCTCGGCGTTCACGGCGCCGCACGTCACCGAGTTCGTGACGGTCGACGTGACGCGCACGATGAAGCTGGTCGAGGAGCTGAAGCAGGACAGGGAGTTCGCGGGCCTGCGGGTGAACCCGCTCCTGCTCATCGCCAAGGCCCTGCTGGTGGCGATCCGGCGCAACCCGGACGTCAACGCCTCCTGGGACGAGGCGGCGCAGGAGATCGTGGTCAAGCACTACGTCAACCTGGGCATCGCGGCCGCGACCCCGCGCGGCCTGATCGTCCCGAACATCAAGGACGCCCACGCCAAGACGCTCCCGCAACTGGCCGAGTCCCTGGGCGAGCTGGTCTCGACGGCCCGGGAGGGCAAGACCTCCCCGGCCGCCATGCAGGGCGGCACGGTGACCATCACCAACGTCGGCGTCTTCGGCGTCGACACCGGCACGCCGATTCTCAACCCGGGCGAGTCCGCGATCCTCGCGGTCGGCGCCATCAAGCTCCAGCCGTGGGTGCACAAGGGCAAGGTGAAGCCGCGTCAGGTGACCACGCTGGCGCTGAGCTTCGACCACCGCCTGGTCGACGGCGAGCTGGGTTCCAAGGTGCTCGCCGACGTCGCGGCGATCCTGGAGCAGCCGAAGCGCCTGCTCACCTGGGCCTGACCCACCGGGACCACCCGAGAACACGAGAGACGGAGCCGCGTGTCCCGCCCGGGCGCGCGGCTCCGCCGCTCCCGGCCCTTCGATGACGTATGTCACTGGTCGCGGTGGCCCCGACGGCCGAAGCTGGGCCAAGGGGCCGGTCGGCTCCCCTCCACCCGCCGGTCAGGAGGTCGGAGAGCTGTGCCCGAGGTGACCTTGAAGCCGCCCGTGCGCCACCGGGCGCACATCCTGTACCGGTCCCTCCTCGCCGCCGTCACCCGCCGCCCGCCGGCCCGCGGTGAGCCGGGAACGACGACGATGCACCACTCCTCCGAACTGCGCGCCACGGTCCTGGCCCTGACGCTCACCGAGATCCCGGTGGCCTTCCTGCTGTCCGGCATCCTGCCGCCGACGGCCCGGCCGTTCCACGCGCTCCTGGAAGCCGCCCTCGTACTCACCGGCTTAGGCGTCCTGGCGGCCCTCGCCCGGCATCCGCACACGGTCACCGCGTCCCGGGTCGTCCTGCACACCGGCTTCATGGGCAGCCTCGACCTGCCGCGTACGGCGGTGCGCTCAGCGGCCCTCACCCTGCGGACGATCCCCGGCCGCGGCCTGCGCCGGGTGCCGGCCGAGCCGGCCGCCGTCGCCTGCTCACTCGGCGGCACGACCAGTGTCCGGCTGCACCTCGACCCGCCGGTGCCGATGGATCTCGGCACCGGTGACGCCGTCACCGTCGACACCGTCTACGTGTCCGCCGACCGGCCGGACGCGTTCGTGCGGGCGCTCAGGGAGCGGGCGGAGTCCCTGTGACCGGCCGGCCCGGCCCCGTCGTCCCGCGTCACCGGCTGACCGCCGGTCTCAGGAAGCCCGGCCCGCGCGCACCGCGTTGAGCAGGGCCGCGCCCCGCTCCGCGTCGTCGACGCTCACCGCGAAGTCCGTGCGGCGCCCCCGGGGCCGTATCACCAGGCACTCACCGGCGCGCAGCATCACCGTGGTGCCCAGACCGCTGACGCGGTAGCCCCAGCCGCCCACCTGGGCGGGAGAGCGGACCTCGGCGCGGGCCGCCTCGATGTCGCCGGGCGCCCAGCGCCGCGCGGGCCAGCCGAGCGGGCCGAAGGACACCTCCAGGCCCCGCTCCGAGACCCGCGCCTGCACCGAGGAGAACAGGGCGCAGGACAGGGACGCGACGGCGCAGCCGGCGAACGCCGCCCACAGACCGCCGGGGTCCGCGAGGCCGCCGACGACGCCGACGAGCACTCCCACGGCCACGAGGCCGGTCACGGCCGCCACCAGCCGGAGCCAGGGGTTGGCGGTCCGGGAGAACCAGGCCACCCGTCGGCCGCCGGGGATGTCCAGGGCCGGGACACCGGAGGCGTGCGCACCCGCGGCGCCGGTGTCCGCCGTGCGCCGGGTGGCGACGAACCAGGCGCCCACTCCCGCGACGACGGCCGCGACGAGGATCGCGACGATCCACGCGGTCGGCTGCCGGGCCTCGTGCCAGTGGGCGCGGTCCAGGTTGGCCCGGACGAGGGCGGCCTGAGAGCCGGCCAGCACGATGCCGGTGGGCAGCAGGGTCGCGGCGGTCCACGGGTGGTGCGGCGTGTTGCGGCCGCGCAGCAGCACGCCGAGCGTCACCCCCGCCATGAGCAGCCAGATCAGCGCCGGGAAGAGGGACGCCGCCCACAGGGGCATCGACCCGTCGGGCACGCCTCCGCCCAGCCCCCAGTGGGTCGCCAGCGGGTCGGGCAGCCGCCCCCGCACCGTGAGCGGCATCCCGGCCAGCACGGCCGTGACACCGACCGTCCAGACCACCGCCGTCGTCCGCACCGCCACCGTCGTGTCCCTCACGGCATCCCCCTGATCATGTCGATGAGATCGGTCCTGCTGTAGCCCAGCCGGGCCGCCTCGGCGACCAGCTCCCGCACGCGGATCTGCAGGCCCGAGTGCGGCCGGGCCCCCTCGGCGACGGTCACCCCCCGGCCCCGGCGGAACTCCAGCAGGCCCTCGTCCCGCAGTCCGCGCAGGGCGCGCAGCACGGTGTTGACGTTGACGTCCAGCGCGGCCGAGAGGTCGCGCGCGGAGGGCAGGCGGTCCCCGGGAGCGCACTCGCCCTCGGCGATGGCGCGCCGGACGGCGCCCGCGACCTGTTCGTGCAGCGGGCGGGTGTCGGTTGTGTCCAGACTCAGCAGCATGGTGCTAATGACACTATCACCATCAGCTCCAAACGGACAGGCGCGCCGGAACGGGAAAGGGGCCCGTCGCGGTCGCGGCGGGCCCCTCGTGCGGTCGGACCGGCTCAGCTCAGCCTGGCGAAGCCGTAGTCCATCAGCTTCGTGGCGTCCTTGGCGCGCTGTGCCGACGACGAGGAGGTCAGCACCGTGCCGATGACGGTCTTCCCCTTCCGGGTCGCGGCGAAGACCAGGCAGTACTTGGCCTCGGGCCCCGAGCCGGTCTTCACGCCGATCGCGCCGCTGTAACTGCCCAGCAGCGTGTTGGTGTTGACCCAGGGCGCCATCGTGCGGGTGCCGCCCTTCCTGGTGACCGTCCTGGCGGTGTACTTCTTCGTCTTCACGATCGTGCGGAAGGTGGAGTTCTTCAGTGCGCTGCTCGCCAGTTTCGTCAGGTCGCGCGGCGTGGAGTAGTTGCCGCCGTTGCCGATGCCGTCGAACGAGTCGAAGCGGGTGTTCTTCAGGCCCAGCTTCTTCGCCTCCGCGTTCATCTTGTTGATGAACGACTTCACGCGGGCCGCGCGCGTCTTCCCCGAGCCGAACCGGTCGGCGAGGGCGTACGCCGCGTCGCAGCCCGACGGCAGCATCAGCCCGTACAGCAGCTGCCGGACCGTCACCTTGTCGCCGACGATGAGGCGGGCGGAGGACGCGTTCTTCGAGACGATGTAGTCGCTGTACGCCATCTGGATCGTGACCTTGGCGTCCAGGTTCAGCCTGGGCTGCGCGAGCACCACCTTGGCGGTCATGATCTTGGTCGTGGAGCCGGTGGCGCGCTTGGTGTCCGCGGCCTTGGTGTAGAGCGCCCTGCCGCTCGCGTCGTTCATCACGAAGCCGCCCTTGGCGACGATCGACGGTGTGGCGGCGGCGGGCGCGAGCGGCGCCCGCGCGGACGTCTCCCGGACGGGTGCGGCCTGCGCGGGCGTGGTGGCGAGGGCGCCGGTCGCGAGCAGGGCGCCGCTGGTCAGGGCGACGGCCGTGGCTCTGCGCAGGCGAGCGCCCGGAATGACGTTTATCAAGTCGAGTACCCCGATTGTCATGAATGCTTGAACGCAATTCCCCTGGAGCGCCGCCGAGTTGTGGGCGGTACGGGTCCGGCCGCGCCCGTGTGACATGTGAATAGCACGGACGGCCGTGCCGCGGCAGGGCGTGGCCGCCGGGTCCCTCCTGCGGGTGGCCGGGCGTCCGCATGGTGGACGGGGTCCTTCTTGTGTCCCTGTTGTATCTATCCTGTCGGCATGACCACGGCAGTGAAGCAGCCCCCAGCGGCGGACCGCGTCTACACCCACGTCAAGCAGGGCGTCCTGGAGCGCCGCTACGAGGGCGGAACCCTGCTCACCGAGGGCGAGCTCGCCGAAGCGGTGGGCGTGTCCCGCACGCCGGTGCGCGAGGCGCTGCTGCGGCTGGAGGTCGAGGGGCTGATCCGGCTCTACCCGAAGAAGGGCGCGCTGGTGCTGCCCGTCTCCGCCCAGGAGATCGCCGACGTGGTGGAGACCCGGCTGCTGGTCGAGGAGCACGCGGCGCGCAAGGCCGTACCCGCCCCGCCCGGCCTGGTGGAGCGCCTGGAGGAACTGCTCGCCCGGCAGAAGGAGCAGGCCGCCGCCGGTGACTTCGCCGCCGCCTCCGTCACCGACCGCTGCTTCCACGCCGAGATCGTCCGCAGCGGCGGCAACGAGATCCTCTCCCGCCTCTACGACCAGCTCCGCGACCGCCAGCTGCGCATGGGCGTCGCCGTCATGCACTCCCATCCCGACCGGATCGCCAAGACCCTCGCCGAGCACGAGGAGATCCTCGACGCGCTGCGCTCCGGGGACGCGGACGCGGCGGTCGGCGTGGTCCACCGGCACGTGGGCTGGTTCTCGCACCTGGCCCGGGGGGAGGTCCGATGAGTTCGGCCACGTCGGCCGGCAAGGCCCTGCCCGGGGATCCTCCGGGCGGCCGGCGCGCGATCGCCGTCTGGGGCATCGGCGTCGCCGTCTACTTCGTCGCCGTCATCTTCCGCACGTCCCTGGGCGTGGCCGGCCTCGACGCCGCAGACCGCTTCCACGTCAACGCCTCGGCGCTGTCCACCTTCTCCATCCTCCAGCTGCTGGTCTACGCCGGCATGCAGATACCCGTCGGCCTGCTCGTCGACCGGCTGGGCACCAAGAAGGTGCTCGGCCTCGGCGTGGTGCTGTTCACGGTCGGGCAGCTGGGCTTCGCCTTCTCCCCGTCGTACGGGATGGCGCTCGCCTCGCGGGCGCTGCTGGGCTGCGGGGACGCGATGACCTTCATCAGCGTGCTGCGGCTGGGCAGCCGCTGGTTCCCGGCCCGGCGCGGGCCGATGGTCGCCCAGCTCGCCGGACTGGTCGGCATGGCGGGCAACCTGGTCTCCACCCTCGTCCTGGCCCGGCTGCTGCACGGCATCGGATGGACGGCCGCGTTCGCGGGCAGCGCGCTTGCCGGTGTCGTGGTACTGGTCCTGCTCCTGCTCTTCCTCAAGGACCACCCCGACGGGCACGAGCCGGAGCCTATGCCGCACCAGGGCGCCGCGTACGTACGACGCCAGATCGCCACGTCCTGGCGCGAACCCGGGACGCGGCTCGGGCTGTGGGTGCACTTCACCACCCAGTTCCCGGCGATGGTGTTCCTGCTGCTGTGGGGCATGCCCTTCCTGGTGGAGGCGCAGGGGCTGACGAGGGAAACGGCGAGCGGACTGCTCACCCTCGTCGTCCTGTCCAACATGGCGGTCGGCCTGGTCTACGGCCAGGTCATCGCCCGGCACCACGCGGCGCGGCTGCCGCTGGCGCTCGGCACGGTGGGCGCGACGGCGGCCCTGTGGGCGGCGACGCTCGCCTACCCGGCCGACCGGGCGCCGATGTGGCTGCTGGTCGTGCTGTGCACGGTGCTGGGGGCGTGCGGGCCGGCGTCGATGATCGGCTTCGACTTCGCCCGGCCGGCGAACCCGCCGGAGCGGCAGGGGACGGCGTCCGGGATCACGAACATGGGCGGCTTCGTGGCGTCGATGACGACGCTGTTCGCGGTGGGCGTGCTGCTGGACGCGACCGGGGACGACTACGCCGTCGCGTTCTCGTCGGTGTTCGTGCTGCAGGCGGTGGGCCTGTCGCAGATCCTGCGGTTGCGGAAGCGGGCGGCGCGCAGGGAGCGGGAGCGGCTGGTCGCGAGCCGGGTGGAGACGGTGCACGTTCCCGTGTAGGTGCCCGGGGTGGGTGCGGGCCGGGGGTGGGAGCTGGCTGCCGCCCCCGGGCCCCCGCTTCGGCCTGGACGGCCTCGTCCTCAAGCTCCCCCGGAGGGGGCGCCCCCGAGCGGGCCGGAATCACTCACCAGCGTCACGGCGTGACCGTGAAGTTCCGCAGGATCGCCGCCGTCAGATCGGGGTCGCCCTCCGTCTTGACGCGGTCCGCCGCCGCTTCCGGCGTCACGCGGCCGCAGGCCAGGCGGACGTACGTCTCCCAGTCGAGGGTGAGGCTCGCGGCGGGGCCGAGGGCGGGGGACGATTCCAGGGTGCCGCGGCCCTGGATGTCGACGCGGATGGTGCGCAGGAACTCGACCGGCCCGTGGACGTCGAAGACGACGGCGGAGCTGCGCGGCGCGTCCGCGCGCTCGGCGACGACGGCCGGCAGTTCGGCGAGCAGCACGTCACGGGTGACGTGCGCGCCCGGGGAGTCCAGGTTGCCGGGGCGGCCGAGGGCCGTACGCAGGTCCTGCTCGTGCACCCACACGTCGAAGGCGTGCCGGCGCATGGCCTCCTCGAGGGTCAGCTCGGTGCCGAGGGGGCCCCGCACCTTCGTGCCGGGGTCCCGCGACTCGTTCCGCAGCTGGCGGTTGCGCCGGATGATCATGTACTCGAGCTCGGACGTCATCTCCGGCGCCGTGTGGTGACGGCGGACGTCGACCTGCATCTCCATGTAGCGCTGGTGGTCGTTGGTGACGTGGAAGAGGTCGCGCGGGAGGGTGTGGATGGGGCGCGGGTCGCCCAGCATCTCGGAGTCCAGGCCCATCACGTGGGAGACGACATCGCGCACCGACCAGGCCGGGCAGGGCGTGCGACGGTTCCACTCTGCTTCCACAAGCGGCTGGACCAGCTCGGATATCGCCTCGATGGAGTGAGTCCAGGCGTCGGCGTAGGGCTGGAGGGTGGGATGCAGACTCACGGAACGGGACCCCTCGGCGGTCGGTACACGGGCAGGTGGTGGCGTCGGTGCCAGTGGGAGGTGGCTGCGGTCGGCGGGCGTCTTGAGACGCTAAGTTACGCTGCTGTGCGGCACCCCGGCAGTGCTTTCGTGTGACGATCGTAGGCCCGTGTGGACGGCTCGAATGCCAGGACGGTGGTAGTGTGCGCGCCTCTTTGATCCAAATCGCCGTGAACGAGGGCGAATCGGTGGAAGCGCGTCGACGGCGCGCGGCGTCTCTGGTACGGGATCGGGCGGGCGCCGCCGACCTGGTCGTGCTGCCGGAGCTGTGGACCACGGGGGCCTTCGCCTTCGAGGAGTTCGGCACGGCGGCCGAGCCGCTCCAGGGCCCGACGTACGAGGCGATGGCGAAGGCGGCGAGCGACGCGGGCGTGTGGCTGCACGCGGGCTCCGTGCCGGAACGGGACCCGGACGGGACGCTCTACAACACCTCCCTCGTCTTCTCCCCCGCCGGCGACCTGGCCGCCGCCTACCGCAAGATCCACCGCTTCGGCTTCGACAAGGGCGAGGCCGTGCTGATGGGGGCGGGGCGCGAGCTGGTGACGGTCCGTCTGCCGGAGACGACCCTCGGCGTGGCCACCTGCTACGACCTCCGTTTCCCCGAACTCTTCCGCGGCCTGGTCGACGCCGGTGCCGAGACCCTCGTCGTCCCGGCGGGCTGGCCGGAGCGCCGCCGGTCCCACTGGACGCTGCTGGCGCAGGCGCGCGCGGTGGAGAACCAGGCCTTCGTCCTCGCCTGCGGAACGGCCGGGGCGCACGCCGGGGTCCCGCAGGCCGGTCACTCGGTCGTGGTCGATCCCTGGGGCGAGGTGCTGGCGCGGGCCGGCGCGGAGGAGGAGGTCCTCACGGTGGAGTTCGACCCGGCGAAGGTGGCGCGGACCCGGGAGCAGTTCCCGGCGCTGAAGGACCGGGTGCTGGGGCTGGAGGCTCCGAGCCGTTAGCGGGCACCGAGCACGCTGGGGATAACGCACTGTGGCCGTGCGGTCACCCGTTCCGCCTAGAATGCCGCGCATGGCACCGACCTGTACCCCTGCCGTGCGCCGTGTCCGGGTGGACCCCGACGGCTTCCCCTTCGCGACGGCGTTCGAGCTCCCGGCCGCCGGACTGCCCCGGCTGACGCCGGAGGAGTGGGTGCGCGCCAGCTTCGAGGACGTCCCGGTGGCGCTGCGCGAGCTGTTCCGGACGGGCTGGGCGGGCGTGCTGGGTCTGCGGCTGGGACCGCGCTCCTCGGCGCGGCACGTGGTGGGGTGGCGCAGGGTGGAGGCCGGGCCGGACCGGATCGCCCTGGAGGCCCGCGCGCCCTCCCTGACCGTCCGCAACGTCGTCACCCTCGACGACACGCGGCTGCTCTGGGCGACGTACGCGCGCTACGAGCGCCGGGCCGGCCGGGCGCTGTGGTCCCTGGCCGCGCCTGTGCACCACCTGGCCGTGCCCCTGCTTCTCACCCGCGCCGTGCGCCGCCTGGGGTGAGCCCCCACCGGGCCGTCGCTCCGGGGGGCGCTCCACACTCCGGACCGTCAGTCCTCCTCCCGCTCCTTCTCCGCGAGGTGGATCACGCACACCGTCAGCGCGATCAGCAGCGCCGGGTCGGCGTCGTCCCGTACGACGTCCACACCGTAGGTGTCCCGGAGGGTGAGCCACCGCCGGGAGACGACGGCCAGCAGCTCACCGTCGTACTCGACGGCGAACTCCCGGTCGAGGATCTTGCCGCTGACGTCCAGCTCGTTGCCGTCGGCCAGGGAGACCCGGTAGTGGTTGCGCAGGAGCGACAGCCGTTTGCGCTTGATGCGCGCCAGCGGCTCGCCGTCCCGCTCGATCACCATCGTGTCCCGCAGGGCGAGCATCTTCTGGTGGATGTCGACGAGGACCCGCCCCTGGGCGTCCTTCAGCTCCCAGGTGTCCCGCAGCCGCATGGCCTTGCCGTCGACCAGGAACACCTTGTTGCCGCTGTCGTCCTCGATCCAGTAGTCGTCACCGAAGCCGAGGAGCCGGTCGTACACGAGGAATCTCATGGCGTGATCGCTTCCCCGCCGGGCGTCCGCGGACGCGGCCGATAGGCCGATAGGCCGACAGGACGACCCGGCGGCCCGGACACGCCCCCGGAAGGGCTCAGGCGCCGTAACCGTCGCTGTACCCGTCCCGCGTGTGGTGGTGGGGCCGGTCCTCGACGACCGGGGTCGTCGGCGGCATCACGACGCGGCGGCGTCGGGCGATGCTGCTGAACGTCGCTACCCCGATCAGGCCGACGGCCATGAGGATGACACCGACCAGGTCGAGGTTGACACCCTGCATGTCCCAGTCGGTCGCGAACGTGAGGATGGCTCCCACGGCGATGAGGATGATGCACCCGCCGAGGCCCATGAGTGTTGCCTCCCTGTCAGATCCGGTCGGTTCCGGGTTTCCGGTCGATCCGGTTCCGTTCGGGTACCCCGGGTCTCAACCACCATGCCGTGGGCCGTCGTTCCCCGTCGGACCTACGGCCTCAGGAACGCCACCAGCGCGTTGGCCAGCAGGTACGGGTCCTCGGCGCCGCACAACTCCCGTGCGCTGTGCATCGAGAGGATCGCCGCGCCGATGTCGACGGTGCTGATGCCGTGCCGGGCCGCGGTGATCGGGCCGATGGTGGTGCCGCAGGGCATGGCGTTGTTGGAGACGAAGGTCTGGAAGGGCACGTCCGCCTTCTCGCAGGCGGCGGCGAACACCGCGCGTCCCGAACCGTCGGTGGCGTAGCGGTTGTTGACGTTGACCTTGAGGATGGGGCCGCCGTTGACGCGCGGGTGGTGCGTCGGGTCGTGCCGTTCCGCGTAGTTGGGGTGGACGGCGTGGCCCGTGTCGGAGGACAGGCAGACCGTCCCGGCGAAGGCGCGGGCGCGGTCCTCGTACGTGCCGCCGCGCGCGAACACCGAGCGCTCCAGGACGCTGCCGAGCAGCGGGCCGTCGGCGCCCGTGTCCGACTGGGAGCCGGTCTCCTCGTGGTCGAAGGCGGCCAGCACGGGGATGTACGACAGATCCGCGCCGGAGGACGCGACCGCGGCCAGGGCGGCCGTACCGGCGTGCACGGACAGGAGGTTGTCCATGCGCGGGCCGGCCACCAGCTCCTTGTCACGGCCCAGGTACGCCGGGGGCTCCACGGAGTGGGTCATCAGGTCCCAGCCGGTGACCTCGCCGCGGGCGAGACCGGTCTCCTCCTCCAGGAAGGCGATCAGGTCGCCGTCGCCGACCGGGTCGCCGAGGCCCCAGACCGGCTGGAGGTGGCGCTGCTTGTCGAGCTTGAGTCCCTCCGCGGAGACGTTGCGGTCCATGTGGATGGCGAGTTGGGGGACGCGGAGCAGCGGGCGGTCGACGTTCACCAGGCGGGTCGAGCCGTCGCGCAGGGTGAGGCGGCCGGCCAGGCCCAGGTCGCGGTCGAGCCAGGAGTTCATCAGCGGTCCGCCGTAGATCTCCACGGCGACCTGGCGCCAGCCGTGCGCACCGGTGTCGGGGCGGGGCTTCACACGCAGGTTGGGGGAGTCGGTGTGGGCGCCGACGATGCGGAAGGGGGTGTGCGGCTCGGCGCCCTCGGGGACGTACCAGGCCACGATCGCGCCGCCGCGCAGCACGTACTTGCCGCCCGCGGTGCCCTCCCAGGCGTCCGTCTCCGCGACCTGCCGGAAGCCGGCCTTCTCCAGCCGCTCGGCGGCGTTCGCCACGGCGTGGTACGGCGTGGGGCTCGCCGCCAGGAAGGACATCAGGTCGTCGGTGTGGCCGCGGTCGAAGCGGGCTGCTGCGCTCATGGGTTCACCTTAACGACGTGTGAGGGCCCGCTTCCCGTGGAGCGGGAGCGGGCCCTCGTACCGGTGTGTGGAGTCCGTGGAGGGCGGGGCCTAGAACGCGGCCTCGTCCAGCTCCATCAGGTCCAGCTCGACGCCCTGGGCGACCTTGCGGGCCAGGGTGAGGCCGGGCAGCACGTTGGCCGCGAAGAACTTCGCCGCGGCGATCTTGCCGGTGTAGAAGGCCTTGTCCTTGGCGGACGCGGTCGGCAGCTTCTCGGCGGCGACGGCGGCGCCCTTGAGGAGCAGGTAGCCGACGATCACGTCACCGGAGGCCAGGAGGAGGCGCGTGGTGTTCAGCCCGACCTTGTAGATGTTCTTGACGTCCTGCTCGGTGGCCGCGAGGTCGGTCAGCATCAGGCCGACGATGGCCTCCAGCTCGACGGCGGCCTTGGCCAGGTGCTCACGGGCGCCGGACAGCTCCTCGCCGCCGGTGCCGAGGGCGAGGAACTTCTTGATGTCCTCGGCGAGCGAGTTCAGCGCGGCGCCCTGGTTGCGGACGATCTTCCGGAAGAAGTAGTCCTGGCCCTGGATCGCGGTCGTGCCCTCGTAGAGGGTGTCGATCTTGGCGTCGCGGATGTACTGCTCGATCGGGTACTCCTGGAGGAACCCGGAGCCGCCGAAGGTCTGCAGCGACTGGGCGAGCTGCTCGTAGGCCTTCTCCGAACCGTAGCCCTTGACGATCGGCAGGAGCAGGTCGTTGAGGGCGTGCTCGGTGGCGGCGTCCTCGCCGTTGGCCTCCTTGATCTGGATCTCGTCCTGGACCGAGGCGGTGTACATCACCAGCGCACGCATGCCCTCGGCGTACGCCTTCTGCGTCATGAGCGAGCGGCGGACGTCCGGGTGGTGCGTGATGGTGACCTTGGGGGCCGACTTGTCCATGAAGTTGGCCAGGTCGGGGCCCTGGACGCGCTCCTTGGCGTACTCCAGGGCGTTGAGGTAGCCCGTGGAGAGGGTGGAGATCGCCTTCGTGCCGACCATCATCCGGGCGAACTCGATGATGCGGAACATCTGGCGGATGCCGTCGTGCTTGTCGCCGATCAGCCAGCCCTTGGCGGGGTGGCGGTCGCCGAACGTCATCTCGCAGGTGTTGGAGGCCTTCAGGCCCATCTTGTGCTCGACGTTGGTGGCGTAGACGCCGTTGCGCTCGCCCAGCTCGCCGGTCTCGAAGTCGAACTCGTACTTCGGGACGAGGAAGAGCGACAGGCCCTTGGTGCCGGGACCGGCGCCCTCGGGGCGGGCGAGGACGTAGTGGAGGATGTTCTCCGACATGTCGTGCTCGCCGGACGTGATGAAGCGCTTCACGCCCTCGATGTGCCAGGAGCCGTCCTCCTGCTGGACCGCCTTGGTGCGGCCGGCGCCCACGTCCGAGCCGGCGTCCGGCTCGGTGAGGACCATGGTGGAGCCCCACTGCTTCTCGACGGCGATCGAGGCGATGTGCTTCTGGACCTCGTTGCCCTCCTCGAAGAGGATGCCGGCGAACGCCGGGCCGGAGGAGTACATCCACACGGCCGGGTTGGCGCCGAGGATCAGCTCCGCGTAGGCCCAGATGAGGGAGCGGGGCGAGGTGGTGCCGCCGATCTCCTCGGGCAGGCCCAGGCGCCAGTACTCGGAGTCCATGAAGGCCTGGTAGCTCTTCTTGAAGGACGCCGGGACCGGCGCGGTGTTCGTCTCGGGGTCGAAGACCGGCGGGTTGCGGTCGGCGTCGGCGAAGGACTCGGCCAGCTCGTTCTCCGAGAGGCGGGTCAGCTCCTCCAGGACGCTCTTGGCGGTGTCCGTGTCCATCTCCGCGAACGGGCCGCTGCCGTAGACCTTGTCGCGGCCGAGCACCTCGAAGAGGTTGAACTCGATGTCCCGGAGATTCGGCTTGTAGTGCCCCATGGCGACGGCTCCGTTGAGAGATCGGCGAGGCACTGAATCCTCGCATCTGTACACATACCGACTGCGCGTACCAAGCAGTGGCTACGATGATGCTACCCGTCGGTAATAAGAAGCAACCCCGAGCCGGTCATCTGTGACGCGGCACTCGCTACTCTTTGCGGCATGTACGGCTACGACCAGACCGCCGGCCAACAGCAGCAGTACGCCCCGCCGCAGCAGCCGATGTCCGGTGGCTACGGGCAGCAGCCGCCGCTGTACCCCGAGCCGTCCCCGCCCTCGCTCGCGGACGCGGTGCGCGCCTTCACCACCGGTCAGATGTCCGCCGAGGACTTCCAGCAGATCTTCGCCACCTCGAAGGTCTACTGCCCGCGCGGCGACAACCCCGGCTTCCTCGCGCTGCACAACACCCAGCAGCCGGTGATCCCGATGTTCACCGGCCTCAAGGAGCTGCGCCGGTACGCGGGCAAGGAGTCCAAGTACTTCGTGATCACGGGTGCCGAGGTGATCGACCTCCTGCCGACCGGCTACGGCTTCGTGCTGGACATGGAGGGCGAGCACCGGATGGTGTTCGACGCGAAGGCTGTGGAGCAGATGGTGGACTTCGCGATGCGCCGGATGTACGGCTAGGCGTCGTCAATGACGCTGTGCGAGCCCGGAGGGAATGCCCTCCGGGCTTTCTCGGTTCTGGGTGGCAAGAAGTTCAATGCTCAACTAAAGTGGGGCGCACGCCGCCCGAGGAGGTCGACATGCCTGCCGTGACCGTCGAGAACCCGTTGACGCTGCCCCGCGTAACCGCGTCCGCCGACGCCGTCGCGCGTCCCGTGCTCACCGTCACGACCGCGCCCAGCGGTTTCGAGGGCGAGGGCTTCCCGGTTCGCCGCGCGTTCGCCGGAATCAACTACCGCCACCTCGACCCGTTCATCATGATGGACCAGATGGGTGAGGTGGAGTACGCGCCCGGGGAGCCGAAGGGCACCCCCTGGCACCCGCACCGCGGCTTCGAGACCGTCACCTACATCATCGACGGCATCTTCGACCACCAGGACTCCAACGGCGGTGGCGGCACCATCACCAACGGCGACACCCAGTGGATGACGGCGGGCTCCGGCCTGCTGCACATCGAGGCGCCGCCGGAGCAGCTGGTCATGTCCGGCGGGCTCTTCCACGGGCTCCAGCTGTGGGTGAACCTGCCGGCCAAGGACAAGATGATGGCCCCCCGCTACCAGGACATCCGCAGCGGCAGCGTCCAGCTGCTCACCTCCCCCGACGGCGGCGCGCTGCTGCGGGTCATCGCCGGTGAGCTGGACGGCCACGAGGGCCCCGGCATCACGCACACCCCGATCACGATGGTCCACGCGACGCTCGCGCCGGGCGCCGAGGTCACCCTGCCGTGGCGGGAGGACTTCAACGGCCTCGCGTACGTGATGGCCGGGCGCGGGTCGGTGGGCGCCGAGCGGCGTCCGATCCACCTGGGGCAGACGGCGGTCTTCGGCTCCGGAGGCTCGCTGACCGTCCGCGCGGACGACAAGCAGGACTCGCACACGCCGGACCTGGAGGTCGTGCTGCTGGGCGGGCGTCCGATCCGGGAGCCCATGGCCCACTACGGCCCGTTCGTCATGAACACCAAGGACGAGCTGATGCAGGCCTTCGAGGACTTCCAGAAGGGCCGCCTCGGCACCGTCCCGGCCGTGCACGGCATGTCGGAGGCGGGCCCGGAGGCCTGACGCCGACCGAGGGGCAGGCTCCTACGGAGCCGGTGATCCGTCACCCGGGCGGGCCGTCCGCGCAGGACAGCCCGTCCGGTGCGTGATCGGCTGGGAGCGTGCACTCGCTTCCCGCCCCGGTGCGTCGATTCGCCGCCTGGTGCGCCGTCATCCTCCTCGCCAGCGGTGTCGTCTACGTCGCGATCCGGCTCTGCGTCGAGTTCCGCACCGCGGTGACGCCAGCGCTGCTCGCGCTGCTCGGCACCGCACTGCTCCGGCCGCTGCACCGGTGGCTGGTCAAGGCGCACGTGCAGCGGTCGCTGGCGGCCGGGCTCACCTGCGTCGCCGTCGTGGCCGTGGTCGGCGGGGCCGTGTACATCGTGGTGTCCGCGCTCATCGAGACCGGCGACCAGATCATCGCCTCGCTGCGGAACGCGGCGCGGGACATCGCCGACCACTTCGGGGCGGCCGGGACCTCGCTGGAGGACATGGCGTCCAACGCGCGCGAGCTGCTGGGTAAGTTCGGCGGCACCGCCGCCTCCGGGGTGGTCACCGGGATCAGCGTCGTCGGCGAGATGCTGGCCATGGCCGTGCTCGCCCTGCTGCTCGTCTTCTTCTTCCTGCGCGACTCCGACCGCGCCGTCTCCACGGTGCGCCACCTCGCCCCGCGCGCCGGGGCCGACATGGCCGAGGCGATGGCCCGGCGGGCCTTCGGGGCGGTCGAGGGCTTCATGCGCGGCACCACCCTCATCGCCCTGATCGACGCCTTCTGCATCACGGTGGGCCTGCTGATCCTGCGGGTGCCCGGCGCGGTCGGGCTCGGGGCGCTGGTCTTCGTCGGCGCCTACATCCCCTACCTGGGCGCCTTCATCTCCGGTGCGGTGGCGGTGCTGGTCGCGCTGGCCGACCGGGGATTCGCCATCGCGCTGTGGGCCCTCGGGGTGGTGCTGGCCGTGCAGGTGCTGGAGGGACACGTGCTCCAGCCGATGATCCAGAGCCGGACCGTGCAGATGCATCCGGCGATCGTGCTGCTGGCGCTCACGGCGGGGGCGTCGGTGGCGGGCATCCTGGGGATGCTGCTCGCCGTTCCCCTGACCGCGGCGGCGTTCGGGATCGTGCATGAGCTCCAGGGGCGTTACGCGGCGTCCGGGCCTCCGTCGGGGCCGCCGCCGCCGAGGCCGGCTTCCGGGGCCGTGGACTCGTAGACCTCGTACCAGATGCTCTTGCCGTCGCCGCGCGGGGCGACACCCCACTCGTCGGCGAGCATCTCGACCAGCATCAGGCCGCGCCCCGAGGAGGCCATCTCCCCCGGGCGGCGCTTGTGCGGCAGGTCGTCGCCGCTGTCGGTGACCTCGACCCGGATGCGGCGCTCGCCCGGCTCCCCGGTGACCTCTGCGACCAGCAGGGCGTCGGCGTCGGTGTGCACCAGGACGTTCGTCAGCATCTCGGAGAGCAGCAGCACCGAGGCGTCGAGCTGGTCCTCGCTGGGCCAGTCGTGCAGGAGGTCGCGCAGGTGCTCCCGGGCGGTGGCGATCCGCTCCGGCTCGGCCTGGGCGACCGTCAGCATCGTGCGGCGCACCGGCGTCCGGATGACCGGACTGTCGCCGCAGCCGCATCCCTTGCCCTGCCGGCACAGCAGGAGCAGGGCGATGTCGTCCTCCCGCCGGTCGGCGAGCGGGCCGGTGGTGTGGTGCGAGGAGGGCCCGTGCACGGCCTGGACCAGCGCGTCGGCCAGCTCCTCGAGGTCGCCGTCGTGCTGCTCCAGGATGACGCGGAGGCGGTCCCAGCCGGAGTGCAGGTCGTGGCCGCCGGTCTCGACCAGGCCGTCCGTGCACAGCATCAGGGTGTCCCCGGGCTCCAGGGCCAGCCGGGTGGTCGGATAGTCGGAGTCCGGGTCGATGCCCAGCGGCAGCCCACCCGCGGTGGCGCGGATCAGTGCCGTTCCGTCGGCCATCCGGACGACGGGGTCGAGATGGCCGGCGCGGGCGCTCTCCACGGTGCCGGTCGCCGGGTCGACCTCGGCGTAGTAGCAGGTCGCGAAGCGCGTGTCGCCGGGGTCCTCGTCGGACGAGGTGAGGCCGTGCAGGAAGTGGGAGGCGCGGGCGAGCACCGCGTCGGGACGGTGCCCCTCGGCGGCGTAGGCGCGCAGCGCGATCCGCAGTTGGCCCATGAGGCCGGCCGCGCGTACGTCGTGTCCCTGGACGTCGCCGATGACCAGGGCGAAGCGCCCCGCGGGCAGCGGGATCATGTCGTACCAGTCGCCGCCGACCTGGAGGCCGCCGCCGGTGGGGACGTAGCGGGCGGCGAGGCCCATGCCGGGGATCTCCGGGCCGAGCACGGGCAGCATGCTGCGCTGCAGTCCGTCGGTCAGTTCGCGCTGGGTCTCGGCGGCACTCGCCCGGGACAGGGCCTGCGCCAGCATCCGCGCCACGGTCGTCAGCACCGAGCGCTCGTCCGGCGTGAACGCCACCGGGTAGGCGAAGGCGGCCATCCACGCGCCCATCGGGCGGCCCGCCACCGTCAGCGGCAGGAAGGCCCAGGAGCGGCGGCCGTAGCGCTCGGCGAGCGGCCAGGTGAGGGGGTAGCGGGTCCGGTACTGCTCGGGCGAGGACAGGTAGACGGCACGGCCGGTGCGGACCACCTCGGCGGCCGGGTAGTCCGTGTCCAGCGGCATGTTCACGAACGGGTTCATGTCGTTCTGCGGCTGTCCGTGGTGGCCGATGACCGTCAGACGGTCGCCCGAGACGCCGAAGACCGCGAGGCCGTCCGGGGAGAACCCCGGCATCGACAGGCCCGCCGCGACCCGCAGTACCTCGGTGGTGGACCGGGCCTCGGCCAGTGCCCGGCCCGCGTCCAGCAGGAACGCCTCACGCGAGCGGCGCCACTCGCCGGTCACCGCGCTGCGTCCGGCGGGCGTGCCCGGTGTGGGCTCGGCGACCTCCTGGAGGGTGCCGGTCAGCTCGTACGTCTTGTGCACGGGGTCGAACGTCGGCTTGGAGCGGCTGCGCACGACCCGGACCATGTGGCCCTGCTCGTCCATGATCCTGATGCGGACCTCGGCGAGGGTGCCCTCGGCGACGGCGAGCTGGACCACTCCGGTGATCTCGTTCCAGTCCACGGGGTGCAGCCGGGACCGTACCTGGGCCTCGGTGAGCCGGGCGCGCTCGGCGGGCAGCCCGAGCAGCCGGGCCGCCTCCGCGTCGACCGTGACCTCGCCGGTGGCCGTGTTCCAGTGCCACAGACCGGTCGCGAGAGCGGCAAGGACGTCCCCCACCTCGGGCAGGGGCTCATCAGTGCGCATTGCCCCACTTTAAGAAGATGTGTTCGCACGCTGCCACCGCTCGCCCGGAGCCAATGGGGAGGATGGCAGGGGCGGCCGCCCGGTACGCTGGGGTTGTTTCAACGCTGGGGTCGTTTCACGTGAAACACCACTCCCGATCCGCGAAGGCTGGATGAACGACGATGCATCGGTACAGGTCCCACACCTGCGGCGAGCTCCGCTCCTCTGACGTCGGCACCGACGTCCGGCTGAGTGGCTGGCTGCACAATCGGCGCGACCTGGGCGGCATCCTCTTCATCGATCTGCGCGATCACTACGGCATCACGCAGCTGGTCGCCCGGCCGGGCACGGCGGCGTACGAGGCGCTCGACAAGCTGACCAAGGAGTCGACCGTTCGGGTCGACGGCAAGGTCGTCTCCCGCGGCGCCGACAACATCAACCCCGACCTGCCGACCGGCGAGGTCGAGGTCGAGGTGGGCGAGGTCGAGCTGCTCGGCGCCGCCCAGCCGCTGCCCTTCACCATCAACACCGAGGACGGGGTCAACGAGGAGCGGCGCCTGGAGTACCGCTTCCTGGACCTGCGCCGCGAGCGCATGCACCGCAACATCATGCTGCGCACGGCGGTCATCTCCGCCATCCGGCACAAGATGGTGACCCTGGGCTTCAACGAGATGGCGACGCCCATCCTCACCGCCACCTCCCCCGAGGGCGCCCGCGACTTCGTGGTCCCCTCCCGCCTGCACGCGGGCCGCTTCTACGCCCTGCCGCAGGCGCCGCAGCAGTTCAAGCAGCTGCTGATGATCTCCGGCTTCGACCGGTACTTCCAGATCGCGCCCTGCTTCCGCGACGAGGACGCCCGCGCCGACCGCTCGCCGGGCGAGTTCTACCAGCTCGACGTCGAGATGAGCTTCGTGGAGCAGGAGGACGTCTTCCGCCCGATCGAGCAGCTGATGACCGAGCTGTTCACGGAGTTCGGCGGCGGCCGTGAGGTCACCTCCCCCTTCCCGCGCATCCCGTTCCGCGAGGCGATGCTGAAGTACGGCTCCGACAAGCCGGACCTGCGCGCCAAGCTGGAGCTCGTCGACATCACCGACATCTTCGAGGGCTCGGAGTTCAAGGCCTTCGCCGGCAAGCACGTGCGCGCGCTGCCCGTGCCGGACGTCTCCTCCCAGCCCCGCAAGTTCTTCGACCAGCTCGGCGACTACGCCGTCTCGCAGGGCGCGAAGGGCCTGGCCTGGGTCCGCGTGGGCGAGGACGGCACGCTGTCCGGCCC
This sequence comes from Streptomyces sp. NPDC058796, assembly GCF_042745235.1. Lineage (NCBI taxonomy): Bacteria > Bacillati > Actinomycetota > Actinomycetes > Kitasatosporales > Streptomycetaceae > Streptomyces > Streptomyces sp. NPDC058796. The sequence goes on from NZ_JBHYOP010000003.1 coordinate 331,052, forward strand.
GATCGCGAAGTTCCTGACGGAGGAGAACGTCGCGGAGCTGACCAAGCGGCTCTCCCTGGCCCCCGGCCACGCGGTGTTCTTCGGCGCGGGCGAGTTCGACGAGGTCTCGAAGATCATGGGCGCGGTGCGGGTCGAGGCCGCCCGGCGCGCCGGGCACTTCGAGGAGAACGTCTTCCGGTTCTGCTGGATCGTCGACTTCCCGATGTACGAGAAGGACGAGGAGACGGGGAAGATCGACTTCTCCCACAACCCCTTCTCGATGCCCCAGGGCGGCATGGACGCCCTGGAGAACCAGGACCCGCTGGACATCCTCGCCTGGCAGTACGACATCGTCTGCAACGGCGTCGAGCTGTCCTCCGGCGCCATCCGGAACCACGAGCCGGACATCATGCTCAAGGCCTTCGAGATCGCGGGCTACGACGCGGAAACCGTCGAGAGCGAGTTCGCCGGCATGCTGCGCGCGCTCCGCTTCGGCGCCCCGCCGCACGGTGGCATCGCCCCGGGCGTCGACCGCATCGTCATGCTGCTGGCCGACGAGCCCAACATCCGCGAGACCATCGCCTTCCCGCTCAACGGCAACGCCCAGGACCTGATGATGGGCGCACCGACCGAGCTGGACGAGTCCCGGCTGAGGGAACTGCACCTGACGGTGCGCAAGCCGCAGCCGAAGTAGTCCGCCCACGGCACGCGCAGGGGCCCGGCACCGGATCGATCTCCGGTGCCGGGCCCTTCGTCGAGGCCGGCCGAGAGCGTTCCCGGCTGTGCGGCCCTCCGAAGTCCTACCGCGCCACGAACTGGGTCAGGATCGCCTGGACCTCGTAGATGTCGACGCCCTTGGTGAAGGTCTTCTCGATCGGGGCCGGGGTGCCGGAGAGCCAGATCTTCAGCTCGGCGTCGAGGTCGAAGTGGCCGGCCGTCTCGACCGAGAAGTGCGTGATGCTGCGGTACGGGACGGAGTGGTACTCGGTCTTCTTGCCGGTGATGCCCTGCTTGTCGACCAGGATGAGGCGCCGGTCGGTGAACAGGATGGTGTCGCGGATCAGCAGGTAGGCGGCGTGGATCTGCTCGCCGTGGCCCAGGAGCCGGGCGTAGTCCTGCTGGGCCTTGGCCGGATTGACGGTGTGCGCGTTGCCGAAGAGTGCCATGGACGATCCCCCCACGTGTGCCGGTTCTGCGTCCGATCCTCGCAAACGCGGAAGGCCCGGGAGAAGCTCCGCCTCTCCCGGGCCCCGTGCTGTAGCGAGCGTGTTACGCGGTCGGCTTCTCCTCGAGACGGGGGAACAGCACCGCGCCCTTGGTGACCGTCGAGCCGGCCGGCAGCCGGCCCCAGTCCGCCGCGTCCTGGACCCGCTGCTCCGCGAGGGCGCCCAGGGAGGCCTCCGCACCGAGGGAGTCCCAGAGCTTCTGGGAGGTGTCGGGCATGATCGGGTTGAGGAGGACCGCCACCGCGCGGAGGGACTCCGCTGCCGTGTAGAGGATCGTCGCCAGGCGGGCCCTGCCCTCCGGCGAGTCCTCCTTGGCGACCTTCCAGGGCTCCTGCTCGGTGATGTAGCCGTTGACCTGCTTGACGAAGTCGAAGACCGCCAGGATGCCGCCCTGGAAGTCCAGCTCCTCGCCGATCTTGCGGTCGGCCTCCGTGACGGCCCTGGTCAGGCCGGAGTGGATGGCCTTCTCCGCGTCGCCGTCGGCCGCCGAGGCCGGCAGTTCGCCGCCGAAGTACTTGTTGACCATGGCCGCCACGCGGGAGGCGAGGTTGCCGTAGTCGTTGGCCAGCTCGCTGGTGTAGCGGGCGGAGAAGTCCTCCCAGGAGAAGCTGCCGTCCTGGCCGAAGGCGATCGCGCGCAGGAAGTACCAGCGGTACGCGTCCACGCCGAAGTGCGAGGTCAGGTCCTGCGGCTTGATGCCGGTCAGATTGGACTTGCTCATCTTCTCGCCGCCGACCATCAGCCACCCGTTCGCGGCGATCTTCCCCGGCAGCGGCAGGCCCTGGGCCATCAGCATCGCCGGCCAGATGATCGCGTGGAATCGGAGGATGTCCTTACCGACCAGGTGCACGTCGGCCGGGAACGTCGACTCGAACTTCTCCGGGTTCTCGTTGTAGCCGACCGCCGTGGCGTAGTTCAGCAGGGCGTCGATCCACACGTAGATGACGTGCTTGTCGTCCCAGGGGACCGGTACGCCCCAGTCGAAGGTCGAGCGGGAGATGGAGAGGTCCTGCAGGCCCTGGCGGACGAAGTTCACGACCTCGTTGCGCGCGGACTCCGGCTGGATGAAGCCCGGGTTGGCCTCGTAGTGCGCGAGCAGCTTCTCGCTGTACTCGCTGAGCTTGAAGAAGTAGTTCTCCTCGCTGAGGATCTCCACCGGCTTCTTGTGGATGGGGCACAGCTTCTGGCCCGCGTACTCGCCCTCGCCGTCGAGCAGCTCGCCGGGGAGCTTGTACTCCTCGCAGCCCACGCAGTACGGGCCCTCGTAGCCGCCCTTGTAGATCTCGCCCTTGTCGTACAGGTCCTGCACGAACTCCTGGACGCGGTCGGTGTGCCGCTTCTGCGTGGTGCGGATGAAGTCGTCGTTCGCGACGTCGAGGTGCTCCCACAGGGGCTTCCAGGCCTCGGTGACGAGCTTGTCGGCCCAGGCCTGCGGGGTGACCCCGTTCGCCTCGGCCGTGCGCATGATCTTCTGACCGTGCTCGTCCGTGCCGGTGAGGTACCACACCTTCTCGCCACGCTGGCGGTGCCAGCGGGTGAGCACGTCGCCTGCGACGGTCGTATAGGCGTGGCCCAGGTGAGGAGCGTCGTTCACGTAGTAGATGGGGGTCGAGACGTAGTACGCCTTCGCCCCCTGCTTCTCGGTTCCAGTGGCCGCCATGGGCGAAATCCTACTGGTCCGGTGGAGATCGGCTCACACGCGTTTCGGGGGGCGGACAGGGGGTGGCGGGGCGGGCCTCCCTGTCCGCCGTCTGCCCCTACGGGCGCCAGGTGGCCAGTACGCCCTCGTAGAGCTCCTTGTCGGTGAGCTCCTTGGGGGTCTCGCCGGCCAGGAAGTAGGAGGTGTTGCCCGTCTTGAGCTTGCGGAGGTAGTCGAAGGCCTTGTTCTCCGGGTCACCGAAGGCGACGAAGGCGAAGTGGACGTTCGGGTGGTTCGCGGCCGCGTCGGTGAGGGACTGGGTGGCGGGGGTCTTGGCGTCCGGGGCGCCGTCGGTCTGGAAGACCACCAGGGCCGGGGTGCCGGGGGCCTCCTCCTCGGCGTGGTGGGCGAGGACGGCCTCGACGGCGGCGTGGTAGCTGGTACGGCCCATGCGGCCGAGCGCCGCGTGCAGCTCGTCGATCTTGTTCTCGTGGCCGGTGAGGGTGAGGTCGCCGGTGCCGTCCACTTCCGTGGAGAAGAACGTGACGTGGACGGTGGCCTCGGGGTCGAGGTGGGCGGCGAGGGCGAGGGTCTGCTCGGCGAGGGCCTGGGCGGAGCCGTCCTTGTAGTACGGGCGCATGGAGGCGGAGCGGTCCAGGACGAGGTGGACCTTGGCTCGGGTGCCGGTGAGGTGGTGCTTCTTGAGGGTGGTGGCGGCGGCCTTGTAGGCGCTGGTGAGGCGGGGGGCGCGGCTGCGGATTCGCGCCGCGGGGGTTGCGGGTTTGGGGGCCTCGGCTGCGCCTTCGGCCCTCGTGTTCCCGACCGCACCGCCCGTGCTGCTTTCGTTGTCGGGTGCGGGTGACCCCTGCGGGGGCTGCTCGCCGTCGGCGGCTGCGGGCTCGGGGGCCGGGGTGGCTGCGGGGGCCGGTGCCGGTGCGGGTGCGGGTTCGGGCCCGGGTTCGGTGGCGGTGGCGACCTCCGGCTTGGCCTCGGCCTCCGATTCCGGCTTGGGTTCCGGCTCGGGCTCCCGCTTCCCTTCGGCTTCCGGCCTCGCCTTGGCTTCCGGGGCCGGCTCCGCTTCGGCTTCCGGCTCCGCCTTGGGCTCCTGCTTTGCCTCGGGCGCCGGATCGCTTTCGGGCTGCGCCTTGGTCTCCGGGGCGGTCGTCGGCGTGGTGTCCCGGGGCGCTTCCGGCGTCGCTTCCGGCTCCGGGGCCGGCTTTGCCCCGGCTTCCGGGGCCGGGGACGCGGTCGGACCCGGGTCCGGGGACTCCGTCGGTTTCGGGACCGCGATGTTGGCGAAGGCGGCCTTGACGAGTTCGTGCTCGTCGGCGGCGGCCGGTTCCGGGCGGGGCTCGGGGAGCTGGACGGTCTCCGGTGCAGCGGCCGGTTCCGCGGGCGCGGTGGGCTGGGACGGGAGCTGCGGCTCCGGCGCGGTGGCCGGCGGTGCCGTCTCCTGCACCGCACCCTCCGCCTGGGCGGCCCGTTCTTTGCGTGACCGGCCGAACGCGTTCCGCAGGAGAGTGAGAATGCCCATGTGCGCAACCCTTCGCGTGAGTTGATGCCCGTAGATCCCTGGCCAGGACGGACACGTAAGGTTAGCGGCCCCGGTTTGTGATCTTGTGCAGGGTCTGCCACGAAAGGGCGGGCGCGTCAAGGAGGGATCGAGACGCCGCGGCAATTCCTTCCCGGCTTCCACGGGTTCACCCGTCGTTCACCGCGGCGCCCGTCTCCCGCACGTATGTACCCCTACGGTCGCGCTGACACCAAGGGCATCCAAGGGCTTCTCAAGGGAGAACACGTGCGCAAGCTGCTGCCGTTGATCGGAACGCCGTCCGGTTCGCACCCTGGCGGCCGGTCCGCCATGACCTGCCGTTTCCGGTGTGGTGACGCCTGCTTCCACGAGGTGCCCAACACCAGTTCCAACGAGTATGCCGGCGACGTCATCGCCGGCGCCCTCAGCCGCCGTTCCATGATGCGCGCCGCCGCGGTCGTCACCGTCGCCGCGGCGGGTGCCGGCGCCGTGGGCGTGGCCGGGGCGCCGTCGGCGCAGGCCGCTGTGGCGGCCGGAAAGGGCCACGGGCACGGGAAACCGTCGAGGACGGACGGTGCGCGCGGGCTGCGGTTCGCGCCCGTCGCGCCCAACACCGACGACACCGTGACCGTCCCGGAGGGGTACCGGCAGGACGTCGTGATCCGCTGGGGCGAGCCGATCCTGCGCGGGGCGCCCGCCTTCGACCCGGAGAAGCAGAGCGCGAAGGCGCAGGCCGGGCAGTTCGGGTACAACAACGACTTCCTCGCGCTGCTGCCGCTGCGCGGTGAGCACGGCCGCCAGGTCCTCGTCGCCAACCACGAGTACACCGACGAGGTGCTCATGTTCCGCGACTACGACCCCGAGAACCCGACCCGCGAGCAGGTCGAGATCGCCTGGGCCGCGCACGGCCTGTCGGCCGTGGTCGTGGAGGAGGAGCGCCGGAGCGGGAAGCTGACGCCCGTCACGCGGCACCGGCTCAACCGGCGGGTCACCGCCACGACCGAGTTCCGGCTGACCGGCCCGGCCGCCGGGTCCGACCTGGTGAAGACCTCCGCCGACCGCACCGGCCGCAAGGTCCTCGGCACCCTCAACAACTGCTCCGGCGGCACCACCCCGTGGGGCACCACGCTGCACGGCGAGGAGAACTTCAACCAGTACTTCGCCAACGGCGGCAGTGCGACGGACAAGCGGTACGGGATCGGGACCGGGGCCACCGAGCGCAAGTGGGAGCGGTTCGACAAGCGGTTCGACGTCGCCCAGGAGCCCAACGAGCCGCACCGCTTCGGGTACGTCGTCGAGCTGGACCCGTACGACCCCGACTCCACCCCGCGCAAGCACACGCTGCTCGGCCGCTTCAAGCACGAGGCGGCGACCGTGCGGCTGACCTGGGACGGGCGTCCGGTCGTCTACACGGGCGACGACGAGCGGTTCGACTACTTCTACAAGTTCGTCGGCAGCAAGCGGATGCGGCAGGGGAGCTCCCGGTGGGCGCGCGAGCACAACCTCTCGCTGCTCGACGAGGGCACGCTGTACGTCGCCAAGCTCTCCGGTGACTCGCCGCAGATGGAGATCGACGGCACGGGGACGCTGCCGCGCGACGGTGAGTTCGACGGCAGCGGCACGTGGATCCCGCTGGTCACCGCCACCGAGGACGGTGCCGTCTCGCACGTCGAGGGGATGACCGCCGAAGAGGTGTGCGTCTTCACGCGGCTCGCCGGTGACAAGGTCGGGGCCACGAAGATGGACCGGCCCGAGGACATCGAGCCGTCGCCGAAGACCGGCAAGGTCTACGTCGCCCTGACCAACAACACCAACCGGGGCAAGACCGGTCACGCCGGCCCCGACGAGGCCAACCCGCGCAACGGCAACAAGCACGGCCACGTGCTGGAGCTGACCGAGCGCTGGAACCGGGCCGACGCCACCCGCTTCGCCTGGTCGCTGTTCCTCGTCGCCGGCGACCCGGAGGACCCGGCGACCTACTTCGCGGGCTTCCCCAAGGACCGGGTCAGCCCGATCTCCTGCCCCGACAACGTCGCCTTCGACGACCACGGCAACCTGTGGCTGTCCACCGACGGCAACGCGCTCGGCAGCCACGACGGCCTCTTCGGCGTGGCCACCAGGGGCGACCGGCGCGGTGAGCTGAAGCAGTTCCTGACCGTGCCGACCGGCGCCGAGACCTGCGGCCCGCTGATCCAGGACCGGCGCGTGCTGGTCGCCGTACAGCACCCGGGCGAGGTCGACGGAGCCTCCGTGGCGGAGCCGGCCAGCACCTGGCCCGACGGGCCCGGCACCTACGTGCGCCCGGCGGTCGTGGCCGTGTGGCGCGAGGACGGCCGCGACATCGGCGTCTGAGTCCGACCGGGCGCACGGGGCCGGTACGGGTCAGCCGGCCCCGTGCAGCGTCAGGTCGACGACCAGCGCCCGGTGGTCGGTGTCGGCCAGGTCCAGGAACCGGGCGCGGTGCGCGGCGAACTCCTCCGAGACCAGGACGTGGTCGATCTGCACGCCGAACGCCGGCGCGGTCCGGGCCGGCCAGGTGACCGTACGGTCGGCCCCGGCCAGCCGGGCCGCGTCGCTCAGCCCCGTGTCGAGGATGCGGCGGAAGGCGGCGTGGTCCTGGGAGGCGTTGAAGTCCCCGGCGAGGACGGTGGGGGTGCCGCCGTCCCCGGCGACGGCGTCGCGCAGCGCGTCCAGCTCCTCGCGCCACAGCCCGACCTGGTCCGGCAGCGGCGGCATCGGGTGGGCGAGCTGGAGCCGTACCGGGTGGCCGCGCACGTCGGCGACGGCGCCGGGCATGCCCATGGTGGCGGGGACGCCGGGCGTGGGCTCGAGCGGGAAGGCGCTCAGGATGACCGAGCCCTCGGAGCCGCCGCCCTGCACGGCCTGCCGGTGGGGGTAGTCGGCGGCGAGTTCGCGCCGTAGCGCCGCGTCGCACGTGTACTCGCACTCCTGGACGAACACGAGGTCGGGCTTCTCGCGCCGTACGGCGGAGATCAGCGCGTCGGTGCCCTGGCCGAACTCGACGTTGGAGGTCAGCACCCGCACCTCGGCGACCGGTGGCCCGGCGGGCTCGGCACTCTTGCCGTACGGCTCGATGAACCACGCCAGCAGCCCGAGCAGCGCCACTCCCCACACCGCGCCGGTCCACCACCGGGCGAGCAGCGTCAGCAGCAGTCCGGCGCCGGCCGGCACGAGCAGCCAGGGCAGGAAGGCGAGCAGCTGAGGTACGGGGGTGACGCCGTCGGTGTCGGCGACGCGACAGCCGACGATCACGCTCACGGCGGCGAACAGCAGCCCCGCGCACCAGGCCCCGAACCGCCGCCCCCCGGTGCGGCGGGCCGCCGGCCCCTCGCGTGCGTCCGTCCACTCGCCGGTCGCCGTGTCGGTGTCCAAGTCCCGGCCCTTCACTCGCGGGTGCGGTGCCTGCCCGTGCGCTTCGTGCGATGCCCGAATCCTCCCCCAAAGACGGGAACCGCGGGCGGGAAGTTGCGCACTCCGCGGTCTCAGAGCCGGGCGCGGGGCGGCCGGGTCGGTGCGGGATCGACGGGGGTGCCCGCGGGCGCGCGGTGGCGGCGCAGCAGGTGTCCGTACCGGCCGGTGAGCCAGGAGGCGAGGGCGACCGTCAGGCCGAGGCCGACCAGCAGCCAGGCGGCGGTGCGCAGGGTCTCGGTGAGGGCGTCGTAGATCACGCCCGCGGCCGGGCCGTCCACCGCGCCGGGCAGTCCGGCGAGGGTGACCCGGCGGCCGATCACGACGGCGAGGGCGAGCAGCGCACCGCCGAGCGCGGTGCCGATCCCGGCGGCCGTCACCGCGCGGCGGCGGCAGGCGGCGACGGCGATGCCGGTGAGCGCGAAGACGACGGCCGCCAGCGGCAGCCAGAAGGCTGCGACGTCGAGCACGTGGTAGCCCTTCCTGAGCCGGTCCGCCTCGTGGGCCGGGAGCACGGTGACCTCGGTGTGCCGGACCGGGATGCGCCGCGCGAAGGGCACGTTGTCCTCGGTGAGCCGGTCCTTGACGCGGGCGGTGACGGGGGCCAGGTCGACGGTGACCGGCCGTCCCGCCGTCCGGTCGTCCCGCAGGGCGCGCAGGACGGCCGCGTGCACGGTCCGGTTGGCCTCGTTCCAGCCCTCGCGGAAGGCGTCGGTCACCGTGAACGACCGTGCCGCGTCCTGCACGAAGTCCCGCACGGTGCCGTGCAGCGGTCCGGCCGCCGCGACCTGACCCGCGACGCCGTCCCCCACGGCGTCGGCGACCGCGTCCCGCACGTCCGGGTCACCGGCGAGCGGCGCCATGACGGCGACGTACCGCCCGGTGTCGGCCAGCCCGTACACCGCCCAGCCGGCCAGTGTGCCGCACGGTGCGAGCAGGCAGGCGAGGGCGATCAGGGCGGCCGACAGGAGGTTGCGAGGACGTGGGGACACCCTTCCAGGCAAGGCCCCGCGGGCGGCGGGGGCGACCGGCGTGACTGCATATGGCCCCGGCAGAACCCCGATCGGGGCCCTGCGCGCCCGGCCGGGCCTGCGGTAGGCCTCCGGCGGGGCTTCGATCGGTTCCGCATACGCTCGGGCGGTCCGGCCCCGTCACGCGATGCGATGGCCCTCCGCGTCCTCGCAGGTGTAGTAGCGGTAGAACAACGCGCCGGTGACCGCGGCCGCCACCAGCAGGGACACCAGGACGCAGGTGAACATGGCCACGCCGCTCCTGGAGTACAGGAACCCCACCGCGCTGCCCGCGAACGCGCCCCACAGCACCGCGTGACCCTCGCGGGGCAGCCGCTCGGCGAGGGCGCGGACCACGGCGTACAGGACGACGAACGCGAGCGCGGTCATGAAGCCGAACAGCAGATTCCAGCCCGTGATGGGGCCGCCGCGGCGGCTGATGGACGCGGCCCAGTAGCCGTAGACCAGCCCGGCCAGGACGGGCAGCGCCCACTTCGCCACCAGGTGGGTCCGCTCGCTGAAGACGTCGGGCAGGGCGTTGGGCGCACGGCCGCGTGCGCCCCTTCCGGTGGAGGTGCCGGTCGTCGGTACCGCGTGAGCCATGAGAGCACTCCTCTCGCTCGCCCCCGCCTACCAGGGCACACCTGTCCGCGCCGGCCGGCAAGTCAGGATGCGGGCCGCAGGGGGGCGTGCTTCGCTGGGGCCCGTGAGGGGTCGCGTCCGCAAGCCGGTGCGCGGCCGGTGGCGGCCGCTCGGCCGGCTCGTCCAGGCCGCCGGCCGGGGCGACGCCGTGTCGCGGCACGAGCTGCTCAGCGTGCGCGGTCACAGCGTGGCCTGGCTGATGCCGCTGCTGATGCTCGCCGCCATCACGCTGATCGACAACGCCACCGGCGCGTTCCACATCATCTCCTGGACCGTCCTCGTCCCCGGTGTCGCCGCGGCGATCTGCGGGGTGCGGGCCACGGCCTTGTTCGCCGTGGCCGCCGTCGCGGTCTACGTCCTCGCCGACACCACCTGGCAGCACCGCGACGAGACCGGGCTGCCCGGCCTGATCCTGGTCAGCCTCGGCGGGTCCATCGCCGTGCTGGCCGCCGCGCTCCGGGTCGGCGGCGAGCAGCGCATGCTGCACATGCGGGACATCGCGGAGACCACCCGCCGCACCGTGCTGCGCCCCATTCCGGCCGGTTTCGGCGGCCTCGACCACGCCGCCGTCTACCTCTCCGCGGACACCGAGGCCCGGGTCGGCGGCGACTTCTACGACGTCCAGCCCGGCCCGCACGGCACCCGGGTCCTCGTCGGCGACGTGCAGGGCAAGGGGCTGGGGGCGGTGGAGACGGCCGCCGCGCTGCTCGGCACGTTCCGTGAGGCCGCCTACCACGAACCGGACCTCGCCACGGTCGCCGAACGCCTGGAGATCCGCATGCGGCGCCACCGCGAGCACACCGCGGCCCTCGGCCGCTCCGACGGCGACCGCTTCGCCACCGCCGTGCTGGTGGGGTTCCGCCCGGACCTGCCGGACGCCGTGGAAGCCGTGGTCTTCGGCCACGAGTCGCCGCTGGCGGCCGGGCCGGGCGGCGTGCGGTACCTGCCGGCCGCCGGCGGGCTGCCGCTGGGCATGAGCGACCTCCTGCCCGGCCCGGTGGCGCCGCCGGTCTCCCGGCCGGACCTCGCCGTGGACGAGACGCTGCTGGTGGTCACCGACGGGGTGACCGAGGCACGCGACGCCGAGGGCTGCTTCTACCCGCACGCCGACCAGGTCTCCCGCGCCGTCGCCGCCGACCCCTCGAACGCCGCGCCGTCCCGGCTGGTGGCGCTCGTGCGGGACGGCACGCTGCGGCACTGCCGGGGGCGGCTGTCGGACGACACCACGGTCTTCGCGGTACGGCGGCGGGGCGGGCCGGCCCTCGACTGAGTGCCGCGCTTCGCAGCCGCAGCGGTTACCGTGCTGCCGTACGTGATCGACAGGGGGAGGGGACATGCCCGGAACCGTGCTGCTGCTCGCGGCGTCGCCCGTGGGCAAGGGGTGCCTGGTGGACGCCGCCTCCGTGCTTCCGGTACTTGCGGCCGTGGAGCCCGCCGTGCTCTCCGGCACCGACACCGCGAACGTCGTAGAGCTCGCCGACCCGCTGGAGCCGCAGGCCGTCCTGACCCGGCTGCGCGCCGCCGCGGCGGCCCCCGGACCGCTGACCGTCTACGTCGCCGGGCAGCTCCAGCTCGACCGGCGCCAGCGCCTGCCGCACCTCGCGCTGGCCCGCACCACCCCGGCGACCGTCCGCTACACCGCGCTGCCCTGGCACTGGATCAAGGAGGAGCTGCGGCTGCGGCCGAGCGGCGCGACGACGCTGCTGCTCGACCTGCACGCCGACCACGAGACCTGGCAGTGGCTGCGGACCAACCCGCTGGACTGCGGTCGCAACAACGCCGTGCACGGGCGCATCGCGCCGCCGCCCTCGCGTCGGACGGTGGCCGCCCCGGCGTACATGCGCGCGGTGGCGACGATCCTGCGCAGCGGGCACCGGCCGCCGGTCGACCAGCTGCACGAGCAGGCGCTGGCCCGCGTCGCGGCCGACGCCGCGGCGAGCGGCGCGCCGGCCGGGGCGGACCTGGTGCTGAGGGCGCCGGGGCCCGCCGCGGGCGACCCGCACGCCCTCATCGCCGCCGCCGTGGAGTCCGGGCGGCACGCGGACGCCGACGCGCTCGCCGCCCGCCACGAACTGGCCGCCGCCCAAGCGCGCGGCCCCGCCTCGGAGGACGCGCTGCACTGGGCGGAGGTCCGGGCCGACCTGGCGATGTTCGCGGGCGACCCGGCGCGCAGCTGCCGGGCCTGGCTGACGGTGGCCCAGACCCGCCTGGCCGCCGGCCAGCCGCCGGGGGCGCCCGCCGTGGAGGCGGCGGTCGACCGGGCCCACCACCAGTGGGGCCGGGTCCGCGACGCCGAGGCCGCCCGGGAACTGGGCACGGCACTGGCCGCGCTGCGGGGCCGGGTGCCGGGCCGGCGCGAGGGGGCACTGGATCATGTGCAGCGGGAGCTGAACCGGTTGCAGACCCAGAGCTGAGCGCGGCGGGCGGCCGCAGGCGGCGCCACGGGTGCCACGGGCCGGGACGTGGGCGGCGTCGGTGACCGCGGCGGTCGGTGCGGGCGGGGCCGACCGGGCTGGTGCGGGCCGTCGTCGCGGGGCGGGACCGGTGGCCGGCGCTCGGCGGTCCCGGGCGCCCTCCCGTTCGGCCCGTGCGCCCGCGTGCGCGTCACGAGAGCGGCGTACAGACCCTCCCCTACGCGCAACAGCGGTGCCATGATGTCGAGTTATGGCTGAGGGGGATGGAGTGGTGACGCGCGGTATCCGCATCCGGCTGGACGGGACCGCGAGCGAGAGTGACATCGGCGCGCTGCACAAATGGCTCGAACGGGAGAAACCGCTTGCCGATCTGGCCCGGACCGACCAGCTGCGGATCGACGAACGGAGCCGGACGGACGAGGCCGGAGCCCCGATGGGCATCGGCATGGACATCGTGGTGGCGGTGATCGGGGGCGCGGCGGGCGCGATGTTCCAGACGGTGGTGGACCAGGTCACCCGTTCCGTGGAGGCCTGGCGGGCCAACCGCCGCGCGGTGGAGGACGGCGAGCCTCCCGAGGCCAGCGTCGAGCCGGTGCGTCCCGACGACAGGTAGGCGGCCGGTGACCGGTCACGACTCGCGGGGGAAGGCGAACACCGGTTACGACCCGCGTGGAAAGGCGAACCGGGCCCTGCTGGTCGGGGTGTCCGAGTACGACAACACAGCGCCGCCGGACGGTGTGCCCGGCGACCTCCCCGCGGTCAAGCACAACCTGAACCGGCTGGCGGAGGCACTGCGGCACGGCAACGTGTTCGGCGAGCGGGAGATCACGGTGTGCCGCTCTCCCGACCAGGTCACCTTCGACCGGGAGCTGTGGACGGCCGCCAAGGAGGCGCAGGGCGTCCTGCTGCTGTACTTCGCCGGCCACGGGGCGATCCCCAACGCGGGCGACGAACTGTTCCTGCAACTGCGCAACGCCCGCGTGGTCGCCGGCGGGCACGCGGTCTTCCCGGGCGCGCAGATGTTCAGCACGGTGCAGGCGGTGCTGGCCTCCAGTCCCGCCCGCCGGATCGTGATCGTCCTCGACTGCTGCTTCGCGGGCAACGCCGCCTGGATCCGTCCCGACCCCCGGGACAAGCGGCGCGTGCTGCTGCTGATGAGCGTGCAGGCCAACCACCGCATCGACGCGGGCGACCCCGACACACCGACGCCGTTCACCGCCGAGCTCGCGGCGCTGCTGAAGGAGGGCGGCGACGTCTCGTTCCGCGACCTCGCGGACGGCCTGCGGGCGCGGATGGCCGCCGCCGGTCACCGGACGGTGCGGGGTGACGCATGGGAGCCGGAGAGCCGCGTCGAGCCGGGGGCGGACGTGCTCCTCGCCGCCCGGGCGGGGGCGTTCGGCGGTTCGCCCGGCGGCGGGGCCGGGCAGGTGCCTGGGCCTGGGCCCGGCCTTGGGGCGGGGGGCGGTCCCGGGGCCGGCCGTGAGTCCGGCCCTGGCCCTGGGGCTGGTTCTGCGTCTGGCCTCCGGGCCGGGCCTGGGGCTGAGGGCCTGCCCGGTTCCGGTCCCGGTCCCGGCCCCGGTCCGAGTGCCGCGCCCGGCCCCGGCCCCGGCCCCGGTCCGGTGCCCGGCCATGGGGCTGGTCCTGGTCCCGGCCATGCGCCTGGTCCTGTGCCCGGCCCTGTGGCCGGCGAGGGGGCTGTCCCCGGGGCGGATTCCGCGACCGGTCCGGTTCATGGTTCCGGTTCCGCACCTGGGCCTGTCCCCGGACCTGGTTTTGTCCCCGGACCTGGTTTTGTCCCCGGGACCGATCACGCGCACGGCCCCGGCCTCCGCCCCGATTCCGGCCGCGATCCCGATCCCGGCCGAAGCCCCGTTCCCGGCAGCCGCCGCCCTGTTCCCGGCCGCGATCCCGGCCCCGCGCCCGGCCCGGGGAGCGCCCGCCGGCTCCTGGCGCGCCTGGCCGCGCTGCTCGGTGCCGTCGGCGGGGCCGGACGGGTGCCGGTGCGCGGTGTCCTTCGTCCCGGTGACTCCTCGGCGCCCGGTCCGGGCCCGGGCCGACGGGCCCGGCGCCTGGTCGCCGGGGCCGCGGCGCTGCTCGTCCTGGCCGCCGGCGGCTTCGGCGTCCACCAGCTCACGGGCCGCGGCGACGGCCCGTCCTCCTGTGCCCCGCCCCTGGAGCTGCGCGTCCTGACCGACCCCGACCTGGAACCGACCGTACGGGCCGCCGCCGACGCCTACCTGACGTCCGCGGAGAACACCACCGGCGAGGACTGCCGGCTCAGCGGCATCACCGTCTACAGCGCGGGCGCCGCCGACGCGGTCACCGCCCTGCGCAAGCAGACCCGGGCCTGGCAGGAGCCCCCCGACGACGACACCAACCCGCAGCGCGACGTCGGCCCGCAGCCCGACGTGTGGATACCCGGCTCCCCCGCCGACGCCGCCCGGGTCACCGCGGGCCAGGACACCGACGCCGTGGCCGAACTGGACGCCGACGAGGATCCCTTCGCGTACTCGCCGGTCGTGCTCGCCGTCCCCCAGGAGCTCGCCGCCGACGCCCGCGACGAGCGCGCCGGCCCCCCGCTCACCCGCATGATCGACGCCCTGCGCGCCCGGCACCCGGCCGCCGCGGTGCGCCGCCCCGACCCCGAGCACACCGCCACGGGACTGCTCGCGACGATCGGCCTGTACCGCGGCACCGGCGAAGCGTCCGCCCCGGATCCGCGCCGCGCCGAGGACCGGGTCGCCCAGTCCGGCCCGCCCGCGCCGACCGCCGCCGAGCTGCTGTGCGCGCTGCCCGACGACGACGCGGTCGACAACCGCACCGCGGCCCTCGTCCCCGAGTTCCTGCTGAAGAGCGGCGTGGACTGCGACAGCGCCCGCCGCACCCCGCGGATGGCGCAGTACCCCGGCGACGTACCGGGGCTGGAGCCCCTGTTCGTCCGGGTCCGCTGGCAGGGCGCCGAGCGCGACGGGGCGGACCGGGACCGCGCGGCGGACGGTTTCCGGCGGTGGCTCGGCGGCGAAGGCGGCCGGGCGGCGTTCGCCCGGGACGGCTTCCGGGCGGCCGGCGGCGACCGCGCCCTGCTCGACACGGACGTGGTCGGGGACGGGGTGCTGCGCGCGCCGTCCCCGCTGACCGAGTCCGCCGGACGGGACGCGATGGAGGCGTCCCTGGAGGGCTACAAGAACGCCAACGGGCCCGGCCGGGTGCTGTTCCTGCTGGACGCCTCGGGGTCGATGGCCGGCCAGTGGGAGGGACCCAGCGGTGGCCCCGGCCTGCTGAAGCAGTCCCTGGGCGGCCTCGGCGACCGGGACGAGTACGCCGTGTGGGAGGTGGCGGACAGCGACGGCGACACGTACGACACCGTCCTGCCCTTCGGCCCGCACACCCGCGCGGAGGCGGAACGCGCCATCGACCGCAAGGTCCGCGTCCGGGACGCCGAGGCCGACCCGCTCGGCGCGCTGCGGTCCGCGCTCGACGCCATGGAGCAGCGGGGCGCCGGGGACGAGCGGCCGGGGCTGATCGTCTTCGTCACCGACGACGAGGACGTGGGCGCGCTGGGCGGCGACCGCTTCGGCGACCTGCTGGCCCTCGCCCGCGCGGTGGACGTGCCCGTCGCGATGGTCTCCCTCAAGGGCGGTGCCTGTGACGAGGGGAAGCCGGACGCCCGGGTCTCCGAGGCGAGCGGCGGCCGCTGCGTCGACGCCGACGACGACCTCGGCGCCGCCCTGCACGACGAGGTTGCACGCATCGGTACGGGGGAGGCCTGATGGTCCGGCGGCAGCGAGCGGAGCGACTCCGGCGGACACGGCGGCCACGGCGCCGGTGGCTCGCCGTGCTGCCGGCCGCGCTGCTCCCGGTCCTGCCGGTCGCGTGCAGCGGCGGCGGCGACGGTCACGGTGAGGGTCCCGCCGCCACCTCCTCCACCGGCGTCCCCGGTGACATCGTGGTCGCCAGCGGCCGGGACGTCACCGGCAAGAACGGCATTCGCCAGCGGCTCATCGACGCCTGGAACACCGAGCAGGAGAAGGCGGGCACCGGCTACCGCGCCCGGCTGGTCGAACTGCCCGGAAACGCCGACGAACAGCGCAGCCAGCTGCTCGGGGCGCTCCAGTCCGGCAGCGCCGCCTACGACGTGGTCAACCTCGACGTCACCTGGGTCCCGGAGTTCGCCGCCGCGGGCCTGATCAGGCCGCTGCCCGAGTCGCTGCTCGACGAGGACGTCATCCCGGCCGTCGCGAGCACGGCCCGCTGGGAGGGCGAGGTGTACGCCGCGCCGTTCAACAGCGACGTCGGCCTGCTCTACTACCGGCGCGACCACCTGCGGCAGGCGGGTGTCGAGCGCCCCGACCTGACGGGCGGCCTGGACTGGCCGCAGCTGAGGCGGCTGATCTCCACCCTCGACGACCACCGGCCCGAGGGCTACGAGGAGGGGTGGACGACCCAGCTCGCCGGCTACGAGGGACGCACGGTCAACGCCGTGGAGGCGTTCGCGTCCGCCGCGGGGGACGACTTCGCGCTCACCGACGAGGACGGCCACTACGTCGCCACCGTCGAGGAGCTGACGGAGGGCATCACGGAACTGCGCCGCCGCACCGAGGAAGGGGCCGTCCTGCCGGACGCGTTCATGTCCGACGAGGCGGCCTCCCTCGGTGACTTCGCGGCCGGCCGCACCACCTTCCTGCGCCACTGGCCGTACGTGTACCCCGCCCTGCACCAGTCGTTCCCCGGCGACGACCGGCTCGGTGTGGCCGCGCTGCCGGGCCGGGCCGTGCTCGGCGGCCAGAACCTGGCCGTGGCCGCCGGGTCGCCGCGGGGGACGAAGGCGGCCGAGCTGATCAGGTACCTGACCGGCAGGGAGAGCGAGCGGTGTCTGCTCGACGCCGGTTTCGCGGCGACGCGCACCTCCGCGTACACGGACGACGCGGTGACGTGCGCGGTGGCCGCCGCGACGCCCTCGGCGGCCCCGACCGGCGAGGGCGCCGACACCGTGCCGCGCGACGCCGCCGGGCGGCCGGAGTACGCCCGCGACGTCCTGCTGCCCGCCCTGAGGGACGCGGTCCACCGTCCGCGCACGCCGCTGTACGGCGCGTTCACCCAGACCTTCACCACCGAGCTGGGAGCCCTGTTCGCCGACGACCCGCCGGGCGACGCGGAACTGGCGCGGCGCCTGGACGAGGCGCTGCGGCGCGCCCTGCCGGACTGAACCGGCCGGCGGCCCACGGCGGCCGGGGATCAGCGGCCCACGGTGACCACCGAGTCGGTGACGGAGTCGGTGACCGGGGCGGTGTCCTGCTCGGTGGCGGGGACGGGGGCGTGCGCCGTGTCCGCCGGCCCGGCGTTCGCGGCCAGCAGCAGGCAGGCCACGGCGGTCACGGCGGCGGCGACGGCCCTGGCGTACCTTTCGGTGGTGCGTGTGCGTACGAGCACGGTGTCCTCTGCGGATCGTGTCAAGTGCTGTTAAGCGCGCTTAATCCGCGGTTTAACCTAGAGCCGCCGGGGCAGAACGGCAAGGGCCACAGGGGGAGTTGGCAGTGGGCGACCGCGACGACCGGGGGACCATCGGGCGCAGGGTGCAACGGCTGCGGGCGGAGCGCGGGATGACCCAGCGCCAGCTCGCGGAACCGGCGTACACCCCCGCGTACATATCCACCCTGGAGGCCGGCCGGGTCCGCCCCTCCGAGGAAGCGCTGCGCCACCTCGCCGAACGGCTCGGCGTCGGTTACGAGGAGCTGGCCACCGGGCGCCCGGCACGGCTCGCCACCGACCTGCGGCTGCGGCTCACCGAGGCGCAGCGCACGCTGGCCACCGGGGGCGCCGAGGAGGCGGCCGGGCAGTACGCCGCGCTGCTGGCCGAGGCCGAGGCCCACGAGCTGCCCGAGGAACGGGCCGCCGCGCTCCTCGGGCTCGGCGAGTGCGCCGTGGAGACCGGTGAACTCACCGGCGGACGCCAGTACTTCGAACAGGCCGAACAGTGCCTCACCGACGCCGGCGCCCCCCTGCCGGCCCGCGTCCCCGCCCTGCGCGGACGCGCCCTCGCCCACTACCTCGCCGGTGAGCTCCGCTACGCCGTCTACCTCCTCGAAACCACCCTCGACGAGCTGAACCGGGGCGGCCTGCACGACCCCGACGCGCTGCTGCTGCTCTACGCCAGCGCCATCGGCCCCTACATGGACATGGGAGCCCACGCCCGCGCCGCCCAGGCCGCCGAACTCGCCCTCTCCCTGGCCCCCAGCGCCGGGGACCCGGCCCTGGTCGCCCGCATGCACCGCTCCGTCGCCCGCACCCTGCTCGCCGAGGGCCGCCTCGCCGAGGCCGACGCGTCGCTGGCGAAGGCGGCCGAGCTGTACCGCACGCTGCAACTGCGGACGGAACTGGCCAACTGCCACTGGATGCGCGGCTACGTCTGCGCCCAGAACGGCGAGCTGCCGCGAGCCGAGGCGGAGATGCGGGAGGCCCTCGGGATGCTCTCCGCCAGCCGCGCCACCCTCTACAGCAGCCAGGTCGCCGTCGAGCTGGCCGACGTACTGCACCGGCGCGGCAAGTCCGCCGAGGCGGCCGAACTGCTGCACGGAGTACTGGACGACCTGTCCTCCGAGCGCGGTGCCGTGCACTCGGCGGGCGCGCACCGGCTGCTCGGCATCATCGCCGAGGACGCCCGGGACACCGAGGCGGCCGAGGAGCACTACGTCCGCGCGCTCAGCCTGCTGGAGCGGGCGGGCGCCGTCGGCGACCTGGCCGACCTGTGCCGGCTCCTCGGCGACCTGCTGCGCCGCACCGGCCGGGTGGAGGCGGCGCTGGACGCCTACCGCACCGGCCTCGGGCACCGTACGGCCCCGGGCACGACGACCCTGGGGCCGGCCCCCGCGCAGCCGCCGCTGTAGGCGGTCCCGCCACCGTGTTTCCGCCGTTCGGGCACGGGTAGTCGAGCCTGCGGCCGCGTCGGAGAAGGAGGCGGTGCGCGTGCGGCCCAGTGAGGATCCCGCGTGGCCCCCGTACGGGACACGCGCCGCCGAGGAGATCGCCGCCCAGGTGCGCGGCGCCCCGCCCGGCGAGGTGCCGGGCCGCCTGTGCCGGATGGCGGTGCGGCTGCTGCCGGTGACCGGCGCGAGCGCGTCGCTGCGCGGCGAGGGCGTTCCGGTACGGCTGTGCGCCAGCGGGGACCGGGCCTCGTACCTGGCGGAGATCCAGGCCACTCTGGGTGACGGCCCCTGTGTGAGCGCTGCCGAGGCGGGCGCCCCGGTGCTCGCCCGCGATCTGACGTCCGGCGCGGACGCCGGGCGGTGGCCCGTCTACGCGCAGCAGGCGACGGCGGTCGGCGTACGGGCGGTGTACGCGCTGCCGCTGGGCAGCGACGCGGTGTGCCTGGGCACCCTCGACCTCTACCGGGACACCCCCGGCCCGCTGACCGGCCCCCAGCTGAGCACGGCACGGCTCGTGGCCGGCGTGATGACGGTGGCGCTGATGGCGCTGCCGCGCGGGGAGGACGCCTGGCTGGACGAGCTGGCCGGCGACCACGACGAGGTGTACCGGGCCGTCGGCATGATCATGGCCCAACTGGGCGTCGGCGCCGACGAGGCCCTGGCCCGCCTGCGCGCCGACGCCTTCGCCCGCGGCCGCAGCGCCTACGCCGTGGCCCGCGACGTACTCGCCCTCCGCCAACGCTTCGACCGCGACGACTAGGGGGCCGGCCGAGCCTGGCACCGGCCCTACACCTGCACCCGCCCCTGCCGCCGTACCTCCGCCAGGCGTGCCGCCCCCGTCTCCACGGCCGTCCGGGTCGCGTCGTCGGCCGGTTCGGCGAGGGTGCCGTTGGTGAAGGAGATCGCGTCGTCGCCGAGGCGTACGGCGACCAGGGCCACCGTGAGGACGGTGTCCTCGGCGCGCACCGTCACCCGCAGGCCCTGCCGGGCGTCCCCCGCCTCGGGCAGGGCGACGTCGGTGACCCGGACCTGCCGGGCGGCGCCGCGCCCGCCGCGGGCCGTGAAGCTCCCGCAGGTGTCCGGCAGCGTGCCGAGCCAGGTCAGCGCGGTGTCGATGTCGGCGGCGCGGTGGGAGGTGATCCGGTAGTGGAGCTGGGCCCCGCCCGTCACCTCGTCCAGGGCGGTGGCGGCCCGCGGGGCGGTGGCGGCGCCGAAGAGGTCCTCGGTGTAGAGGACGTCCAGCAGCCGCCCGCAGTCGGGCCGCTCGGCGGTCGCCTTGAGCACCTGGTCCCGCCAGGTCGCGGCGCCCCGCGTCGGCTCCCACGTCCCCGCCAGGTCGGCCTCCGTGATCAGGGCCGCCCGCGCCTGCCCCCGGGTGAGCACGGGCGGCACGGCGGCCGACGGGAGCGCGGCCGGGGACTGAGCGGTCGCCGGCGCGGTGCCGGCCGGGCGGTCCGCCTCCCGTCCGCCGGCCGAGCAGGCGGCCACCGTCCACACCAGCAGCGCCGAGAGCGCGGCGGCGTGCAGGGGGCGGACGGCGGGCGCGGCGTACTGCATCGGGGTGCCTCCTGGGGGCCGGGGCGACCGGCACCGCTCAGGTCCGGTCGCACCCTCCACGGCACCACCGCCCCCGCCCCGCCACCAGCGTGCGGGGCCGTCCGGGTGAGGGGGCGGGGTGCCGGGCAGGGCTCCGTGGTCCTACAGCGCCAGCCACACCGTCGTGTCGGGGCCCAGACGGCCGTCCTCCAGCGGCGCGCTGCTCAGCAGCACCTCTCCGGCCGGCCGGTCCACCGCCCGGCCGGAGAGGTTGGTGACGCAGCGCCAGACGGGCGAGCGGTCGAACTGGAGGACCCCGTCCGGGACGTCGTCCGCCCAGGTCAGCGACTCCCCGTCGAGCAGCTTGCGGCGCAGGCGCAGGGCCGTGCGGTACAGCTCCAGGGTCGAGCCCGCCACCCCGTCCTGCGCCTCGACGGCGTACGCCCCGAAACCGGGCGGCTGCGGCAGCCACGCCGCACCCGCGCCGAAGCCGTACGACGGGCCGTCCGTCGTCCACGGCAGCGGCACCCGGCACCCGTCGCGGCCCTTGCGGACGTGCCCGGTCTGCTCCCAGATCGGGTCCTGGAGCACCTCGGTGGGCAGGTCGGCCACCTCGGGCAGCCCCAGTTCCTCGCCCTGGTACACGTACGCCGAGCCGGGCAGCGCCAGCATCAGCAGCGTCGCCGCGCGGGCCCGGCGCAGCCCGGCCGCCTCGTCGAGGGCCGGTGCCTTGCCCCCGGACAGCAGCCAGGCGTCGGTGTCGGTGCCCGGCGGCAGAATCAGGCGGGAGGCGTGGCGGACCACATCGTGGTTGGAGAGCACCCAGGTCGCCGAGGCCCCTGCGGCGCGGGCGTCGGCCAGCGAGCCGGTGATGATCTCGCGCAGCTCCGCGGCGTCCCAGCCGCCCTGGAGGTACTCGAAGTTGAACGCCTGGCCCAGTTCGTCCGGCCGGGCGTACAGGGCGCGCCGGGCTCCCGGCACCCAGGCCTCGGCGACCGCCATCCGGGGCGGGGTGTAGGTGTCGAAGATCTTCCGCCAGTCGCGGTAGACCTCGTGGACGTCGTCCCGGTCGTAGAAGGGGTGGGTGCCGGGGGCGAACTGCGTGAGGGCGGCCTCGCTGCTCAGCTCGGGGGCGCCGAGGTCGCGCAGCGGCTCGGTGAGGTCCTTGGCCAGCGCGTGCGCCACGTCGATGCGGAAGCCGTCGACGCCCCGGTCGCACCAGAACTTCAGCGTGGTGCGGAAGTCGGCGCGGACCTGCTCGTTCTCCCAGTTCAGGTCGGGCTGCTGGGGCGCGAAGAGGTGCAGGTACCACTGTCCGTCCGGCACCCGCTTCCAGGCGCTGCCGCCGAACACGGACTGCCAGTCGGTGGGCGGCAGTTCGCCCTGCTCACCGCGCCCGTCGCGGAAGACGTAGCGGTCGCGGGCGGCCGAGCCGGGGCCGGCCGCCAGGGCTTCGCGGAACCACGCGTGGCGGTGCGAGGTGTGGTTGGGGACCAGGTCGACGATCACCTTCAGGCCCAGGCGGTGGGCCTCGGCGGCCATGGCGTCGAAGTCGTCCAGGGTGCCGAGGCGCGGGTCGACGTCGCGGTAGTCCTCGACGTCGTAGCCGCCGTCGGCGAGTTCGGAGGGGTAGAACGGACTGAGCCACAGGGCGTCCACGCCCAGGGCGGCCAGGTGGGTCAGGCGCTGGGTGATGCCGCGCAGGTCACCGAGCCCGTCGCCGTCGGCGTCGGCGAAGCTGCGGGGGTAGACCTGGTAGATGACGGCCTGCCGCCACCAGTTGGGGTCCTTGGACGACAGGTCGGGCGTGCTGGTGGTGCTGCGTACGGACACGCGGTCTCCTTCGCGGTGCGTGCGGGCGACACGAATAGATCTGTCCACATCACCCGAAAAGCGAACCCGCGCGCCCGCGACGCGCCGAGGCTACGAACCCGTGCGCTCGACCGTGCTCAGGTACAGCTCCACGTACCGCGCCGCGTCCACGTCCACGCCGACGTCCACCAGCGGCTGTTCGCGCGTGTCCCCGTGGAGTTCGGCCTCGCCGACGCGGGCCCGGCGGTCGACGAGGGTCTGGCCGCGGGCCGGCCCGGGGGCGAGGCACACCTCGACGGGCAGCCGGTGCGTGGTCAGGCCCGCGGGGTCGATCACCGCGCAGACCGCGCCCGCGTCGCCGAGGCCGCCGCCGGGGTCGGTCTCGTCGGTGGCCGGGCCGCGGTGGGCGAGCAGCTCACCGGCGAGCCGGGTGCCGGGCTCGCGGCTCGCGCGCAGCCGGCGTACGTCCGCGCCCGGCACGATCACCCGCTGGAACACGTCCAGCCCGTACATCGTGACCGGCACCCCGGCGCCGAGCAGGATCGCGGCGGCCTCCGGGTCGTGCCAGACGTTGAACTCGGCGACCGGCGTCGCGTTGCCGGTGGCCACCGCGCCGCCCATGAAGACGATCCGCTCGATGTTGCGCGTGACCTCGGGGTGGGTGCGCAGCAGCAGCGCGATGTTGGTCGCCGGGGCGGTGGGGATCAGGGTGACCGGGCGCGGGGAGGCGAGGATCTCGCGGCGCAGCAGGGTCACGGCGTCCACGTCGACGGGGGTGCGGGAGGGCGCGGGCAGGCCCAGGTCGCCCATGCCGTCGTGGCCGTGCACGTGCCGGGCGGTGCGCACCGCCTCGATCAGCGGCCGCTCGGCGCCCCGGGCGACGGGGACGTCCGGGGCGCCGGCCTGCTCCAGCACGGTCAGGGTGTTGCGTACGACCCCCGCCACGTCGGTGTTGCCGGCCACGCAGGTGACCGCGCGCAGGTCGAGCCCCGGGTGGCGGACCGCCAGCAGCAGGGCCAGGGCGTCGTCGACGCCGGTGTCGCAGTCGATGATCACCGGGATGGGCTGCCGCGGTGCGGAGGGCGTCGTCACGGCGGGACTCCTAGGTGTGCGAGGGGGGGGCGCCGGTGGCGGTGACCCTACGCGGGCCGAGGGGCCCGGCCGCAATCCCCGGCCGGCCTTGTCCGCGATCCCGGCCCGCGCCACGGTGCCCGTCCGGCCGGGAGGACGAGGGCGCCGGTCAGACGGCTCCCCGAGCGGATTCCCACAGCTCCGGACCGCGCGCCCGGACCCGGTCCGCGATCCGCCGCAGCAGTTCGGTGCCGGACATCGCCCCGGGCCGGCGTCCGTCCCGCAGGCGTACGTCCGCCAGGTCGCCGCCCGCCGCCTCCCGGGCGCCGATCACCGCCCGGTACGGCACCTTCCGCGCCGCCCGGACCCGGGCGCCGAGGGTGCCGTGCTCCGGTCCGGCGACCTCGGCCCGCAGCCCCCGCCCGGCGGCCCGGCGCACCAGGCCGTCGGCCTGCTCCCGCTGCTCCTCCCCGACCGGGAGCACGACCAGCTGCACGGGCGCCAGCCACGCGGGGAACGCCCCGCCGTGCACCTCGGTCAGGTGCGCGACCACCCGCTCCACACTGCCGATGACGCTGCGGTGCACCATGACCGGGCGGTGTCCGGTGCCGTCCGGGCCGGTGTAGCGCAGGCCGAAGCGCTCGGGCTGGTGGAAGTCGATCTGGACGGTCGACAGGGTGGACTCGCGCCCGGCGGCGTCCGCGATCTGCACGTCGATCTTGGGGCCGTAGAAGGCGGCCTCGCCCTCCACCGCCTCGTACGGCAGTCCCTCCAGCGCCTCCCGGAGCAGTGCGGCGGCCCGCCGCCACAGCGCCGGGCCGACGACGTACTTGCCGCCGGCGCCGGGCAGGGAGAGGCGGTACCGGGCGGCCTCGATGCCGAGGTCGGCGTGGGCGCGGCGGATGAGACCGAGGGCGGCGCGGGCCTCGGCGGCGGCCTGGTCCGGGGCGCAGAAGACGTGTGCGTCGTTGAGGTGGATGGCCCGGACGCGGGTCAGGCCGCCGAGCACGCCGGACGGCTCGGAGCGGTACATGGCGCCCAGCTCGGCGATGCGCAGGGGCAGTTCGCGGTGGCTGCGGGCGCGGGAGCGGTAGACGAGCGCGTGGTGGGGGCACAGGCTCGGGCGGAGCACGACCTCCTGACCGCCGAGCTCCATCGGCGGGAACATGTCGTCGCGGTAGTGCTCCCAGTGGCCCGAGATCTCGTACAGCTCGCGTTTGCCGAGGACCGGCGAGTACACGTGCCGGTAGCCGGCCCGCAGCTCGGCCTCGCGGACGTACTCCTCCAGGGTGTGCCGCACGGTCGCCCCGTCGGGCAGCCAGTACGGCAGGCCCGCGCCGATCAGGGGGTCGGTGCCGAACAGGCCGAGCTCGCGGCCGAGCCGCCGGTGGTCGTGGTCGTGGTGCACGGTGGTCTCCTCGGGAACGGGGACGAGCACCACGCGAAGAAGCCCCGGGCGCTCGCCCCGGGGCTTCGGACTCTGGTCAGCAGTCAGCGCGCCGGGACACTTCCCGGCGTCGTCATCAGGAAAGGGCGGGCGCGCTTCATGCACGGGACGGTACCGGGGGCCCGGCGCGGGCGCGAGGGATTTCCGCCGGTCCGGCCGCGCGGTCAGGCCACGATCGCCAGATCGTGCGAGGCGGCGTTGAGCCGTCGGCCCCCGGCCTCGGTGCAGGTCACGACGTCCTCGATGCGGACGCCGAAGCGGCCCGGCAGGTAGATGCCGGGCTCGATGGAGAAGCACATGCCCGCCACGAGCCGCTGCTCCTCGCCCTCCACCAGGTAGGGCGGTTCGTGGGTGGTGACGCCGACGCCGTGGCCGGTGCGGTGGGCGAAGTGCTCGGCGTGGCCGGCCTCCTCGATCACGGCCCGGGCCGCCCGGTCGACGTCCTGGCAGGACACCCCGGGCCGCACCGCCTCGAAGGCCGCCTGCTGGGCGCCGCGGACGGCTTCGTGCACCCGGCGTTCCTCGTCGGTGGGGGCGCCGACGTGAACGGTGCGGGTGGTGTCGGAGCCGTAGCCGTTCCTCAGGCCGCCGAAGTCCAGGACGACCATGTCACCGTCTTCGATGATCCGGTCTCCGGCCCGGTGGTGCGGGTCGGCGCCGCGCGGTCCGGAGCCGACCACCGTGAAGTCGACCCGGTGGTGGCCGTGCTCGCGCAGCAGCCGGGCCAGGTCGGCGGCCAGGTCGCGTTCGCGCCGCCCGCCGAAGCGCAGCCCGAGGACCTCCTCGTACGCAGCGTCCGCCGCCGCGGCCGCGTCCGCCAGCCGGGCCACCTCCTGCTCGTCCTTGACCGCGCGCAGCATCGGCAGTACGGCGGACAGCGGCCGGTAGGTGGCCAGCGGCAACTGCTCCTGGAGGCAGAGCAGGTGCAGCGCCCAGGTCCCGTCGGACACGGCGTAGCGGCCGTGGGGGCGCAGCAGCCCGGCCGCCGCTGCGTGCGGGTTCTGGCCGTCCCACCACTCGAAGACCCGCACCGCGCCGGCGCCCGGTGCCGCCTCGGCCTGGGGGCGTTCCAGCCCGGGGACGAGCAGCCGGGGCTGGGAGCCGGCGGTGAGGACGAGGAGGGTGAGGCGTTCGGTGGGTTCGGTGGGCCGGTAGCCGCACAGCCACACCAGGTCGGGGCCCGGGGTGACCAGCACGCCGGCGAGCCCGAGGGTGGCGGCCTCGTACGCCGCCCGCTCCATGCGGGCCGCGTACTCCTGTTCCGTGAAGGCGGCGGCCGGTGTCGTGCCCTCCGTGGCCTCGCTCGGATCGCCCGGGGCGCCCATGGCGTCAGTAACGCACGGCCCGGGCCACCACCGCGCGCACCTCGCCCGACAGGTCGTGGCTGCTGCGTGCGGTGGCGCGGGCGGACTCGCCGGCGGGGACGTCGGGGACGGTGACGACGACCGTGTCGCGCAGGCTGCCGCCGGCGTCGGTGAGGTTCACCTGCACCGCGAAGGACTTGGCCGAGTCGGCGGTGTTGCGGACGGTGACCTCCACGGTGGTGCGCCCGTCGGCGTCCGTCTCCGGTTCGCCCAGCCGCACGTCCGCCTTGACGTCGGCGCCCTCCTGGATCTCCGCCAGCCACCGCCCGGCCTCCGCCGTCGCCGACGCCACCGCGTCCGCGCCCTCGGAGGCCAGCGAGGAGGCGGCCGACGCGGCCCGGCTGGCCGCCGCGCTGCCCGCGTCCGAGGGCGCGTCGCCGTCGGAGCCGCCGGAGCAGCCGGCCAGTACGGCGCCCGCCAGGACCACCGCGCCGACGGCGCCGAGCGCCCGGTGCCAACCGGCCATGTGTCGCCTCCAGTGACCTGGTGGGTACCCGCCCGCGCGAGCACGCGGGTCTCCTTCAGTGAAGGCCTGCGGACACCGCCGCGCACGCCGGCGCTGGGCCGGACGGGGGACGCCCGGCGCGTGCCCGCTCAGCGGTGTCAGACGTGGCCCGGCCCGCCGCCGCCGAAGGACCCGCTCGACCCCGGCAGCCAGCGGCGGCGGTTCTGGTCGGTGCCCCGGCGGCTGCCGGAGTGGTGGAGCTCGTACGGCATGAGCCGTGGGCTGCCGTCCGCCGCCAGCGGGATCTCGTCGGGCTCCCGCATCTCCCGCTCCTCGTGGACGGGTCCGGTGGCGGGGAGCTTGCCGTGCTCGTCGGCGTGGGGGCGATCGGATTCCCGTTCCATGACCCTCAGGCCCATGCGTACGGCCCAGATCAGCGCGCCGGCGATCACCAGCCCGCCGATGAAGGCGATGGTCACGTTGAGCGCGTGCGAGGACGCGGCCAGCAGTTCATACGTTGCCGTACTCATGTTCTGATTATGTACCCCCAAATGAGATAAAGCGCCAGGAATGTCCGGCTGGTGCCCCGGGGGTACTCCGGGTGCGCCCGCCGTGATTGAGGACCGCCCCCGGCTGGTACCCGGCCGACGGCGCGGCGGCGTCGGAGCCGGAGGCGCCGTGCCGCGCCGCCGGCGGAAGGAGCGCCCGTATGACCGCGCCATTGACGGCCGACGCCCACGAGTACGGCCTGGTCGGGGACGGTACCGCCGACGACCGGCCGGCACTGCAGAAACTGGTGGACGCGCTCGGCGACGCCACCGCAGCGGACGGGCTGCCGCGCACCGTCCGCGTGCCCGCCGGGCGGTACGTGATCCGGGACCGCCCGGTGCTCTGGCGCAGCGGCGTCTCGCTGATCGGCGCCGGACGCGGCGCCACCTGCTTCGCCCTCGCCAACCCGGGCGCCCCCACGCAGCCGGTGCCGCTGGCCTGGTTCACCACCGCCCAGCACGGTGCCGGGCCGGACAACCACATCGCCGACGTCACCTTCGCCCACTTCGAGATCGACGGCTGTGGGGTGGAGACCGAGGAGTACGAGGTGCTGGCCAAGGGGCTCGGCCTCCAGTACGTGCTGCGCGGGCGCTTCAGCGACCTGTACATCCACGACACGGCCGCCACCGGCTTCGGCTGCGACTTCCTCCAGGACACCGTCGTCGAGGGCGTGCTCGCCGAACGGTGCGGGCGGCAGGACCCCGGCGAGAAGATGGGCGGCGCGGGCATCGGCATCGGGGTGGGCGGCTGGGGGCCCGTCGAACGGCTGGCGGTGACCGACTGCACGGCCAACGGCAACGGCACCAACGGCATCTTCCTCGAACTCCAGCAGGACCACTGGACCCCGCCGCGCGGCATCCGCGTCACCGCCTGCCACACCGAGGGCAACCGCTACGGCATCTCCGACTGGGGCGCCGAGGGCCTCCTGGTCACCGGGTGCGCGATGCTCGGCAACCACGTCGCCGGGTTCGACGTGTCGGCGCAGGGCACCACCAGCGTCGGCGGGCGCGGCGGCATCGTCACCGGGTGCCTGATCGACCAGAACGTGCGGGACGGGATCGCGCTCGGCAACACGCCGGGGCCCTACGCCTTCCACGGCAACCGGATCGGCGCCAACGGGCGGTACGGCTACTGGCAGCACAACCTGGCCGGCGGCGACCAGGAGCCCGCCCGGGACATCGTCCTGGAGTCCAACGACATCCACGACAACGGCCTGGACGGCATCCGTCTCGACGCCCCGCTGCACGAACCGGCGCTCTTCGGCAACCGCGTCCGCGGCAACGGCCGGCGCGCCGCCCCGGCGACGGAGGGCGGCGGCGAGGGCGTGACCTGCGGCCCGCTGTCCCTGACCGACCCGCACGCCGACTGGCTCCCCGACGGCCACCGCGGCAAGACGCTGACGGTGGGTACCGGCGACGCGGAGGTCACCGCCGTGGTCACCGGCAACACCGCGACCGGGCTCACCCTCGCCCCGCGGCGCCCCGGAGCCCGGACCGCCTGGCCGTCCGGCGCCACCCCCGCTCCCGGCACCGCCTACCGCCTCCCGGACACCCCGTCGCCGCGCACCGGCCTCACCGCCGCCGCGGCCGTCACCCACCCGTACGTCCACGGCAACCGGTTCCGGGACGACGGGCACCCGCGCACCCAGACCCACGCCCTGTGGATCGCGTCCGAGGCCACCTGGACCGCCGGCCGGGTCTCCGGCAACGACTTCAGCGGCAACGCCTCGGCGGCCACCCGCTTCGACTCCGCCCCGAGCGGCGGGCGCTGGCGGGACAACGACGGCTGAGGGCCGCCCGGCGGCAGGGGAGCGCGGCCGTCCGGATCAGCAGAACGTGCCCCTGAGGGCGTCCAGGACCTGCGCACTCTGCTCCCAGGTCACCCGGAACCGCTGGGCCGCCGCCTCCCGCACCTCGTCCTCGGGGCGTCCCTGCCGGATGTCGACGCACAGCCACCGGGCGTTCTCGACGGCCGCGTCCTCGTCGGCGGCGACGGTCGGGTCGAGGGCCGCCAGGTCGCTCAGCAGCAGCTCCCGCTGACCGGCCTCGGGTGAGGGGATCACGTGCCGCTCCCCGCCGCCGACCGTCCGGGACTCCACGCTCTGAGCGCCGTCCCCGTCGCCCTCGCCGCCGTACACCGCGGCCGTGACCACCCCGGCCACCGCCACCAGCCCCGCCACGGCGACCGCCGCCCGCTTCCCCATGCCGTGCCCCTCCCCGTGGATCGCCCGCCGAGACTACGCCGTCCCGCCCTGCGCCTCACGGCGCCCGCAGCGCGTCCACCGCGATCCGCGCCGCCGTGCCGATCACCGCGTCCGCCGCCGGGAGGGTCGCCGCGGGGTTGGCGGTGCGGGTGAAGACGGCGACGGCGTAGCGGCCGCCGTCGGGGTATTCGACGACACCGACCTCGTTGCGCAGGGTCGGCAGGGTGCCGGTCTTGCCGGCCACGTGGACGTCGTCGAAGGGGAAGCCCGAGGCCAGGCGGTGCGGCCAGACCTGGAGGCCCATGAAGCGGCGCATGGCGGCGCCGTACTCCGGGGGGCACGCCTCGTCCCGCCACAGGGCGCCGAGCAGGCGGGTCATGTCCCGGGGGGTGCTGCGGTTGGTGCGGGCCGGGTCCAGGGCGCGCAGCCGGGTGATGACGTGCGGGTCGGTCAGCGCCCGGGTGCCGGCCGGCCCGGCGTCCTCGCGCATGGTGCCGAGCATCTCGCCGAAGCCGTACACCGCCCGCGTGCGGGTGAGGCCCAGCCGGGCCGTGGTGCGGTTGACGGCGTCCAGTCCGACCCGGCGCAGCAGCAGGTCGGCGGCGGTGTTGTCGCTGACGGACATCATCAGCAGCGCCGCGTCGCGCAGCGACAGCCGGACCGGGTCCAGCATCGCCGCGAGCCCCGTCGGTCCCGGGGTGCGCCCGGCCGGCGGGCACTCCACCTGCTCGGTCAGGTCGACCTCCCCGGCCGCCGCCAGCTCGTGCAGGGTCGCCAGGACGCACACCTTGTGGACACTGGCCGTGCACACCGGCTGGTCCGCCCCGGCCTCGACCTGCGCACCGGAGTCGATGTCCACGGCGTGCAGCCATCCGGTGACCCCGGCGTCGGCGAAGGCGGCCTGCAGCCGGGCGGCGGTGGTGTCGTTCATAGCCAGAACTCCGATGCCGGGCGAAGGTGCAGGGGCCGGGCGGGTGCCTCGGAGTGGGCGCCGGCCGTGGTCCGCAGGGCGTGGGTGGCCGCGTCCGCGAAAGCGCCGACGGCGGCGTCCCCGCGTCCCCTCGGCCAGGCGACGGAGTGCCGCCAGGCCAGCGGGGTCCCGGCCAGCGGACGCCAGACCAGTTCCTGGTCGCCGGGGGCCACCAGCCGGGTGTCGCGGGGGCCGAGGGTGACGGCCCCGGACGACAGGACCAGACCGCGGACGAAGCCGGCGCCTTGGCCGTGCCGTACGGCGGTGGGCGTGTAGCCGCCCCGGGCGCAGGCGGTGAGCAGGTCGTCGTAGACCGCCGGGGCGTCCGCGCGCGGGAAGAGGACCAGGTCGTAGCCGCCGAGGGCGGCGAGCGGCACCTCGTCCAGCTCCGTCTGGGGCGCGCCGCGCGGCAGCAGTACGCCGAGGTCGCGGCGGAGCACCGGGCCCAGCTCCAGGCCGGTGACGTCGCAGGGGTGGTGGATGAGGCCGACGTCCAGTTCACGGGCGGCGAAGGCGGCGAGCTGCTGGGCGGTGGTCAGCTCGTGCAGCTCCAGTTCGAGCCCCGCGTGCCGGCGCCGGAAGCCGGCCAGCAGCGCGGCGACGGTCTCACCGGAGATGTCGGGGGACAGGGCGGCGCGCAGCAGGCCGCTCTCGCCGTCCCGGATGCGGCGCGCGGCGGTCCGCAGGGACTCGGCGCGGGCGAGCAGTTCGCGGGCCTCGGCCAGCAGCAGCGTGCCCGCCTCGGTGATCGTCACCCGGCGGCTGGAGCGCTCGAAGAGCCGGACGCCCAGCTCCTTCTCCAGCCGTTGGATGCGCTGCGACAGGGGCGGCTGGGCCATGCCGAGACGGGCCGCGGCACGCCCGAAGTGTGACTCTTCTGCAACAGCCACGAAGCACTCCAGGTGCCGCACCAGGTCCACGACCAGTAATCATATCGGGGATTGATCGAACCGACATTGATATGAATCTTGGACAGAGGGCCTGCGGGGTTGCTCTCCTCGGGGCATGCGCTCCCTCCGTGACCTCTCGTCCCGCCCCCGCCGGTGGCCCGGCGCGCTCGCCCTCGCCCTCGTCCTCCCGCTGGCCGGCTGCGCCACCGAAGCGGAGCGACCGGACGCCTCACCGTCGGCGAGCGCCCCGGCCCGGACCGGCGGTACGGCCTCCGCGGCGCCGGACGGCCGCGCCGAGCTGCGCGTGGACGGCCGCACCCGCGAGTACCTCCTGCACCGGCCCGCCCCCGCCGACGGCCCCAGGCCTCTCGTCATCGCCTTCCACGGCCGCGGCTCCGACGCCGCCGAGCTGCGCGAACAGAGCCGGCTGGAGCGGGCCGCCGGGGCGCGCGGCATGCTCGTCGCCTACCCCGAGGGCATCGACAGCGGCTGGGGCGCCGGTACGCGGAAGACCCCGCAGCGCCCGGACCCGGGCCTCGACGTGCGGTTCACCGAGGCGCTGATCGAGCACCTGGTGCGCACCGAGCACGCCGACCCCGAGCGGGTCTACGTCGCCGGGTTCTCCAACGGCGGCTCCATGGCGCTGCGCATGGCCGCCGAGCGGCCCGGTCTGCTGGCGGGAGCGGCCTCGGTCGCCGGCCAGCTGCCCGCGGGAGCGGCGGCGGTGGAGCCCACCGGCGGCATCCCGGTCATGGTCGTCTACGGCGCCGACGACCCCGTGCGCCCGATCGGGGGCTGGCCGTCCCCGCCGCCGGACCCGAAGGAGCCGATCCTCCCGAGCCGGTCGGCCCGGGACACGGCGGAGGCGTTCGCCGAGGCGGGTGGCGCGGGGGAGCCGGTCACGGAGAAGGAGGAGGGGTACGACCGCACGGTCTGGCACCTGAAGGGCACGTCCGGTCGTGGCCCAGCCGCCGGCGACGTCCGGCTCCTCGTCGTCCACGGCGGTGGCCACACCTGGCCGGGCTCGTCCTTCGTCCCCGACGCGCGGCTCGGTCCCACCAGTGACGCCCTGGACGCCACCGGCACGATCCTCGGCTTCTTCGACGCCGGCTGACCGGTCCCGGCGGCCGGCCGGCCCGACCCGACCCGACCCACGGACAGGAAAAGACGCTGATGCAGGACATGCCTCACCTCGCACCTCCCTCCCGTCGCAGGCCCCGCAACGGCGTGCGAGCCGTCGCCGCCGTGGGGGTCGTGCTCGCGATCGCCGCGGGCGGCTCGTACGCCGCCGGGGTCGGCCCCTTCGCGCGCGGCGACGACGGTCCCGACCCCGCCGCGCTGAGACAGGCGCGCGCCTTCCTCGCCGACTGGTCCGCCGGGCGCCTGCCGAGCGCGGCCGGCCGCACCACCAGCCCCGGTACGGCCGAGGAGGTGCTGCAGAGCTTCACCGCGGGCCTCGACATCGACAAGCCCGGGCTGACGGCGGCCGAGGAGGCGAAGGAGGCCGAGGACGGCACCCTCACCGTCCCCTTCACCGCGAAGATGCCGATCACGGGCCTGGGCACCTGGACGTACGAGTCCGAACTGCCGCTGCGCGAGCAGAAGGACGGCGTCTGGAAGGTGGACTGGCGGCTGTCGCTGGTCCATCCGCGGCTGAGCGACGCCGAGAAGTTCCGCCTGGAGCGCGAGGAGACGGCCCCGCCGAAGGTCACCGACCGCCACGGCGTCTCCGTCGCGGACGGCTCGTACCCGTCCCTGACCCCGCTCCTGGGCAGGCTCGCCGGGAAGTCCGGCGGCGGACCGCGCGGCGCGGTGGAACTCGTCGACCGGGCCACCGGCGAGACCGTGCGCACCGAGGCGTCCTTCGGCGAGGAGCCCGACCCGGCGACCGCCGACGAGCCGGTGCGCACCACCCTGGACGCCACCTGGCAGGCGGCGGCCGAGGAGGCGCTGGCGGAGGCCGACGGCAAGAACGCCGCACTCGTCGCCCTGCGCGTCGACAACGGCGAGGTCCTCGCCCTCGCCAACTCCCCCTCCTCCGGTTTCAACCGGGCCGCCTCCGGCACCTACGCACCCGGCTCCACCTGGAAGATCGTCACCAGCAGCGCCCTGCTGCTCAAGGGCGCGGTGAAACCCGACGACGTCGTGGACTGCCCCAAGTACCTGACGGTCGGCAAGGAGTTCCACAACGTGGAGATGTCCGAGTTCCCCGGCGCCACCTTCCGCAAGGACTTCACGGAGTCCTGCAACACCGCCTTCATCAGCCTGCGCGGCAAGCTCGACGAGGGGGAGCTGGGCGAGGTCGCCCGCACCTACTTCGGGGTCGGCCAGGAGTGGCACATCGGCATCCCGACGTATGACGGGTCGGTGCCGGTGCCCAAGGACGAGACGGAGAAGGCGGCGTCGATGATCGGGCAGGGCCGCATCCAGGCCAACCCGCTGATCATGGCGTCGGTGACGGCCACGGCGGTCTCCGGCGAGTTCCACCAGCCGTCGGTCACCGCCGGGAACGAGGACGGGACCCGTACCGAGCCGCTGCCCGACGAGGTCGTCACCCGGCTGCGCGAGCTGATGCGGGCCACCGTCACCGACGGCACCGCGCACGTCCTGGCCGGCCTGCCCGGCGAGATCGGCGCCAAGACCGGCACCGCCGAGGTCTCCGACGACCAGGACAACAACGGCTGGATGGTCGCCCACCGCGGCAACGTGGCCGTCGCCGTGGTCGTCGAGGAGGGCGTCACCGGCGGCGGCTCGGCGGGGCCGATCGTGCACAGCCTGCTGTCCGCCGTGCCCGAGGACCCGTCGTCCTGAGCCTCCCGCCGGTGCGCGGGGGCGTGCGGTCAGCCCCGGGCGCCCCCGCCACCGGTGGTGCCGTCGCTCTCCCCGCGTTCGACCGTCTCGCCGCGGATCACGCGCGGCTCCCCGCGGTCCTCGGCCGGTGTCCGCTCCTCGTCCTTCATCGCACGGGCCTCGGCCTTGAGGATGCGCGCCGACTTGCCCGCCGAGCGGGTCAGCTCGGGGAGCTTCTTGGCGGCGAGGACGGCTATGACGACGATGAGAATGATCGCGAGTTCGCTCAGTCCGAACACGGCGCTCCCTGGTGGCGTACGGCGGTGCGGGCCCGTGGCAGGGCCCGCACGGAATCTACGGCATGGCGGGGCGCGGCGGGGTCGGTCCCGGGAAAAGTTTCTACATCCGTGTAGAAGTCGTCAGCCTTCCTCACCCTCGTCTTCATCCTCGTCGCCGCCCTCGAAGAAGTCCCCCACCTCGTCGACGACCTCGGCCGCCACCATGCCGCCGGCGGCCCCCACCGCGAGCCCGGCCGCGCCCGCCGCCACCGCGGCGCCGGTGCCCAGGGCGCCGCCCGCGAGCCCGGACTCGTGCCCGTACACGGCGTGGGAGCCGTACGACGCCCGGTGCTCCACCAGCTCCTGGACCCAGCCCTCGACGAGGGCGTTCCAGTCCTGCGGCCCGGCCGGCCCCTCGTGCGGGACGGTGAAGCGGCTGAGGGCGTCGTGGCCGTCGGCGAACGGGCCGCCGCGCTTGTCCGCCTCCAGCACCACCTCCAGGGCGCCGGGCACGGCCAGGAAGGTCAGCTCGATCTCGTTGACCTGGTGGGCGTACCGCTCGGGCGGGGTGAGCTCGATCTCCTGGTAGAAGGGCAGCTGCTGCCCGGTGCCGCCGATGCGGCCGTACTCCAGGTCGGCGGAGCGGAAGCCGAAGCCGAGCTGCCCGAAGGCCTTCAGCACCGCCTCCTGGGCGGGCAGCGGCGCCACGGTCAGCGGGTCCAGGTCGCCCTTGTCCCGGGCGCCGGCCACCGCCAGCTCGGTGCGCACCCCGAGCACGATGCCCAGCGGCTGCCCGTGCAGCTCGGTCACCGGGGTCTCCCAGGGCAGCGGCACCGAGAACGGCACCTCGTGCCGCGCGCCCGCGGCCGGCCGGAAGGGGCCGGCGACGGTGTGCCGGCCGAAGGCGACGACGCCCTCGCCCTCCCCGTGCTCGCCGTGCTCGGTCTCGACGCGGGCCACCAGCTCCAGCGCGATGTGCTCGACGTCGTGGTCGGCGGTGCCGCCGACGAGCACGACCCGGCCGGACAGCGCGCCCCCGGGCCGGGCGGCGCCCGGGTCGAGGACCGTGTCCACCGTGGGTCCGCCCACACCGAGGGAACCGGGCAGCCGCTTGAACACCATCGAGGCGTTCACTCCTAACGTTCGTGCGGGAAACGAGTCCGTGCAGGAAACAAGTCCGTGCGGGAACAGGACCGTACGGGAACAACCGGAACCGTCCGGCCGTTCTCTACAGGCGGGTAGAAGCATAGGGGCCGAAGGACTCCCCTCGTTTTTGCTCGTCCTTTACCATGAGGGTGACCCCTCGGGCGGCCGGCTGGCACCGGCCCCCACCGACCCCGTTAAGGAGTCCCGTTCCGTAATGGAGCCTCCCAGTACCGGCCGTGCCATGGCCGTCCCGCCAGTTCCCCCGTATGCGCGTGAGGGAAGCGGGGTGGCACGGTGACCGAGGTCCTGCTGCTTCTGCTGGCCCTCCTCCTCACCCTGGCCTGCGCCCTCTTCGTCGCGGCCGAGTTCTCCCTCACCACCGTCGAGCGCTCCGACCTGGAGCGTGCCGCCGAGTCCGGTGAGCGCGGAGCCGACGGTGCCCTGAAGGCCGTACGGTCCCTGACCCTCCAGCTCTCCGGCGCCCAGCTCGGCATCACCGTGACCTCCCTGGTCATCGGCATGCTGGCCGAGCCGTCGGTCGCCGTGCTGCTGCGCGGCCCGCTGACGGCGATCGGCCTGGGCGGTGCCGCCTCCACGGTGGCGACCGTGCTCGGCGTGGTCGTCTCCACCGTCGTCCTGATGGTCGTCGGCGAGCTGGTCCCCAAGAACTGGGCGATCTCCCGCCCGCTGGCCGTCGCCAAGGTCGTCGCCGCCCCGCAGCGCGGTTTCACCACCGCCTTCGGCCCCTTCATCCGGCACCTGAACAACACGGCCAACCGCTTCGTGCGCCGCTTCGGCCTGGAACCGGCCGAGGAGCTGGCGTCCGCCCGCAGCGCCGAGGAACTGGTCGCCCTCGCCCAGCACTCGGCCGCCGAGGGCGCCCTGGAGGCGGACTCGGCCGAGCTGTTCGTGCGCACCCTGCACCTGAGCGAGCTGACCGCGGAGAACGTCATGACCCCGCGCGTGGACGTCAAGGCCCTGGAGGCCCACGCCACCGCCGCCGACGCCGCGAACCTCTCGCACGCCACCGGCCTGTCCCGCTTCCCGGTCTACCGGGACAGCCTGGACGAGGTCATCGGCACCGTGCACATCCGCGACGTGCTGGCCCTGGAGCCGGACAGGCGCCGGGGCACCCCCGTCACCGAGCTGGCCACCGCGCCGCTGCTGGTGCCGGACAGCCTGCCCGCCGACCGGCTCCTGGAGCGCATGCGAGAGACCCGCACCATGGCCGTCGTCATCGACGAGTACGGCGGCACGGCGGGCGTGGCCACGGTCGAGGACATCGTGGAGGAGGTCGTCGGCGAGGTCCGCGACGAGCACGACCCGGTCGAGATACCGGATCTGCTCCCCGCCCCCGCCGAAACCGACGGCCGCGCCGCCTGGGAGGCCGACGGCTCGCTGCGCCTGGACCACCTGGAGCGCATCGGCCTGACCGCGCCGGAGGGACCGTACGAGACCCTGGCCGGCCTGGTCGCCACCCAGCTGGCCCGCATCCCCGCCAAGGGGGACGTCATCGACCTGGACGGCTGGCGCCTGGACGTCCTCGACGTCGACCACCACCGCGCCGACCGCCTGCGGATCACCGCGCCCGCGCCGCTCCCGTCGGCCGACCGGGAGCCGGAGGCCGCCCGATGACCGTCGTACAGCTCTTCATCGGCGCACTGACGCTGCTGACCAACGCCTTCTTCGTCGGCGCCGAGTTCGCCCTGATCTCGGTGCGCCGCAGCCAGATCGAGCCCCGCGCGAAGACGGGCGACAAGCGTGCCCGGATGACCCTGTGGGGCCTGGAACACATCTCCCAGATGATGGCCACCGCCCAGCTCGGCATCACGGTCTCCTCGCTGGTGCTCGGCGCCGTCGCGGAGCCGGCCATCGCCCACCTGATGGAGCCGGTGTTCGAGGCGGTCCACATGCCGCACGCGCTGGTCCACCCGGTCGCCTTCGCGATCGCCCTGGCCCTCGCCACGTATCTGCACATGCTGATCGGCGAGATGATCCCGAAGAACATCGCGCTGGCCGCCCCGGCGACCACCGCGCTGCTCCTCGGCCCGCCGCTGGTCGCCCTCACCCGGGCCCTGAAGCCGGTCGTCTTCGGCATCAACGCCTTCGCCAACACCCTGCTCAAGCTGCTGCGGGTGGAGCCGAAGGACGAGGTCGAGGCCGTCTTCACGGACGACCAGCTGGCCCGCATGGTGGTGGACGCCAGCGAGGCCGGACTGCTCACCCCGGCCGACGGCGAGCGCCTGCGCGACGCGCTGGAGCTGGGCACCCGCCCGGTCGGCGAGATCCTGGTCCCGGCCCAGAAGATGCGCACGGTCGGCCACACGGTCACCCCGGCGCAGCTGGAGCGCATGGCCGCCGAGGCGGGCTACTCCCGCTTCCCGGTCACCGGCCCCGGCGGCACGGTCCTCGGCTACCTGCACATCAAGGACACCCTGGGCCTGACCGAGCGCGACGCCCCCTTCCCGCGCTCGGCCCTGCACCGGGTGACCCGGGTCCGCATCGACACCCCGCTGGACGACACCCTCACCGCCCTGCGCACCGAGGACAGCCACCTGGCCGCCGTCACCGGCGAGACGGGCGCCGTCCTGGGCTTCGTGACGATGGAGGACGTCCTGACGGAACTGGTGGGACCGGCGCCGGTGTAGTGAAGCCGGGGGCAGCCTGTCCCGCGGCCCGCCCCGCCCGCGGGGCGGGCCGCGGCCACGGGGCCGGGACTGGGATCGGGGCCCTAGGTCTTTCGTGCCGGTCGGGTACCGGCCCGGGACCGATCCGCCGCGCCCGGCCCCGCGGATAGCGTCCTCGCCATGCGTATAGGACTCCTTGGTACGGGTAACGTCGGCCGGGCACTGGCCCGCGGCTGGAGCACGGCGGGTCACGACGTACTCCTCGGTTCCCGCCGCCCCGAAGAGCGAACGGATCTCGGCCTCCCCGTGGCCGGCCTGCGCGAGACGGCCGAGCACGCGGAGGTACTGGTCAACGCGACGCCCGGGAACGTCTCCGTGGAACTGCTGCGTTCCATCGGGGCACCGGCACTGTCCGGCCGCGTCGTGATCGACGTCGGAGTGGGCCTCACCGACGACTACACCGAGCTCTCCCACCCCAACAGCAGCCTGGCGGAGCAGATCCAGGCGGCCTTCCCCGCGACGCCCGTCGTCAAGACCCTGTGCACGATGGATTCCACCGCGATGACCGACCCGCAGGGCCTCGCCGGCCCCTCCACGGTCTTTCTCTCCGGCGACGACGCCGAGGCCAAACGGACCACCGGTCGCCTGCTCACCGACCTCGGCTGGCCCCCGTCCGCGCAGCTCGACATCGGCGGCATCACCACCGCGCGCGGGCAGGAGCACTTCGCCCTGCTCTTCATGGGCATCGCGGGTGGTCTGGGCTCCCACACCTTCAACATCAAGGTGGTCCCGCGAGCCGCCGCCTGAGGCCCGGCCGCCCCCTCACGCCGCCCGCAGCGCGTCCGCGGGCGGTGTGCGCAGGGCGTGCCGGGTCGGCAGCTCGACGGTGAGGAAGGACGTCAGGACCACCGTCGCCGCCACCGCCGGGAGCAGCCAGGCGGGACCCGCCGGCCAGGGGCGGCCCAAAAAACCCTGTCCCAGCAGGGCGAGCGGGAGGGCGGACAGCAGCAGGCCGCAGGCGAGGGCCGCGGCGGCGACCACGGCGGCCTCGCGGCGCATCATCGCGCGGATCTGCCGCGGCGTCGTGCCGACCAGGCGCAGCGCGGCGATCTCGGCGCGGCGCTGGGCGGTGGCGGCGACCAGCTTGTTGGCGATGCTCAGCAGCAGGTAGCCCAGCAGTACGACGATGGTCGCCAGGTTGACCCACACCTCCGGTGGCGTGTCCCCGCCCTCGGCGCCCGCGTCCGGGGCGGTGCTCGCGACGGTGAGGCCCGTGCGGTCGGCGGCCAGCGCGGTGAGGCCGCGCGCGGCCTCGTCGGTGCCGTCGGTGCGGACCAGGAGGCTCTGGTCGAGGGCCGTCGTGGTGTGCCCCGCGGCCAGCTGGCGGGAGAGGACGACCGGGCCGAAGCCCAGCCCCCGGTCGTACACGGCGACGACCCGGGCGTCGACCCGCGCCCCGTCGCCCAGCACCAGCCGCACCCGCTCCCCGAGACCCGCCCCGCGGCTCCGCGCGGCCTCGCCGCTGACCGCGACCGTGGCGCCGGTGAGCCGGTCGAGTCCGCCCTCTCTCACGCCGGGGTCGACGACGCCCCGGGAATCCGGGCCGAGGACCATCGCCGAGGCGGCCTCGGCCACGGGCTCGCCGAACTCCTCGTACTCCCACACCACCGTGGTCGTGCCGGCGGGCGCCGCCGCCCGCACGCCCGGCACCTGCCGCACGGCGGGCAGCGCGTCGGCGGGCAGCCCGCCCAGGGCCGGCGCGGTCACCTCGTACTGGGCGAGCGTGCCGGTGCGGGTGTCCTGCGCGGTGGCGGCGAGCACCGTCGTCTGCGCGAACGTGTACGTCAGCACGAAGACGACCGCCATGGCCAGCGGGCTGACCACGCCCGCCACGCGCAGCGCGTAACCGCGCACGTTGGCCAGCGCCAGCCACGTGGGGGCCGCGGCCGAGGGCCGCAGCCGCCGTACGACCGCCTCCCCCGCGCCCTTCACCAGCGCCGGGCCGGACAGGGCGAGGCCGATGGCGGCGAGGACGCCCGCGATGGAGGTGGCCGAGGCCCCGATGACCGTCCGGGACAGCAGCGGCGCCGCCGCGAGCACGCACGCGCCCAGCATCAGCAGCAGCCCGGCGCTGGTCCGCACCCGCGAGGGCCGGCGGGGCTCGCTGCGTGACTCGGCGACCGCCTCCGTGGCCGGCATGCGGGAGGTGCGCCAGGCCGCGCAGCGGGCGGAGAGCTGCACCGCGGCCGCCACCAGCAGCAGCGTGGCGAGCGCGGGCAGCGGACCGATCGTGAGCGGGAGTTCACCAGGCAGGACGCCCCGGTCGGCCAGCAGCTCCCGGAACCGGCCCGCCAGCAGGTAACCGGCCGCGACACCCGGCACCAGGGCCACCGCCGCGACGACCGAGGACTGCGCGGCGGCCAGTCGGCGGATCTGCTTCGGCGTCGCCCCGACGGCCCGCATCAGCGCCAGATCGCGGCGCTGCCCGGCGACCGCCACGCCCAGCGCCCCCGCGACGACGAACCCGGTGATCAGCAGCACGATCCCGGCGAGCGAACCGGCCAGCAGGACCAGCAGCGAGCGCGCCGAGCCCACACCGGGCTCCACGGCCTCGCCCCGGTCCGCGCCGGTGACCACCTCCAGCCCCATGCCCGCCACCCGCTCGCGCACCGCCGTGGCGACACGCTCCTCGGCGCCCGCTTCGACCCGCAGGCCGATCAGGTCGACGGTCCCGGCCCGCGGGGCGCCGCCCGGTCCTTCGCCATGGTCCGTGTCTGCGCCTGCGCTTGTGCCGTTGCCCTCGCCTCGGCCCGTGTTCGCACCTGCGCCCGTGTCCGCGTCTTCGTCCGCGCTTCCTCCGTCTTCCCCCGCGCGGTTTCCGTCCCGTCCGGCCAGCCGCAGCGCCGTGCCGTCCGCGAAGTAGATGCCGGCGCCCGGTGCGTCGACGACGGCGGTGACCCGGTAGGGGGCGGCGGGGCGGCCGTTCGCCACGACGCGGACCGGCTCGCCCACCGCGACGCCCGCCCCCGCCGGGACGGCGACCTCGCCCGCGCCCGACGGTGCCCGGCCCGCCACGCGCGGGTCGGCCAGCAGCTGCGTGGACGACCAGCCGTGGCCCGCCGTCCTCGGGTCGTCGGCGGAGGCGAGGAGCTGTCCGCGCGCGTCGGTCAGCGCGGCCGGGAAGCCGATGTCGCCGACCGCCGCGGTCACCCCGGGCAGGGCGGCCAGCCGGTCCACGAGCCGGTCCGGGACCGTGGCGCGCTCGGGCAGCGCGATCGGCAGGTCCCCGCTCGGGTGGAACTCCTGGTCGGCCGCGACCACGACGTCCGCGCCGCCGAGCCGGCCGGGCGGCAGCTGGGAGCGCAGCCCCGACTCCGCCAGCACGCCGGTGGTGGTGATCAGCGCCGCACCGCCGAGGACCGCGCACGCCACCGCGAGCAGTGCGGTGATCCGGTGAGTGGCCATGCGCCAGGCGAGGTGCAGCACGGCTACCGCTCCCCCAAGGCCACGAGGCGGTCGGCCAGTTGCGGAGCGCTCGGCCGCTCCAGCGCCTCGACCACCCGCCCGTCGGCCATCACCAGGGCCCGGTGCGCGCGGGCCGCGGCGGCCGGATCGTGGGTGACCATCACCACCGTCTGACCCAGGTCGTCGACGAGGCCGCGCAGCAGGTCCAGCACCTGGTGGGCGCTGCGCAGGTCCAGCGCGCCGGTCGGCTCGTCGGCGAAGACGACGGCGGGCTTGGCCGCCAGCGCCCGGACGACGGCGGCCCGTTGCTGCTGCCCGCCGGACAGCTCGGCCGGGCGGTGCGCGAGCCGGTCCGCCAGCCCCACCCGTTCGGTCAGCGTGCGCAGCCAGTCCCGGTCCGGGCGCCGGCCGGCCAGGCGCAGCGGCAGCGTGATGTTGTCCTCCACACTGAGGGAGGGGATCAGGTTGTACGCCTGGAAGACGAAGCCGACGCGTTCGCGGCGCAGTTCGGTGCGGCGGGTCTCGTCGAGCCCGAAGATCTCCTGCCCATCGATGCGGACACTGCCCGACGTGGGGGAGTCCAGCCCGGCGGCGCAGTGCATCAGCGTGCTCTTGCCGGACCCCGAGGGCCCCATCACGGCGAGGAACGTGCCGTGCTCCACGGTGAGCGACACGTCGTCCAGGGCCCGTACGTTCCCCGGGTAGGTCCGGGCCACGTGGGCCAGCGCGATGGCGGGGGCCCGGCGTGCGGTGGCGGTCCTGACCGCGGTGCTCATCGACGCCCCCGCAGGGCGCGCACGGCGAGGGTCCCGGCGGCGAGCACGGTGACCGCACCGCTGGCCAGGTGCACCCAGGTGGGGGCGCCGCCGAAGGAGGCGGTCATGTTGGCGACCGCGCTGACCACCACGAGCGCCCACAGCAGCGTACGGAGGACGTCCCCGCGGGAGACGGCGTCGGGGCCCTCGTGCGCGGCGCTCGCGGAGGTGCCCGCGGCCGGTGTGGTCAGACGGTACGGGTCCTGGTGCGTCATGGCGGCGTCCTCCGTGGGCTGCGCTCTCGGTCCGTCGCCGACGCTATGGATTCCGTCCCCCTCCGGCCGATCCCGTGGGCCGCCCGACCGGGGGTACAGCAGGCTGTACCTCCCCGGCTCCGCCCCCGCCCGCCGACGGCTTCGCCCTCTCGGCTTTGCCTTCTCTTTACAACCCCTCCCGCCCCCGCCTCGTCTCTCCGTCCGACCCGCACCCACGCGACACACGCGCCGACCGACGAGAGAGAGCGACCCGATGCGCCGCACCATCCTCAGTGCCGTGGCCCTGGCCTGCACCGCCGTACTGGCGGGCACCGCGCCCGCGTTCGCCGACGACCCCACTCCGGCCCCCTCCGCCCCGGCCACCGCCACCCCGGGCCCCACCAGCGCACCGTCCGAGGCGCCGACGCCCTCCGCCAGCGTCCCGGCCCCCGCGGCCGAGCCGTCCGAGGCGCCGGCCGACGGCCAGGTGTCCGTCGTGCCCGAGGGCGGGGCCGACACCGGGACGGCGGTCCCGTCGTCCTCCGGGAGCGACGCCGGGCTGATCGGCGCGGGCGCCGGTGCCGGGCTCCTCGCGGGCGGCACGGCCCTCTTCGTCGTGCGCCGCCGGCGGGCGGCGACCGGGGCATGACCCAGCGCCGCTCCGGGCGCGCCCTCGCCGCCGCCGTACTGGCCGTGGTCCTCGCGGGCTGCGGCGGACAGGGGAGTGACGCGGGCGGTCCGGGGCCCGGCGACGGGAACGACGCGACCGCCCGGTCCGCCATCACGACCCCTGCTCCGGCCGGGAAGCAGGTGCGGCCGCTGGCACGTTCGGTGCCGGTCGGCCTGCGCATCCCGGCCCTCGGCGTGGACACCCCGGTGATGCGGCTGGGGCTGGCGGCCGACGGCGCGGTGGAGGTCCCGCCGGTCACGGACGACGACGTCGCGGGCTGGTACCGGCACTCGCCGACCCCGGGCCAGGTCGGACCGTCCGTCGTCCTCGGCCATGTCACCGTCGGCACCCACGGGGACGGTGTCTTCCGCCGGCTCGGGCAACTGCGCCGGGGCGACCGGGTCGAGGCACGCCGGGCGGACGGCACGGCGGCTCAGTTCACGGTCACCGAGGTACGGACGGTGGCGAAGGCGGACTTCCCGACCGACGACGTCTACGGAGACGTCGACCGCCCGGAGCTGCGGCTCATCACCTGCGGCGGGCCGCGCAGCGGCGACGAGTACCGGGACAACGTCATCGTCTTCGCCGAGTTGAGCGCGACCACGAGTGGAGAGCGTTGAAACGGTCCCGTGACAGGGCGGCGTCCGAGCTGTTCGCCGCCCTGTACCCGCGCCTCGCCGGCTGGTGCCGCCGTCTCGTC
This sequence comes from Streptomyces sp. NPDC058796, assembly GCF_042745235.1. Lineage (NCBI taxonomy): Bacteria > Bacillati > Actinomycetota > Actinomycetes > Kitasatosporales > Streptomycetaceae > Streptomyces > Streptomyces sp. NPDC058796. Next base: position 374,817 of record NZ_JBHYOP010000003.1, read on the forward strand.
GACGACGACGAGACGGCCCACGAGATCGCCTCGGAGGCGTTCACCCGGCTCTGGGCCCGCTGGACGTCCGTCGACGAACCCCGGGGCTTCCTCTACGTCACCGCCGCCAACCTCGTCCGCGACCACTGGCGCAAGCTGGAGCGCGAGCGCCGGGCGGTGCGCCGGGTCACGGCCGAGGTCGCCGTGCGCCCGCACCCGGAGCAGGCCGACCCCTCGGTGCGGCTGCTCGTACAGTCCTTGCCGGAGCGGCTGCGCGTGCCGATCCTGCTGCACTACTACGCCGACATGCCGATCCGGGAGGTGTCCGTGCTGACCGGGCGCAAGGAGGGGACCGTCAAGGCCGACCTGCACGCGGCCCGTGAACTGCTCCGCGTCCACCTGAGGAGAAGCGTTGACCACACGCCTTGAGGACGGGCCGGACGACCCGGGGTCCGAGCCGGACGGCGACGATCCGCTGCTGGTCGTGCTGCGCCCGGGAGCCGACTTCCTCGGCCCGCCGCCGGGCCGTTACGAGGCGATCCGCCGGGCGGCGTCCCGCCGGCGGCTGCTGCGCGCCGCGGCCGGCGCCGCGGCGACCGCTGCCGCCGCCGCGCTGATCGCGCTGCCGCTGAACTGGGCGGCCCCGGCACCCCCCGCCCGTCCGACGGCTCCGCTGGCCCCCGCTCCCGCGCCGTCCCAGGAGCCCTCGCCCGCTCCGACGGACACCCCCGGCCCCGAGGCGACCCGGACGCCGCCGTCGGCCGTACCGAGCGCGCCGCCCACGGGATTCCCGGTGCCGTCGAGCACGCCCGGAACGGAGCCGTCGGCCAGTCCGAGCACGGTGACCGTCCCGTCGGAGGACGGCGGACCGAGCGCCGCCCCCGTCCGCTGAACCGTCAGCGGCCGACCACCGAACCGCGAATGAGCGGCACCGGACGCCAGCCCGGAGTGTGACCCCGTCCGGGCGCCGGCCGCCGGGCGGAACCGCGCGTGCCAGGACCCCCGACGGCGCGCCCGTGTCCGCCGTGACCGGCACCGGCCGTCAGCCGCTCACTGTGACCGGACACGGAACCGCCGGCGGGAGACCGCGGCGGGTCACCGGCCGTCGGCGGGTCGCACCGTCCGGGCGCCGACCCGGCAGGGGCGGCCCCGCCTGTGCCAGGACGCCCCGCCGGGCCGTGTCCGCCCTTGCTCAGCCGTCCAGCGGCGTGGTGCCGCCGAGCAGCGCCGAGGCGGTCTCGACCGGCGTGGCGGTGGGCGCCGGCGCGGGCGTGGCACCGGGGGCGGCGTGGCAGGTGAAGCCCAGGCGGGTCATGGCCCGGGTGACCTCACCGGCGGAGAAGTCGCGGCGGTCCTGCCGGGTGACGACCTCACCCACCTGCTTGACGGGGTACCGGCGGCGGCCGACGGTCACCGACTCACCCGTGATGGGTTCCGGCGTGACGCCCTTCATCGACTCCACCACCCCGCCCTTGGTGAGGTCGAACGGGTACCGGGCGATGACACAGCGCATGATGCCTCCACGTAGGGGACGGGGCGGATGGGATTTGCCGGTCGTTGTCTCTAGGCCGACGCGCCACCGGAGGACCGGCGCCGCGGGCCGCGACGCGGGGCGTCACCGGCGGGCCGGCCCTGGGCGCCCGGGGCGCCACGCCGTCGACCGGGGCCTTCCTGACGGGTGCGGCCCTGACCGGCGTTCTCCTGGCGGGTACGGCTCTGCCCCGTGCCCGACTGGCCGGCGCCCGACTGGCCGGTGCGGCCCTGCCCGCCGCCGCCACCGCCGCCGCCTCGGCGCCGGCGGGAGGAGGAGCCCCCGCCGGCCGCCGCACGACGCGGGCGCTCCACGACGGGCGCGGTGATGACGACCGGTACCCCGGACGGCGTCTGCGCGCCGGTGATGCGGGTCAGCTCCGCCTCACCCGAACGCACCGGTGTGACCAGGGGGGTGATGCCGGCCAGGGACATGAGCCGGGTCATCTCGCGCCGCTGGTCCGGCGTCACCAGGGTGACGACGCTGCCGGACTCGCCGGCCCGGGCCGTACGGCCGCCGCGGTGCAGGTAGTCCTTGTGGTCGCCGGGCGGGTCGACGTTGACGACCAGGTCGAGGTTGTCGACGTGGATGCCGCGGGCCGCGACGTTGGTCGCCACCAGCGCGGTCACGTGTCCGTCCTTGAACTGGGCGAGGGTCCGGGTGCGCTGCGGCTGGGACTTGCCGCCGTGCAGGCCCGCCGCGCGGACGCCGCTCTTCAGCAGCTGCTTCACCAGCCGGTCCACCCGGTGCTTGGTGTCCAGGAACATGATCACCCGGCCGTCGCGCGCCGCGATCTCGACGGTCGCGCGCTGCTTGTCCTCCTCGTGCACGTGCAGCACGTGGTGCTCCATCGTGGTCACGGCACCGGCCGACGGGTCCACGGAGTGGACCACCGGGTCCGTCAGGTAGCGGCGGACCAGCCGGTCGACGTTGCGGTCCAGGGTGGCCGAGAACAGCATCCGCTGCCCGTCCGGCCGCACCTGGTCGAGCAGGGCGGTGACCTGCGGCATGAAGCCCATGTCGGTCATCTGGTCGGCCTCGTCGAGGACGGTGATCGTGACGTCGTCCAGCCGGCAGTCGCCCCGGTCGATGAGGTCCTTGAGCCGTCCGGGTGTCGCGACGACGACCTCCGCGCCGGCCCGCAGCGCGCCGGCCTGCCGGCCGATCGACATGCCGCCGACGACGGTCGCCGAGCGCAGGCCCACGGCACGGGCGTACGGCGCCAGCGCGTCGGTGACCTGCTGGGCGAGCTCCCGGGTGGGGACGAGGACGAGCGCGAGCGGCCGCTTGGACTCGGCGCGCCGGCCCGCCGTGCGGGCCAGCATGGCGAGGCCGAAGGCGAGCGTCTTGCCGGAACCCGTGCGGCCACGGCCCAGCACGTCACGCCCGGCCAGGGAGTTCGGCAGGGTCGCCGCCTGGATCGGGAAGGGCACGGTCACGCCCTCGTCGCCGAGCGCGGCCAGCAGCCGGGCAGGCATGTCGAGTTCGGCGAACGCCTCGACGGCGGGCAGTGCCGGGGTGACCGTCTTCGGCAGGGCGAACTCCCCCTGCGGGGCGGCCGGCCTGCGACCGGGGGCCTGGGAGCGGCGGGGACCGCCGCCGCCGGAGCGTCGGCGGTCATTGGTGCGTACACGGTTCATGGGGAACCTTCCTTGATACGGCACGTATCAAGGGAGTCCCGCAGCGAGGGAACCGCGCGGTGAATCGCAAGAACGAGCCGGCTCGGCCGCTGTCGGCGCATTGCTTTGCGCGGACGCGGACCGGGAAACGAAAGAAAGAGAATCGAAACGCAACGAATCGGAACGTGGCGAATCGGAATGCTACGAAGCGTAGCGAAACGAAGAGAAGTGAAACGAAACGCGAGCGAGGGCCCGCACCCCACGGTGCGGGCCCTGGCTGCGAAGTGATGCGAGCGCGTCAGGCGACGACGATGTTCTCGGCGGTCGGGCCCTTCTGGCCCTGCGCGATGTCGAACGTCACCTTCTGGCCCTCGAGCAGCTCACGGAAGCCCTGGGCGGCGATGTTCGAGTAGTGGGCGAAGACGTCGGGGCCGCCGCCGTCCTGCTCGATGAAGCCGAAGCCCTTTTCCGAGTTGAACCACTTAACGGTACCGGAAGCCATGTTTTTCTCCTTCGGGACGGTGCTCGGAGTCCGCCCTGTGCGAACTCCGGTCGCCGTGATGATCACCCCGTCGGAAAAAACCTTCAGGCAACCACAACTGCAACTTCCTACGACAGTAGCACGCCAGGTTCGCCGGAGGGCCGGAAAAAAACCGCTCCGACCGGGCCTGCCAGGGAATATTCGCACCCGCCCCCGGGCCGGCCTGCGGGGACGGCACGCTGCCTCCGGACCTGGACGGTGACGTCCTTCACGCCTTCGGGGCAAGGTCCGGCCGGTCGACGTGGCTCTCGTGCCGGGGGGACGCCCTTCGGCGGGGCCGGCGGGCCCGTCAGTTTTCGAGAAGCACCGGCCGCCCGGCCGCCCATACCGTCGACGACATGAACGCCATCGACTCCATCACCCTGGAAGTGGCCGACCCCGAGGCCGCCGCCCGCTTCTACTCCGCCGCCTTCGGCCTGGACTCGTCGCGGCTGCGCCTGCGCGCCTCCGAGGCCCCCACGACCGGCTTCCGCGGTTTCACCCTCTCCCTCGTGGTCTCCCAGCCGGGCAATGTCGACGCGCTCTTCACCGCCGCCGTCGACGCCGGCGCCACCGTCCTCAAGTCCGCCGCCAAGTCGCTGTGGGGCTACGGCGGCGTGGTGCAGGCGCCCGACGGCACGGTGTGGCAGCTCGCGACGTCCAAGAAGAAGGACACCGGCCCCGTCACCAGGGACTTCGACGAACTGGTGCTCCTGCTGGGCGTCGAGGACGTGAAGGCCAGCAAGCGGTTCTACGCCGAGCAGGGCCTCACCGTCGCCAAGAGCTTCGGCGGCAAGTACGTCGAGTTCGACACCGGCTCCGGCGCCGTCAAGCTGTCCCTGTACAAGCGCCGCGGCCTCGCCAAGGTCGCCGGTGTCGCTCCCGACGGCACCGGGTCGCACCGGCTCGTGCTGTGTGGCGCCTCCCGCCCGTTCAGCGACCCCGACGGGTTCGTCTGGGAGGCGGCCGAGCCCTCCAAGGCCTGACCCGCACCGGAATCCGCACCGGAACGCCGTCCGGAACCCGCGCCGGAACCCGTTCCGTCATCCCCCCGTCTTCTCCTGTCGACGGGCCCGTACATTTCCCTTCGACAGGAAGACGACCAGCCCCAGCTCACCGCCCGTCGTTTTCGCCGGATTCCTTGCTGTTGAGGCCATTTCGGGCTATCTCATAGCAAACAGAATAAAGATTGAGACACATGCCACCGCGGGTGTTTTCACGAATATGCCGCCAACCACGGGCGAGACTCTGGGCCGTGGCGGGTGTGGCGGCCCTCGCATTCCTCGTCGTGCTGGAGATCGCCGCGCGTCGCTACGGCGAGCGCGGTCCGCTCACCAATCAGGCGAGAGAGGCCGTATTCGCCCCCGCGTCGGGGCCGCTGCTGTACGCCGGCCTGGCGTTGACGATGGTGGTGCTCACCTGGCGGCAGCGGTTCGTAGCGGCCGGCGCCGCGGTCGGCATCGACCTCGTCTTCGCGCTGGTGCGGTGGGCGGCCGGGGCGACGGTGACCGAGGGGCACTCGTTCGGCAACGGCGCGCTGTGGGCGATCCTCGGCTGCGCGGCCGTCGCCGTCACGCGCCGCACCGGCCCGGACCGTGTCCTGCTGCTGAAGGGCGTCGGGCTGGGCCTGCTGCTGGTGGCCGGGCGCAAGACGGGCGACGCCTGGCTGCTGATCACCTCCAAGACCCGCCCGGACGTCCTCGACCAGTACGTGGCGACCGCCGACCGTGCGCTCGGCGACCCGTCGTGGGTGATGGGCCGCCTGGTCGAGGCCACCGAACCGGTCGGGCCGCACATCCTCGACTGGGTCTACGCCCAGCTCGCGGTGGCCGCGGCCGTGGCCGCGCTCTACCAGCTGCGCAACGTGGCCGCCGAGCGCCGCTTCCCCCGGCACCACCTGGTGCGCACCTTCCTGCTGATCGGTCTGCTCGGGCCGGCCGTCTACATGATCTTCCCGGTGGTCGGGCCGGTCTTCCTCTACGGCACGGGCGCCTTCGGCACCGGCGGCGAGGAATGGGCCGTAGCCAACATCTGGCCGGACGCCCTGCCCCCGCTCGCCCCGCCCCACCCGGTGACGTACGACGGGGTCACCCCACGCAACTGCATGCCCAGCCTGCACACGGCCTGGGCCGTCACGATCTTCATCCACACCCGCCGCAGCCCGCGCTTCCTGCGCTACGCAGGAACGTTTTGGCTGGTCGCCACGCTCACCGCCACCCTCGGCTTCGGCTACCACTACGGTATCGACCTCCTCGCCGGCGTGGTGTTCGCGGTCACGATCGAGGCGGCGCTGCGCTCGTACGACCGCGGCTGGGACCGGTCGGGGATCTGGCTGGTCGCTCACGGCACGGTGGTCTTCGCGGCGGTCCTGGCGTCGTCCCGCTACCTGTCCCTGGAAATGGCCCGCAACCCGTGGATGTTCGGACCGCTCCTCCTGCTCGCCACGGCCTCGGTGGTCCACGGCTACGTGCGGGCCTCCAGGAAGTGGGAGCCGCAGCCGGTGACCGTTCCCCGGCAGGCGGAAGCACAGCTCGAACCGGCCTGAGCCGGCTCGCTCAGCCGGCCGTGCGTGCGAAGTCGTACACGGACCATTCGGCGACCGGGCGGTAACCGAGGCGCTGGTACAGGGCGTTGCTGGTCGGGTTGGCCGCGTTCGTGTACAGCACGACCTCCCGGGCGCCGGCGGCCCGCGCTGCCCGGCTCACCTCGGCGGTCACGGCACCCGCGTAGCCGTGGCCGCGCAGGCGGGCCGGGGTGTGGACGGGGTCCACCTGGATCACCCCGGCGACCATCGGGTTGGCGCCGGCCATGGAGACGGGCGTGCCGTCCGGCCGCTCCCAGTAGGTGTAGCGCTTGTCGGCGAACCGGGTGCCGGCCCAGGAGCCGGCGTCGATCGTGACGGCCTCCCCCACGTCCGCCGCGAACTCGGCGCACCAGCGCATGAGGTGCTCCCGGTCCTCCTCGCCCACGGCCCGGCCCCGGCCCGCCGGGAGCGGGTCCGGCGGGGTGAGCGTGCCGAGGCGGTGCAGGCGGAGCCGTACGCGGGGCGTGGGCGTCGCCCCCGTGCGGCGCTGCCACGCCTCGACGAAGGCGGTGGCGGTGCGGTCCTCGGCGCTGACGTAGGGGAGTCGGTGACCGAGGTCCGCCAGGTGCGCGGCGAGGGCGTCGGCCTGGCCCGGGGTGAGGGGGGTCGGGGCCAGCCCGAGGGCCGGGAGGCGGTGGAAGGCGGCGCGGACCTCACCCCCTTCCACCAGCCGGCCGAAGAGGGTGCCCCGGGCCCGTACGCGGCCGCCCCGCGCGCCCGCAGCCGCGCGATCGCCGTCAGCGCCGCGATGTGCAGGCCGGGGCGCGAGCGCAGGAAGTCCCCGGCGCGGTCCATGAAGTCGTCGACGTCCTCGGTGAGCCGCCAGTCGTCCGATCGCATGCCGCATGATCCCCGGCGGACCCGGCCGCCGGGAAGGGCGCCTGCCCCCGCCGCCCGGACGCGCCGGCTACTTGCTGACCGCGAACCGCATCAGGGCGTGCTCGTCGCCCTGCTTGACCTTCCCCGTCTCGTTGACGACCTCCAGCTTCCAGGCGCCGTCCACCCGCACGGCCTTGGCCACGGCGCAGGCGTTGTCCTGGCTGAGCAGGCTGGGCCAGATGTCGGCGACCTGCTGGGTGCTGCCGCCGGTCGCGTCGTAGACCTTGAAGCTGATGTTGCGCGCCTTCTGGAAGGAGCTGCCCTTCTTGTAGGCGGCGGCGACGAACACGACGGAGGTGATGGGAGCGGGGAGGCGGGCGAACTCGACGGTCACCGTCTCGTCGTCACCGTCCCCGTGCCCGGTCTGGTTGTCGCCGCTGTGCAGGAGCGAGCCGTTGCCCATGGGGTCGAGGGAGTCGAGGCCGGCCAGGCGTACCGGGTCGCCGCCCTGCATGGCGACGGCGATCAGGTCGAGGTCGGTGCCGGTCTTGCGGCGGAGCTTGCCGAGCACTCCGCCGCTGCTGCCGGCGGTCGGGTCCCAGGAGACGCCGATGGACAGGTGGGTCACCCCGTCCAGGTCCGCGGGGCCGTCTTCCTTCGTCAGCGTGATCATGTGGCGTTCTTCCTTGGATGTCGTGTCAGACGTTGACGCCGAAGTCGGCGGCGATACCGGCCAGCCCGGAGGCGTACCCCTGCCCGACCGCCCGGAACTTCCACTCCGCGCCGTGCCGGTACAGCTCGCCGAAGACCATCGCGGTCTCGGTCGAGGCGTCCTCGGACAGGTCGTAGCGGGCGATCTCCCGGCCGTCGGCCTGGTTGACGACGCGGATGAAGGCGTTGCGGACCTGGCCGAAGCTCTGGCCGCGGTTGTTCGCGTCGTGGATGGAGACCGGGAAGACGATCCGGTCGACCTCGGCGGGTACGGCGGTCAGGTTCACCTTGACGGCCTCGTCGTCGCCCTCGCCCTCACCGGTGAGGTTGTCGCCGGTGTGCTCGACCGAACCGTCCGGGCTGGTGAGGTTGTTGTAGAAGACGAAGTGACCGTCCGACAGGACCTTGCCGGTGGCGTCGAGGAGCAGCGCCGAGGCGTCCAGGTCGTAGTCGGTACCGGTCGTGGTGCGCACGTCCCAGCCCAGGCCGACCAGTACGGCGGTCAGGCCCGGGGCCTCCTTGCTCAGCGAGACGTTGCCGCCCTTGGCCAGGGACACTCCCATTGCGTACTCCTTCTCGATGTCTGCGACGCGACGTGACAGAGGGCTCGGCGGACGGCCCGGTCAGCGCCGGGAGTTGCCGAACAGCAGGCGGTAGCCGACCAGCAGCACGAGGGCGCCGACGACGGCGGACCCCCATGTCGCGGCGTCGAAGAACTCCCGCTGCACCGGTCGGTCGAGGAACTCGGCCGACAGCCAGCCGCCGAGGAAGGCACCGGCGATGCCGATCACCGTCGTGCCGACGCAACCGCCGGGATCCCGTCCGGGCAGGATCGCCTTGGCGATCGCTCCGGCGAGCAGTCCCAGCACCAGCCAGGCGATGACACCCATCGTTCTGCGCTCCTTCCCACTGCTGTCCGGACAGCTTAGCTTCTACAAATATGTAGAAGTCTGGGTGGTGGCGGTGGCGGGCCGTCGGCACGGGGAGACTGCGGCCCATGAACACACCAGCACCTCACCCCGGAGCGCGGCGCTCCACCGGTTCCGCCGTCCGGATCGGCGCCCTCGTACCGCTGACCCGGCCCGGCTGGACCGAGGCGGGCCGGCACCTGCTGGCCGGACTCGAACTCGCCGTCACCGAGACCAACGGAACCGGCGGGATCGGCGGGCGGCCGCTCGAACTGGTGGTCCGGGACACCGCCGCCGATCCGCGGCGGGCGACCGCGGCCGTGGACGAGCTGGCCGGCCTCGGCGTGGCCGCCCTGGCCGGGGAGTACCACAGCGTCGTCGCCCGTGCCGCCGCCACCAGGGCCGACGCGACAGGCCTGCCGTTCCTCTGCTCGTCGGCCGTGCTCGACGCGCTCACCGACCGGCCGGCCGAATCGGTCGCGCGGCTCCCCCCGCCGCAGTCGCACGGCTGGCGGACCTACGCGGACTTCGTCCTCGGCGCGGGCCACACCCGTATCGCCGTGGCGGCCGAACCGAGCGCGTACTGGGAGTCGGGGACCCGCATCCTCCGCGAACACCTCGCGCCGCACGGCACCACCGTCACCCGGCTCGACGCCCGCGCGCTCACGCCCGCCGCCGTGTGCGACGAACTGGCCGCCGACGGCGCCACCGCCCTGCTCCTGCTGACCGGCTTCCCGGACCCGGCCGTGCCGCTCGTCAGGTCGGTCCGCCGCGACCGGCGCCTCGCCGGGCTCCTGATCGGCGCCCCGGCCGGGCAACCGGAGTTCACCGAGTGGGCGGCGCTGCTGGGCGACGACGGTGCCGGCGTCCCCTTCCTGCGGTACCTGCCCGAGCGGTTCGGGCCGCTGGGAGCACGCGTCGGGGCGGCCCTGCGGGAGCGGCTGGCCGAGCCGCCCTCCTTCGTCGCCTTCGAGGGCTACGACACCGTCACGGTCCTCGCCGCCATGCTGCGCGCCCACGGCCCGGACCGGGCGCGCCTCGCCGCGTCCTGGCCGCACACCGCGGTCGACGGCACCCGCGGCCGGATCCGGTTCAGCCGCACGCCCGGCACCGGTGTGTGGCAGTGGACCCGGCCCCCGGTCCAGGTCGTCGACCGGGACCCGGCGGCACCCGGCCGCTTCCGGGTGCTGCACGCGGCCGGCTGACCGGCCCCCCGTCCGCGAGGCCCTCCGGGCCGCGACGCCCATGGCGGCCGGTTTCGGCCGGCCGCCCGCGCAGCGGCTCACCGGTCGCCAGGATCTCGTCGATCAGCGCTCTGAGCGCACCGCCTTAGCAACGGGGAGCGCGTGACCTTCTGTTCGGCGTCGAAGACCCCGCTCACCACGCCTCCGTGTCGTCCGCCGTCCCCCGCGCGCGCCGGGAGGGGCGGCCCTCGCCCCCTCCCGCCCCGCCGGGCGCCGACCGGGCCCGCGCCCGCGCCGCCAGCAGCGGGAGGACGAGGACCGAGATCATCGCGGCGCCGACCAGGGCCGCCGCCCGGCCCGTGCCCAGCAGCTCCTGGTCCACGCCGATGGTCGTGATCGCCACGACGAGGGGAAGGCACGTCGAGGCGAACAGCGCCAGCGCCGTCCGGTCGGCGCGGTGCAGGTCCTTCGGGGCGAGGACGTACACGGGCCCGCCGCGCACCAGGACGAACAGCACCAGGAAGGCCGGCACCAGCAGCAGGGCGACCGGGTCGTGCAGCAGGGCGTCGAGGTCGAACTCGATCCCGGTGACCACGTAGAACAGCGGCACCAGGAACCCGAACCCCATCGCCTCCACCTTGCCGAGGACCTCCTCGCCGGCCTCCGGCACGGCCCGCCGCAGCACGAGCCGGGTCAGCACCCCGGCGGCGAAGGCGCCCAGCAGCACGTCCAGGCCGAACACCTCGGCGAGGCCCAGCATGCAGGCCAGCAGCAGCATGACGAACCGGACCGCGAACTGCCCGCTGCTGTGCAGGGTCCGCTCGGTCAGCTCGCCGAACCACCGGGGGCGCGGACGCAGTGCCCAGAACACGGCACCGGCGGTGACCACCCCGAACGCGAGGAGCAGGGCCGCCGACTCGGCCGGCCGGCGCCCGCTGAGCAGCAGCGCCATCGCCACGACGGGGCCGAACTCACCGACCGCGCCGAACGCCGACACCACCGTCCCGAAGCGGCCCCGCAGCTCCCCGCGGTCCCGCAGCATCGGCAGTACGGTCCCCAGCGCCGTGCTGGTCAGGGCGGTACCGACGACGAACGCCTCGAACACCTCGCCGCCGCTGAACAGGAAGCCCGCCCCGATACCGAGCACGAGCGAGACCGGCCACGCCCACAGCGCCCGGAGCAGGGTGTCGCCCCGGACCGCGGCGAACTCGATCTCGTAACCGGCCAGGAAGATCAGCATCGACAGCCCGAGGTCGGCGAGCGTGTCGACGACCTGGTCGGGACGCGCCCAGCCCAGCACCTGCGGGCCGATGACGATGCCGAGGGCGATCTCGAAGATGACCAGCGGGACCCGGACCCGGCGCCCCGTGAGGTGCACGAGCAGGGGAGCCAGTACGGCGGCCGCCATGATCAGGATCAGGGTGCCGGGGTGGGTCATCGGCGTCCTTCTGGCAGGCGGCGAGCGCGGGCCGTCGTCGTACCCGGCCGCTGCCACTCTCACCCGCCGGCCCGCGCCGGACCACCCGGGGTACGCCGGCGGTGCGAAGACCCTGTCTGCCCGGCGTTCCAGAAGGTACTTTGGAGGGGAAGGCCCCAAAAGGAGGGCGATTCGATGCCGTGGTTCGTGTGGCTGCTCGCCGCCGCGGCACTGGGTGCCGCGGAGTTCTTCACCCTGACGCTGGTCCTCGGTCTGCTGGCCGGTGCCGCACTGGTCGCCGCCGTGGTCGCCGGGGTGGGGATCGGCCTGCTCGGGCAGCTGGTGGCGCTCGCCGTGGCGGCGGCGGCAGGGCTGATCCTCGTCCGGCCCGTCGCGCTGCGGCACATGGCCCAGCAACCCCTCAGCCGCGAGGGCAGCGACGCGCTGATAGGCAAGCGGGCAGAGGTCGTGCAGGAGGTCACCGGGACCCACGGCCTGATCAAGCTCTCCGGCGAGGAATGGTCCGCCCGTGCCCTCGACGAGACCCTGGTGATCCCGGTGGGCGCGCTGGTGGACGTCATGGAGATCGAAGGCGCCACGGCCGTGGTCTACCCCCGTGAACTCCTGCCGTGAAGCCATGACCGTGGACGGCTGAACGCCGACACACAGCAAGCAATGGAGGCACTGTGGACCCAGTCGTCATCCCCATCCTCGTGGCGGCCCTCGTCGTCGTCTTCCTCGTGGCCTCCACGGTGCGGATCGTCCCGCAGGCGCGCCGCTACAACGTCGAGCGGTTCGGCCGCTACAGGCGGACGCTGCAGCCCGGCCTGAACCTGGTCGTGCCGGTGGCGGACCGCATCAACACCAAGCTCGACGTGCGCGAGCAGGTCTATTCGTCCGACCCCCGGCCGGTGATCACCGAGGACAACCTCGTGGTGAACATCGACACGGTGCTCTACTACCAGATCACCGACCCGCGCGCGGCGGCCTACGAGGTCGCCGACTACCTCCAGGCGATCGACCAGCTCACCGTCACGACACTGCGCAACGTCATCGGCAGCATGGACCTGGAGGAGACCCTGACCTCCCGCGAGGAGATCAACTCCCGGCTGCGCGCCGTCCTCGACGACGCCACCGGCAAGTGGGGCATCCGCGTCAACCGCGTCGAGATCAAGGCCATCGACCCGCCGCACACCATCAAGGAGGCGATGGAGAAGCAGATGCGGGCCGAACGCGACAAGCGCGCGGCCATCCTGCACGCCGAAGGCGAGCGGCAGGCCAAGATCCTCACCGCCGAGGGCACGAGGCAGAAGGACATCCTGGAGGCACAGGGCACGCAGCAGGCCATGATCCTGCGGGCGGACGGCGAGGCGAAGGCGGTGGAGCTGGTCTTCCAGGCCGTCCACCGCAACAACGCCGACCCGAAGGTGCTGGCCTACAAGTACCTGGAGACGCTCCCGCACCTGGCGAGCAGCGACAACAACACGTTCTGGGTGATCCCGGGCGAGCTGACCGAGGCGGTCCGGACCGTCACCCACGCCTTCGGCGACCAGTCGGCGGCGGGCCCCGCGAAGCCGGTGCCGGCCGAGGAGGAGGCCACCGCCGACGCCACCGACAGCGCCGGCACGGCGGCCGGAACGGGGACCCCCGAGCTCGGCGCGGCGGGCCGGTCGGTCTCCCTCGACGCCGCCACGGCCGCCGACGAGGCCGGGAAGCAGGCCGCCGCCGCGGTCAACGACGCCAGGGCGGAAGCGGAGGCGGCACAGTCGCCCCAGGCCCACCGGGGGCGGGCGTCCGGCGACTGAGCCGGCAGGGCCGCGTTCGGCGGCCCTGCCGGGCTAGCGGGCCGAGCCGCGACACCCCCGCGACCCGCGTCAGGCGGCGTCGGCCGCCGACGCCAGTACCCGGCGGAACCCAGTCTGCGGGCCCCAGTCCGTCGAGACTCGGTCCGTCGAGACTCAGTCCGAGACGACGTCGACCACGACCGAGCCGTAGGCGTACGCGTGCCGCGTGTCGCCGTAGTACTGGACGGTGTACTGGACCTGGCCCTTGGCCCTCGGCACGTCGGTGTAGCTGAACGTGCCGTCCGCGGCGACGTTCGCCGAGCCGATGAGCGTGCCCTCACCCGCCATGGGGTCGTCGATCCGCCAGATGTCGACGGTGTTGCCGGCGCCGAAGCCCACGGGAGCCTCCAGCTTTCCGGTCAGGGTGAGGTCCTGGTTGCGCGGCGACGAGGCCGGTGCCCGCACCGTGACGGTGGTGGCGACCTGCGGGTGGTCCAGGACGTGCAGCGACAGGGAGGAGGTACCGCTGGTCTCGGTGACCGCGAAGATCCGACTGCCGTCCGGCGCCCAGGCCAGACCGCCGGGCACGAGGGTGGTGTCGGCGTAGTCGGAGGGTTCCGGGAAGTCCCAGGCCGTGTAGGCCGTGGGGTTGCCCTGCGCGAACAGCCGCACGTCGGGCCCGGACGGCCCGTAGACGCCCGCCGCCGTGGTGCCGGAGGGGTCGACGGCCACCGCGGTCGGGGACCAACCGGTGGTGTAGGTACCGCTGTCCGCCAGGTCCGCCGTGCGCAGCACCTGGTGGTAGTGGGCCGCGGCGCACGCGATGACGACCTGTCGGCCGTCCGGGGTCAGGGCGGCGTCCTGGAGGCTCGCGCATCCGTCCGGCCCCGGATCGACGCGCGTCGCCCGGTTGTCGGCCCGGCCGTCGCCCACGTCGTACACCGCCACGGCGGCCGTGTTGCCGTCGGACTCGGCTGCCACCAGGGTGTTCGGCGCCTGCGGCGTGGCGGCCAGGCGGGGGGAGCCGCGGAAGGTGTCGAGGCCCTGGTCCCTCGTGACGACCGGCTGCGCGCCGCTCAGGTCCAGGGAGCCGAGGGCGCCCCTCCAGGTGTCGAGGCTGTAGCCGAACCAGATCCTGTCCCCGGCCAGCGCGAGCGAGGTCGGACCGGCGTAGGCGCCGGCACCGGTCCCGGTGTCGTACCGGGCGGTTTCCTGCAGGGTGACGGTGTCGATCGCGGCGATGGCGCCGGCGTCGCGGAGCGCCACGTACAGCGTCCTGGAGTCGCCGGACAGCGCGAATCCCCAGGCTCCGTCCGCACCGCCGATCTGCTTCACCACGCGGCCCGCGTAGTCCGTCACCAGCACGCTGTCACCGAACGGGTCGCTGAGGAAGACCTGTTGGTGAGCGGCGTCGACGGCGATGTCCCGGTACGAGCTGATCGGCAGGGGGTTGCTGGTGTCCGCGGCGGCCGTGCTCGTTCCGAGGCCGAGGAGGGAGAGGCTGAGAGCAGCAAAGAGCGCCGCTCCTCGTACGAACTGTCTTATGCGCACGTAGTCGTTCGCTTCCTTCGTCAAGGACGTCGTCCGGCGGTGAGCTCCGCCGGAGGCGCGGCGGGCACAACGGTCAGGCGTTGTGCCCGCCACTGCCACCGTCGTGATCAACAGGCGGCACTTACCCAGCGCAGACGCCCGCCCGGACGTCACCTGACGGCACCCGGGCGTGCGCCGGGTGCGCCCCGCCACGATCAGTGCGTACACCTCGTGGAGGGGCGGTGCGGCTGCTTCGGAGAGAGCGAAGGGCGCGATCAGTCCCCGCCGCCTCGTGGTCGACGCGCCTTCCCGGCCGGTCCTACGGGCGGATCAGCGCAGTCCGGCGAAGAGATCGTTCTCGGGCAGGGCCGCGCCGGTGGCGTCCTGGACACGTACGAAGGTCTCCATGCCCATCAACTCGCCGAACCTCTCCTTCCCCATCTTGAGGAAGAAGATGTTCTCGCCCTGACTGGCGTGCGCGGCCAACGCGTCGAACTTCTGACCGCTGAACGCGGTGGTGTCCACCCACGTGGTGATCTCGTCGTCAGGCAGGCCGATCTCGGCCATCGCGGCGGCCTCGGCGGGGTCCGGCTCCGGCATGTCCGGATGAAACTCGCGCATGATCTCGCCGAACCGCTGCATCCCCGAGCGGGGCATCGTGGTCCAGTACACCTTCGGAGTCAGCGCGGTCATCTCCAGCGCCGCCATCGTGATGCGGTGGGCCTGGATGTGGTCGGGGTGGCCGTAGAAGCCGTTCTCGTCGTAGGTGACGACCACATCAGGCCGGTAGTGCCGCATGAGTTCCGCGAGTCGGGCCGCGCCTTCCTCGACGGGGGTCTGCCAGAAGGATCCGGGTGCGTCGTTGCTCGGCCAGCCCGCCATCCCGGAATCGGGATAGTCCAGCATCTCCAGGTCGCTGACCTTCAGGACGCCACAGCTCGCTTCGAGTTCCTGCCGCCGCGACAGGGCCACCGCCGCCGGATCGTGCCCGGGCTCGCCCGGTTTGACACCCCCCGGTCCGTCACCGCAACCGCCGTCGGTACACGTCACGAGAACCGTGCGGATGCCTTCCGCCGCGTACCGCGCGAGGACACCTCCGGTTCCGGTGGCCTCGTCGTCGGGGTGGGCGTGTACCGCCATGAGCGTCAAGGGCCGGTCGGTCATGAAACAGTCCTCCTGCAGAGATACGTCCTGGTCCAAGTGGAGCGGTGGGCGCACCGCGATTCCGCGGCCCGGATCCCCGAGGCTGGACGGCTGTGGTCTCCACGTCCCCCCACGGGCGGCGCCGGCGCCTCGGTCGATGCAACAGCACCGGCCGGGCGGGCTGTTCCCGGCACGGCCGCTCGGCTCACACGTCGGCGTCCCAACGCCCACGAGGCACGGCCGCGGCCTGGTTGTCCGCTCTGAAAGGCACGCGGTGGGCACGGCACGGTATTGCGCCCCCGGGCTCTGCTCGCCCGAGGCGGCCTCGGTTGCCTTCGCAGCTCCGCAGGAGCCTGCCGGGTGCACCACCGCAGGCTGAGCAGCCCTTCTGGCTGCCCTGCGGGCGGTTCAGATCTGGCCGAGGTCGATCTCCGCTGCGAAGGGGGCGGTGATCTTCAGGGTGCCGGCGAACACGTCCCCTTCGCGGTACGTCCTCGTCGCGGGGTCGAGCAGGTACGTATACACCAGCGGCGTGCCCGTCGCGGCCTGCTCGATCCGCCAGTAGAAGCCGATGCCCGCCTTGGCGTACTGGTCGACCTTCACGATCCGGTCGGTGGTCTCCGAGCCCGGCGACACCACCTCGGCCACCAGCAGTACGTGCTCGGGCCGGGTGGGCGTGATGTCGATCGTGTCGGCGCGGTAGACGATGACGTCGGGGCGGCGGTTGGTCAGCGGGACGTCCTGTAGCCGGACGTCGAAGTCCGTGTCGGCGTTCCAGTCGGGGCCTGCGGCGGCGTCGAGGGCGTTCGCCAGTAGTCGGGCCAGCCGGTTGTGCCGCTTGGAGGCGCTAGGGCTCACGACGACCATTCCGTCCACGATCTCGATGCCGGCGCACTGCTCCTCGGACCACGACTCGTACTCCTCCGCCGTGATCTGCTCGTGCATCCACGCCGGGGCCACCATCTCGGCAGTCATGACACGCCTCCCGGACACTGTGCGGCGGGCCCGATCCCGCTGCACTCAGCGTACTGACTACCACGTGCCGGGGCGGCACGGAGACCTTGGTCGCCTTGATGCTGTGGGGGGGGCCACGGCACTGCGCACATCGCGCAGGTCCAGGTCGATGACCTGGGCCTTCTTCGTGGAGCGGGTGACGAGAATCGAACGCGCGCTCTCAGCGGGGGGAGCGACGGCGCTCGGGGCGGCCTACCAGTGCTGGCCTGCGCAGGCTTGTCGCGCGGCGATGGGCGTGTGCGCTGGGCGGTACCTCTGCCGTGTTCGATGCGTCGGCAGAGGGATTCGCGATCGCCCGGTGCGCGGCCGGTGCTGTCGGTCGGCGATCAGCGCTCGCCGGGGGCCCCGGGCGGGGGTCCGTCCGTGTGCTGTTGGTGGACATCGGGGATGCCGTCGGCGTCCTCGTCGCGGTTCTCCGCCTCCCAGAGCCTGCGGTAGACGCGGTCACGACGTTTGACCAGCAGCGACGCCACGCCCGCAGCGAGCACCGAGGCCAGCAGGACCGCGGCCTTGATCTGCCCGGCGGCTGCCGGGTCGGGGAAGGACACCTCGGTGATCAGGAGGGCGACCGTGAAGCCGATACCGGACAGCACCGCGAGGGCGAAGACGTCGGCCCAGGTCAGGTGAGGGTTGAGCCGGGCACGCGTGAACCGGGCGGCGAGGTAGGTTCCGATGAAGATCCCCACCGACTTGCCGACGACCAGCCCCAGCACCACGCCCAGTGGCTCCGGGCGGGTGAACGCCCCGCCCAGCACAGGGAGCGAGATGCTCACCCCGGCGGCGAACAGGGCGAACAGCGGCACGGCGAAGCCGGCGGACACCGGTCGCAAGAGGTACTCGGTGCGTTCCCCGGGCGAGGAGTCCTCCCCCGCTTCCCGGTCCCGGACGCAGCGCAGGACCAGGCCCATGGCTACCCCGGACACCGTGGCATGCACCCCGCCGTTGTAGGTCAGCGCCCAGATGGCCACGCCCAGCGGCACGTACCACCACCAGCCGCGCACCCGGAACCGCTGCAACAGGTAGAACACCACCAGCCCGGCGAAGGCCCCTGCGAGCGCGGCCGGTTGCAGACCACTGGAGAAGAACACCGCCACGACGAGGATCGCGCCCAGGTCGTCGACGACCGCGAGGGTCAGCAGGAAGGCCCGCAGAGCGGTGGGCAGGTGGGTACTGAGCACGGCGAGCACCGCCAGGGCGAAGGCGATGTCGGTGGCCATCGGCACCGCCCAGCCGCCCGCCCGCCCGCCGCCGGCCGTGACCGCGGCCAGGTAGATCGCCGCGGGTACCACCATGCCGCAGACCGCGGCGACGACCGGCAGGACCGCCATGGCCGGGGTACTCAGCCCGCCGGCCACGAGTTCGCGCTTGAGCTCGATCCCGGCGACCAGGAAGAAGAGGGTGAGCAGCCCGTCGGCGGTCCAGTGCTGCACCGAAAGATCCAGCCCCAGCGCGGGTACGCCGAAGTGGATGTCACGCAGCGACTCGTAGCTTCCGCTCCACGGAGTGTTCGCCCACACCAGCGCCACCACCGCGGCGCCCAGAAGCACCAGGCCGCCGACCGTCTCCGTCCGCAGCGCCCGGGCCACCTGCACCCGTTCGGACCAGGGCGGCAGCCCGAGGAAGACCGACCGCGTACGCGGGGCAGCGCACAAGGAGGAACCTCCGGGTATCACCACGTGACCATGAAGGAATGCCGCTTTTACCCACTTATACCGTCCCGTACCTCGGCGCGCCGTGGGGCCTGCGACCGTCGTCGGCCGGGGAGTACCGTGAAGCGAGGAGATTCTTCGTTTGTGCCGTCCCCGGTAGGCAGGCGAGTGCGATGTCCGACGCCGATTCCCCGCGGGTGACCAGGCTCCTGCCCGATGCCGTCCACCAGGCCGTTCCACGACCGGGAACCGCTGTGGTGCGGCTCGAGACGACCCATGACCGGCAGGGCGTGCTGGACGGGGCGTGGTGGCCCCGGTCCCGCGACCTCGCCGGTGAACTCCCCGGCCTCGTCTCCGCGCTGACCGAGTACCTCGGGCCCATCACTCGTGTGGGCCTGGACAGCGACGCCTGGGAGGAACTGCCGACGCGGATGACGGTCGACGGCCGTGTCGTCCACATCGACTCCTTCCCGGTCGGCGACGACACCGTCCTGATCACCCGGGGCGGCAACGACCTCTTCTCGCTCCTCGTGGTTCCACCGCACACCGTGCCCGACGCGGCGCGCGCCGCCATGGCCGCGGCCGTTCGCCCCGGCAGTCAGACGCGGGCGGAACAGATCCTCATCGACACCGGCGCGGAACGTGCCGGCCCGGGGCACTCGGCCTGATCACTGCCTCCGCCGCCGGACTGAGCCCACTGGGCGGGGTGCGGGCACCTCGCGCTGCTCCACGTCCACGCTGCTGTACGCCGCCGCGGCCATGAGCCGGGTGGCTGACGACGAGCTGGTCAGGGGCGGCACCACGAGGAGATCCCAATGGCCCGCGGTATAGGACTGCAGCAGGATCCGGTGCGGGTCGAGGGCCTCGGTGAAACGGTCGACCGTCACCTCGTGCTCGTTGACGACGACCACACCGCGCGGCGGGAGCCGCCAGTGGCGGGGATTGACGGCGACGTGGGTGAGCCGCCCCCACAACGGATCGATCACGTCGGCCAGCTCGCCGAGTTCGCGCCCCAGGTCGCGGGTCCGTGGCCACCAGGCGCCGTCGGGCCGGCCGAAACGGCTGGCGGATCCCAGGACGAGGCGCGCGGCACGTGGCCGGAAGGGTGCCGTGTGCGGGCGGAGCCGGGTGGTCTTCAAGGTCATGATGACAAGCCTGACTGTGGGCCTCCGCCGATCTGCGGACGGAGCGCCCTGTGGTGTCGCACCGAAGACGGGACCGGCGGCTGCGCAGGCCCGCGAAAGCCCTCGATACCCTCAGGCTACTCCTCGTTGCTCCCTGGCAAGAGGCACCGCCTCAGCGGCTGGCATCCAGCCACGACCGGGCCGGTTCCCCCACACGGGTCGTGTCCACCATGAGTTCGAGTCGGTGCCGCCTTCGCCGCCCGCGGGGAAGCTGCGCTGCTCCGTCGAGGCGAAGCTGTGGCGGAGGACCTCCGCCACCCGCCGGGCGACCTCGGGTGACGCTGCGAAGAGTAGGCTGGAGGAACCGGGGACACTCCGCGCACGGACATTCGCGCCTGTGCCGTCCCTCGGTGATCCAATACGCCGGGCCGGGCTCCGGCCCGCCCGGGGCAGGGTTCGCGACATGACTGCGACCGTCTTCCACCCGATGACATCCGAGGACCGGCGTCCCACGCCCCCCGTACGTCTCTCGCTCGCCCCCGCCGGTTCGGCACCGCTCCTGCTCGACGGAGCCTGGTGGCCGCGCTCGCGCGATCTCGCCGCCGAACTGCCCGCTCTGGCGTCCGTTCTGGATCCGCTGTGGGGACGGATCACCCGGGTCACGGTGAATCCCGCCCAGTGGCCGGCCGTCCCGCGCAAGGTGCCTGTCGCCGGTCATGTGGTGAAGACGGGCTGGTTCCGCTTCGAGCAGGACGAGCACGAGCTGCTGCTGCTCTCCTACCACGTGGGTCGCTGGAACCTGCTGGTCGTTCCCCCGCAGACGCCTCCGGCCGCGGCCGCCTGGCTGATGGCCGCCGCGAGCGATCCGCGCCGGGCGGCGACCGCGAGCAGCCTGTTGGCGGATGCCGCGCGTCTGACGGTGACCGCCGAGGCCGACCGCACCGGGGAAGCGGTGTGGGAGTCCGAAGGAGGACACGGAGCCGGTGCTTCCGTCACTTCTCGGTGGCATCGAGTGGCCATCGCCGCGCCGAAGGACCAGCCGGAGAGGGTGTGAGGGCGGTGGACATAGTCGTGACGGTGATCGTGCTGCTGGCCGTGGTCGCGGCAGGCGCGTTCCTCATCCGCCGGCTGAACGCTCAGCACGGGGACAGGAGCGCCGCCTTCCACTACGGCCGCGGCGGTGTGGTCGCACCGGACCGGAAGACCACCGACGGGCCGACCGCACGCCGCCGGGCCGCCGGGGCGGACGAAGCCGGCGAGCGCCGGGACCACCGTGACGGCGGACGCGGACGGCTGCGCACTCCACGCCGCCCCCACAAGAAGTCCGCCGGCAAGAAGCCCGCCTAGGCCCGGACGCGGGCCCGCCGGAGCGGTGCGCCGGCGTCGTGGAGGCTGGAGAGCGCCAGCCGGTACGAGGCGACCAGCCCGGTCTCCGCGTAGTCCACGTCCAGTTCCCGGCAGTACCGCCGGACGATGGCGCGGGCCTTGCGCAGGTTGGGGCTGGGCATGCTCGGGAACAAGTGGTGCTCGATCTGGTGGTTCAGGCCGCCTAGCGCCAGGTCGGTGAACCAGCCGCCGTTGACGTTGCGCGAGGTGAGCACCTGGCGGCGGAGGAAGTCGGGGCGGTCGTCGGCCGAGAGGATCGGCATGCCCTTGTGGTTGGGGGCGAAGGCGGAACCGAGGTAGACGCCGAACAGGCACTGGTGGACGGCGAGGAAGGCGATCGCCATGCCGGGCGGCAGGACCCAGAACAGGGCGGTCAGGTAGACGGCGCAGTGCGCGAACAGCAGGGAGCCGTCGAGCTTCCGGTGCCTCAGCCGGCGATTGGCCACCGCCCTGCCGCTCGACACGTGCAGGTTGAAGCCCTCGAGCGTGAGCAGCGGAAAGAACAGGAACGCCTGCCAGCGGCCGAGCAGACGGGGCAGTCCGGTGGCGGCGCGAGCTTGGTCCGGGGACCAGACGAGCAGGTCGGGACCGATGTCGGGGTCGAGGTCCTCGGTGTTCGGATTGGCGTGGTGACGGGTGTGCTTGTCCTGCCACCAGCCGTAACTCATGCCGATCGACGCGCCGGCGATCCGCCCGGACAGCTCACTGGCCCGGCGGCGGCGGAAGGCCTGCCGGTGGGCCATGTCATGTGCGACCAGGGCGACTTGCCCGTACATGACGGCCATGAAGGCGGCGATCGCCAGTGTCCACCACGAGGGGCCGACGAGGACGAAGGCGGCCCATCCGGTGGCGTAGAGCCCGGTCACCGCGGTGATCCGTAACGTGTAGTAGCCGGGGCGGCGCCCCAGCAGTCCGGCATCCGCGATCCTCTTCGACAGCCGGGCGAAGTCGCTGCCCGGAGTGCCGGAACGCGCGGCGGAGGTGGTGGCCGTGGTCATGAGGTCGAAACTCCCTGAAAAGCGGTCGGATGACACGGAGCGTCAGTGCGAGACGGGCGCAGGGACCGGGCACGTGCATGGAGGTGCCTGCGGCGCGTCCAGCGTGGTGGCCATGAGGAGAGCGGCGGCTTCCTCCGTGGCGTCCGGCGGGACCACCAGCAGGTCCCAACGGCCGAGCCCGCCGGAGAGCAGGACGACCCGGTCCTGGGCGTGAGACGAGGCGGGGGTCTTGTGCAGGCGTACGACCTGGTTGGCGACGAACATGCGCCCCGGTGCCGCCGACCAGGCCGCGGCGTCCACGGTGACGCCGGCGATGTCGCCCCACGCGCTCGGCAGCGCGGCGAGCATCTTCGGAAGCTGCGTCAGAAGGTCGAGGGAGTGCGGCCACCATGCTCCGTCGAACCGGCGCGGCGTCGCGCCGCGTGGCGCGAGACGCAGGCGGACGAGAGGAAGGGGCAAGGTGGAGGATACGGGTGGAGCTGTGCTGATCACGTGAGTTCTCTCTGACGAGATGGGTTGGCGGACAGCGCCGGACGTGGCCAGCGGGGGCTGGGTTCTGGACGTCGTGCCTGAGCGCTCTTGCCGGAGGAAAGCGCCGACGACCACCGCGAGTTCGGGGAAAGGGAGTCGGCGGGCGGACGCGGAGTGAAGGGGAGTCCCTCCCGCTCGACGAACGCCGGTGGATACCAGGGTGGAGCCGGTCCGCCACCGGCGCGCCTGATGCCCTCGGTCTCCTCAGCCTACTCCTCAGTCCGTAAAGGCGGCGTGACGGACCGTCATCGGTGCCGTAGAAGCGGTGGGAGGCCGCCACCGCCGTCTCACGGCGGCGGCACGCGCAGGGCGAGCAGGGCCACGTCGTCGGTGCTGCCGGGCGGCAGGTGGGCGAGTATGTCTCCGCACAACGTGTCCAGCGGTTCGTGGGCGAGCGCGAGGGCGTGCCGACGCAGCCGCTCCAGGCCCGTGTCGAGGTCGCTGCCCGGCGTCTCGACGAGCCCGTCGGTGTACAGCAGCAGGGTGGAGCCTGGCTCCAGGGGATGTGTGGCGTCGGGCCGGCCCGCGCCGGTGACCGGGCCGGTGCCGAGGAGCAGTCCTTGGCCGGCTTCCAGGTAGCACGCGGTGCCGTCCGGCGAGAGGAGCAGTGGAGGCGGGTGTCCCGCACTGGTCCAGCGGAGTCTCCACGGCCCCGTGCCGGGGTCGCCCTCGACGCGGGCGAGGATCAGGGTGGCCAGCGGGACGGTGGTGATGACCGGCATGGCGGCGTCGAGGCGGTCGACGACGGCACCGGGCGGTCCGGTGTGGTCCCAGGCCAGTGAACGCAGGATGCCGTGCAGTTGGGCCATGCCGGCCGCCGCGGTCAGGTCGTGGCCCACGACGTCACCGATGACCAGGGCGAGCGCGCCGTCCTTCAGCGTGAAGGCGTCGTACCAGTCTCCGCCGACCTGCGAGCCCGCCGGTGCGGGCTGGTAGCGGGCGGCCAGCCGGAGGCGTCCGGGCCGGGGCAGCGGGGCGAGCAGGTTGCGCTGCATGGCCTCGGCGATGGCGCGCTGACGCCCGTAGCGGCGGGTGTTGTCGATGACCACGCCGACCCGGCGGCCGACGTCACCCACCGCCTTCAGGTCGCCTTCGTCGAAGGGATGTGCCGGGTCGGTGCGCACCACCGTCAGCGCCCCGGTGATCCGGCCCTCGGTGCCCAGCGGCACCGTGACGGCGGAGCTCGCGCCCACCGCTGCCAGGAAGCCCCTGTGGAGGGCGGCCAGAGGAGAGTGTGCGGCGGCCGGGGTGACGGCTCCCACCCGCTCCTGGAGTACGGATTCACCACCGGTCAGCGCCCGGCCCAGCGGGGAGTGCTCCACCTCACCGGCCTCCTCGGCAACGGGTGCGCGCCGGCCCTGGAATCCGGCGTCCCGTCCTCCGGGGCCGGTCACCGCCACCCGGTGGACCTCGCCGGAACCGGTCCGGAGGTCCACCGCCGCCCAGTCGGCGAGGCGGGGCACCAGCAGGCGCACCAGGCGGGCCAGTGCCTCGTCGGTCTCCAGGGTCTGCCCCAGGACGTCCGTGATCTCGGCGACCAGGGACAGTCGCTCGTTGAGGTCCTCCAGCGCGCGCGTGCGTGCCGTTCGCTCCCGGTGGACGCGGCGGTCCCCGGTGGCATCCGTGAACAGCAGCGCCATGCCCCGGACGGAGCCGTCCTCCGTCAAGGGGGACGCGGACCAGGAGACCGCCAGCAGGCGACCGTCGCCCCGCAGATATGTGCCCCCCTCCCCGCGCGCCCCCTTCCCCTCGGCCAGCGCGTGGAGGAGTGGGCACCGGTCGCGCGGCACCTTGTTGCCGTCCGCGTCCCGGTGCAGCAGATCGTGCGCGTCGGCGCCCCGCATCGCCGCGGTGGTGCGACCCAGCAGCCGCTCGGCCGCCGGGTTCGCGGCGACCGCCCGTCCGGCTGTGTCCAGCACCAGCAGCGCCGTGCCCAGCCGCTCGACGACCTGCCGCCAGAAATCCGGCTCGCCCGCCGGCCACCGCCCCACGTCATCACCCAGCGCATCCTGCACGGACCCTCCAGAGGCTGCCTTCCCGTCGATGGTGCTCCGCTGCGGTACTGCTCGCAGGGTGGACGAGGCACTCGGCGCACACCGCGGGCACGGCCCGTAGCACCGACCGAGCCCGACGAGCTCAGGCGGTCGTGTCGGACCGGGCAACAAGAAACCCCCGGGCCGATGCCTGGGGGTTCACATGGAGCGGGTGACGAGAATCGAACTCGCGCTCTCAGCTTGGGAAGCTGATGTTCTACCATTAAACTACACCCGCGTAAGACGCCGACCGAGGTCGGTGCCTGGACGCTCCGTCACTCTACCTCATCGCTGGCCCCCGGTGCTCGTGCCGTGGGGCCAGTGGTCGTTCCGGTGCGGTGATGCGGCTGCGGGGGTGCGGAGTTGGGGCGTACCGTTGGGGCCCCGCAGAGGGTGTGCGTGGGGCCCGGAGTGCCGCCTGGAGAGTCGTCTCTTTGATCCCGTACTGTGGCTTTTGTCGTCAGGGTAGTAGCAAGCCAGACGCGGCTCTTGGGGAAGGGACTTGAAGGACTTGATGGATCGCACCGTCCTCCGCTGTGCCGATGGGCACGTGTTCACCGCCGCCTCGTTCCCGATGCAGCAGGCCGAGCGGCTCGGCCCCGGCCGGCTCGTCCGATGTCCGCGCTGTGCGCGGCTGCGGAGTGCCGTGCCCGTGGGTTCGCAGAAGCGGTAGCAGCGGTAGCAGCGGTAGCCGCAGCAGTAACAAGCAGTAGTAGCGGTAGCACAGACGCAGAGTGGGTTCGGGCGCGCGGCGCGGCGGCGGTTGTCGCTGCTCCGCGCGCCTTGCGTATCCTCGGTGCGTGCTTCTCTCAGACAAGGACATCCGGGCCGAGATCGACGCCGGGCGGGTCCGCATCGAACCCTTCGACGACTCCATGGTGCAGCCGTCGAGTATCGACGTGCGCCTCGACCGCTACTTCCGGGTGTTCGAGAATCACCGGTACCCGCACATCGACCCCTCCGTCGAGCAGGTGGATCTGACCCGGCTCGTGGAGCCGGAGGGGGACGAGCCGTTCATCCTGCACCCCGGCGAGTTCGTGCTGGCCAGTACGTACGAGGTCGTCACGTTGCCCGACGACCTCGCCTCGCGGCTGGAGGGGAAGAGCTCGCTCGGGCGGCTCGGGCTCGTCACGCACTCCACCGCCGGGTTCATCGACCCGGGTTTCTCCGGACACGTGACGCTCGAACTCAGCAACCTCGCGACACTGCCCATCAAGCTGTGGCCGGGGATGAAGATCGGGCAGCTGTGCATGTTCCGGCTCACCTCGCCCGCCGAGCACCCCTACGGGAGCGAGCGGTACGGGTCCCGTTACCAGGGACAGCGGGGGCCGACCGCCTCCCGGTCCTTCCTCAACTTCCATCGGACCCAGGTATGAGCAGGACGCGCGCATGAGTGATGTTCGGGAGAATCTGACCTACGAGCAGTTCGGGGTCGCCGTGCGCGAGCTCGCGCAGGCCGTCGCCGACGACGGGTACGAGCCGGACATAGTGCTGTCCATCGCGCGCGGCGGGGTCTTCGTGGCGGGCGGGCTGGCGTACGCGCTGGACTGCAAGAACATCCACCTCGTGAACGTGGAGTTCTACACCGGCGTCGGCACCACGCTCGAGATGCCGGTCATGCTCGCGCCCGTGCCCAACGTCATCGACTTCTCCGAGAAGAAGGTCCTCATCACCGACGACGTCGCCGACACCGGCAAGACGCTCAAGCTGGTGCGGGACTTCTGCCTCGACACGGTCGCCGAGGTCCGCAGCGCCGTGATCTATGAGAAGTCCCACTCGCTCGTCCAGTGCGAGTACGTGTGGAAGCGGACCGATCAGTGGATCAACTTCCCGTGGTCCGTGCAGGAGCCCGTCGTGCGGCGGGCCGGGCAGGTGCTCGACGCCTGAGCGTCTAGAAGGACACATGGTGTGTGAAGGGCCCCCGGCGCGACGCCGGGGGCCCTTCACACACCATGTGTCCCCGTCAGAACGTACCGAGCTTCACGATCGACAGCAGCGCGATCAGCTGGATCGCGGACGCGCCGAGCGCCTTCGGCCAGGGCAGGTCGTGGGAGCGGCTGACCATGAGGGTCAGCAGGGCGCCCCCAGCGATCCAGGTGGCCCAGCCGAGGATCTGGACGAAGGGCGCGTCACCGCCGGCGAACATCGCGACGACCAGGCGCGGGGCGTCGGTGAGCGACATGATCAGCATCGAGAGGCCGACCGTCGGCTGCCACGCGCCGTCGCCGCCGAGCTGGCGGGCCAGGGTGTGGGTGACCACGCCCAGCACGAAGGCGCTCAGCACCATCGCGACGGCCGTCGTCAGCACGATCGGGATCGCGTTCGAGAGGGTGGCGTTGATCGCCTCCTCGCGGGCGTTGTCGAAGCCGAAGACGGCCAGCAGCCCGTAGAGGAACGTCACGATGAGCGCGGGCGCCCACATCGCGTAGTCCCGCATCTGGAGGTAGGTCTGGTTGGGGGCGAGGATCACGCCCTTCAGCAGGGCCTTCCAGTGCAGGCGCGGGCCGACCGGGCCGGGCGGCGGGGCGGAGCCGGCGCGGTAGGTCTCGCCCTGGTTGTACGGGTCGTCGCCGACCGTGAACGCCTGGGTGTGGCCCGGGTTGTTGGCCGCGTAGGGGTCGTGCGGGGCAGGGCCGCCGTGCGGGCCGCCCTGGCCGTAGCCGCCGTCGCCGAAGTACTCCGGTTCGCCATGACCGCCGCCATGACCGCCGCCGTGGCCGCCTCCGTGCCCGCCGTGGTGCGGCTGTGGCCACGGTGAGCCGCCGGGGCCGGGGGCGCCACCTCCGTACGGCTGCTGCGGGTACGGCGGCTGAGGCGTCGCGGGACCGCCGTACGACGGTCCCTGGGGCGCCTGCTGTCCGTACGGTGGGTTTTGCGGTCGCGCGTGCGGAGCGCCGTTGTCCCGGCCGCGTCCGATCCTGAATCCAGCCACGCCTTCGAACGTACCTGGTCCCGCAGAGTGACGTGCGGGGCCCGGCCGTTCGGGGGGTCCTTTGCGGCCGACCTGTGACATCCCCTACGGGAGGTCCCGGAGGTCCCGGAGGTTCCTGAGGGCTCCCTCATACGGCGGCACCCCCAGGTCCGGGCGGGACCTGGGGGTGCCGGGTGTCGGTGGCGGACCGAGGGGCGCGGTTACTTCACCGGCTCCGGAGTCGGCTCGTTCTCGGTCTCCTCCTCGCCGGCCGGGTCGGCCCGGGTCTTCACGGAGTCCAGCAGGAGCTGGGCGACGTCGACGACCTGGATGGATTCCTTGGCCTTGCCGTCGTTCTTCTTGCCGTTGACCGAGTCGGTGAGCATGACGAGGCAGAAGGGGCAGGCCGTCGAGACGATGTCGGGGTTGACCGACAGGGCCTCGTCCACGCGCTCGTTGTTGATGCGCTTGCCGATCCGCTCCTCCATCCACATCCGCGCGCCGCCGGCGCCGCAGCAGAAGCCGCGCTCCTTGTGGCGGTGCATCTCCTCGTTGCGGACGCCGGGGACGGAGGCGATGATCTCGCGCGGGGGCGTGTAGATCTTGTTGTGGCGGCCCAGGTAGCACGGGTCGTGGTACGTGATGATGCCCTCGACCGGGGTGACCGGGGTGAGCCTGCCCTCGTCCACCAGGTGCTGGAGCAGCTGGGTGTGGTGGATGACCTCGTAGTCGCCGCCGAGCTGTGGGTACTCGTTGCCGAGGGTGTTGAGGCAGTGCGGGCAGGTGGCGACGATCTTCTTCGCCGACCTGGGCTTCGCCGACTCGGGCAGGACCTTGCCGTCGTCGTCCATCTCCTCGCCGAAGGCGGCGTTGAGGGACATGACGTTCTCCATGCCGAGCTCCTGGAACAGGGGCTCGTTGCCGAGGCGGCGGGCGGAGTCACCGGTGCACTTCTCGTCGCCGCCCATGATGGCGAACTTGACGCCCGCCATGTGCAGGAGCTCCGCGAAGGCCTTGGTGGTCTTCTTGGCGCGGTCCTCCAGGGCGCCGGCGCAGCCGACCCAGTACAGGTACTCGACCTCGGTGAGGTCCTCGATGTCCTTGCCGACGACCGGGACCTCGAAGTCGACCTCCTTGAGCCACTCCAGGCGCTGCTTCTTCGCCAGGCCCCAGGGGTTGCCCTTCTTCTCCAGGTTCTTGAGCATCGTGCCCGCCTCGGACGGGAACGCCGACTCGATCATGACCTGGTAGCGGCGCATGTCGACGATGTGGTCGACGTGCTCGATGTCGACGGGGCACTGCTCGACGCAGGCGCCGCAGGTGGTGCAGGACCACAGGACGTCCGGGTCGATGACGCCGTTCTCCTCGGCGGTGCCGATCAGCGGGCGCTCGGCCTCCGCGAGGGCGGCCGCGGGGACGTTCTTCAGCTGCTCCTCGGACGCCTTCTCCTCGCCCTCCATGGTCTTGCCGCCGCCGGCCAGCAGGTAGGGGGCCTTGGCGTGCGCGTGGTCGCGCAGGGACATGATCAGGAGCTTGGGGGAGAGCGGCTTGCCGGTGTTCCACGCGGGGCACTGCGACTGGCAGCGGCCGCACTCGGTGCAGGTGGAGAAGTCGAGCAGGCCCTTCCAGGAGAAGTGCTCGACCTGCGAGACGCCGAAGACGTCGTCCTCGCCGGGGTCGGTGAAGTCGATCGGCTTGCCGCCCGACGTCATCGGCAGCAGCGCGCCGAGGGAGACGTCGCCGTCGGCGTTGCGCTTGAACCAGATGTTCGGGAAGGCCAGGAAGCGGTGCCAGGCCACGCCCATGTCGGTCTTCAGGGCGACCGTGATCATCCAGATGAAGGAGGTCGCGATCTTCAGGCCGGCGAAGAAGTAGACCAGGTTCTGGAGGGTCGACAGGTCCAGGTCCTGGAGGGCGGAGACGACCGGGTACGAGATGAAGAACGAAGCCTCGTAGCCGTCCACGTGGTGCAGCGCGCCTTCGAGGGCGTGCAGCATGAAGATGCAGACGCCGACGATGAGGATGACGGCCTCGACGAAGTACGCCTGGCCGAAGTTGGAGCCCCCGAAGCGGGACTTGCGGCCCGGCTTGCGCGGGTGGCTGAGCTGCCGGATGACGATCAGCGCGAGGATGCCGAGCACCGTCATCGTGCCGATGAACTCGACGAAGACGTTGTACGGCGCCCAGTCGCCGATGACCGGCAGGATCCAGTCGGCCTGGAAGAGCTGGCCGACGGCGTTGACGATCGTCAGCAGCAGGGAGAAGAAGCCCACCGCCACGAACCAGTGCGCCACCCCGACGACGCCCCAGCGGTTCATCCGGGTGTGGCCGAGGAACTCCCGGACCACGGTGAGGGTGCGCTGCACGGGTTCGTCGGTCCGCGTTCCGGCCGGTACGGGCTGGCCCAGCCGCATGGAGTTGTAGATCTGCAGGACGGCGCGGCCGAACAGTGCCACGCCGACCACGATCAGGACCAGCGACACAATGATCGCGGCGAGTTGCATTTGGGGGCTCCTCGGGCCTGCGAGGTTGCGAAGGGGCGGTATTGCGCTCAGTACCGCTCGGTATCGGTATTACTAAGCGGTAACTTAATCAGTCTGTCTGAGACTACCCCCATCCTCCGCCGCACTGTAGTCGGACGTGCGGTGATCTGCGTCGCTGAGGCAACCCTGACCGGCCCGGTCGCGTCCGGGGCGACGGGCTCGCCGTCCGTGCGGGTCGGGCCGGTCGTCCGCGCCGGCCGTCCGGGCGCCACGCCGGTCCCGGGTGCCATTCATAGCAATTCGTGATATTCGGCATAGTTTATTCCCCGTGCTCTACGGGATCGCCGCCGCCACCGCCTCCTTCCTCCTCGCCGCCCTGCTCGCGGGGCTGCTGAGGGCGCCCGCCCTGCGCCTCGCCCTCGTCGACCGGCGCCGCCGACGGCCCGTCCCCCTGCTCGGCGGGGCGGCCGTCGTCCTCGTGACCGGGCTGGTCGCGTGGACGGGGGAGTGGACCGGCGTCGTGCCGCTCGGCCCGGCGGTCGGCCGGCTGCTGACGGCGGCCGTCGCCGTCGGCGCGCTCGGCCTCGCCGCCGACGTGTGGCGGCTGCGGCGGCGGTGGGTGGTCGCCGGCAGCGCCGTGGCGGCGGCGTGCGTGGTGCCGTACGCCGTGACCGGGCCGGTGGCCGGAGGGCTCGCCGTGGCCTGGATCGCGCTGGTCGCCGCCGCCTTCCAGGGGCTCGACCACGCCGACGGGGTGGTCGGCACGGTGGGGGTCGTGACGGCCTTCGGGGTCGCCGCCTGTGCCGCCGCCGAGGTGATGGACGCGCTCGCGGTGCTGCTGAGCGTGCTGGCCGCCGCGCTGACCGGGTTCCTGCTGCACAACTGGCACCCCGCGCGGGTGGCGCTCGGGGCGTGCGGTTCGCTCTTCGCGGGCTTCCTGCTGGCGGGGGCGGCCGTCTTCACCCGTGCGGGGCACGAGCCCGGTACGGGCGCGGGGGTGCTGTTCGCGCTGACCGCGGTGGCGGGCGCCGACGCCGTCCTCGTGCTCCTCTCCCGCCGGCTGGCCGGGCGGCCCCTGCTGCGGGGCGGGCCCGACCATCTCGCCCACCGGCTGCGCCGGCTCGGGCTGACCCCGCAGGGCGCGGTGGCCGTACTCGGCGTGGCCTCGTTCTCGGGGGTACTCGTGGGCGTGCTCGTGCACACCGGATGGGCCGGCCGGGTGGCGGTGCTGTGGGTGGCGGGCGGTGCGGTCGTCGCGGTGGCGGCGCTGTCGCGCGTACGGGTGTACGGGCCGGTGCGCCGGGCGCGTGCCGTTTCCCGGGGCCCGGCAGGGGCAACCGCGGTGCCGTGCGTCGCGTCCCCTCAGAGAGCCCCGCAGCGGTCGATTTTTCCGGTTCGTCAGACCCGAGGTGCCGAAAAACCGCAGGTCAGTGCGCCATTGCGTGTAAGCAATGGATAAGAGTTGAGTCCAGCTGACTCACCTCTGTTGACCCAGCCAGCGGGGTCGTGCACACTTGAGCCTGTTCCACTCAAGTCAGCTGGAGGTTATTCACCATGGCACGTGCGGTCGGCATCGACCTGGGCACGACTAACTCCGTCGTCAGCGTTCTGGAGGGCGGCGAGCCCACCGTCATCACCAACGCCGAGGGCGCCAGGACCACGCCGTCCGTCGTCGCCTTCGCCAAGAACGGCGAGGTGCTGGTCGGCGAGGTGGCCAAGCGCCAGGCGGTCACGAACGTCGACAGGACCATCCGGTCGGTCAAGCGCCACATGGGCACCGACTGGAAGATCAACCTGGACGGCAAGGACTTCAACCCGCAGCAGATCAGCGCCTTCGTGCTGCAGAAGCTGAAGCGGGACGCCGAGTCCTACCTGGGCGAGAAGGTGACCGACGCGGTCATCACCGTCCCGGCGTACTTCAACGACGCCGAGCGCCAGGCCACCAAGGAGGCCGGCGAGATCGCGGGCCTGAACGTCCTGCGCATCGTCAACGAGCCGACCGCCGCCGCGCTGGCGTACGGCCTCGACAAGGACGAGCAGATCATCCTCGTCTTCGACCTCGGTGGCGGTACCTTCGACGTCTCGCTGCTGGAGATCGGCGACGGCGTCGTCGAGGTGAAGGCCACCAACGGTGACAACCACCTCGGTGGCGACGACTGGGACCAGCGCGTCGTCGACTACCTGGTCAAGCAGTTCCAGTCCGGCCACGGCGTGGACCTCTCCAAGGACAAGATGGCGCTCCAGCGCCTGCGCGAGGCCGCCGAGAAGGCGAAGATCGAGCTGTCCTCGTCCACCGAGACCTCGATCAACCTGCCCTACATCACGGCCTCCGCCGAGGGCCCGCTGCACCTGGACGAGAAGCTCACCCGCGCCCAGTTCCAGCAGCTGACCGCCGACCTGCTGGAGCGCTGCAAGACGCCGTTCCACAACGTCATCAAGGACGCCGGCATCCAGCTGTCCGAGATCGACCACGTCGTCCTCGTCGGCGGCTCCACCCGCATGCCCGCCGTCGCGGAGCTCGTCAAGGAGCTGACCGGCGGCAAGGACGCCAACAAGGGCGTCAACCCGGACGAGGTCGTCGCCATCGGCGCCGCCCTGCAGGCCGGTGTCCTCAAGGGCGAGGTCAAGGACGTCCTGCTCCTCGACGTCACCCCGCTGTCCCTCGGCATCGAGACCAAGGGCGGCATCATGACCAAGCTGATCGAGCGGAACACGACGATCCCGACGAAGCGTTCGGAGATCTTCACCACCGCCGAGGACAACCAGCCCTCCGTGCAGATCCAGGTCTACCAGGGCGAGCGCGAGATCGCGGCGTACAACAAGAAGCTCGGCATGTTCGAGCTGACCGGTCTGCCGCCGGCGCCGCGCGGCGTCCCGCAGATCGAGGTCGCCTTCGACATCGACGCCAACGGCATCATGCACGTCACGGCGAAGGACCTGGGCACCGGCAAGGAGCAGAAGATGACCGTCACCGGCGGCTCCTCGCTGCCGAAGGACGAGGTCGACCGGATGCGCCAGGAGGCCGAGAAGTACGCGGAGGAGGACCACGCCCGCCGCGAGGCCGCCGAGTCCCGCAACCAGGGCGAGCAGCTCGTCTACCAGACGGAGAAGTTCCTCAAGGACAACGAGGAAAAGGTCCCCGGTGAGGTGAAGACCGAGGTCGAGTCCGCCGTCGCCGAGCTGAAGGAGAAGCTCAAGGGCGAGGACACGGCCGAGATCCGCACCGCCACCGAGAAGGTCGCCGCCGTCTCGCAGAAGCTGGGCCAGGCGATGTACGCCGACGCCCAGGGCGCGCAGGCCGCCGGCGGCGAGGCCCCCGGCGCGGGCGCCCAGGCCGGTGACAAGGGTGCCGACGACGACGTCGTCGACGCCGAGATCGTGGACGACGAGCGCAAGGACGGTGCCGCGTGACGGAGGAGACCCCGGGTTTCGACGAGAAGCCCGACGTCCCCTCCGGCGCCGCCCCTGAAGACGCCGAGCCGCAGGCCGCCTCCGAAGAGGGGGCGGCCCCGGCCGGGGACGCGAGCGAGAACGCGGGCCTGGTGGCCCAGCTGGACCAGACGCGCACGGCGCTCAACGAGCGCACGGCCGACCTCCAGCGCCTCCAGGCCGAGTACCAGAACTACCGCCGCCGGGTGGAGCGGGACCGCGTCGCGGTCAAGGAGATCGCCGTGGCGAACCTCCTGTCCGAGCTGCTTCCCGTGCTCGACGACATCGGCCGCGCCCGGGAGCACGGCGAGGTCGTCGGCGGCTTCAAGTCGGTCGCGGAGTCGCTGGAGTCGGTCATCGCCAAGATGGGCCTCCAGCAGTTCGGCAAGGAGGGCGAGCCCTTCGACCCGACGATCCACGAGGCCCTGATGCACTCCTACGCACCGGACGTCACGGAGACGACCTGCGTGGCGATCCTGCAGCCCGGGTACCGGATCGGCGAGCGCACCATCCGCCCCGCACGGGTGGCGGTGGCGGAGCCGCAGCCCGGCGCCCAGACGGTCAAGCCGGCCGAGGAGGGCACCGAGGCCAAGGACGGCTCCGGCTCCGCGGAGAACACCGGTGACCCCGGGGCCAAGGAGAGCGGTGGCCCGGACGAGGGCTGAGCTCGAAGTGACGGATAAGGCCCGAGAGGAGGGACGTCGGGGATGAGTACCAAGGACTTCATCGAGAAGGACTACTACAAGGTTCTCGGCGTCCCCAAGGACGCCACCGAGGCCGAGATCAAGAAGGCGTACCGGAAGCTCGCCCGCGAGAACCACCCGGACGCCAACAAGGGAAACGTCAAGGCGGAGGAGCGCTTCAAGGAGATCTCCGAGGCCAACGACATCCTCGGTGATCCCAAGAAGCGCAAGGAGTACGACGAGGCCCGCGCCCTCTTCGGCAACGGCGGTTTCCGCCCGGGGCCGGGCGCGGGCGGCGGCACCTTCAACTTCGACCTGGGCGACCTCTTCGGAGGCGGCGCCCAGGGCGGAGGCGGCCAGGGCGGCGCCGGCGGCTTCGGCGGCGGCCTCGGGGACGTCTTCGGCGGCCTGTTCAACCGCACCGGCGGCGGACCCGGCACCGGCACGCGCACCCAGCCGCGCCGGGGCCAGGACATCGAGTCCGAGGTCACCCTCAGCTTCACCGAGGCCATCGAGGGCGCCACGGTCCCGCTCAGGATGTCCTCGCAGGCCCCCTGCAAGGCCTGTTCGGGCACCGGCGACAAGAACGGCACGCCGCGCGTGTGCCCGACCTGCGTCGGCACCGGGCAGGTCGCCCGGGGTTCGGGCGGCGGCTTCTCGCTCACCGACCCGTGCCCCGACTGCAAGGGCCGCGGCCTGATCGCCGAGGACCCCTGCGACGTCTGCAAGGGCTCCGGACGCGCCAAGTCCTCCCGGACGATGCAGGTCCGCATCCCGGCCGGGGTGTCGGACGGGCAGCGCATCCGGCTGCGCGGCAAGGGCACGCCGGGCGAGCGGGGCGGCCCGGCGGGCGACCTGTACGTGGTCGTGCACGTCAAGGAGCACCCCGTCTTCGGACGCCGGGGCGACAACCTCACGGTCACCGTCCCGGTGACGTACGCGGAGGCGGCCCTCGGCGGCGAGGTCCGGGTCCCGACCCTCGGCGGCCCGCCGGTCACGCTGAAGCTGCCGGCGGGCACGCCCAACGGCCGCACCATGCGCGCCCGGGGCAAGGGCGCGGTCCGCAAGGACGGCACCCGCGGCGACCTTCTGGTCACCGTCGAGGTGAGTGTTCCGAAGGACCTGACGGGGAAGGCTCGTGACGCGCTCGAGGCGTATCGCGAGGCGACCGCGGACGAGGATCCGCGGGCGGAGCTGTTCCAGGCCGCGAAGGGAGCTTGACGGGAATGGACGGTCGTCGACGCAACCCGTACGAACTGACCGAGGACACCCCGGTCTACGTCATCTCGGTGGCTGCCCAGCTCTCCGGTCTGCACCCGCAGACCCTGCGCCAGTACGACCGCCTCGGCCTGGTCTCCCCGGACCGCACGGCCGGGCGCGGCCGGCGCTACTCGGCCCGCGACATCGAACTGCTCCGCCAGGTGCAGCAGTTGTCGCAGGACGAGGGCATCAACCTGGCCGGAATCAAGCGCATCATCGAACTGGAGAACCAGGTCGCCGCCCTTCAGGCGCGCCTGGCCGAGATGCAGGACGCCCTCGACGGCGCCGCCACGGCGATGCGCCAGCGCGAGGCGGCGGTGCACGCCTCGTACCGCCGGGACCTGGTCCCGTACCAGGAGGTCCAGCAGACCAGCGCGCTGGTGGTGTGGCGTCCCAAGCGGCAGCAGTCGGACTGACGGCGACTCGTCGGCGGGGCCCGGGAGTCCTTACGGGACTCCCGGGCCCCGCGCGTGCGCGGACCCGGCTGACAGCAAGTGCCCCGCCGCCTGCAGCATCCTGACAGCGAGCCGTCTTCAGGGGGCGTCCGTGCGCTGGCAGAGTCGGGGGCATGGACGACAGGGGGAGAACACGGATGGGCAAGATCTTCGGTACCGGGTTCACGGCGCTCGTGCTGGCGCTGCTCGTGGCACTGCCGCTGGGCGCGGCGGTGGGCGCGGGCGGCGGACCGTCGGTCAAAGCCTCGGTCAACGGCTGGCAGTGAGACGGAAGAGATGACGGAGACGGAGTTCCAGGACCTGGTGCTGGTGTGCGGGCAGCCGGGCACCGCGCCCGCCGCGACCGCCGTGGTCAGACTCCTGGGCAAGTTGCCCGGGGAGTGGGAGCGTTCCTGGCGACTCGACGAGACGGGGGGCCGGATCCAGTTGCGGATCCGGCCCCCCGCCGGTTCACCCGTCGCCGCCGTACGGGCGTGGCTGGCCGGTGCCCTGGAGGACCCGGCGCTGCGCGCCTGGCGGCCCGAGGCCGGGGAGGAGGCCGGGTGACGTGACGGTCACACCCAGCCCCGCTCCCGGGCCAGCAGCGCCGCGTGCGGGCGGTTGCTGGCGTCCAGGACGCGCAGGACGTCGGCCACGTGCCGGCGGTAGGTGCGCAGGGAGACGCCCAGCTCGCGCGCGCCGATCTCGTCCTTGGCGACGCGGCACATGGACCTGAGGACGTCCAGTTCCACCGGCGAGAGGCTGACGTCGTCCGCGGGCGGGTCCCCGAGCACCCGGTCCAGGTCCGTGGCCTGGTCCCAGATCTTCTCGAAGAGGGACAACAGCCCGGCGACCAGCCCCGGTTCCTGGGCGATCAGGGCACCGCGCGAGGTGTCCCCGGGGTCGGTCGGCACCAGGGCGGTGTGCCGGTCGTAGACGAGGACGCGTTCGGCTATGTCCGGCGCGACCCGTATCTCCGCGCCGAGCGAGCCGAGTTCGCGCAGGTACGCCGCCGTCCCGGGGTCGTCGAGCGCCTCTCGCAGGACCACGTTGCGTATGCGCACCCCCCGGCGCAGACAGCGGGCGTCCAGGGGACGCGCGTGCTCGATGTTCTCGGGGGTGAGCGCCTGGTACGGCTCGACCGAGAGGATCTCGCGGCGGGCGAAGAAGGCGAGGTCGTCGATCCGGTGCCGGATCTGCGCCAGGTCCGTCATCCGTTCCACGCCGCCGCCCGCGGGCGGGTGCGCGCCCTGTTCCGCGCGCAGTTCGGCGACCAGGTGGCGGGGTCTGGTCACCTGCTGCAACTCGTGGTGCAGCTCGCTCAGCCGGCGGTCGGTGAGCAGGCCGACCGCGATCTCGGGGTCCGCCGCCGTCAGGGTGTCCTCCCGCGCGCCGGGCCTCAGGAGGCCGAGTCCGGCCAGGCGGTCCAGTACGGCGCGCACGTCCTGCTGCGGTGCGTCGAAGAGCAGGTGAATGTCCTCGGCCGTGGTCCCCGGGTACCTCAGGAAGTGGCGATAGACCCGCTCCTCCATGGCGTTGAGCCCCAGCAGGCCCATGCTGCCCTCATTCTTCATCCTTCCCCCGTGATCGTCGCGTACCGGCCGGTCCGGTGGAGGCGTCGCCGGGTGCGGATGGTCAGGCCCGCGGCGAAGCGGAATCCACCGAAATGATCGCCACCCAGGGTAATGCGTTGGTCAAGACCCGGTGCCGGGGTCGGCAGGATGGTGTCGCGCCGGTGCAGCAAGCTGCTGTGTCCGGGGCGTGCCCAGGACCCCGCCTCTTGGCAGGCTGAGAGCCGTCGGACACCAACCGACGTACGCCGGTCAAGAGCCGACGGAATGCGACACGTCCGAACACAACCAGGGGGAACGACATGGCTGTTGCCGTACAGGACAAGGCGCACGACATCTCCACGAGCGGAACCTCCGCCCGCCCCGCCGCGCCCGACCTCTCCGGGCTGGACTTCTCCGCGCTCACCGGGCGGGAGCTGGAGGTACTCCTGCTGCTCGCCACGGGGGAGCAGAACCGCCGGCTGGCCCGGCGGCTGGGGATCGCGGAGCGCACGGTGCGGGCCCACACCGCGAGCATCGTGCGCAAGCTGGGCCTCACCACGCGGTTCGAGGCGGCGATCGTGGCGCACCTGTACGCGGACGACATTCGCCAGGTACGCGGCTGACCTCCGCGACCACGACGAAGCGGAGCCCCTCCGGCAGGAAACCGGAGGGGCTCCGCGCGGTGCGGTGGGGCCGGTGTCAGCCGGGGATCATGTCGCCGACCGCCTCCATGGCCAGCATCCACATCGGCTGGGCGCCGGTGCCGAACGCGGCGGCCAGCGCGTAGCCGAGGGCCGCGTCCAGCGCCTCGGGTTCGGCGTCCTCGCGCCACTCGGCCAGCACCCGGCCGTCACCGTCGGAGGAGAAGTCCCCGAGGTGGTCCTGACCGCGCAGCAGGCGGCTGCCGGGGATCGAGTCGGGCACCAGGCGCCAGGTGCGGCCCGCGTGGCGCACGTCCACGGCGAACGAACGCCGGGTCAGGCGCCCCTTGGCGGGGCTGATCACGGCGGGCTCCCCGCCGACGGTCAGCGTCAGCCGGTCCCCGTCCCGGGTGCCGACGGGGGTGTGGTCGTCGGTCTCCGTCCCCTCCTCGCGGTACAGCTCGACGCGGGGCACCGCGTCCCCTTCGACGGTGACCTCGCCACGCCCGGTGTCCAGGCGGACGGTTATGGTCCCGAAGCGGTCGTCCTCGGCGACGGTCTCCAGGACGGGCTTGTCCTCCGTGTCCTCGCCGTCCTCGCCGTCCCCGCCGTCGTAGATGTCGTGGTCGTCGTACGCGGATGCCGGGTCCTGCCCCATGCGGTCTTCCTTTGCTGTGCGGTTCTGACGGTTGGTCAGTACGTCAGTACGGGGTCCTCTCAGGCGCCCGCGGCCGTCAGTTGGGTGGCCGCGAGGTCCCGGTACAGCTCGTCCCTGCCCAGGAGTTCCCCGTGCCGTCCATGGTCGCGCACCCGGCCGCCGGCGAGCAGCACCATGTGGTCGGCGGAGGTCACCGTGGACAGGCGGTGGGCGATGAGGAGCACCGTGCAGTGCTCGGCGGCCCGTTCGACGGTGTGGCGCAGCGCGGTCTCGCTCAGGCCGTCCAGGTGTGCGGTCGCCTCGTCGAGCAGCAGCACCTGCGGGCGGCGCAGCAGTGCGCGGGCGATCGCCAGGCGCTGGCGTTCCCCGCCGGACAGGGCGAGGCCGCGGGCGCCGACGTGGGTGTCCAGGCCCTGGGGGAGCCGGGCGGCGAGCGAGTCCAGCAGGGTGTCCCGCAGTACCCGTTCGACCTCCTCGTCGCTCGCGTCGGGCGCGGCGTACAGGAGGTTCTCCCGCAGGGTGCCCGCCAGCATGGGGGTGTCCTGTTCCACGTAGGCGATCCGGCGGCGCACCTCGGCACGGCTGAGGGTGGAGACGTCGGTGTCGTCGAGCAGGACGCGGCCGGAGCCGACGTCGTAGAACCGCTGGAGGAGGGAGAAGACGGTGGTCTTGCCGCTGCCGGACGGGCCGACCAGTGCGGTGACGCGGCCGGCCGGGGCGGTCAGGCTGACGTCGTCCAGGGTGGTGGCGCGGTCCGGGTAGGCGAAGGTGACGTTCTCCAGGGTGACCCGGGGCGGCGGGCCGGCGGGGCGGGCGGGGGTCTCGTCGACGTCGTTCTCGATCTCCATCCGCTCGACCTCCTCGATCCGGGTGAGCGCGCCCAGGCCCTGCTGGAGGGAGGTCGTGCCGCCGACCAGGGAGAGCACCGGGCCGCCGAGGTTGAACAGGTAGAGCAGGAAGGCGATGAGCGCCGCCAGGTCCAGGGCGCCGGTGGCGACCAGGGCGCCGCCGAAACCGATGACGGCCAGGAAGGACGCCTGCACCACCAGCGCGGAGAGCACCGCGATGGTGGCGTGGTAGCGGGCGCCGGCCAGGCCCGCCCGGTAGGCGTCCTCGGCGGCGGCCACCGCCCGCGCGGTCTCCGTCGCCTCGCCCCCGTTCGCCTTCACGGTGCGCGCGGCGCCGAGCGAGCGGTCCAGGGCGGCGCCGATCTCGCCGACCGAGGTCTGCGCCCGCGTGGTGACCTTGCGGATGCGCGGCATCACCACGCCCATCGCGACGCCGACCGTCACCAGGACGCCCGAGGTGATGCCGAGCAGCGGCAGGCTCGTGATGCCCATCATCACGATGGTGGCCAGCAGGTGGATCGCGCCGTCGACGAGCTGGATGACACCGCTGGTGGCAGCGTGCTGCACCAGCGTGCTGTCCGAGGTCACCCGGGTGGTCAGTCCGCCGGGCTCGGTCTTGTCCAGTTCGCCGGTGCGCAGCCGGATCAGACGGTGGATCAGTCCCCGGCGCACGTCCAGGACGACCTTCTCGGCGGTGCGCTCGCTGACCAGGGCCTGGGACCAGGTGAGCAGGATCGAGCCGGCCAGCAGGGCCAGCATCAGCAGGATCTCGTCGCGCAGGCCCGTGCCGGTCATGAGCGCGGTGAGCGCCGACTCGACGACCATCGGCTGGGCCAGCCCCGCCGCGCTGCCCGCGAGGGTCAGCACCAGGACCAGCAGGAGAACGCGCCGGTGCGGGCGCGCGTGGGCGAGCAGGGCCCGCAGCGGCGGCCGGGGCGCGGGCCGCGGGGCCTGGGTGGTTGATGAGTCAGGTGTCTTCACCCTGTTCTTTCTACGCGGGCGGACGGGCCCGCGGTATTGACGCTTGCGGCAACGCCGGAATGGCAATGCCGGTCGCGGGCATGCCGGATTCGGTCATGCCGGAGTCGGTCATGCCGAAACTGCCAATGGCGGGCGCCTTTTCCGGTGCGCCATATTTCTCTCGTCCGCAGCGAACGCCGACGGACAACACCTTTCACAAGGGAGAGAGAAATGCAGACCACGCAGAACGAGAAGGACCTGTTCGAGGGTTACACCGCCTACACCTCCGCCGAGGAGCTGGGCCTGTACGACGGCAAGGACGCCGCTCCGGCGTTCAGCCCGACCATCCCGTGGGCGATCCGCGCGACCATCATCACGGCCCGCTCCTCGCAGCAGTGCGCCGCGGCCCTGGGCTCGCTGACCGCCAAGACCATCGAGAAGAAGTGCTGACCGGACACCCCGTTCAGTGACCCGCGGGGAGGGGCCGGTGCCGGTCACCGGTCCCTCCCCGGGCAGCACACCATTCCATTCCCCTTGCTTCCAGGAGGACAGTGTCATGGAGGTCCCGGACCCCACGGGCGTCGCGGACCCCGGATTCCGGCGGGTTCTGCTCGTCGGTACCGGAGCGCTCGGCGTGGCATTCCTGCCCTTCTGGACCAACTGGCTGGGAAACACCTTTCCGGAAATGGAGAAGCGGGTCGTGCTGACCCGCTCAGCCCGTCGCTTCGTCTCGGCGGACGCGATATCCGCGCTGTGCGGGAAGGACGTTCTCACCGACGACTGGAACGAGGCCGGCCCCGGTGCCGCCCCGCACGTGGAACTGGCCCGCTGGCCCGACCTCGTTCTCGTCCACCCGGCCACCATGCACTTCGTCGCCCGTTACGCGCTGGGTCTGACCGACACCCCGCTGCTGTGCGCCCTGCAGTCCACCTCCGCGCTGGTCGGCGTGGCCCCCTCGCTGCCGCCCGGCGCCCAGCTCAGCCCCGTGGTCCAGGGGCACCTGGAGACCCTGCGGGCCCGCCCCGGCGTGGTCGTCGCGCCGACCGTGCCCGCGGTCAGCGCCAGCACGGGCGAGACCGAGGACGGGGGCGCGGCCCCGCTGTCCGAACTGATGGGCCTGTGCGTGGGGGCGTACGCGCGGGCGCGGCGGGACGAGGAGGAGGAGTGACGGCGGCCCCCGTGAGTCCGGTCGAGGAGTTCGCGACCGGGCTGCGCACCACGCGCGTACGGCGGACCCCCGAAGGGCGTCACGAGTGGTGGCACGGGCCGGGCACGGACCAGGCCGGTCCGCCGGCCGCGCCGCTCGCGAAGGCCGTTCCCGCGCGCACCGCGGGCGCCCGCCTGGTGGTGCCGCGCGCCTCGGAGGGCGGCCTCTCGTACCTCGCCGACGGCCCGTACTCCGCCGCCGCCTGGCTGCGCGACCCCCGACCCGCCGTCCGGCTGCTGCTGGCGCACGCGCTGGCCGGCGCGGGGCGGGCGCTGCGCGACCTGCACGCGGGCGCCGTACCGGACGGAGCGGACGTGCCCCCGGCCCTCGCCCGGCTGCGGGCGTTCCTCGACCGGTCGGCCGAGGGCGCCGCGGACGGTCCGCGGACGCCCGCCACGGCCCGCAACGCGCCCGCCACGGCCCCGCACCCGCCCGCTGTCGCCCGGCTGCGCGAGCACGCCGTACGTGCCTGGGGAGCGGCCCGCCTCGGCCGGCTGCGCTCCTGGTGCGCCGAGCTGACGGAACCCGGCGGCGCGGTCCTCGTCCACGGCTTCGCCTCCCTCGGCGCGCTGGTCCCGCCCCTGCGGCGGGGCCCGGTGGCGCTGCTGACCGGCGAGGACCTGGGGGCCGCCCGGCCCGAGCTGGACCTGGGCTGGCTGCTGGGGGACCTGGCCGAACTGGACTGGGCGCTGCCGGTGCCGGCGCACCCGGACGGACCGGAGCTGCCGCGGGTGCTGCTCGACGCCTACGGCGCCGGTGCCGACCGGGAACTGACCGGCCGGGCGGCCGTCGTGCGCGTCGCCGCGCACATGCGGGACTTCGCCGCGTACTGCGGCTGGAGCGACGAACTCGCCGACTACACCGCCTTCATCGCTGACCTGATCGACGAGGAGGGCCGCCGCGCGGTCCTCGGGGGAGCCACACCATGACCACCACCACGGCCGAACGGCCGCGCACGCGGCAGCGCTACCGGCCCACCGAACTGGACACCGTCCCGGCCGTGAACGCCCTGCTGGAGCGGCTCCGCCTCGGCCGGCTCGACGCGGGGGCGGTCACCGCGTTCGGCGGGCGCAACGACAACTGGGCGGGACCCACCACCACCGGCGAGCAGGTCTTCGTCAAGACGGTCGCCCCGCTGCCGGAAGGCACCGGCTGCCCCGAACTCGACCGGTCGCTGAGCTTCGAGGAACTGGCCGCGCGCCTGCCCCCCGCCTCGCCGCTGCGCTCACCCGGGCTGCTCGGCGCCGATGCGGAGGCCGGCGTGATGGTCCACCGGCTGGTGCCGGGCGCCCGCTCGGGGGCCGAGCTGGCGCTGGACGGCGACTTCGACGAGGACCTGTGCCGGAGCGCCGGCCGGGCCGTCGGCACCCTGCACGGCCTGGGGCCGGTCGACGGCCTCGACACCGGCGAGGCGCCGCTGCCGCCGCTGTCCTGGCTGAAGGCCCTGCCGTGGAGCGCCGTCCAGGAGCGGAGCATGGCCCAGATCGCGGCGTGGCAGCTCGTCCAGGACGACACCGAGGTGGTCGACGCCCTGCACCGGCTGCGCGACCTGGAGCGGACCGTGCCGCTCGCCCCGGCCCACTGCGACCTGCGCTTCGACCAGTTCATCCGGGCCGAGGAGGGCGCCGGGGAGCTGTACCTGGTCGACTGGGAGGAGTTCCGGCTCGCCGATCCGGCGCGGGACGTGGGCGCCTTCGCCGGGGAGTGGCTCTTCCACGCCACGTACTCGGTCTTCGCGCCGACGGAGGCGGACCCCGGCCGGCCCGCGGAGAGCGCCGCCGGGTTCGGTCTGACACACGAGGAGATCGTCGCGCGCGGCTCGGCGAGCCTGCGCCGCCACCTGCCCCGGATCGCCGCGTTCTGGCAGGGCTACCTGGAATGCCGCCCGCAGGCGACCGCCCTCGACGCCGGGCTGCCCGAGCGGGCCGCCGCGTACGCCGGGTGGCACATGTACGACCGGCTGATCGCCACCGCCGAGTCGCACGCCACCCTCAACCCGGTCGCCCGCGCCGCCGCCGGCATCGGCCGCACCGTCCTGCTCGGCCCGTCCGCCGCCGCGCGCACGCTCGGCCTGGCCGTGGACCCACTGCACACTCCGTACGTCCCGCACGCCTCGAACGGGAGCGACCTCCGATGACCACCCCCCTGCTGAACCCCCGGGTGCCGGGCGCGTCCCCC
Organism: Streptomyces sp. NPDC058796; assembly: GCF_042745235.1. Taxonomy (NCBI): domain Bacteria; kingdom Bacillati; phylum Actinomycetota; class Actinomycetes; order Kitasatosporales; family Streptomycetaceae; genus Streptomyces; species Streptomyces sp. NPDC058796. The sequence goes on from NZ_JBHYOP010000003.1 coordinate 418,526, forward strand.
ACCGCCTCGCACCGGGGACTCGCCCCACGCCTGGCCGCCGCCCTCGACGCGGTCTCCGTCGCGCCGGGCGCCCGCCGGGCCGTGGTGGCCGGCCGTACGGTCACCGCCGACAGCCCGCGCGACCTGCGCGGCCGTCTCACCAACGCGCTGTACGAGGAGCTCCACGCGGGCCGCCACCGCGGCGGTGCCGTCCCCGACGGCCCGCCGCCCCGCCGCACCCTGCGCGACCCGGACCTGGAACGCCGGCTCTCGGCCGCCGTACCGCACACCACCACCCCCACCCGGGGACGCCTCGTCGAAGTGCTCCGGCGCCCCGACGGCGACCAGCTCGTCGTCCGCCTCCCGGAGGTCACCGCCCGCGTCCCCGCCGACCGCCTGCTGAGCCCGGCCTCCCCGCCCGTGCCCGGCGAGCCGGTCGAAGTCGCCCTGGAGGCCGCCCGGCCCGCGCTGTCGCCCGGCTTCTTCTACGTCATGGGCTCGCGCCCGCTGCCCCGCCCCGCCGGCGCCGTACGCCGGATCTTCCTGCACGCGCGGGACGCCGACGCGGCGGTCGTGCTGTGGGGCGCGACGCTCGGCGCGCTGGAGGAGGCGGCGGCCCTCTACCACGCCAAGGTGCTCTCCGACCCGCAGGACTTCCCGCGCCGGGACGCCGTCGTCGTCTACCTGCACGGCGACCACCGCCCGGGCGAACGCGCCGTCACCGAGGCGGTGTCCCGGTACGCGGGGACGCTCACCGGACCCGACACCTCGGTGTTCACGGAGGAGCTCGCGCCGGGCGTCGCCGCCGCCTGGGACCCGCAGGACCCGCGTCCCGGGCAGAGCGGCATGAGCTTCGGCCAGCACCGCGCGTTCGCGCTGGCGTCCGGACTGATCGGCCGCGCCCTGGCCGACGACCCCGGCATCCCCGACGCCCCTGACGGACGCGGGCGTGAGGAGCACGTCGTACGGGCCCTCCGCGAGGCGGGCATCGACCCGCTGCATCCCCAGAACAACCTCGACACCAGCCCGGGAGGAGCACGATGACGACCACGGCCCCCGCCACCGAGACCACCACCACCGAGACGCCCGCCACCGAGACCACCGAGGCCCCGGCAGGCGGCCTCGGCACCGCGCTGACCACCGCCTACAGCGACGCGCTCGCCGAGGTGTACGACGAGATCTACCCCGCCACCCCGGACCTCGAGGACGTCGCCGACTTCCTGCTCACCCTCACCGCGTCCGGCGCGAGCGTGCTCGAACTGGGGGTCGGCACCGGCCGGGTGGCGCTGCCGCTCGCCGACAAGGGGTTCCGCGTGCACGGCGTCGACTCCTCCGAGGGCATGCTCGCCCGCCTCGCGGAGAAGGACCCCGAGGGCCGGATCACCCCCGTGCACGCCGACTTCGCCGCCCTGGACCTCGGCCGCACCTTCGACGTGGTCCTCGCGCCCTTCAACTCCCTGTGCTGCGCGGTCGCCCCGGACGAGCAGATCGCCCTGATGCACGCGGTGGCCCGGCACACGGCCCCCGACGGCCACGTCGTCGTCGAGACCTTCGACCCCAGCGACTATCACGTCCAGAAGAAGAACGAGATCAGCACCTACCCCGTGCCGGGGCGCGGAGCCATGATCGAGTCCATCGGCGTGCTGCCCGCCTCGCAGAACATGATGGTCCACAACACCCTGTTCCTGGACGGGGAGCCGCCGAGGTCCGCGACCACGGTGATGCGGTACCTGTGGCCCAGCGAACTCGACCTGCTCGCCGGCATCGCCCGCCTGGAGCTGTCCGCCCGCTACTCCGGCTGGCGCGAGCAGCCCTTCGACGGCGGCGACAGCCGCAAGATGTGCGTCTCCGTGTACCGGCCGCTGTCGTGACCGTCCCGCTGACCGTCGAGGAGGTGCCCGGACGGGGGCTCGTGGCCGTGGCCCTCACGGTGCGGGCGGGCGGCGACGACGATCCGCCGGGCCGGCACGGGACGGCCCACCTCGTGGAGCACCTGATGTTCCCGCGGGGCGCCGGGGACGACTCGGGCCACGTCGCCCTGGTCGAGGAGGCGGGCGGCATGTGCAACGCGGAGACCCACCGCGACCACACGGTCTTCCACACCGTCGCCCCCGCCGACGCGCTCCCCGGGATCCTGGCCCTGGAGGCCCGGCGGCTGCGCCGGTTCGCCCCGGCGCCCGCGACCGTACGCTCCGAGAACGCGGTCGTCGCCGAGGAGATCCGCGCCGCGGACGCCGGGACCCGGCTGTGGGACACCGTCCTCGCCGCCGTCCACCCCGGTGCCCGCGACGCCTACGGCACGGTGGCGGAGCTGCGCGAGGTGACGGCGGCGCAGGCGGCGGCGTTCTTCCGGCGCCACTACCGGCCCGAGCGGGCGGTCCTGACGGTGGTCGGGGACGTGGACGCGGGGCGGACGGCGGAACTGGTGGCGCGGGAGTTCGACGGCTGGGCGCCGCCGCCCGACGCGGCACCGGACCCGGCCGGGCACCCGGCCCCGGTCCCGTCCGCCCGGGGTGACGGCGCGACGGCCCGGCCCGAGGCACCCGTGCCCTACCACCGCGACGGTGTGGCCATCGGGCACGCCCTCGCCGACCCCCGCCGCGACCAGGGCACGTACTTCGCCCAGGCCGTCCTCTGCGAGGTCCTGCGCCGCTCCCGGCTCCCCGGGCTGCTCACCCGGTCGGCGGGAGTGGACGCGGCGACCGTGCGCTGCGGCTACCAGGGCCAGTGGCTCGCCTCCGCCGCCCCCGACCTCGCGCTCGTCCTGCTCGGCCGGGCGCCGGGCACCGGCACCGACGAGGCGGTCGCCCTGTGGCGGGACACCCTCGGCGAACTGGCCGCCGCCCCGCCCGCGGAAGAGGAGCTGCGTCCCGCGGTGGCCGTGCTCCGGGCCGCCTGCCACCGTCAGGCCGACTCGCTCGCCGCCCGCGCCGTCACCCACGGCCGCGGCGCCCTGCTCTTCCCGGGCGTGGACGGCACCGGCCCCGACACGATCCCCGGGCGCCTGGCCGCCGTGACCGCCACCGAGGTGTCGGCCGCCGCGCGCGCCCTGCTCACCGCACCCAGCACCGTCCGGACCCTGGAGAGGGCCACGGAGCGGGCCACGGAGAGTGCCACAGAGAGGGCCACCCCATGAAGGCCACGTCCGCCCCGCGCCGCCCGGCCCCGACCGGCCGGGAGACCCTGCGCACCGTCCTCCCGAACGGCCTGGACACCGTCGTCGTCACCGTGCCGGACGCCCCCCTGGCCGAGCTGCGCCTGGTCCTGCCCTACGCCCGCACCGAACCCGGCCTCGCCGTCGCCCAGGAGCTGCTCGCGGCCGGTCTCGGCACCGCCACGACGACCCGGGACCGGCGGTCCGTGGCCGGTCTGGCGGCCGGGCTCGGCGCCGAGTTCAGCACGGTGGTGACCGCCGAGCAGCTGGTCCTGTCGGCCAGCGTGCTCTCGGAAGGGCTGCCGACCGCGCTGGACCTCCTGGCCGACCTGCTGCTGCACCCGGCGTACGACCCGCCCGCCGCCTCCGGCACCCGGCTGCCCCCGCCCCCGCCCGGCCCCGGCACCCGGCTGCGCCGGGCCCAGCTCCGCCACGCCTTCGGCGGCCCCCACCCGCTGTCCGACGACCCGCCCGGCGGCACCGTCCCCGCCGCCGCCGACCTGCTCGCCCTCCACCGCCGGGCGGTCGTCCCGCACGGTGCCGTACTGCTGCTGATGACGGGTGAGGAGCCGGACCGCGTCCTGGAGCGCGTACGCACCCGATTGGCACCCTGGACGGGCGGTCCCTCCGGCCTGTCCCTGCCCCCCTTCCCCCGCGGTACCCCCACCCCCGGACGCCTCGCCCTGCACGACCCCGCGGCCGGACAGGCGCTGCTGCTCACCGCGGGCCCCGCCGTCCCCGCCCCGGGCCCCGGCCACCCCGCGCTGCACCTGGCCCAGCTGGTGGTGGGCGGCCACGCCTCCTCCCGGCTCACCCGGCGGATCAGGGAGCGCCACGGACTGGCGTACACCGTGGACGCCCGCATCCGGCAGAACCGCGCCGGCTGCTGGCTGGAGGTCGACTGCGCCGGCGCCCCCGGCACCGGCGACCGGCTGGCCGAGGAGGTCACCGCCTGCCTCGCGGAACTGGCCGCCACCGGCCCCACCCCCGAGGAGACCCGGCGGGTCCGGCGCTACGCCGCCGGCTTCACCCGCTTCGCCCTCGCCACGCGCGCGGAGGAGGCGAGCGCGCTGGCCGGCTTCGCGGCGGCCGGACTGGATCCGCACTGGCTGGCCGAGTACCCGCACGCCCTCGCCGAGGTGACGCACCGGCAGGTCACCGAGGCCGCCGCCCGGTTCCTGGACCCGGACCGCGTCCTCGTGGCGACCCTGGACCGCGCCGGCCCCGCACCCACAGGAGCCCGACCGTGACCGCACCCGCCCACGAGCAGCCGCCCGGCACCGACCTGCCGGCGGTCCTCTACCCCCTCCAGCCCGACCACCCCGGACTCGTCGCCCCGTTCGCCGCGCTGGTGGCCCGCACCGGCGCCCGGCGACTGTGGCTGTGCCAGTCCTTCCGGGCGGAACCGCACCAGGTGCTGGCCCACCTGGCGGGCATGGGCCACACCGTCCCCGTGGGCACGGCGGTCACCCTCCTCCCGCTGCGCCACCCGTACGAGGCGGCGCTCCAGGCCCGTTCCCTCGCCCTGCTCACCGACCGGCCGGTGGTCGCCGGGTACGGCATCGGCACACCCGAGTTCGCCGAAGGGCTCGCACCCGAGCCCTACCGGAGCCCCCGCACGGCGGTCGGGGAGTACGTCACGTCGGTACGCGCCCTGCTGGACGGCCGAAGCGTCGCGCACGACGGCGCGTACCACCGGTTGCACGCCGCGCTGCCACCGGTCGGACCGCACGCGCCGGTGGAGGTCGGTGCCGGGGTGCTGCGGCCGGGCATGGCCCGCACGGCCGGCGCGACCGCGGACGTCGCCATCACCTGGATGACCCCGCCGCCCTACGTACGCGACGTCCTCGTCCCGCGACTGGCCGCGGGCGCCGCCGAGGCGGGCCGCGCCGTGCGCCCGCGCGTCGCGACGGCCGTCCACGTGGCGGTGCGCCGACCCGGCCGCGACCCGCGCCGCCTGGCCGAGACCGCCGCGGTCACCCACCTGCGCGTGCCGCACTACGCGGACATGCTGCGCCGCGCGGGCGTGGACCCCGACGCCGCCGACCCGGCGGCCGAACTGCTGCGCGCCGACGTCGTCGTCACCGGCACGCCCGACGAGATCGCCGCCGCCCTCGCCCGCTACCGCTCGGCGGGCGTCGACGAGATCCTCCTCAACCCGACCGCGACCCTCCTGACCGAGGGGGTGCACGCGGCGGTCGACGACCTGGAGGAGATCCTGGCGGCCGTCCGCTCGCTCGCCGGCTGACGGGCCATCACGTCCGTGACCGATCCGTGTGCACGCCTCCGCGAGATCTCCGCAGCAGCTCCGTAGTACTTTCGCGGCACTCTCGCACTGCTCCGGCGGTGCTTCCGCACGGTGGGCGGAGCGTACTGTTCCCATCTCGTTAAGTGGTTTCCCTTGACGCCGATGGTGGGGGAAGCGTTGGCTTTTCAGTCACATGGGCCGCACTGCTGTGCCCACGTCCCGATTCGCACATGAAGTGAGCCCTCGCATGCGTCGTCGTACCGCCATATCCGTGGCCGCCGCCTCCATGTCCCTGATGCTCGCCGGCTGCGGCACGCTCGGTGCCTCGGAGAGCAGTGACGAGGCGAGCCCGACCAAGGGCAACGACATCACGGTGGGCCTCCTCCTCCCGGAGAAGGCGAACACCCGCTACGAGCAGTTCGACTACCCCTTCTTCAAGGCGAAGGTCGCCGACCTCACGCGGGACCAGGGCAACGTCAAGTACGCCAACGCCGAGGCGAGCTCGTCCAAGCAGGCGGACCAGATGCAGCAGATGATCGACGACAAGGTCGACGTCATCGTCCTGGACGCGGTCGACGCCAAGTCCATCGGGGACAGCGTGCAGAAGGCCAAGGACGCCGGCATCCCGGTCATCGCCTACGACCGGCTGGCCGAGGGCCCGATCGACGCCTACATCTCCTTCGACAACGAACTGGTCGGCGAGGTCCAGGGCCGCTCCCTCCTCGAGGCGCTCGGTGAGGACGCCGACAGCTCCGACAAGATCGTCATGATGAACGGCTCGCCCACGGACCCCAACGCCAAGCAGTTCAAGGCCGGCGCGATGTCCGAGCTGAACGGCAAGGTGACGATCGCCCAGTCCTTCGACACCGAGGACTGGAAGCCGCAGAACGCCGAGGCGAACATGGCCGAGGCGATCGAGAAGATCGGCAAGAACAACATCGCGGGCGTCTACTCCGCCAACGACGGCATGGCCGGCGGGATCATCGACGCCCTGGAGGACGCGGGCGTCACCGACCTGCCGCCCATCACCGGCCAGGACGCGGAACTGTCGGCGGTGCAGCGGATCGTCACCGGCGAGCAGTACATGAGCGTGTACAAGTCCTACCCGCAGGAGGCGGAGCACGCCGCGGAGATGGCCGTGGCCCGCGTCCAGGGCCGGGACATCCAGTTCGACGCCCTCGCCCGCGAGAGGGTCGACAGCCCCACCCACAAGGGCATCCCCGCCCAGCTGGTCCCCGTCGTCGCCCTGACCCAGGACAACATCAAGGAGACGGTCATCGCGGACGGCTTCTACAAGGTCTCCGACATCTGCACGGCCAAGTTCGAGGCGGCGTGCGCGGAGATCGGGCTGAAGTAGCCCCGGTCCGAGTCCGAGTCGAAGTCCGGACCCACCCTCGGTGTACCGGCCGTAACAGGCGTTTCCGGCCGCCGACCCGCCCCGAGCCGTGTTGCGGACCCGGTCCCGGCCGCGCATAGTTGCGCTGCGGAAGAGCCGAAACCGGGGGTGGGATGGGCGATGGCCGGGCACGGGGCTCAGGAGCATCCACACGGTGCCGACCGGCTGTGCGCGGCCGGGGACCGGGTGTACTCCAGAGCCGTACGACGCGGCCGGGTGCCGCGCCGGGACGCCGAACCGGTCCCCTGCCTCCTCGAACTGGCCCTGCTGCACCCGGACCCCGACGACATGGACTGGCTGGTGCCGACCGCTCCGCAGGAGGTCATGACCAGGCTGCTGCGCGGGCTCTACGACGAGGTCAGCGCGAGCCAGCGGCGGGTGGGTTCGGCGGTGGAGGCCTTCGAGTGGTACGCGGGCCTGGACGGGCGGACCCGGCCCGCCGCCGGCACGGAGGGTACGGCGATCCGGGTCCTCGACGGCCTGTCCCGCATCCAGGCGGCGATGGACGAGGCGACGCAGGCCTGCACGACGGAGGTCCTGACCGTGCAGCCCGGCGGCATCCGGCGCGAGGCGGAGCTCTCCGAAGGGCTGCACCGGGCTCTCGCACTGCGCGGTCGCGGAGTACGGATGCGGGACCTGTACACGCACGTCGCGCGGCACGGCCAAGGCCTGCTCAACTACCTGGAGCTGATGGGCGACGCGGTCGAGGCCCGCACGCTGGACGAGGTGATCGACCGCCTCATCCTCTTCGACCGCACCGTCGCCTTCATCCCCGCCAACACCGACCGCACGATGGCCCTGGAACTGCGCCACCCCGCCCTGATCGCCTACCTGGTCACGGTCTTCGAACGCCTGTGGCGCCTGGCGATCCCGCTGACCGCCCCCCTCCCCGACACCGGCATCGAGGGCATCTCCCACCGCGAGCAGTCCATCGCGGCGCTGCTGGCGGAGGGCCACCAGGACGCGGTCATCGCGGAACGCCTCGGCATAAGCGTCCGCACGGCCCGCGCGCACATCGCCCGCCTCTCGGAGACCCTGGGCGCGGCGAGCCGGACGCAGCTGGGCGTACGCATCGCCCAGGCGGGCCTGGACGGCGCACCCCGCGCGGTGACCTCCCCCGTCACCCTTCCGAGTCAAGAATCCCCGACTGCCCGATGAGGTAGCCGAGCTGGGCGCGGCTTTCGCTGCCGAGGGTGGCGGCGAGTTTGGCGATGTGGACGCGGGCGGTGCGGACGTTCATGCCGAGGCGTTCGGCTATGTCGGCGTCGGTGTGGCCTTCGATGAGGAGGGCGGCTATGGCTCGTTGGCGGGGGGTGATGCCGTTGAGGGTGGGTGGCTGGACGGCTTGGGGGTGCATGGGGGTGGCGAGGTGCCAGAAGCGGTCGAAGGTGTTGACGAAGTAGGCGACCAGGGCGGGGTGGCGGACTTCGAGGGCGAGGGAGCGGTCGGCGCTGGCGGGGATGAAGGCGACGGTGCGGTCGACGATGATGAGGCGCTCGGTGACTTCGTCGAGGGTCCGGGCCTCCACGTCGCCGGTCAGTTGCTCGTAGCGGGCGCGTGAATACGCGGCGTGGCGTGCTGTGTGCTGGTAGAGCGCGCGGATGCGAGCGCCACGGTCGAGGAAGGCCTGGTCCCGCAGGATGGCCCCTTCGAGGATGTCAGGGCGTTTGGTGACCTTCGAGTCGTGGGGCTGGATCGCCAGCAACTCGTGCCTGGCTTCAGCCATGGCTTCCTCGATGGCCTGCCCGGTCCGCTCCTTGCCACTGAGGATTCTGAGGGCCGGAGTGTCCTCGCTCGCCGCAGCACGCGTGCCGAGGCGCATGAGAGGTTCGAAGGCATCCGCAAGGCGTTCACCACGCCGCCGTTCGCGGGCTATGCGGACCTCCGACGCGCGCAGCAGCCGTTGCAGGGCGACGGTCGGTGCGGTCGGCTCCAGCCGGTCGAGGTCGTCGATGGCCGGATGCAGGAGGCCGTTGTCGATCAGGCAAGGCGCCGTCGTGACCGCGGCGCTGTCCAGGTGGCCCTCGCGCAGAGCACGGGAGTAGAGAGTGAGCCCCGCCTCGCACAGTTCCTCCGTTCCGTGGGGGTGCGGCTCGGCAGTCACGACTGGGTCTCCCCTCCCAGGCTCCCGCGGTTCTGTTCAAGGATCCCGGACTGGGCGATGAGATAGCCGAGTTGTGCGCGGCTTCCACTGCCCAGGGCGGATGCCAGCTTGGCTATGTGCGCGCGGCAGGTGCGCACGTTCATGCCCAGGCGCCGGGCGATGGCCTCGTCGACGTGTCCCTCGACCAAGAGCTTGGCGATGGAGTGCTGGATATCGGTGATGCCGCCGGGGGCAGGCTCGTACGGGGCGCCGGCACTCAACGGCACGGACCGGCTCCACATGAACTCGAAGACCTTGATCAGGTACCGGACCAGCCCGGGGTTGCGCAGTTCCAGCGCGACTTGTTGGTCATCCCGGGTGGGAATGAACGCGACGGTCTCGTCGCAGACGATGAGGCGTTCCACGACCTCGTCGATCGTGCGGTACTCGGCCTTGCCCACGGCCAATTGGGCGACGTAGGCGAGCTTCTGGGGACTGTACCGGGCGGTGTGTTGGTAGAGCGTTCGGATGCGTACGCCGCGTTCCAGCAGCGGTTTGTCCCTCTCCAGTCCCTGGGTGAGGCTGCGCTCGGAAAAGCGGTCGTCACTCGGTTGTATGGTGAGCATCTCCGAGCGGCACTGGGCTGTGGCCAGGTTGAGAGCCGTGTTGATGCGGTCGCTCCCCTCCAGCACCGTGATCGAGTGCTCGCTCGTCACTGCCTGGGTGCCGAGGGTCATGAACGGATCGAAGGCATCCGCCAGTGCGACGGAGAGCCGACGCCGTTCCGCGATATCCCGTTCGATGGGTTGCAGACGCTGGGCCAGGGCGACGGAAGGCTGAACCGGTCGCAACCAGTCGACGTCGTCCGGGTCGGGGTGCAGAAGGGCGAACTCCATCAGGCATGGTGCGGACTCCACGTGCGCTCGGGCGATCCTGCCCATGCGCAGGGCGTCCGCATAAAGGCGGGTGCCTTCGTCGCACAGTTCGGTCACCCCATGGGGATGCGTCTCATTAGACCGGTTTGCCACGGAATCTCCACCCCCCAGGGTCCTGAACATGCAGGAACATGATGCACCGATTGTGTGGCCATGACGTGTTGGAATGAGCCATCGTCTTATCTGACGGGGGAAGAGGAGACTTACGAGTGAGGACGAAGCCGACCATGCGCAAGAGACTGGTTCGCTCGGTGCTTGCTGCCGCCCTCTCCGCCGTCGCGGTCTTTGGAGCGCTGAGTGGTTACTCGGACGCGAAGAGCGACGTCCGGGCGGACAGTCACTGGCCGTCGATCGTTGTGAACTCGGAGGGTTGATGTGACCACTCCACCGGACGACCGCTCCTTCCGCCGCGAAATGGCCACCGCCTACCGCTCCGGCTGGCACTTCATCGACCTGGTCACCGCGATCCCCCACCCCGGTGACTCCCTGATGGTGACCGTCTTCGGTGAGCCGGTCGTCGTCACTCTGGACGAGGACGGTGACGTGCGGGCGTACCGGTGTCTGCGGCGGCCTCGGGGGGCGCCGCAGCCCGTGCGGTGTGCCATCCGTTACGGAATGATCTTTGTGAACCTGGACCAGAGGGACCACCGGCTCGCGCAGCCGGAGGACCCCGGAGTGAGGACCATCTCGGCCACCCCCCGCAGCGCCTGACGCGATTCCCCCGTCGTAACAAATCGCTCAGGTGCTTCCCCCCGGCAGCGGCGTCACCGTGACCTGAACACGGTGACGCCGCTGTCGTATGCGGCGACATTTCGGGGTACCGACCCGTATCGCCTTCTTGCCGACGTGGCCGAAAAGGCCCTCGCCTGACGGTGTTCGCCGCGCGAGGAGGTCGGCGGACCAGGAACCTGGTGCCACCCGGAGACTCATTGCGCCTCCCTTGAGTGGAATAGGCTCAACTTTGTGTACGTTGGATGAGTCAGCACTGGGAGACACGGCCGCCCGCCACGGCCGACGCTAGGAGGAGAGCCAGAACGTGGACGCCGAGCTGACCAACCGGAGCCGGGACGCGATCAACGCGGCCAGCAACCGCGCCGTGACCGAGGGGCATGCCGACCTCACCCCCGCCCACCTGCTCCTGGCCCTGCTCCAGGGGCAGGACAACGAGAACATCACCGACCTGCTCGCCGCCGTCGAGGCCGACCTCGCCGCCGTGCGTTCCGGCGCCGAGCGGATCCTCGCCGGGCTGCCCAGCGTCACCGGTGCCACGGTCGCACCCCCGCAGCCCAACCGTGAGATGCTCGCCGTGGTCGCCGACGCCCAGGCCCGCGCCAAGGAACTCGGGGACGAGTACCTCTCCACCGAGCACCTGCTCCTCGGCATCGCCGCGAAGGGCGGCGCGGCCGGTGAGGTACTGGAGGGGCAGGGAGCCAGTGCGAAGAAGCTGCAGGAGGCCTTCCGCAAGGCGAGGGGAGGGCGCCGCGTGACCACCGCGGACCCCGAGGGCCAGTACAAGGCGCTGGAGAAGTTCGGCACCGACCTCACCGCCTCCGCCCGGGAGGGCAGGCTCGACCCGGTCATCGGGCGGGACCAGGAGATCCGGCGGGTCGTGCAGGTGCTGAGCCGGCGTACCAAGAACAATCCCGTCCTCATCGGTGAGCCGGGTGTCGGCAAGACCGCCGTCGTGGAAGGGCTCGCCCAGCGGATCGTCAAGGGGGACGTGCCCGAGTCGCTCAAGAACAAGCGGCTGGTGGCGCTGGACCTGGGGGCGATGGTCGCGGGGGCCAAGTACCGGGGTGAGTTCGAGGAGCGGCTGAAGACCGTCCTCGCCGAGATCAAGGACTCCGACGGGCAGATCATCACCTTCATCGACGAGCTGCACACCGTGGTGGGGGCAGGTGCCGGCGGGGACTCCGCCATGGACGCCGGGAACATGCTGAAGCCCATGCTCGCCCGTGGTGAGCTGCGCATGGTGGGCGCGACCACGCTGGACGAGTACCGGGAGCGGATCGAGAAGGACCCGGCGCTGGAGCGGCGCTTCCAGCAGGTGCTGGTCGCCGAGCCGACCGTCGAGGACTCGATCGCCATTCTGCGCGGGCTCAAGGGGCGCTACGAGGCACACCACAAGGTGCAGATCGCGGACAGCGCGCTGGTGGCCGCCGCCGGTCTGTCCGACCGGTACATCACCTCCCGGTTCCTGCCCGACAAGGCCATCGACCTCGTCGACGAGGCCGCGTCCCGGCTGCGCATGGAGATCGACTCCTCGCCCGTCGAGATCGACGAGCTGCAGCGTGCCGTCGACCGGCTGAAGATGGAGGAGCTGGCGATCGGGAAGGAGACCGACGCCGCCTCCCTCGAACGCCTGGAGCGGCTGCGGCGCGACCTCGCGGACAAGGAGGAGGAACTGCGCGGCCTCACCGCCCGCTGGGAGAAGGAGAAGCAGTCCCTCAACCGGGTCGGTGAGCTGAAGGAGAAGCTCGACGAACTGCGCGGCCAGGCCGAGCGCGCTCAGCGCGACGGCGACTTCGACACCGCCAGCAAGCTGCTGTACGGGGAGATCCCGGCCCTGGAGCGGGACCTGGAGGCCGCCTCCGAGGCCGAGGAGGAGGTGGCCAGGGACACCATGGTCAAGGAGGAGGTCGGCGCCGACGACATCGCCGACGTCGTCGCCTCCTGGACCGGCATCCCCGCCGGGCGGCTGATGGAGGGCGAGACGCAGAAGCTGCTGCGGATGGAGGACGAGCTCGGCAGGCGGCTGATCGGGCAGACCGAGGCCGTGCGGGCCGTGTCCGACGCCGTACGGCGGAGCCGGGCCGGGATCGCCGATCCCGATCGGCCGACCGGGTCGTTCCTCTTCCTCGGGCCGACCGGTGTCGGCAAGACCGAGCTGGCCAAGGCGCTCGCCGACTTCCTCTTCGACGACGAGCGGGCGATGGTCCGCATCGACATGAGTGAGTACAGCGAGAAGCACAGCGTCGCCCGGCTGGTCGGCGCCCCGCCCGGGTACGTGGGATACGAGGAGGGCGGTCAGCTCACCGAGGCGGTGCGGCGGCGGCCGTACAGCGTCGTGCTGCTGGACGAGGTGGAGAAGGCGCACCCCGAGGTCTTCGACATCCTGCTCCAGGTGCTGGACGACGGGCGGCTGACCGACGGGCAGGGCCGCACGGTCGACTTCCGCAACACCATCCTGGTCCTGACCTCCAACCTCGGCAGCCAGTACCTGGTCGACCCGGTGACCACCGAGGCCGAGAAGAAGGAGCAGGTCCTGGAGGTGGTCCGGGCATCGTTCAAGCCGGAGTTCCTCAACCGGCTCGACGACCTCGTGGTCTTCTCGGCGCTGAGCAAGGAGGAGCTGAGCCGGATCGCGCGGCTCCAGATCGACGCGCTCGCCCGGCGGCTCGCCGAGCGCCGCCTCACCCTGGAGGTCACCGACGACGCCCTGGCCTGGCTGGCCGACGAGGGCAACGATCCGGCCTACGGCGCCCGGCCGCTGCGCCGCCTGGTGCAGACCGCCATCGGCGACCGGCTCGCCCGGGAGATCCTCTCCGGCGAGATCAAGGACGGCGACACGGTCCGCGTGGACCGCTTCGGCGACGACCTGATCGTGGGCCCGGCGGGCGGCAAGACGCTGTAGCCCCGGACGCGCGGCCCCTCACACCCGGGGGCCGCGCGCACGTCACAGGGTGAACGCGGAGAACCGCACCAAGGCGGTGCCGGCGTCCAGGTACTCGACGCTCACCTGGACGGCGTGGGCGTCCACACCGTCCGGCAGGCCCTGCGCGTAGCCCAGATCCAGACACAGGTCCACGGCGGCGCCCCCGCAGTACTCCGTCTCGGGCGCGGGGGCGTCCGGGTAGGTGTGCGCGAGCCACTCGGCGACCCCGGCGCGCGGCACCGGAAGACCGCGCTGTAGTGGATGTCCTGCCATCCCTGCCTCGTGCAGGCCCCCGCCGGCTGGGCGCCGTCCGGCAGCGCCGCCCCGCCGAAGCCCAGCGCCTCCGGGCAAGGGCGCTGCTCGGGGCCGCCGCCGAGCGGATACTCGGAATCGGACGCCACGAGGCCCACGACGGCCACGAGGACGGTGAGGACGGGGAGCAGCACCAGCGCGGCCAGGGCCACGAGGGCCGCGGCCGGCCACCACCTGGTCCGCCCGCGCGGCATCTCCTCGCCGCCGTCCGCGTTCCCCGCCACCCCGCCCCGTGCCCGTCTCATGGCCCCGCCTCCGTCCGCCGCACGTCCCACCCGTCCACCCGACCGGCCGGATCATGTCAGCCGACGGCTGACAGGCCCCCGGCGGGCTTGCCACCCCCCTCCCCGCATGGGGGAGGATGGCCAGATCCGTACGAAGGGAAAATCACGGTGAGCATCGACCCGTCCTCGATTCCGAACTTCGGGGGCAAGCAGCCCGAGCCGCAGCCCCAAGGACCGGCGGGCCCCGTCGTCCCGGATCAGGATCTTGTGAAGCAGCTCCTCGAACAGATGGAGCTCAAGTACGTCGTCGACGACGAGGGCGACCTCGCGGCGCCGTGGGAGCAGTTCCGTACGTACTTCATGTTCCGCGGCGAGGGTGACCAGCAGGTCTTCTCGGTGCGGACGTTCTACGACCGGCCCCACCAGATCGACGAGAAGCCGCAGCTGCTCGAGTCGATCGACGACTGGAACCGGCGCACCCTGTGGCCGAAGGTGTACTCCCACACCCACGACGACGGCACCGTCCGCCTGATCGGCGAGGCGCAGATGCTGATCGGCATGGGCGTCAGCCTGGAGCACTTCGTCTCCTCGACGGTCAGCTGGGTGCGCGCCGCCATCGAGTTCGACCGGTGGCTCGTGGAGCAGCTCGGCCTGGAGCAGGAGGTCAACGAGGCGGAGAAGCCCAAGGAGGAGGGCGAGGAGTAGTCTCCCTCCCCCGCCGGCAGGGGAGCCCGGTCCGGACGGTGACGTCCGGGCCGGGCTCCTCCCCGTTCCGGGACGTTCAGGTCTTCCGGTCCGCCGCCCCCAGCGCCTTCAGGCGGCCGACCGCCTCCTCCAGCACCCGGGTCCGCTTGCAGAACGCGAACCGGACGAAGGGGGCGCCCGCCTCCCGGTGGTCGTAGAAGACCGCGTTGGGTACGGCGACGACGCCCGCGCGCTCGGGCAGGGCGCGGCAGAAGGAGAAACCGTCCTCCTCGCCGAGGGGGCGGATGTCGGTGGTGACGAAGTACGTGCCGGAGGGGCGGTAGACGCCGAAACCCGCCTCCTGAAGCCCCGTCGCCAGCAGGTCCCGCTTGGCGCGCATGTCCTCCCGGTAGGCCGTGAAGTACGACTCGGGAAGGGCGAGGGCCTCGGCGACCGCGTACTGGAAGGGTCCGGCCGACACGTACGTCAGGTACTGCTTCGCCGCGCGGACCGCCGTGAGCAGGGCGGGCGCGGCGGTGATCCAGCCGACCTTCCAGCCGGTGAAGGAGAACGTCTTGCCGGCCGATCCGATCGTCACCGTGCGCTCGCGCATGCCCGGGAAGGAGGCGAGCGGGATGTGCTCGGCCTCGTCGAAGACCAGGTGCTCGTAGACCTCGTCGGTCACCACCAGCAGGTCCCGTTCGACGGCCAGCTCGGCGATCGCCGCCAGTTCGGCGCGGGTCAGGACCGTGCCCGTCGGGTTGTGCGGGGTGTTCAGCAGCAGCAGGCGGGTGCGGTCGGTGACCGCGTCGCGCAGCTCGTCGAGGTCCAGGCGGAAGGCGCCCTCGTGCGGACGCAGGGTCACCGGTACGCGGGTGCCGCCCGCCATGGCGACGCAGGCCGCGTAGGAGTCGTAGTACGGCTCCAGCGCGATGACCTCGTCGCCGGGTTCCAGCAGGGCCAGCAGGGAGGCGGCGATGGCCTCCGTGGCGCCCGCGGTGACCAGGACCTCGGTGTCGGGGTCGTAGGACAGGCCGTAGCGGCGGTGCTGGTGGGCGGTGACGGCGCCGCGCAGCTCGGGTACGCCCGGGCCGGGCGGGTACTGGTTGCCGCGTCCGTCGCGCAGCGCCCGTACGGCGGCCTCCCGGACCTCCTCGGGGCCGTCGGTGTCGGGGAAGCCCTGGCCCAGGTTGATCGCGCCGGTCCGCACGGCCAGGGCGGACATCTCGGCGAAGATCGTCGTCCCGAACTCGGCGAGCCGGCGATTGAGGAAGGGGCGGGCGCTGGAGCCCACGGGCGGCGTGGAGGTCATGGCGGCCATCCTGCGCCGAAGCTCTGAGCTTCCTCAACTCTGCTTTGGGGCGTGGCGGCGAGGGGCATCTCCCGAGCACGCGACGAGAGCTTCACGCCGAGGACGTCGAGACGCCGAGCGCACGGCGCACGCCGGCCACGTCCGCGGCGCAGACAGCGAGGCACCCACGGGGGGTTGCTTCGGGGGACCTTCCGGGCACGGGCCCGGACAGCGGAAGGAGGGTGACGCCATGGTCATCGGCCTCATCCTGATCGTGTTCGCCGCCCTGCTGCTCGCCGGGCTCACGGCCGGGGCGCGCAGCGGCTCGTCCGCCGGACGCGCCCGGCGACGGAGCACGGGGTCGTCCGGCGGGGGCGGCGGCAGCTGGTGGGCCGGGGACGGCGGATCGTCCCCGGGCGGACACGACTCGAGCCACTCCTGCGGTGGCGGCTCGTCCTGCGGAGGCGGGTCGTCCTGCGGGGGCGGGGGAGGGGGCGGCGGCGGATGCGGTGGAGGCAGCGGCTGACACGGGGCAGCCGAGCTCCAGCAGGGGGAGCCGCATCCGCGCCTCGGGGCCCGCGCCTGGGACCGGGCCCCGCCCCCACCACAGCGCCCGCCGGGACTCGCACCCGGCGGGCGCTCCCACGCACCGGCGCGCGCCGCGCGGGCGGGGTGTACGCCCTGGTTGAACAGTTGAGCTGAGGAGCCCCCTGAGGGATGGAAAGCCCACGAAGTTGGGTAAAAACGCTGTGGCGGCGCCACAGTTCATGATTCGCTCTCCCTCACCAACGCAGCTCCTCGGACGACCTGTTGACCCCCCTCCTGACCGGCCGACTGGGCTGAGCGGGCCGCATCTTCGGCGACGACCGGGGTGCGCAGGCCCCACACCTTCCCTTCCTTGTGTGCTTGCGGAGCCGATCCATGCTCACGACCCTGACAACCGCCTACACCGACACGCGCGCCGCCGACCTGGCCTGGGCCCTGGGGCGCGAGCCGCTGCCCGCGCTCGCCAGCCTCGATGTCGAACTGACGGGAGCGAAACTGCAGTTGAGGCTCCTGGGGGCCTCCCACCAAGTGCTGCTCGAGGAGGAGCGGGGCACCTGCTCGGAGACGGTGGCGTGCATCCCGGGCAGCAGCACCCCCCTGCCCCTCGGCGTCGCCAAGCGGGTGGGCGACTGGGAGTACGAGTTCGCCGCCCGCGTGGAACGGCTGACGCCGGGCTCCTTCGCGGGGCGGGCGCAGGAGCTGCTGGCCCTGGTCTCCGACCACCCGCACGGCCTGGCCGGTGTCTTTCCCGGCAGCCCGCACGCCTTCACGGCGCTGCTGGCCCAGCGGTGCGAGGGGCAGGTGCACTGGCGGACCTGGCACGCCTATCCGCAGGACGGCCAACTGGTGGCGACCCGGACCCGGGTGGGCGTGCGGGTGCCGGCGCCGCGGCTCGCCCCGGCCGTGGGGTGAGCCGCCGCGGTCCGGTGGGACGGCGGGATAAACCTGCGGTGCCCAACGGAACGCCGGTTTCACACGTGTGGGTGACGAAGCGGAGTGAGGGAGTGACGTAACGTCACCCCGTGATCGAACCGCACGCGCCCGCCCCACCCGGCTCTCCGCCGTCCTGGGGCGGCTCCGGCGGCTCCGGCACGCCGCCCCTGCCGCCCGCCCGGGGCGCGCCGGCGCGGCTGCCCGTCCGGCCGGCCACCGGGCGGTTCCTGGTACTGGCGGGTGTGTTCGTCTGCGCGGCCTGCGGGCTCGTGTACGAACTCGAACTCGTCGCCCTCGCCTCGTACCTGATCGGCGACTCGGTCACCCAGGCGTCCGTCGTGCTGTCCGTCATGGTCTTCGCCATGGGCCTCGGTTCGCTCGCCGCCAAGCGGCTGCGCCGGTTCGCGGCGGCGGGCTTCGGCGCGGTCGAGGCCGTCCTCGCCCTCGTCGGCGGCTCCAGCGCGATGGTGCTCTACGCCGTCTTCGCCTGGACCGGCGGCTGGGGCGGACTGTGGGCCGACGGCCCGCGCTTCCTCCTGGTCGGCTTCTCGCTCGTCATCGGCGTGCTGATCGGCGCCGAGGTGCCGTTGCTGATGGAGCTGATCCAGCGGGTGCGCCGCCAGGACGCGGGCGGTGCCGTCGCCGACCTGTTCGCCGCGGACTACGTCGGCGCGCTCGTCGGCGGCCTCGCCTTCCCCTTCGTACTGCTGCCGTTCCTCGGCCAGCTGACCGGCGCGCTGCTCACCGGAACCGTCAACGCGGTCGTCGGTGCCGCCCTGGTCCTCGGCCTGTTCCGCCGGGACATGTCCCGCAGGGCCCGCTGGCTGCTGCTGACCGCCAACGCCGTCGTCCTCGCCCTCCTCGCCACCGCGACCGTCCTCGCCGACGACTTCGAGCGCGCCGCCCGGCACGCCGTCTACGGCCAGGACGTCCGCGTGGCCCTCCGGACCGACGTGCAGGAGGTGGTCCTCACCGGCGACACCGACGGCCGGCCCCTCGCCCTGTTCCTGGACGGCCGGCTGCGGTTCGGCGCCGACGACGAGCGGCGCTACCACGAGGCGCTGGTGCACCCCGCCATGAGCGGCGCGCACGCCAGCGTGCTGGTCCTGGGCGGCGACGGCCTCGCAGTGCGGGAGGTGCTGCGCCACCGCGACGTGCGCCGCGTGGACGTCATCGAGTCCGACCCCGAGCTGACCCGGCTGGCCCGCCACGACCCCGGTCTGTCCGCGCTGAACGAGCACGCCTACGGCGACGCCCGGGTCCGCGTCGTCGCGGCCGACGCCTTCCGCCGGCTGCGCACGACACCCACCGGGACCTACGACGTGGTGATCTCGGACCTGCCCGACCCGGGCATCACGGCGGGGACCAAGCTGTACTCGCAGGAGTTCTACGGCCTGCTGCGCCGGGTGCTCACCCCCGACGGGCGGCTCGCCGTGCACGCCGGCCCCCTGACCGATCGTCCCCGGACCTTCTGGACGGTGGACGCGACCCTGCGGGCGGCCGGCCTGCGGACCGCCCCCTACCGCGTCGACGCCACGGGCACCGGCGACGCGTCCGGCCCGGACCGCACGACCGCCGCCGGCGGGCACGCCCCTCGCGACTGGGGCTTCCTCCTGGCCGCCCGCACACCCCCCGGGCCGCGCCTCGACCCGGCGGCTCCCCGCCCGCGCACCCTCACGGCCGAGTCCCTGGCCCGGGGCGCCCACGCCGCCTCCCGCACCCGGATCGCGGACCTGCCGCCGTCGACGCTGGTGCACCCCCGCTACTGACCCCGCCCCCGTTCCGGTGCGAACACCGCTCGTGCGACGGCCCGTCCCTCCCCCGGGCACGGGACGGACCGCCACACCCCCCTGCGGATCGTTCGCACCGAGAACCTACGGCCGCCCCGTCCGTCCCCGAATCCCGCAGGGGGTGGACATGGGGGTCGTTCCAGCGCGGTAGGCCGCCGGTTCCTGCAACTCCCGCGGTACGGCGGAAGGATGACGCCGCCGCCGGGCCGGCGGACCTACGCTGCGGCAATGCGCCTGCACCCCCTGGCGGCCGACGGCCTGATCGCCGCGGCGCTCACGACCGTGGCCGTACTGCTCGGCACCGAGGCCGTCGCCCAGGGGTGGCCCGCGCTCGACCCGCTCGCCTGGACCCTCGCCGCCCTGGTCACCCTTCCGCTCGCCCTGCGCACCCGCGCCCCCGTCACCGTCTGCCTCGCCGCGCACGCCTGCTGGGCGGTCTACGTCACCCTCGGCTACTGGCCCGTGGTCGGCTCCTTCGGCCCCATGCTCGCCGTCTACACCGTCGCCTCCCTCCGCCCCACCCGCACCGCGGCCGCCTGCGCCGTGCTCCTCGCCGGCGTCTGGGTCTATGCCGGGGTGGTCAGCGACGCCGAGGCGATGGCGTCGGTCGTGGGGCAGGCCGTGGGCTTCCCGCTGGTGCTGTGGCGGTTCGGGTACGTCGCCCGGCGCACCGCCGAACTCACCCGGCAGCTGCGGGCCGAACAGTCCGACCGGGCCCGGCGCGAGGTGGCCGGGGAACGCGTGCGCATCGCCCGGGAACTGCACGACGTGGTCGCCCACCACATCGCCGTCATCAACGTCCAGGCCGGCCTCGCCCGCTTCGTCTTCCACACCGACGCCCGCACCGCCCGCGACGCCCTCGACACCATCGAGGGGGCCAGCGGCGAGGCCCTCGCCGAACTGCGCCGCATGCTGGGCCTGTTGCGGGCCGACGGCGTCCAGGGCGCGGACGGCGCCCCCGCTCCCGGCCTCGACCAGCTCGACGAGATGGTCACCCGGGTGCGCACCGGCGGCGTCGGCGTCGACCTGCGCGTCACGGGCACCCCGCGACCCCTGCCGCCCGGCGTCCAGCTGTGCGTCTACCGGGTGGTGCAGGAGGCCCTCACCAATGTGCTCAAGCACGCGCCCGGCGCGCACGCCGCCGTCGAACTCGCCTACCGCGCGGGCGAGGTGGCGGTGTCGGTGACCGACGACGGGCATGCCGGGGCGGGCCGGGAGGGGGTGGATTCGGACACAATCCCCGAGCGCGGCGGCCACGGCTTGATCGGGATGCGGGAGCGGGCCAAGCTCTACGGCGGGACGATCGCCGTCGGCCCGCGCAGTGAGGGGGGATTCGGCGTGCGCCTGACCCTGCCGACGCCGGTACAGACCGCACGCCGGGGAGACGCCGTCCACGAATGACCGAACCGGACTCCGCCGCCGACCGCGCGACAGCCACGCCGGGCCGGCCGGTCAGGCTGCTCGTCGTCGACGACCAGTTCCTCGTCCGCAGCGGACTCGCCGCGCTGCTGCGCGCGGCCCCCGGCATGGAGGTCGTCGGCGAGGCCTGCGACGGGGCCGAGGCGGTGGCGCTGGCCGCGCGGACCCGGCCGGACGTCGTCCTCATGGACATCCGCATGCCCGGTATGACCGGCATCCAGGCCACCGAGCGCATCCTCGCCGAGGCGGTGGACCCCGCCCCCCGTGTCCTGGTCCTGACCACCTTCGACCTCGACGAGTACGTGTACGGTGCCCTGCGCGCCGGTGCCTCCGGCTTCCTGCTCAAGGACGCCGGCCCCGAACGGCTGCTCGCGGCCGTCACCGCGGTGCACGGCGGTGACGCGCTGTTCGCGCCCGCGGTCACCCGGCGCCTGGTGGAGGCGTTCACGCGGATGTCGGACACCGGACCGCGGGGTGCGCCGGACGCCGGACCGCCCCCCGGGCTGGCGGCGCTGACCGGCCGCGAGGCCGAGGTCCTGAAGCTGGTCGCCCGCGGCATGAGCAACGCCGAGGCCGCCGACCGGCTCTTCATCAGCGAGGCCACGGTGAAGACCCACCTCAACCGCACGATGACCAAGCTCGGCCTGACCAGCAGGGCCCAGGCGGTGGTGGTGGCGTACGAGACGGGACTGGTGACGCCCGGGGGTACGGGAGGTACGTGAGGCGGCGGACGACTTCGTGCCGACGGGGGGTGCGCCGGGCGCCCGCTGGGTAGGGTGGCGTGACATGGAGCATGAGGTGTTCGTTCCGGTTCCGGCCGAGCGGCTCGGGGACGTGCTGGCCGACCCCGCCCGGGTGGCGCGGGCCCTTCCGGGGCTCCAGCAGGACGCCGGCGCCGAGCCCGTCACGGGACGGCTGAAGGTGCGCGTCGGCAGCCACTCCATCACCTACCGGGGCGCGCTGCGCCTGACCGCCCGGGGCGACGGCACGTACGCCGTCGAGGGCGACGCCACCGAGTCGCGCGGCACCGGCACGGTCGCGCTCGCCCTCACGCTCCGGGTGGCGGACGCCGACGGCGGGTGCACCCTGGTGATCGCCGGGACGGCCACGGCGGACGGTCGGGTCACGGAGCTCCCGGCGGACGCGGTGACGTCGGCGACGACCCGGCTGCTGACCCGCTTCGCGGAGAACCTGGGCAGGGCGGCGGAGCAGGAGGCGAGGCCCGGGCAGGAGCCCGAGCCCGAGTCCAAGCCCGAGCCCGAGCCCGACCTCGAGCCCGAGTCCAAGCCCGAGCCCGAGTCCCGGCCGGGGCAGGAGTCCGAACCCGAGCACGTCTCCGTCTTCGACACCGAGGTCCCTCCGCCCTCCCTCGCGGACGAGGCCGACGGCGGGACCGAGGCCGCCGCCGGCGCCGTGGGCGGGCCGCAGGCGCCCGACACCCCGGGCGCACCCGAGCCGCCCCCCGCCGAGGCCGCGCACGCGCGCCGCACGATGATCGGCCGCAGCGCCGAGGAGGTGGACCACGCCCCGCCGCGCGGCCGGTACGCGCCCGTCCCCGCGCCCCAGGCGGGCATGGCCGGCACTTCCCTGCGCTGGGCCGCACCGGCGGCGGCGCTGGTGGTGGCGTCGGCGATCGTGGTGGGCCGCGCGCTGCGCAGGCGCCGCTGAACGGGCGCCGACCGGGTGGGGCGCCCTTGATCGCCCCAGTAGGGTCGTGGCGTGAGCAACGAACCCATCACGCTGACCGCGGGTGACGCGGAGGCGACCGTGCTGCCGGGCAACGGCGGCCGGATCGGCGGGCTGCGCGTCGGCGGCACGGAGCTGCTCCGCCAGGGCGAGCGCTACGGCTGCTTCCCGATGGTCCCCTGGTGCGGCCGCATCCGCGAGGGCCGTTTCCGGGACGGCGCCGTCGTCCACCAGATGCCGCTGAACTCTCCGCCGCACGCCATCCACGGCACCGCCCGCGACGCCGCCTGGCGCACCGCCCGCGTCACCGCCGGCGAGGCGGTCCTCACGTACGACCTCACCGACCCCTGGCCCTACCCCGGCCGCGTCACCCAGGTGATCGCCCTCACCGGGGACGCGCTGACGCTGACGATGTCGGTCGAGACCTACGAGTCGTCCTTCCCGGCGCAGCTCGGCTGGCACCCCTGGTTCAACCGCACCCTCGACGGCGCGGACGTGGCGATCGCCTTCGACCCCGCCTGGCAGGAGGAGCGCGGCGACGACCACCTGCCCACCGGCAACCGGGTCGACCCGAAGCCGGGCCCCTGGGACGACTGCTTCGGCATGCCCGAGGGAGTCGACGTCACCCTCACCTGGCCGGAGCGCCTGACGCTGAAGGTGACCAGCCCCGAGCAGTGGGCCGTGGTCTACGACGAGCAGGAGGCCGCCGTCTGCGTGGAGCCGCAGACCGGCCCGCCCAACGGCCTGAACACCCTCCCGCGCCTGGTCACGCCCCTGGAGCCGCTGGAGGCCACCACGACCTGGAGCTGGACCCGGCTCTAAGCTGGTGGGCATGACGGACGTACGCGCGGCGCTGCTGCAGCAGATCAAGGACAAGGCCGTGGTGCACGGCAGGGTGACCCTCTCCTCGGGTCTCGAGGCCGACTACTACGTCGACCTGCGCCGCATCACCCTGGACGGCGAGGCCGCGCCGCTGGTCGGGCAGGTGCTGCTGGACCTGACGGCCGACCTGGACTTCGACGCGGTCGGCGGGCTGACCATGGGCGCCGACCCGGTCGCCGCGAGCATGCTGCACGCCGCCGCCGCGCGGGGCCGCAAGCTGGACGCCTTCGTGGTCCGCAAGGCCGCCAAGGCGCACGGCCTGCAGCGCCGCGTCGAGGGCCCGGACATCAAGGGCCGCCGCGTCCTGGTCGTCGAGGACACCTCCACCACCGGCGGCTCCCCGCTCACCGCCGTCGAGGCCGTGCGCGAGGCCGGTGCCGAGGTGGTCGCCGTCGCGACGATCGTCGACCGGGCGACGGGCGCCGCCGAGAAGATCGAGCAGGGCGCCTCGGTGCCGTACCGGTACGCGTACGACAAGGACGAGCTGGGCCTGGACTGACGCTCCCCCCGGACCGGGGACGGTCCGGGGGACGGACGTCCACTCGGAGTATCCCGGTTCGTCTGGAAGGATGGGGCCGACGATGACGTCGCCCCCCATGGTCTAGGTCAGGGCCGAAGCACGTATCACGCCCACCCGCACATACAAGGAGCGGACAGATGCCCATCGCAACTCCCGAGGTCTACAACGAGATGCTGGACCGGGCGAAGGCAGGAAAGTTCGCCTACCCGGCCATCAACGTGACCTCCTCCCAGACGCTGCACGCGGCCCTGCGCGGTTTCGCGGAGGCGGAGAGCGACGGCATCGTCCAGATCTCCACCGGCGGCGCCGAGTTCCTGGGCGGCCAGCACAACAAGGACATGGTGACCGGCGCCGTCGCCCTCGCCGAGTTCGCGCACATCGTCGCCGAGAAGTACGACGTCACCGTCGCCCTGCACACCGACCACTGCCCGAAGGACAAGCTCGACGGGTACGTGCGTCCGCTGCTCGCGGTCTCCGAGGAGCGCGTCAAGGCCGGCCGCGACCCGCTCTTCCAGTCGCACATGTGGGACGGCTCCGCCGAGACCCTGTCCGACAACCTCTCCATCGCCCAGGAGCTCCTGGAGCGCGCCCGCGCCGCCAGGATCATCCTCGAGGTCGAGATCACCCCGACCGGCGGTGAGGAGGACGGCGTCTCGCACGAGATCAACGACTCCCTCTACACCACGGTCGACGACGCGGTCCGCACCGTCGAGGCCCTGGGCCTGGGCGAGAAGGGCCGCTACCTGCTCGCCGCGTCGTTCGGCAACGTGCACGGCGTGTACAAGCCGGGCAACGTCGTGCTCCGCCCCGAGCTGCTCAAGGAGCTGAACGAGGGCATCGCGTCGAAGTACGGTCAGCCGGCCGGCAGCAAGCCGTTCAACTTCGTCTTCCACGGCGGCTCCGGCTCCACCGCCGAGGAGATCGCGACCGCCCTGGAGAACGGCGTGGTCAAGATGAACATCGACACGGACACCCAGTACGCCTTCACGCGTCCGGTCGCCGACCACATGTTCCGCAACTACGACGGCGTCCTGAAGGTCGACGGCGAGGTCGGCAACAAGAAGACCTACGACCCGCGCACCTGGGGCAAGCTGGCCGAGGCCGGCATGGCCGCGCGCGTCGTCGAGGCCTGCGGGCACCTGCGCTCGGCGGGCCAGAGGATCAAGTAGCGGGCCGGGAGACCGAGCAGCGGTCTCCCACCGGCCGCGTCCGGGCGCCCGGCCGTACCCCTGGTACGTCCGGGTGCCCGCGCGTTTGGGGATACTGGTTCCCATGGCCATTCACGAGAACCTCCTCGGGGGACCGCCCCCGACCTACCTCCCCGACGACCCCGGGCCGCGCGAGCTGCTGGCCGGCAAAACCTCCGCCGCCGACGTCGCCGCGAAGTACCCGACGTCCTCGCTGGCCTGGGCCCGGCTGGCCGACGAGGCGTACGAGCGGGGCGGCGTGGTGGAGTCGTACGCGTACGCCCGTACGGGCTACCACCGCGGCCTGGACGCCCTGCGCCGCAACGGCTGGAAGGGCCACGGACCGGTGCCCTGGAGCCACGAGCCGAACCGCGGCTTCCTGCGCGCCCTGCACGCCCTCGCCCGCGCCGCCCAGGCGATCGGCGAGAAGGAGGAGTACGAGCGCTGCAGCCAGTTCCTGAAGGACTCCTCGCCGGAGGCGGCCGAGGTCCTGGGCTGAACCGCGCCCGTGCCGCAAGGCCTGCCCGCCGTGCGGGGGCGGGCCTTGCGGTTTCCTGCGACGATTGCGGAGGATGCCGTGTGGGGACCGGGGCCCCGTGCCGGTAACGGCAGGGCGGACCGCTACCCGTAGTGCCATCAGGAGACAGAAATGTCCCACGACGCCCCGAATCTCGACTTCGAGGGCAGCACGCCGTACGAGGACTACGTCAAGGCGGACGTGCTCACCCACCTCCAGCACACCCTCTCCGACGATCCCGGAGAGATGGTCTTCCTGGTCACGACCCAGGTCATGGAGCTGTGGTTCACCGTCATCGTCCACGAGTGGGAGACCGCGGCCCGCGCCCTGCGCGAGGACCGGACCGACGTGGCGAGGGACGCGCTCAAGCGTTCGGTGCGGGAGCTGGAGGCGCTGAACGCCTCCTGGACGCCGCTCGCGGGCCTCACGCCCGCCCAGTTCAACTCCTACCGCGGCGCCCTCGGCGAGGGCTCCGGCTTCCAGTCGGCCATGTACCGCCGCCTGGAGTTCCTGCTCGGTGACAAGTCCGCGTCCATGCTCGTCCCGCACCGCGGCGCCCCGCGCGTCCACGCCGAGCTGGAGAAGGCGCTGCACGAGCCGAGCCTGTACGACGAGGTGGTCCGGCTGCTCGCCCGGCGCGGCTACGACATCCCGGACGCCGTGCTCCAGCGCGACGTCACCAAGAAGTACGAGCCGGCGCCCGAGGTGGAGGCCGCCTGGACGGCCGTCTACTCCGGTGACCAGAACGGTGAGCTGGCCCGCCTCGGCGAGGCCCTCACCGACGTCGCCGAGCTGGTGTGGCGCTGGCGCAACGACCACCTGGTCGCCACCCGCCGCGCGATGGGCTCGAAGACGGGCACGGGCGGCTCCGCCGGGGTGGCCTGGCTGGAGAAGCGGGCCCGCGGCAACGTGTTCCCCGAGCTGTGGACGGCGCGGTCCTATGTCTGAACCGCTTGGTCTCACCGGCGAGGCCGGGAAGCTGGACGCCGCCGACGGGCTGGCCGCGGTGCGTGAGCGGTTCGTCCTCGACGACGTCGTGTACCTGGACGGGAACTCGCTGGGCGCCCTCCCGGCGCACGTCCCCGACCGCGTGGCGGACGTCGTGCGCCGCCAGTGGGGCGAGCTGCGCATCCGGTCCTGGGAGGAGAGCGGCTGGTGGACCGCGCCCGAGCGGATCGGCGACCGCATCGCCCCGCTGGTGGGGGCGGCGGCCGGGCAGGTCGTGGTGGGCGACTCGACGAGCGTCAACGTGTTCAAGGCGCTCGTGGCCGCGGTGCGGATGGCGGCGCAGGACGGTCCCGGGCGGGACGAGATCCTGGTGGACGCCACCACCTTCCCCACGGACGGCTACATCGCCGAGTCGGCGGCCCGGATGACGGGGTGCGCCCTGCGCCCGGTCTCCCCGGCCGAGGTGCCGTCGGCCCTCGGGGACCGTACGGCCGCCGTGCTCCTCAACCACGTCGACTACCGCACCGGCCGGCTGCACGACCTGCCCGCGCTCACGGCCGCCGTGCACGCGGCGGGAGCGTACGCCGTCTGGGACCTGTGCCACAGCGCGGGCGCGCTGCCGGTCGGGCTCGACGAGCACGGCGTGGACCTCGCGGTCGGCTGCACCTACAAGTACCTCAACGGCGGCCCCGGCTCGCCCGCCTACCTGTACGTGCGCCGGGACCTCCAGGCCCGCTTCGACTCCCCCCTGCCGGGCTGGAACTCGCACGCCGAGCCCTTCGGCATGCGGCCGGGGTACGAGCCGGCCTCCGGCGCCCTGCGCGGCCGGGTCGGCACACCGGACATCCTCTCCCTGCTCGCCCTGGAGGCGGCGCTGGACGTGTGGGACGAGGACGCGGTGTCGGTGGCGGCGGTGCGGGCCAAGTCGCTGGCGCTGACGGACTTCTTCCTGCGCTGCGTCGGGGAGTACGTGCCGGACGGCCGGGTGGAGTCCGTGACGCCCGCGGCGCACGCCGAGCGGGGCAGCCAGGTCGCGCTGCGCTGCGAGGACGCCGGTGACGTGATGAAGCGGCTGATCGAACGGGGAGTGGTCGGGGACTTCCGGGCCCCGGACGTCCTGCGCTTCGGCTTCACCCCGCTGTACGTCGGGTTCGCGGACGTGGAGCGGGCGGCGCGGGTGCTGGCCCGGACGCTGGACGCGACGGGCTGAGGAACCGGTGGCCGGCTCCGGCGCGTGAACGCGGGTATGGACGATGTGGATCACCGGACCCGAGGCTGCGCCGGATGCCTGGCCGCCGGCGTGCTCGGCGCCTCGACGGCACTGCTCGCCTGGGCACCGGACGCGCGCGTCAGTGTGACCGGCGGCTTCGAGCAGCAGCACCGCGACCTCAGTGTGCTCTACGTCGACCTGCCGCTGATGGCGCTCGGGGGCGCGCTGGTGCCGGCCGTCGCGTGGACGCTGGGACTGCGCCTGCTGGGCGGCCGGGCGTGGGCGGCGGCGCTCGTGGCGGTGGCCGCGCTCGGTCTGGGGGTGTGGGGGCTGACGGCCTGGTGGACGCCGTACGAGCAGCCCGAGTTCGCGGGGTAGGGCGTCCGCTGGGCCGCTCGCTCCCGCCCATTGCCCTCACCCTGTGTGACATCCCCGTGTTCGCGCACGTCACCGGCCTGATACCGTCCCGCCAACGGCCGAATCCCCACCCCCGGTCCGCCAACACCGTGTCGTCGCTGAGAGGTTGCAGCATGCCGGACGCCGCCGCAGAACCGGGCACCTCGGCCGGGCGGGCCGCCGCGGAGGAGAAGTCGGCCCTGTCCCGTCCGGCGGTCGGCCCGGACAGCGCCGCGGGATACGGCGACCATCCCGACCAGGTGATCGACTTCTACCTGCCGCGCGGAGCCGGAGGGCCGGGTGGTCCCTCGCCCGTCGTGGTGGTGCTGCACGGAGGCTCGTGGCGGGCGCCGTACGACCGCCGCCATGTCAGCCCGTTCGCGGACTTCCTGGCCCACAGGGGATTCGCCGTGGCCAGTGTGGAGTACCGGCGCGGTGCGGAGGGGGAAGCCGGGGGCGGAGGCGTGGGCGGTCCGGTCGCCGGGCGTTGGCCCGACACCTTCGACGACGTGGCCGCCGCGCTCGACGCGCTGCCCGCGCTGGTACGGCAGCACCTCCCCGGGGCCGATCCGGGCCGCACGGTGCTCACCGGCCACTCCGCCGGCGGCCACCTCGCGCTGTGGGCGGCGGCCCGGCACCTGCTGCCCGCCGACGCGCCCTGGCGCCTGGACCGTCCGGCGCCCCTGCGAGGTGTCGTCGCCCTCGCGCCGATCGCCGACTTCGGGGTCGCCGGGAAGATGGACGTGTGCGGGGGCGCTGCCCTTCAACTCCTCGGCGGGGAACGGTTCTTCGAGGAGCGGCGGCCTTATGCCGACCCCTCCCTGCTGCTGCCCACCGGTATCGCGACGGCCCTCGTGCAGGGGCGTGCCGACGTGGACGTACCGCAGGCGGTCGCGGAGGCGTACGCCGACGCGGCGGCGAAGGCGGGGGAGGTGGTGGGCTTGACGCTGCTGGAGGACGTCGGCCACTTCCCGCTGATCGATCCGGCGGCGGACGCGTGCGCGGTGGTCGCGGAGGAGATCGCGCAGCTGGCTTGGTGAGCTCGGGGCCCGGTGCTCTGGGCTCTGGGCTCTGGGGCATACCCGTAGTACCTGAGAGCTACTCGGCGAGTGAGCTCCCGAGCGGGACGCAGGTTACCCGGCTCGGTCCATAACTTCCCTTTCAGACAAGCCCGATGGGCGGGCGAGCCGGAAGGGAGAGGCCATGGCGCCCGGGACGACGGTACGTTGGCGGCGGCGCGTGAGCAGAGGGCGCCGTACCGTCCTCGCCGCGCTCATCTGTGGCGCCGTGGTCCTCCCGCTCTCCGGCGCCGCGCAACCCGAGGTCCCCGCCCCGCCGCCCGCCGCGCACGCGGCCCCGACGGCCGGCACGCTGGAGGAGGCGTACGCCGCCAACCGGGCCAACGCCGCCGAGGCCTCCCGGATGGCCGCCGACCACGGCGACCGTCACCGCGCGGCGGCGGACCGTGCGATGGCCGACCCGTCCCGGCGGCTGCTCGCCTTCGACGGCCGGGGCGCCGGACTGGCCACGGAGGTTCTCGGCGACCTCGCTCACGCCGACCGCGTCGCCGTCCTCGTCCCGGGCTCCGACACCAGCCTCGACACCTACGGCCGGTTCCGCGCCGCCGCCCTCGCCCTGCACCGGCAGCTCGCCGCGACAGCTCCCGAAGGCACCGGTACGGCGGTCGTGGCCTGGCTGGGCTACGAGACACCGGGCACCGTCAGCACCGCGGTCGCCACCACCGACCGCGCCGACCGGGCCGCCCCGGAACTGCGCGCCCTCGTCGACGACCTGCGCGACATCACCGGCCCGGGCACTTCCCTCGCCCTCCTCTGCCACTCCTACGGCTCGGTCGTCTGCGCCCGGGCCGCGGACGGCCTGGACGTCACCGACATCGCCCTGCTCGGCAGCCCCGGCACCGGCGCCGACTCGGCCGCCGGGCTGCACACGAGGGCCAGGGTCTGGGCGGCGCGGGGCGCCGACGACTGGGTGGAGCACGTCCCGCACCTCAGCGCCGACCTCTTCGGCACCACCGTCGGCTTCGGCACCGACCCGGTCTCCCCGGACTTCGGCGCCCGGGTCTTCGCGGCCGGCGACGGCGGCCACAGCGACTACTTCGCCCCCGGCTCCCTCTCCCTGAGGTGCTCGCCCTGATCGCCCAGGGGCTGTCGAACGCGGAGATCGCCCAGCGGCTGGTGGTCGCGGAGCAGACGGTGAAGACCCACGTGGGCAGGATCCTGGTGAAGCTCGGCCTCAGGGACCGCACCCAGGCGGCGGTCTTCGCGTACGAGACGGGCCTGGTACGCCCCTCCGGGTACTGAGGAGTGAGGCGTCGTGGCCCTCGTAGTACCTGAGGCGGACACCGAAGGACCCCTCTCACTGGTGACGACCGCCCTCACCCGGTCGGCCTACGGTGTGAGCGTGACCGAGACGACTCACCCGCAGCACGGGGACGGGGCGACCCGCAGCCCGGAGTACCGGCTGTTCCGGAATGCCCTGCGGGGACTGCGCCAAGACCTGTTCCACGACCCCTTCGCCTACCGGCCGCTGCCGCCCCGGCGCACGGACGGCCCGTTCGTCCGCCGGCTGCCCGGCCGGCTGCCGCAGTACGCGCAGCACCTCCCGCACGCCGTGGTGGGGGCGACCGCGCTGCTGGCCCTGGCCGTCGGCTCGGTCTCGGGCGGCCTGCCCGGCGGTGACGTACCGGCCCTGCTGTCCGGCATCCTGTGCGCCCTGCCGGTGCTCGCGACGCTGGTCCGGCCCATCGGCGCGTTCTGGCTGTCCCTGGCGGTGACCCCGCTGGTCGCGCTCATCAACGGCGACGGTCTGGACTGGCCGTGGATGCCCGGCGCGTTCGTCTGCCACCTCGCGGTGCTGATCGTCGTGGCGCTGCGCACCCGTCCCCGCACCGCTGTCTGGATGTGGGCCCTGACCTGTGTGTACGGCTTCCTCTCGGACGTCGCCTTCGGCGGGTCGTACTACTACACCAACAGCGGGCCCATGATGGTGACGTCCGCGTTCGCCCTGCTCGTGGTCTGTCTCTGGCACGTCCGGCAGACCGCCCGGCAGCAGGTGACCGCCCAGCAGACGGTCACCGCGCACGAGCGGTCCCGGCGCACCCTGCTGGAGGAGCGCACCAACATCGCGCGCGAGTTGCACGACGTGGTCGCCCACCACATGTCGGTGGTCGCCATCCAGGCCGAGGCCGCGCCCTACCGGGTGGAGAATCCGCCGCCGGAGCTGGAGCGCGCCTTCGCCACCATCCGGGAGAACGCGGTCGCGGCCCTGACCGAGCTGCGCCGCGTCCTGGGCGTCGTCCGCGCCGAGGACTACGAGGCCCCGGACGCCCCGCAGCCCACGCTCGCCGACCTCGACGCCCTGCTCGGCAACGTCCGGGACGCGGGTCTGAGCGTGGACAAGGCGGTGACCGGCGCGGTGCGCGAGCTGCCGCCGGGCGTGGAGCTGTCGGCGTACCGGATCGTGCAGGAGGCGCTGAGCAACAGCCTGCGGCACGCGCCCGGCGCCACCGCCCGCGTGGAGATCTCCTACGTGCTGGGCGGTCTCGGCCTGAGAATCGTCAACGGGCCGATGCCGGAACCGTCCCTGGTCAAGCCCTCGCCGGGCGCCGGGCACGGCATCACCGGCATGCGGGAGCGGGTGACGATGCTGAACGGCGAGATGACGGCCGGCCCCACCGACGACGGGGGCTACGAGGTGGCGGTGTTCCTGCCGGTCACCGCGCCGAACGAGGGTGACGCATGACCGGGAGCACGATCCGCGTACTGATCGCCGACGACCAGATGATGGTCCGCGAGGGCTTCTCGGTCCTGCTCAACGCGATGCCGGACATCGAGGTCGTCGGCGAGGCGGTCAACGGGCGGGAGGCGGTCGCGAAGGTGCGCGAGTTCGCCCCCGACGTGGTCCTGATGGACATCCGCATGCCGGAGCTGAACGGCATCGAGGCGACGCGCGAGATCATCGCCGCCGACGGGACCGCGAAGGTGCTCGTCCTGACCACCTTCGACCTCGACGAGTACGTGTACCAGGCGCTGCGCGCGGGCGCCTCCGGCTTCCTCCTCAAGGACGCCTCGGCCCGCCAGCTCGCCGACGGCGTCCGGGTGGTGGCAGCCGGTGAGGCCCTGCTCGCCCCCTCGATCACCAAGCGCCTGATCACCGAGTTCTCGAAGCTGTCCGACGGCCCGCGCCTGATGCCCCAGGCGCAGGCGGCCTACGGCGACCTGACCGAGCGGGAGACGGAGGTGCTGGTGCTGATCGCGCAGGGCCTGTCGAACGGGGAGATCGCCGAGCGCCTGGTGGTCGCCGAGTCGACGATCAAGACGCACGTCAGCCGCGTCCTGGTGAAGCTGGGCCTGCGGGACCGCACGCAGGCGGCGGTGTTCGCGTACGAGGCGCGGCTGGTGACGCCGGGCTGAAGGGGAAGGGGGCGGAGCGGGCCGTCACCCAGCCCCCTGTTCAGCCTGGGCGCCACCGGCTAGCGTCCGTCCATGGCCGCCTTCGACCGCGACAGCTTCGACCCGTGGGACCCGTCGTTCGTCGCCGACCCCTACCCGGGCTACGCCGAGCTGCGGGAGCGGGGCCGCGTCCACTACCACGAGCCGACCGACCAGTGGCTGGTCCCGCACCACGCGGACGTCTCGGCGCTCCTGCGCGACCGCCGCCTCGGCCGGACCTACACGCACCGGTACACGCACGAGGACTTCGGCCGGACCCCGCCGCCCCCGGAGCACGAGCCCTTCCGCACCCTCAACGACCACGGGATGCTCGACCTGGAGCCGCCGGACCACACCCGCATCCGGCGCCTGGTGTCGAAGGCCTTCACGCCCCGGACGGTGGAGCGGCTGAAGCCGTACGTCCGCTCCCTCGCCGACGAGCTGGTCGGCCGTCTCGTCGAGGCCGGTGGCGGCGATCTGCTGACCGACCTCGCCGAACCGCTCCCGGTCGCCGTGATCGCCGAGATGCTGGGCATCCCGGAGTCGGACCGCGCCCCGCTGCGCCCCTGGTCGGCGGAGATCTGCGGGATGTACGAGCTCAACCCGTCCGAGGAGACGGCGACCAGGGCGGTGCGCGCGTCGCTCGAGTTCTCGGAGTACCTGCGCGCCCTCATCGCGGCCCGCCGCGAGAAGCCCGGCGACGACCTGGTCTCCGGACTGATCGCCGCCCACGACGAGGACGACGACCGCCTCACCGAGCAGGAGATGGTCTCCACCTGTGCCCTTCTCCTGAACGCCGGCCACGAGGCGACGGTGAACGCCACGGTCAACGGCTGGTGGGCGCTCTTCCGCAACCCGGCCCAGCTCGCCGCCCTCCGCGCGGACCACTCCCTGGTGCCGACCGCCGTGGAGGAGCTGATGCGCTACGACACCCCGCTCCAGCTCTTCGAACGCTGGGTACTGGACGAGATCGAGATCGACGGGACGGCGATCCCGAGGGGCGCGGAGGTGGCGATGCTCTTCGGCTCCGCCAACCACGACCCGGCGGTCTTCACGGCCCCGGACCGCCTGGACCTCACCCGCCGCGACAACCCGCACATCTCCTTCAGCGCCGGCATCCACTACTGCATCGGCGCGCCGCTGGCCCGTATCGAGCTGTCCGCCTCCGTGACCGCCCTGCTGGAGCACGCGCCGGCGCTCCGGCTCGCCGCCGAGCCGGAGCGCAAACCCAACTTCGTCATCCGGGGCCTGAAGGGGCTGGCCGTCGAGGTGTGAACCCGGAGACCGGCCCCCGCCCGTCTACTTCGTCTCCAGGTCCCGGCGCCGGAAGCCCACCAGTGCCAGCCACGCCAGTCCGGCCGCGACGAGGGTCAGCACCAGCAGTGGCGTCCAGTCCATGTCCCCGGCGGGGAGCCGGGGGATGTGGCCGAAGGGGGAGAGGTCGTTCATCCAGCCGGGGAACTGGAGGATCTGGCCGAGGTAGCCGACCAGGAAGGCGTACACCGGCACGATCCACGCCGCCGCGCTCGCCTTCGGGAACCAGCCGAACAGCACCGCCGCCACCCCGACCGTGACCCACAGGGCGGGCGCGTAGGCGAGGGCCGCGCCCACCAGCCTCGGCACCAGGATGCCGTCGCCGGTGGAGGCGGCGCCCGCGACGCCGAAGCCGAGGCCGGCCAGGAGCAGCACGAGCGTGCCGCCGACCGCCGCCACCGCCAGGTGACTGCCGGCCCAGCGGCCCCGCGACAGTCCGGTGGCGAGCAGCGGCTCGGCGCGTCCCGCGCTCTCCTCGGCGCGGGTCCGCAGCGCGGCCATCACGGCGTAGACCGCGGCGACCACCGCGACGACCACCATCACCATCGACGCGAAGGCCTCCGCCATCCCGGAGCCGCCGATGCGGTCCAGGGCCTCCTGGAGCTGGTCGATGTCCTTCAGCATGTCCTCGGCCTGACCGAGGATCGACCCGTACATCGCGCCCATCAGGAACAGGCCCGCGCCGAAGCCGGCGAGCATGCCGCGGTGCAGGCGCAACGCGAAGCCGAGCGGGGTGCCGAGCGCGCCGGAGGCGACCGGCCGGCCCAGCTTCTCCGGCCGGATGCCCGCGCCCACGTCCCGCCGGGCGGAGAGCACGAAGCCCGTCGCCGCGCACACCGCCGCCAGGGCGAGGCAGAGCAGCAGCGGCCACCAGTCGTCGTCGACGTAGACGTAGGTGCGCTGCACCCAGCCGATCGGGGAGAGCCAGGACAGGGCGCCGTTCTCGCCGCTGTCACCGGCCGCGCGCAGCACGTAGGCGGCGCCGATGGCCGCGAGGGCCATACCGCCGGCGCCGCGCGCGTGCGCGGTGAGCTGGACGGTGATCGCGGCGACGGCGGCGAAGACGAGACCGGCGGCGGCGTGGCAGGCGCCGTACAGCAGCGACCCGCCCGCGTCGATGCCCTCGACGCCGAGGCCGGCCAGTGCGAGCGCCAGCAGCGCGGCGAGGACGAGGTTGGCCAGGGCCGCGACCCAGAGGGCGGCGGCGAGGTGGGCGTGCCGGCCGACGACCGTGGAGCGCAGCAGCTCGGCCCGGCCGGTCTCCTCCTCGGCGCGGGTGTGCCGGGTGACGGTCAGGACGCTCATGAGGCCGACGAGGACGGCCATGAAGCCGAGCATCTGGTGGCCGAGCATGGCGCCGGAGGTGTAGGCGTCGAGGTAGTGGCGCGGGCCCGACATGGCGAGACCGGCCGGGCTGCCCATGGTCTCGACGGCGTTCGCCCGGTCCTCGGGCGTGCCGTACAGCTCGGCGTAGCTGTTCGCGGTCGACAGGGTGCCCAGCAGCAGCGCCAGGATCCACACGGGGAGCCGGACGCGGTCGCGGCGCAGGGCGAAGCGGATGAGCGTGCCGGTGCCGGCCAGCGTCCCCGAGCGGCCGGCGGAAGGCCCGGGGCGCGCCGTGGTCCTGGCGGTGGAGGCGGCGGTCGTGGAGCTCATCGCGCGGCTCCGGTCCCGGGAGCGCCGTCCGAGCCCTGCCGGTCGGCGGCGGGCAGGGCGTCGTCGTAGTGGCGGAGCATGAGCTCCTCCAGGGTCGGTGGGTGGCTGACCAGGCTGCGGATGCCGAACTCGGTGAGCTTGCGGACCGCGCCGTCGACCTCGCCGCCGTCTACGGCGAAGCGGACGCGGCCGTCGTCGGCCCGCAGGTCGTGGACGCCGGGCAGCGCGTCCAGGCCGGATGCGGGGCGCTCGGTCTCCGCCTCGATGGTGGTGCGGGTCAGGTGCCGCAGTTCGCCGAGGGTGCCGGACTGGACGATCCGGCCGAGCCGGATGATGCTGACCCGGTCGGCGAGCTTCTCCACCTGGGCCAGGATGTGGCTGGAGAGCAGGACGGTCTTGCCCGCGGCCTTGGCCTCGGTGATGACGTCCTGGAAGACGACCTCCATGAGCGGGTCCAGGCCGGCGGTCGGCTCGTCAAGGAGCAGCAGCTCGGCGTCGGAGGCGAGCGCGGCGACGATGGCGACCTTCTGCCGGTTGCCCTTGGAGTAGGCCCGGCCCTTCTTGGTCGGATCCAGCCCGAACCGCTCGACCAGCTCGTCCCTGCGCCGTCGGTCCAGACCGCCCCGCAGCCGCGCCAGCAGGTCGATGGCCTCGCCGCCGGTCAGGTTCGGCCACAGCTCGACGTCGCCGGGGACGTAGGCGAGGCGGCGGTGCAGCTCGACCGCCTGCGCCCACGGGTCCATGCCCAGGACCTGGGCGGCGCCGGAATCGGCCCGCAGCAGGCCGAGCAGGACGCGGATGGTGGTGGACTTGCCGGCGCCGTTGGGGCCGAGGAAACCGTGGACCTCGCCGGCCTCGACGGCCAGGTCGAGGCCGTCCAGCGCGCGCGTCCGGCCGAACGACTTGTGGAGTCCGGAGACGCTGATTGCCTTGGTCATAATTTGGAACGTACGCTAACTTCACAAATTTGTGAAGTTAAGAAAGCGTCAGGATGTGAGGGATGATCGAAGCATGAGGGAAGCCGCGGAGCCGACGGAGCGGGAGCGCGATCCGCAGGCGGTGTCGCAGTTCGTGGAGGGCTTCGCCGCCCAGCTCGTCGAGGCCGGGATGCAGCGCATGCCCGCCCGGGTCTTCGCCGCGCTGCTGTCCTCCGACTCGGGCGCGCTGACCTCGGCCGAGCTCGGCACCCGGCTCCAGGTCAGCCCCGCCGCGGTGTCCGGCGCCGTGCGCTACCTCGCCCAGCAGCACATGGTCTCGCGCGAGCGGGAACCGGGTTCACGCCGCGAGCGGTACCGGGTGCACAGCGACCAGTGGTACGAGGCACTGACCAACCGCGAGGCCATCCTCAAGCGCTGGGAGGGCGCCCTGCGCGAGGGCGTGGCCAGCCTCGGCGCGGACACCCCGGCGGGCCGCCGCATGGCCGAGACGCTGGCCTTCTTCGAGTTCATCGACGGGGAGATCGCCGAGATGATGGAGCGCTGGCGGGTGCACCGGGAGGAACGGTTCGGGCGGGCGTGACCGGTCCGCCACGCCGAGGAACACCGGATCAGCTCCGGTCCCTTCCGGTACGTCTTTCCGGGGGTGGAGCGCGCTTACGGACCCGACATCCACGTGTCGCGCCGGAGCGTCAGCCGAAGCACCAGCTCCCACATGGACGGAGAAGCCCTCGCCTTCGTCTTCGTCGCCGAATTGACCTCCTCGTCCACCCGCGACGATGACCTGACCGACAAGGACGAGACGTACGGACGCCCCGGCGTCCCCGTCCACCTGCTCCTCGACGTGCAGGAGGAGCAGGCCACCGTCCTGTGGACGCCGTCCGCCAAGGGGTACGAGTCGCGCATCACCCGGCCGTTCGGCGAGAAGCCCCCCATCCCCGCTCCGCTCGACTGCCTGCTGGTCACCGCCGGTTTCCAGGCCCCCTGACCCGCGGCCCTACCCCGCCGGCAGCGTCAGCCCCCAGGCTCCCTCCCGCACCACCCACGTCCGCGTCCGCACCGGCCCCGACACCACCGCGTCGGCCCGGTACCGGAAGTGCGCCCCCGACACGGTCACCGTCCGCCCCCGTGCCGTCAGCGGCGACGCCTGCGCGCCCCACGCCGGCGGCCGCACCTCCACCTCGGCCATTCCGCCGGCACCCGGCACCACCGAGACCCCCTCGACCGGCTGGTCCAGATCCACCAGCGTCACGCCGTCGACCTCCACCCGCAGCCGGGAGGGACCGGCCGCCCCCGGAGCCGCCGCCCGCACCGGCCGTGCGGACGCCAGCGTCCGGACGAGGGACTGGCAGGTCCGCAGCCAGGGCCGCGCCGGCGCGGCCGCCGGGCGCGGCCCGTCCGGCGCTTCGTCGTCGTCCGGGTCCACGAACGCCCCCTCGTCCTGGTGCTCCGCGACCGGCGGAATCCCCACCGCTCCCAGCACCACCCCGTCGCTGTCGTCGACGAGCAGGTCCAGGCGCCGTTCCGCTCCGTCCAGCACCGCCCGTGCCGCCGCCACCGCGCCCGACGGCAGCCCCAGCGACCGGGTGAGGCCCAGCACCGGTCCCACCGGCACCACGGACAGGCCGCACGCCGCCAGCTCCCGGTGCCGGTGCAGCAGGGCCACGGCACGCAGCAGCGCCCGGTCGTCGCCGACCACCACCGGCCGCCGCGAGCCCCGCCGCCGCAGGGCCCGCGCGAACTCCTCCGGGCCGTCCGGCAGACACACCTTCGTGCTCGACGCACCCGCGCTGAGCACGTCTTTGGCGATCCGGACGGACTCCCCGTCCGCCCGTCGGGCGACCGGATCGACGACCACCAGAAGCTGATCGGACCTCGCGGAAGAGTTCGCGGAAGAGCTCGCGGAAGTCGCCACCTCGGCCATGCCTCGCTTCCTCGGGTAGCATCTTTGTGCAAGAGCCCCTTGCGCTATTGCGCCAGGGGCTTCGTCTATTCCGGGGCATCCGGTCCGACGGTTGGCGGCCAACGACGGTCGCGGTGCACGCGGTGGATCCCCTCCGCGTACGCCCTCGACCATGGACATGCCCCGCCCGGAAGGGGTGTACGCGCGTGCCCGCACTTGTGCTGCTCGGTGCTCAGTGGGGTGACGAAGGCAAGGGAAAGGCGACGGACCTGCTCGGTGGCTCCGTCGACTATGTGGTGCGCTACCAGGGCGGCAACAACGCCGGCCACACGGTAGTCGTGGGCGATCAGAAGTACGCCCTCCACCTGCTCCCTTCCGGGATTCTCTCCCCCGGCTGCACGCCGGTCATCGGTAACGGCGTCGTCGTCGACCCGTCGGTCCTGTTCTCCGAGCTGAGCGGGCTGAACGAGCGAGGCGTCGACACGTCCAAGCTCCTGATCAGTGGAAACGCGCACATCATCACGCCGTACAACGTGACCGTCGACAAGGTGACGGAACGCTTCCTCGGCAAGCGCAAGATCGGAACCACCGGTCGCGGCATCGGCCCGACCTACGCCGACAAGATCAACCGCGTCGGCATCCGCGTCCAGGACCTCTACGACGAGTCGATCCTCACCCAGAAGGTCGAAGCGGCGCTGGACGTCAAGAACCAGATGCTCACCAAGCTCTACAACCGCCGCGCCATCGCCACCGGCCAGGTCGTCGAGGAGCTGCTGGGCTACGCGGACAAGCTCGCGCCGTACGTCGCCGACACCGTCCTGGTCCTCAACCGGGCCCTCGACGACGACAAGGTGGTCCTCTTCGAGGGCGGCCAGGGCACGCTGCTCGACATCGACCACGGCACGTACCCCTTCGTCACCTCGTCGAACCCGACCGCGGGCGGCGCCTGCACCGGCGCCGGCGTGGGCCCGACGAAGATCAGCCGGGTCATCGGCATCCTCAAGGCGTACACGACCCGCGTCGGCGCCGGCCCGTTCCCGACCGAACTCTTCGACGAGGACGGCGAGGCCCTGCGCCGCATCGGCGGCGAGCGCGGCGTCACCACCGGCCGCGACCGGCGCTGCGGCTGGTTCGACGCGGTGATCGCCCGCTACGCCACCCGCGTCAACGGCCTCACCGACTTCTTCCTCACCAAGCTCGACGTCCTCACCGGCTGGGAGCAGATCCCGGTCTGCGTCGCCTACGAGATCGACGGCAAGCGCGTCGAGGAGCTGCCGTACTCGCAGTCCGACTTCCACCACGCGAAGCCGGTCTACGAGATGCTCCCCGGCTGGTCGGAGGACATCAGCAAGGCGAAGTCCTTCTCCGAGCTGCCGAAGAACGCCCAGGCGTACGTCAAGGCGCTGGAGGAGATGTCCGGCGCCCCGATCTCCGCGATCGGCGTCGGTCCGGGCCGGGACGAGACGATCGAGATCAACTCGTTCCTGTAGGGGACCGAGGAGGCAGGCCGGTGGCCGGGGACCCGCTCGGGGCCCCGGCCGCCGGCGTACGGGCGCCCGATACGCTGGCCGGTGTCAGCGGCGGACATACAGCGCGGAGCGGATCGGAACATGCGCAAGCCCACCACCCGGATGTGGATCTGGCTGACCGTCGCGGTCGTCGCCGTCACCGGCGGGCTCCTCTACGTCGACGGCCACCGCGTCTCCGCCGCCCCGCACGCGGACGACGCCAAGTGCGGCAAGGTGGTCGACCGCCTCCCCGACGACATACCCGGCGCCTCGCACGACTGGGCCCTCGGCGACGGCGTCGCCTCCTGGGGCGGCCAGAAGGCGGTGTTCCGCTGCGGCGCCGAGGAACTGCCGCCCAACATCAACCTCTGCGTCACGGCCGACGGCGTCGACTGGGTGCTGGACGAGAAGCGGCTCAAGAGCGACGGCGTGAGCGTGCTGCGGACCTACGGCCGCTCCCCGGCCGTCGAGCTCACCTACACCGGACCGCGCGAGGAGGTGGGCGGCGTCCTCGCCGCGCTGGACCCCGCCGTGAAGTGGATACCGCAGGAGCGCAAGTGCGTCGGCCTCCAGGACGCCGAGATCGCCCCGTAGGCAGGGGCTCTCCCACCGTTCGGCCCCCTCCGCCGGGCGCCGGCGCGGGGTGTGGTGTCGGATCGTGGGCATGACCGACCGTGTCCACGCCGCTTCCTGCCAGGGCCCGTACGGCGGCGAGGGTGACCCGGGTGTCCCGGACGGCTGCGGCGACCCGGCCCGCTTCGAGGTCGCCCGGCACCTCAGGACGCCGCTGCGGGTGTGTCCCGTACACCTGGGACCGTCGCTGCTGCTGGCGGACGGGGTGCTGTGGCCGCCGGGGATCTGTCTGATCCGCTGAGGGCGCCGGGGGTCCGGTGATTCACTGGGGTGACGACCCGAGGACCCCGAGAACGCGGAGGGAAGCCGTACGGTGCCCGGACGACCCGACGTGATGGCGCTCCACTTCGAGCGGGACCGCCCCCGGCTGCGCGCCGTCGCGTACCGCATCCTCGGCTCCCTCGGCGAGGCCGACGACGCCCTCCAGGACGCGTGGCTGCGCGCCGAACGCGCGGACACCTCGCAGGTGGAGAACCTCTCCGGCTGGCTCACGACCGTCGTCGCCCGCGTCTGCCTCAACATGCTGCGCGCCCGCGACACCCGCCGTGAGGAGCCGTTGGAGGACGGGTCGCGGACGGGAACGACCGGACCCGACCCCGCCGAGGAGGCCCAGCTCGCCGACGAGGTCGGC
Organism: Streptomyces sp. NPDC058796; assembly: GCF_042745235.1. Taxonomy (NCBI): domain Bacteria; kingdom Bacillati; phylum Actinomycetota; class Actinomycetes; order Kitasatosporales; family Streptomycetaceae; genus Streptomyces; species Streptomyces sp. NPDC058796. Next base: position 459,552 of record NZ_JBHYOP010000003.1, read on the forward strand.
ATCGCGCTGCTGATCGTGCTGGACACCCTGGGCCCCGCCGAACGGCTCGCTTTCGTCCTGCACGACATGTTCGACGTCCCCTTCGACGACATCGCCGCGATGCTCGGCAAGACCCCCGCCGCCACCCGCCAGCTGGCCAGCCGCGCCCGCCGCCGGGTCCGGGGCGTCCCCGCGCCCGACGCCGACCCGCCCCGCCGGCGCCGCGCGGTCGACGCGTACCTGGCGGCCACCCGGGGCGGTGACTTCGACGCGCTGGTCTCCCTGCTCCACCCGGACGTGGTCCTGCGCGCCGACGCGGCGGTCGTCCCGACCCCCGAGCCCTTCGCCGTCTCCGGCGTCGAGCAGGTCGCGCGGGGTGCGATGGCCTCGATGGCGCGGGCGCGGTTCACCGGCGTGGTCCTGGTGGACGGCCGGACCGGCCTGGCGATGGCCGAGCACGGCAGGCTGCGCGTGGTGCTCCGCTTCACCTTCGCGGACGACGACCGCATCACCGGAATCGACGTGGTCGCGGAACCGGACCGGCTGCGCGAACTGCACATCTCAGGCATGGGTGCATAGGCTGAGGGTGTACACGCCGCGTCGGCAGAAGAAGGTGAGTGCGATGCGCGTGCTGCTCAAGGCGACGCTGGACACCGAGAAGTCCAACGAGGTGATCCGCAGCGGCAGGATGGCGGACCTGATCAAGGAGACCGTCGACCACGTCAAGCCGGAGGCCGCCTACTTCGGCACCCTCGACGGACGGCGGACCGCCCTGCTGGTCTTCGACATGCAGGACAGCTCGCAGCTGCCGCCGATCGGAGAACCGTTCCTCATGGAGCTGAACGCCGAGGTCGACGTCTGCCCGATCATGAACGGCGACGACCTGGCGAAGGGACTCTCCCAGCTCCGCTGACCGCCCGTCGGCGGATCAGCTGAACACGATCATCGAGCCCTGCGCCAGGCTCCGGGTGGCCGCCGCGTGCAGCCCCAGCCACACGTGCCGCTCACGGGCGAAGGGGCCGGCGTCGTACGGCGCGGGAACGGCCGGCTCCTCCAGCTCCGTCGGGGCGAGCGGCGGCGCGGGCGGTGCCGGGGGGTTGGCCGGATCGATGCCGAGGGCCGGGGCGACGGTCTCCAGCTCCCGCAGCAGGGTGTGCGAGGAGCCCAGGGGGCCGCCGCCCGCGAGGAGTTCGTCGCTGGCGAGCGGGTGCGGGAAGTCGACGGGGACGTAGGCGCCCGCGTGGTCGTAGTGCCAGACCAGGTGCGACTGCTGGGCCGTCGCCTCGAACATCTCCAGCAACTGCTCGTAGTCACCGCCGAGTTCGTCCACCGGCGTCACCGGCAGCCCGCACACCTGGAGCAGGTACGCCCGGCGCAGGAAGTGCAGGGCGTCATAGTCGAAACCGGCCACCGGCGCGACCTCGCCGGACAGCCCCGGCATGTACTGGTACACCGGCACCGGCGGCAGCCCGGCCTCGGCCAGCACCTTGTCGTATTGCGCGAGTTCCTCGGCGAACGGGTTGTCCGGCGTGTGGCACAGGACGTCGACGAGCGGTACCAGCCACAGGTCACAGGCCAAAAGAGAGCTCCTCACACAGCACGGTGGTCAGGGCAGCGTAGTCGGTCCATGGGGCGCGGTCGTGTGGTGCGTGCAGGTCACATACCCATCTGGGGCCCGGCCACGACACCTCGGGCGTTGGTCATCGCGGTCATCGCCGGGCGAGGCGCTCGATCAGGGCGAGCGAGTGGGCGTTGTACGCGTCGATCAGCGCACGGGCGGCCGGTGCGTCGCGGCGGGCGAGGGCGTCGACCAGTTCGGTGTGCCCCGACCAGAGGGTGCCGCGCAGGTCGCTGAGCCGGCGCAGGTGCTGCACCGTGCACACCCAGCTCTGCACGCGCAGCCGGTGCAGGAAGTCGGAGAGGTAGGGGTTGCCGAAGAGCACGGCCAACTCGCGCCAGTAGCGCAGGTCGTAGCCGATGAGGACGGTCAGGTCCCCGGCCGCGGCGGCCCGCTGGGCCTCCTCGCCGCGCCGGCGGACCCCGGAGAGGGCGGCGGCGACCCGCGGGTCGTCCGGGTCCGGCCCGCCCCGCCGGGCGCCCTCCAGCGCGAGGAACATCCCGCCGATGACGAGACTGCGCGCCTCGACCATCCCCCGGAAGTCGTCGACCGAGTACTCGTGCACCCGGAACCCGCGGTGGTGGTCGGCGTCGAGCAGCCCCTGCGCGGACAGGTCGACCAGCGCCTCGCGCACGGGCGTCGCGGACACCCCGTACTGCTCGGCGATCTCCTTGACCGTGAACTCCTGCCCCGGCTGGAGCCGCCCGGACAGCACCTCGTCGCGGAGCGCGTCGGCGATCTGCTGCCGCAGGGTGCTGCGCGTGACGGCACCGGTGCGGCTGGGGCCGGGCATGGTCGGGCGGTCTCCTCGGTCGCGTACGGGGCGCACTCGTGCGTCCGCGTACGCGTGGGTGTACTCGTACACACGTCTGTGGCGTGCTCGTACACCTGTCCGCGGTGTACGAGCACGCCACCTTACGCGCTCGGGTCGCTTTCCTGCCCGTAAGCGGGCAGGCCCTTACTCGGTGTACTCGTCCGCCACGGACAGTGCCGTGTCCAGGGCCGCCAGACCCTCCTTCAGCTCGGCCTCGGAGACGTTGCAGGGCGGGACGACGTGGGTCCGGTTCATGTTCACGAACGGCCACACACCGTGGGCCTTGGCCGAGGCGGCGAACGCGGACATCGGGGTGGCCGCCTGCCCGGTCGCGTTGTACGGCACCAGCGGCTCCCGGGTCTCCCGGTTCCTCACCAGCTCCAGCGCCCAGAACATGCCGGTCCCGCGCACGTCGCCGACGCTCGGGTGCCGCTCGGCCAGCTCCCGCAGCGCGGGCTCGACGACCTCGGCACCGAGCCGCGCCGCGTGCTCGACGATGCCCTCCTCCTCCATCACCTCGATGGTGGCGACCGCGGCGGCGCAGGCCAGCGGGTGACCGGAGTACGTCAGGCCGCCCGGGTAGGGCCGCTCGGCGAACGTCGCGGCGATCTCGGCACAGATCGCGACGCCGCCCAGCGGGACGTAGCCCGAGTTCACGCCCTTGGCGAAGGTCATCAGGTCGGGCACGACGTCGTACAGGTCGGCGGCGAACCACGTACCGGTCCGCCCGAACCCGGCCATGACCTCGTCCAGCACGAACACGATCCCGTACTTGTCGCAGATCTCCCGCACCCCGGCCAGATAGCCGGGCGGCGGCATCATGATCCCCGCCGTGCCCGGGATCGTCTCCAGGATGATCGCGGCGACGGTCCCGGGGCCCTCGAAGGCGATCGTCGTCTCCAGGTGCTCCAGGGCCCGCGCGCACTCCTGCTCCTCGGTCTCGGCGTAGAAGCGCGAGCGGTACAGGAAGGGCGCCCAGAAGTGCACGGCACCGGCGGTGCCGCTGTCCGAGGCCCAGCGGCGCGGGTCGCCGGTGAGGTTGATCGCCTGCTGGGTGCCGCCGTGGTACGAGCGGTACGCCGACAGCACCTTCGGCCGGCCGGTGTGCAGCCGCGCCATGCGCACGGCGTGCTCGACGGCGTCCGCCCCGCCATTGGTGAAGAAGATCTTGTCCAGGTCGCCGGGCGTCCGCTCGGCGATCAGCCGAGCCGCCTCGGAGCGCGCCTCGACGGCGAACGCGGGCGCGAAGGTCGTCATCCGCGCCGCCTGCTCCTGGATCGCGGCGACGACCTTGGGGTGCTGGTAGCCGATGTTGGTGTAGACGAGACCGCTGGCGAGGTCGAGGTAGCGCTTCCCTTCGTAGTCCCAGAAGTACGACCCCTCGGCGCCGGCGACGGCGAGCGGATCGATGAGCTCCTGCGCGGACCAGGAGTGGAAGACGTGCGAGCGGTCCGCCGCCTTCACGGCGGCGCCGGCCTGGGGATCGGGCTGAGGGGTCATGCGGCCGAGCGTAGATGTCCGCGATGCGGAAACGGAATCGGCGTCCTGTCTGTGGACGGGGGCTTTCCGCGACAGGTTGTCGACGCGGTGCCGGACCGGGTCGCCCGCCCCGTTACGGAACCGTAGAGGCGGACCGGCTCCTCGTGGGCCCGCCCCGCACTATCCTCGGTCTGTCGCTCACGTTCGGGGGGAAGGCGGCGCAGCATGCAGAAGCTCGGGGACGGGGACCCGCGGCACATCGGGGCCTACCGGCTGCTGGGGAGGCTCGGCGCGGGAGGCATGGGCCACGTCTATCTGGCCCGCTCGGACCGCGGACGCACGGTCGCCGTGAAGCTGGTGCGCGAGGAACTGGCCGCGCAGGAGGAGTTCCGGGAGCGGTTCCGCAAGGAGGTCGAGTCCGCGCGGCGGGTCGGCGGCCACTGGACCGCGCCCGTACTGGACGCCGACACCGAGGCCGCCGTGCCCTGGGTCGCCACCGGGTACGTCGCGGGGCCCAGCCTCCAGCAGGTCGTGGGGCACGACCACGGCGCGCTGCCGGAACGCTCGGTGCGGACCCTGGCCGCCGGGCTCGCCCACGCCCTCCAGGACATCCACGAGGCCGGGATCGTCCACCGCGACCTCAAGCCGTCCAACGTGCTCGTCACCATCGACGGCCCCCGGGTCATCGACTTCGGCATCGCGCGGGCCCTGCAGACGGTGACCGACGGCGGCCTCACCCGGACCGGCGCGCTGGTCGGCTCGCCCGGCTTCATGGCGCCCGAGCAGGTGCGCGGCGACCGCGTCACGCCCGCCTGCGACGTCTTCTGCCTCGGTTCCGTCGTCGCCTACGCCGCCACCGGCCGGCTGCCCTTCGGCACCGCCAACAGCGGCGTGCACGCGCTGATGTTCCGCATCGCGCAGGAGGAGCCCGACCTCGACCGGGTGCCCGAGGGCATCGCCGACCTCGTGCGCGACTGCCTGAAGAAGGACCCCGCCGCCCGCCCGGGCCTCGCCGAGGTGCTGGCCCGCACCGGTGCCCAGGACACGGTCGCCGACGGCCGCTCCCACGACCCGTGGCTGCCCGGCGCGCTGGTCGCCCAGCTCGGCCGGCACGCGGTACGGCTGCTGGACACGGAGGACCCGCAGTCACCGGCGGCGGTCCCGCAGCACGACGGCCCGGACCGGCCCCCGGCTCCCGAAGGCGGACCGGCCGGTCCGCCGCCGCCCCGCGAACCGGGCAGTGGCGCCGGTGCCGGAGCCCCGCTGAACCACCTCCCCACCCTCGTCGCGGGCCAGAACCCCCCGGCACCCCCGCCCGCCGCCCCCCGCGGCCACGCCGCCGCCCCGGTCTTCGGTGCGCCGCCGCAGGGCCACCACCCGTACGGCGGCCTCGGCTCGACCCCGCCCTACGGGCCGCCGCCGCACGGCACCCCGCCCTACGGGCCGCCGCCGTACGGCCCGCCCCACGAGCGGTCCGGGAGAGGCCGTTCCACCGCGCTCCTGGCCGTGGTCGCCCTGGTGGTGGCGCTGGGGGCCGGAGGCTCGGTCTACGCGCTGATGAGCGGCAAGGACGGCGGCGGCCGGGCCGGCGGCGACCCCACGACCACCGCGACGGCCACCACGTCCCAGGGCCAGGGAGAGAACCAGGACCCGACCCCGGACGGCTCGTCCCCGACGACGGAAGCCGACCGGCCCACCACCCCGGCGCCCCGGGAGGGCGCGATCCCGACGGCGTACCTGGGCACGTGGACCACGACCATCGACAACGCCTCCGGCGTCCACACCCGCCGGCTGACCATCCAGCAGGGCGAGGTGGGCGACACGGTGCTCTCCCTCGTCGCCGACGGCCCGGCGGGCGGCGGCACCTACCACTGCGTCTTCGAGGCCGACCTGTCCACCGCCCCGGACTCCGACGGCCCCCTGAGCATCGACCCCTCGACGGTGAGGGTGGGCCCCGCCACGTCCTGCGCCCCGGGTGAGCCCACCACGGTCACCCTGCTGCCGGACGGCAGCCTGCGGCGGGTGAACAACGACAGCGGGGAGAGCCTGACGTACACCCGGCGGTAAACCCCTCAGCTGCGGTCGGTCGTGCCTCCCCCAGTGCCTGAACGGACTGGGAGGTACCCCCAGGGCGATGGAGGCCTCTCCCGCACCCGCGCCGGGCACCACGAAACGCCGGACCAGTCACCGCCGCTCACACGCTCACCGCAGACACACGCTCATCGAGGCTCCGGCGGCCGCTGCCGGGGCATGTTCGGCCGAGCCCCGTTCGGCGCCACGGAGAACCGCCCCGGCCCAGAACCCCCCGCCTCGGACCGCCCCACGCCCCCGCCGGCCGCCCCCCACTGCAACCCCAGCGGAGCGGCCCCGCTGCGGAAATCCACCATCCAGTCCGCCGTCTCCGCCCGCACCAGCTCCGTGACGTCCTCGGAGAACCGCCGCAGCACCCCGAGGCACCGCTCGGCCGCCTCGCTGGCCGTCCCGTCCGCCGGGCCCAGCACCTCCCGCACGCTCTCCGACGCCCAGTCGAACTGGAACACCTGCAGCCGCCGCTGCACCGCCTGCGCCGTGGCCACGTCCCGCATCCACCCGGACGTCACCCCGAAATACCGGTCCCCCGCCACGCACGCCACCGCGCACAGCAGCGCCAGGTACCCCCAGGGCGCGGCCCCGCCCACCGCCCCGGACATGTCCAGCAGCGGCAGCACCGCCCCGGCCAGCGCCCCCACCGCGGCCCCGCACCGCAGCGCCACGGCCGTCCGCCGCTTCCACACGCGGTCCGCGAGATACCAGGCCGCCGTGTCCAGCGCGCCCCGCTCCACCCACCGGTACAGCTCGTCCAGCCGCTCCGCGGGCAGCGCCCAGTCCCCGAGCGGAAACGCCCGGCCGGTCAGGTCGCCCGGCCGGACCCCGGCCGCCCCCTCACCGCCCCGCCCGTCGTGCGGCGGCCTCTCGGGCTGCATCTCCGGCTGACCCACCCGGCACTCCCTACTGCTCACCGTCCGTGACGACCTGAAGACTGAAGAGACCCGCGGACCTCGTACGCCGGAACCTTCCTACCGCCCAATGGGTGGCCCGGCCCCGCGTTCCGTCGCTTTTCCGCCCGGAAGAGGTCGTTGATCAGGTATAGGGCTCCCGTGCCGTCACCCGAAAGAGTGCTGGAGCGAGGGCCGCACGGACCACGTAGGCTCGTGCCGAACGGCAAAACCCGCGGTGACCCCGCGGCGACAGCGGCGACAGGAGCTGAACGTGATCCCCGGTGGTGGCCAGCCCAACATGCAGCAGCTGCTCCAGCAGGCCCAGAAGATGCAGCAGGACCTGGCGAAGGCCCAGGAGGAACTGGCGCAGACGGAGGTCGACGGCCAGTCCGGCGGCGGCCTGGTGAAGGCCACCGTCACCGGTTCCGGCGAGCTGCGCGGCCTGGTGATCGATCCGAAGGCGGTGGACCCGGAGGACACCGAGACCCTCGCCGACCTGGTCGTGGCGGCCGTCCAGGCGGCCAACGAGAACGCGCAGAACCTCCAGCAGCAGAAGCTCGGCCCGCTCGCCCAGGGGCTGGGCGGCGGCGGTGTCCCCGGCCTGCCTTTCTGAGTTCGCCTTTCTCAGACCGGCCGGAGCCATCTACCGTACGTAGTGCAGGAATCCCAGGAAGGACGGCAGTCCGTTGTACGAAGGCGTGGTCCAGGACCTCATCGACGAACTCGGGCGGCTGCCCGGCGTCGGTCCCAAGAGCGCGCAGCGGATCGCCTTCCACGTCCTCCAGGCGGAACCGACCGACGTACGGCGGCTCGCCCAGGCCCTCATGGAAGTGAAGGCCAAGGTCCGCTTCTGCGCGACGTGCGGGAACGTCGCGCAGGAGGAGCAGTGCAACATCTGCCGGGACACCCGGCGCGACCCCTCCGTCATCTGCGTCGTGGAGGAGCCGAAGGACGTCGTCGCCATCGAGCGCACCCGTGAGTTCCGCGGGCGCTACCACGTGCTCGGTGGCGCGATCAGCCCGATCGACGGAGTCGGCCCCGACGACCTCCGCATCCGTGAACTGCTCGCCCGCCTCGCGGACGGCACGGTCACGGAACTCATTCTGGCCACGGACCCGAATCTGGAGGGCGAGGCCACGGCCACGTACCTCGCCCGCATGATCAAGCCCATGGGCCTCAAGGTCACCCGCCTGGCCAGCGGCCTCCCGGTGGGCGGCGACCTGGAATACGCGGACGAGGTGACCCTCGGCCGCGCCTTCGAGGGGAGACGACTCCTAGATGTCTGACGCCACGCTGCACGCGACGAACCAGAACCCGGACGACTTCGCCGTCCAGATCGCCGACCAGATCGAGAGCTTCCTGGTCGCCGTCACCGAGGTCGCCAAGGGCGACGAGCCGGACTCGGCCGTCCCCTTCCTCCTCCTGGAGGTCTCCCAGCTCATGCTGGCCGGCGGCCGTCTGGGCGCCCACGAGGACATCGTCCCCGACGAGCGCTACGAGCCCGACCCGGGCCCCGAGCTGGACGTGGACGAACTCCGCGAGAACCTCGCCCGCCTCCTCGACCCCATCGACGTCTACTCCGAGGTCTTCGACCCCTACGAGCCGCGCAAGGCGCCCGTCCCGGCCCGTATCTCCGACGACCTCACCGACGTCATCACCGACCTCCGCCACGGCATGGCCCACTACAAGGCGGGCCGCACCACCGAGGCCCTGTGGTGGTGGCAGTTCTCCTACTTCTCCAACTGGGGCTCCACCGCCTCCGCGACCCTGCGCGCCCTCCAGTCGGTCGTCGCCCACGTCCGCCTGAACCAGCCCCTGGAGGAGCTGGACGGCCTGGACACCGACCAGGGCCTGGGCGACGACACCCTGGAGACGGAGGCGGGCCGGGTGATGGTGGAGGAGATCGCGGGACCGCTGGGGCTGCGGCCGGTCAAGTGACGGCGGGCGCCCGGTCGGCGCTGCCGTTGGGACCGCGGCGGAATGACGTCTCTTACTTGTGAACGTGTGACACACGGCACTTTCCCGAGTGACCCGCGTCGCGTTGGGCATGAGCCAGCCTGAGCGAGTACCCGGGTCTCACCATGCGATACCGCAGGGGTGAAACCTGGACGCTCGGTAAAATGAGCCGACCGCAGTACATGTACGTACGTGCGGAAAGAGACGGATTGAGCGAGGAGCGCACGTGGGCCTTGTCGTGCAGAAGTACGGAGGCTCCTCCGTAGCCGATGCCGAGGGCATCAAGCGCGTCGCCAAGCGGATCGTGGAAGCGAAGAAGAACGGCAACCAGGTGGTCGCCGTCGTTTCCGCGATGGGCGACACGACGGACGAGCTGATCGATCTCGCCGAGCAGGTTTCCCCGATCCCTGCAGGGCGCGAACTCGACATGCTGCTGACCGCCGGGGAGCGTATCTCCATGGCGCTGCTGGCCATGGCGATCAAAAACCTGGGTCACGAGGCCCAGTCGTTCACCGGCAGCCAGGCCGGAGTCATCACCGACTCGGTCCACAACAAGGCCCGGATCATCGACGTGACGCCGGGACGCATCAAGACCTCGGTGGACGAGGGCAACGTCGCCATCGTGGCCGGCTTCCAGGGCGTGAGCCAGGACAGCAAGGACATCACCACGCTGGGGCGCGGCGGGTCCGACACGACGGCCGTCGCTCTCGCCGCCGCGCTCGACGCGGACGTCTGTGAGATCTACACCGACGTGGACGGGGTCTTCACGGCCGATCCGCGTGTGGTGAAGAAGGCGAAGAAGATCGACTGGATCTCCTTCGAGGACATGCTGGAGCTCGCGGCCTCCGGTTCCAAGGTGCTGCTCCACCGCTGTGTGGAGTACGCCCGCCGGTACAACATCCCGATCCACGTCCGGTCCAGCTTCAGCGGACTGCAGGGCACGTGGGTGAGCAGCGAGCCGATCAAGCAAGGGGAAAAGCACGTGGAGCAGGCCATGATCTCCGGTGTCGCGCACGACACCTCCGAGGCCAAGGTCACCGTCGTCGGTGTCCCGGACAAGCCGGGCGAGGCCGCCGCGATCTTCCGGGCGATCGCCGACGCCCAGGTCAACATCGACATGGTCGTGCAGAACGTGTCCGCGGCCTCCACCGGCCTCACGGACATCTCCTTCACCCTGCCGAAGACCGAGGGCCGCAAGGCCATCGACGCGCTGGAGAAGAACCGCGCGGGCATCGGCTTCGACTCGCTGCGCTACGACGACCAGATCGGCAAGATCTCCCTGGTCGGCGCGGGAATGAAGAGCAACCCGGGCGTCACCGCCGACTTCTTCACCGCGCTTTCCGAGGCCGGGGTGAACATCGAGCTGATCTCGACCTCCGAGATCCGCATCTCGGTCGTCACCCGCAAGGACGACGTGAACGAGGCCGTCCGCGCCGTGCACACGGCCTTCGGGCTGGACTCCGACAGCGACGAGGCCGTGGTCTACGGAGGCACCGGGCGCTGATGGTCGACATCGCGGGTGCCGGGCGCACCGGGCGGCCGACCCTGGCCGTCGTGGGAGCGACCGGCGCCGTCGGTGCGGTCATGCTCCAGATCCTGTCCCAGCACGCGGACGTCTGGGGCGACATCCGTCTGATCGCCTCCCCGCGCTCGGCCGGCCGCAAGCTGGCCGTGCGCGGGGAGGAGGTCGAGGTCGTCGCGCTGAGCGAAGAGGCCTTCGACGGGGTCGACGTCGCCATGTTCGACGTGCCCGACGAGGTCTCCGCGCAGTGGGCGCCGGTCGCCGCCGCCAAGGGGGTGGTGGTGATCGACAACTCGGGCGCCTTCCGGATGGACCCGGACGTGCCGCTCGTCGTGCCCGAGGTCAATCCGCACGCGGTGCGGATGCGGCCGCGCGGGATCGTGGCCAACCCCAACTGCACGACGCTGTCCATGATCGTGGCGCTGGGCGCGCTGCACGCCGAGTTCGGCCTGCGCGAGCTGGTGGTCTCGTCGTACCAGGCGGTGAGCGGGGCCGGGCGGGACGGTGTTCAGACGCTGCGCCGGCAGCTCTCGCTGGTTGCCGGGACCGAGCTGGGGACCCACCCCGGTGACGTGCGGCGGGCCGTCGGCGACGACACCGGGCCGTTCTCGGAGCCGGTCGCGCTGAACGTCGTGCCGTGGGCCGGGTCGCCGCGCGAGGACGGCTGGTCCTCGGAGGAGATGAAGGTCCGGGACGAGTCCCGCAAGATCCTCGGGCTGCCGAACCTTCCGGTGGCGGTGACGTGCGTGCGGGTGCCGGTCGTCACCACGCACTCGCTGACCGTGCACGCCCGCTTCGAGGGCGAGGTGACGGTCGACAAGGCCCGGGAGATCCTGGCCACCGCACCCGGTGTCGTCCTGTTCGACAACCCGGCCGCGGGGGAGTTCCCGACCCCCGCCGACGTCGTCGGCACCGATCCGACGTGGGTCGGGCGGGTGCGGCGGGCCCTGGACGACCCGACGGCGCTGGAACTCTTCGTCTGCGGGGACAACCTGCGCAAGGGGGCCGCGCTGAACACGGCGCAGATCGCGGAGCTGGTCGCCGCCGAGTTCGCCTGAGAGCCGAGTTCGACTGAGATGTGATCCGGAAGTTGGTCCGGACTACTTGTACCGGACACCTGTGGCATCAGAGGATTTCCACCCCGCCCTCCGCAACCGTGCGGAGGGCGGCAAGCGTCATTGCGGTCACCCATCAGGGCGCGAAGGCGCGTGGTCGGCGTGGGGACGTCGAGGACGGGCGTGGGGACGCTCGTGCACATGGGACATAGGGGAAGAGCGGGGACAATGAGGGCCTATGACGCACCGTCAGCCGGGCTGGCTCCCGGCGGGCGCGGGAACGTGACGCCCGGCACGTACAACCCTCACGGGGGCGGGCGTGTCCAACTGGCGTGGCAGAGGTACTCGATTTCCCCGCGGCGGCGCGTGGCCCCGCCGTGCGGCCGCCCGTCCGGCCCATCCGTCCCCGAGTGGCCGGTCCGGCCGGTGGCATGCCGGTGATCGCGCCGATGCCCGCAGCGCGGCCGGCCCGCATATCGAACCAGCGCGACGGCGCGGAGGACGCGGCGGCGGGTACCACCGTCGACCACCTCACCGAGACGTACCGGACGCACTACCGGTCGCTGCTCGGCCTCGCCGCCCTCCTCCTCGACGACACCGCCTCCTGTGAGGACGTCGTCCAGGAGGCCTTCATCCGTGTCCACTCGGCGCGCAAACGCGTCCGCGATCCGGAGAAGACCCTCGCCTACCTGCGCCAGACGGTCGTCAATCTCTCGCGCTCGGCGCTGCGCCGCCGCATCCTCGGCCTGAAGCTGCTCTCCAAGCCCATGCCGGACATGGCGAGCGCGGAGGAGGGCGCCTACGACCAGCTGGAGCGGGACTCCCTGATCAAGGCGATGAAGGGGCTGCAGCGCCGCCAGCGCGAGGTGCTGGTGCTGCGCTACTTCGCCGACATGACCGAGGCGCAGACCGCCGAGGCGCTCGGCATATCCCTCGGCTCGGTCAAGGCATACGGCTCGCGCGGCATCGCGGCGCTCAGGGTGGCCATGGAGGCACCGGCATGAGCGACGGCCACGACGCACGGCGCGGGGACCGCGACGAGCACAAGCACACATACGCTGGGAACGGAACTGTGAATCACGGCCCCGACGGGCACGGCCCCGATGGCCAGGGGCTCGACGGCCAGGAACCGGGCGGTCGAAGTCCCGGACCTCGGGAAGCGGGGACCCCCCGGGAGCCCGGCGGACTCGACCCCGACGAGCTGGTCCTGCGCAGAATGCTGCACCAGGCGGTCCGGAACGTGGAGCCGAGTGACGGCACCCTGGAGCACCTGCGCCGCGCGGTACCCGCCCGCAGGGCCCGCAAGCGCCAGGTCGCCGTCGGCGTGGCGGCCGCCGCCCTCTTCATCGGCACGGCGGTCCCGGCCCTCGTGCACGTCTCCCAGACCACCGGGCCGGGGGCCGACCCCTCCGTCGCCGGACACGCCTCGCAGGCGCAGGGCGGCGCCTCCCAGGGCAAGGACCCGGCCGGCGGCCAGAGCGGCATCGCCGGCTCCGAGGGGCCGGGCAAGGACAAGGAGCGGGGGGACTCGAAGGAGCGGCCCGAGAGCAAGGAGAGCGGTGCCGCGACGGGCACGGCCCCGGGCACCGACCCCTCCACGAGCACCGCCGCCGAGCCGCCCCTGTGTTCGGCCAAACAGCTCGGCCCGGCCGTCGCGAGCAGCGCGGGACCGGACTCGACGGGTGTGGTCTACGGCTCCTTCCGGGTCACCAACGTCTCCTCGGACGGCTGCACCGTCGTCGGTCCCGGCACTCTGGTCACCACTCCGCAGGGTGCGGCGGACGCCACGAAGATCGGCACCGCACGGCACGTGGCCGGGGACGCGGCGGCCGGACTGCCCGACCCGTCCCTGGAGACCACCTCGCTGACCCTGGCGCCCGCCTCCGCCTACGAGGTGCAGTTCGCCTGGGTGCCCTCGGAGACCTGCCCCACCACCGGCGGCACCACGGGCGGCGGCACCGGCGGACCCTCGCCCGACCCCTCGCCCAGCGGTGACACGACCGCCGCGGGCGGCACCGCCACGGGCGGCGCCTCCGCGGGCGGCGGCGCGGGGGCCGACTCCGGCACCACGACCCAGCTGCTCACCGCGGACGGCAAGGCCGACGGGAGCGTGTCGGTGACGTACACCCCCGAGGGCGGCTCGGGCTCGGCGACGGCGACGGTGGCCGACGCCTGCGCGGGAACCGTGTACTGGACGGGCGTGCTGGCCGCGTCCTGACCCTGGGGGCTGCCCCGGTGCCCGTCCGCGGACCGTCCGGCGTCAGACGCCGGACGGGCTGGGCTGCGGCTGCGGCTCGTCGTCCGCTTCCTCGTCCTCCGGGACCAGCCCCAGCTCCGCGTCCCTGGCGAGCTCGACCTCGCGGCGCAGCAGCCGGAACCACATGAAGATCACGAAGCCCACGAAGGCGAACCACTCGGCCGTGTAGCCGAGGTTCTGGAAGGCCTTCAGGTCCAGGCCCGTGCCCTGCGGCGCGCTCACGGGCACGGCCCGCATCCCGGAGTCGCCCTCGTTGAGCGTCACCCACGCGTCGTAGACGTCGTACGGCACCAGGTTCAGCAGCGTCGCGGCACTGATCGCGCCGGTCTGTCCCTCCGGCCAGCCGGAGCGGCCGCTGACGCCGTTGCTGCCGACCGACTCGGCTGCCTGGAGCGCTCCGGTGACGGTCACCCGGCCGGTGGGCGGGGCCGGGACCTTCGCCGTGTCGGGGTCGCCGGGCAGCCAGCCGCGCACGACCGGCAGTGCCTTGCCGTCGTCGGTGCGCAGCAGCGTCAGGACGTAGAAGCCCTCGCGGTCGTCCAGCTTCCGCTCCGGGACCAGCAGCTGGTCGGCGTAGCGGCCGCTCACCGTCGTCTGGTCGCCTACCGTCGCCTTGTCCACGGGCAGCAGCTCCGCCAGCGGGCGGGCCGCCTCCCGGTGTGCCGGATCCTGTGGGGCGGTGGCGGCCTCATGGTCCTGGACCCGGTCCTCGAACCGGCCCAGCTGCCACGAACCCATGAAGATGCAGAAGGGGATGGCCAGGACGACGAAGACGTTGATCCCCCACCAGCGGGGCGTCAGCAGAAACCGGTACACGCCCTCCACGGTACGGGGCGCGCCCCGGCGACCCGGCCGCGGGGCTGTGGAAAACGGGTGGACGGACGGGCGGCCGGACGAGGTTGTCCACAGGCTGGGGATGTGGTCTGCGCGTTGTCGCCCGGTCGGGGCAGTATGGGGCCATGACTGAGAGCAACGGGTCCGTTCCGTCGGACATGGGCGTGGACGAGCGGCAGACGCAGGGCGAGCAGATGCCCGACTGGGAGAAGCGGTTCCGGGCGCCGAGGGTGTCGCTGCCCGACTGGGCCGAGGACGCGCCGGACCGCTCCCTGTTCGTGTCGAACGCGACGGGGACCTACGAGCTGTACGCCTGGGACCGCTCCACCGGTGAGCAGCGCCAGGTCACCGACCGGCCCAACGGCACGACGGACGGTGTGCTCTCGCCCGACGGCGACTGGATCTGGTGGTTCGACGACAAGGACGGCGACGAGTTCGGTGTCTGGCGGCGCCAGCCCTTCGCGGGCGGTGAGGACGAGCTCGCGGTGCCCGGTCTGGACGCGTCCTACCCGGCGGGCCTCGCCCTCTCCCGGGACGGGCGCACGGCGGTGATCGGCCGCTCCACCGACGAGGACGGTACGACGATCCACCTCGCGCGCGCGGACGGCGCCCCGGCGGAGATCTACCGGCACCGTGAGTCCGCGGGCGTCGGCGACCTCTCCCACGACGGCACGCTGATCGCGATCGAGCACACCGAGCACGGTGACGCGATGCACTCGGCGCTGCGCGTGGTGCGCCCCGACGGCACGACGGTCGCCGAGCTGGACGACACCCGGGGCGGCGAGGAGGAGCTGGGCCTGGAGGTCCTCGGCTTCGCGCCGGTCGACGGCGACACCCGCCTGCTCGTCGGGCACCAGCGCCGGGGCCGCTGGGAGCCCCTGGTGTGGGACGTGGCGACCGGTGAGCAGACCGACCTCGCCCTGGAGCTGCCCGGCGACGTCAGCGCCGAGTGGTATCCGGACGGCAGCGGCCTGCTGATCGTGCACGGCTTCGAAGCCCGCAGCGAGCTGTTCCGCTACGACTTCGCCGAGCGCGAGCTGGTGGAGATCGACACCCCCGCCGGCACGGTCTCCGGGGCGACGGCCCGCCCCGACGGCACCGTCGAGTACCTGTGGTCCTCGGCCGCGGAGCCGTCGACGGTCCGCTCGACGGACGGCCGGGTCGTCCTGGACCCGCCCGGCATGAAGTCGCCGCGCTCGGTACCGGTGGAGGACGTGTGGGTGGAGGGCCCGGGCGGCCGCATCCACGCCCTGGTCCAGAAGCCGGCCGGCACCAGCGGCCCGCTCCCGACGGTCTTCGACATCCACGGCGGCCCCACCTGGCACGACAGCGACGCCTTCGCCGCGGGCCCGGCCGCCTGGGTCGACCACGGCTACGCGGTGGTCCGGGTCAACTACCGGGGCTCCACCGGCTACGGCCGCGCCTGGACCGACGCCCTCAAGCACCGGGTCGGCCTCATCGAGCTGGAGGACATCGCGGCGGTACGCGAGTGGGCGGTCACCTCGGGCCTCGCCGACCCGGAGCGCCTGATCCTCACCGGCGGCTCGTGGGGCGGCTACCTCACGCTCCTCGGCCTCGGCACCCAGCCCGAGGCCTGGACGCTGGGCATCGCCGCCGTCCCGGTGGCCGACTACGTCACCGCGTACCACGACGAGATGGAGGGCCTGAAGGCCCTCGACCGCACCCTCCTGGGCGGCACCCCCGAAGAGGTGCCCGACCGCTTCGAGGCGTCCTCCCCGCTGACCTACGTCGACCGGGTCAAGGCCCCGGTCTACATCTCGGCCGGCGTCAACGACCCGCGCTGCCCCATCCGCCAGGTCGAGAACTACGTCGAGCGCCTGGAGGAGAGGGGAGCCGTCCACGAGGTGTACCGCTACGACGCGGGGCACGGCTCCCTGGTGGTGGACGAACGCATCAAGCAGATCCGACTGGAACTGGACTTCGCGGCAAGGCACCTGCCGCGCGGCTAGCCGCGCGCCGCGGGGTTGTAGGGGCGGCGCCCCTACAACCCCGTCCCCCGCCGCGTCCGCCGCCCCAGCAACTCCGCCAACCCCCGCCGAGTCGCCGCCAGCACCACCCGGTCCTCACCCCGCAGGACATACGTGTCGGGCAGCTCCCACACCAGCCTGGACCCCTGCGCCACCTCGCCGTCGGAGGTGTGGCCGGGGACCTCCAAGGCCAGCACCCGCCACGCCCCCGCCCGGAACGCCTCCCCGACCGTCCGCCCCTCCAGCTGCGGATGCCCCGCCACCCGCACCGCCGCGAACAGCAGCACCCGCCGTTCGACGGGGATCGCCCCCAGGACCTGGCGGCCCATCATCGCCCCCGCGAAGGCCGGCGCGGACAGATGCGTCACGCTGCGGCTCCGGGTCAGCGCCTCCGGGTGTGCCGCGCGCAGTGTCCGGTACACGGCGGTCGCGAAGTCGTCGTCGTACAGCCGCAGCACCACCCGCAGCCGCGCCCGCACGGAGCGGGCGTACAGCACCGCCTCCAGATTCGTGGTGTCGACACTCGTCAGCGCGAGCAGCGAGTGCGCCCGGTGGATCTTGGCGGCCTCCAGGACGCCCTCCTGCGTGACGTCCCCCAGCACCACCGGCACCCGCAGCCGCCGGGCCGTCGCCATGCCGCGCGCCTCGGGATCGGCCTCGACGCACACCACGGGGATGTCCATCTCCCGCAGCCGGGTCAGCACGCGCGTGCCGATCTTGCCGAGACCGAGCAGGACGACGTGCCCGCCCAGCCCGCGCGGCGGCTTCCGCAGCGCCGTCGCGCTGCGGAAGGTCCCCAGGGCCTCCAGTACGGCGGCGAGCAGTACCGGCAGCAGCAGCAACCCGACGAAACCGGACAGCAGTTGCAGCACCTGCCGTCCGGTGTCCGCGTTGTGGGCGGGCTCGTTGATGGCGAACAGGTCGAGGAGGGTCACGTACGTCGCGTGCAGCGGATGGTCCCCGGTGACCACCATCAGCGCCACGGCGAGCGCCACCACACACGCCCCCAGGCCCGCCAGCGACCACCGCAGCCGCCGCGAGAACAGCTCGCCGAACGGCGGGACACCGGCCCGGGCGGCGGGCAGCGGCGGACCGGAGTACGACACCTGCTCCAGGGCGACCGTGGCCCGTCCGGTGGCCGCCTCCACCGCCGCCGCGTCGGGCAGCAGTTGCGGACCCTGGTCGCCGCTGCCCTCCGAACCGTCCGCCCCGGCCGGGTCGTTGCTCGTCGCGGACAGCAGCGCCAGCGTGCACAGGCCGGGGTCGGCGACCTCGCCCGGGCGCGGCGGCTGCCGTTCCACCGCGCGCAGCAGCAGCCCGTCCGTCTCGACGACCTTGCTGGTGCCGACCAGCGCGGTCGCCGCCAGCGCGGGCGCCGCCGTGTCCGCGTCGGACAGCACGGTCGTGGACGTCCCGGCGCCGTCCAGCCCGGCGTCCCGCGAGTCGCCGGTGGCCAGCGCGGCGCTCTGGTCGAGCAGTTCCTCGATGTGCCGGCCGAGTCGCCGGTTGTACAGGCGCAGGACCAGGCGCAGCCGGGGGTTGAGCCGGCGGGCGGCCAGGGCGGCGCGGATGTTGGTCTCGTCGTCGTCGTACACGAGGGCCAGGGCCGCCGCCCGGTCCACGCCGGCCTGTGCGAGCACCTCGTCGGTCGGCTCGGCGGCCTCCAGTTCACGGCCGGCACCGCTCGGGACACCCGCCGCGGAGTCGCCGTTTCCCGAGCGGCCGACGGCCGCGCTGACCCTGTCCAGCAGTGCCGCGGAGGCCGCGCGGGCCCGCCCGACCACGGGCTGGCGCACCCGGCTCCCGGAGGGCGGGACGACGAGTGTGACCTGTTCGCGGTAGACGCCGCGCAGTTCGGCGGCCAGGCGGTGCGCCAGCCCGTCGTCGCCGCACACCACCATGTGCGCGTACGCGTCGCCCTGCCCGGCCTGGTTCGGAACGCTCCCCGTTGAAGTCCCCATTTGAGGAAGGACAGTACCGGCGCGAGCCGCGGTTCCAGGAGCGGCCGAGGAGATCCAGGAGAGCCGGAGGACGGCATCAAAGACGCGTTAAGACTGCCGGAAAGCGGCAATGACGTGGTGCGGGGCCGGGGGTGAACATAGGACTCACCGAAGCTCAGCGACGGGCGGGAGGGGGACGGCACGATGGCCTGGTTTCTCGGGCTGGGTATCACGGGGGTCGTGCTGCTCGCCCTGTCGCTGGTCTTCGACGGAGTGCTGGAAGGCGCGTTCGGGGGAGCGCTGGACGGCTTCCTGGAGGGGTGGCTGTCGCTGCCGGTCATCGCCGGGTTCACGGCGATGACCGGCTTCGCCGGCGCCATCGCCCTCGGCACCGGCTGGACCGGTCCCGCGGGTGCCGCCGGGGCCGGCGCGGTCGCGGGAGTGGGGGCCGGCTGGCTGACGTACCGCTTCAGCCGTGCGCTGATGCGCGACCAGACCGCCGCCACACCCAGCACGGACGACCTGCTCGGTACGTCCGGCAAGGTCGTGACCGCCATTCCCGCCGACGGGTTCGGCGAGGTGCTGCTCCGGCTCGCCGGCCAGCCGCTGAAGTGCGCGGCGCGCAGCGCGGAGCCGGTGGCGCGGGGCACCGAGGTGTGGGTCGAGGCGGTGCCGACCGGGACGTCGGTCGTGGTCCGCCCGGTGGACCGCTGAGTGAGCCCGGCGGCTCTTCTGTTCGTCCGTTCGTCCGTTCGTCTGTACTGCTCGTGATTCGGGGGCGTTGCCATGAGTCCTGTCGTCATCGCGGTGCTGGGGGTCGTCGTACTCCTGGTGCTGCTCGCGCTGGTGGTGGTCAGCCGCTACAAGGTGGCCGGCCCGAGCGAGGCGTTCATCGTCACGGGGCGGCGCGGCAAGAAGTCCACCGATCCGGAGACCGGCCGCGTCTTCACCGACAACAGCGGCCAGAAGGTCGTGGTCGGCGGCGGCGTGTTCGTCGTGCCGTTCGTGCAGCAGCGGTTCACGCTCGACCTCTCCTCCCGGCACATCCCGGTGGCCGTGCGCGGCGCGGTGACGCTGCGCGGAGTGAAGGCCAACCTCGAAGGCGTCGCCATCGTCAAGGTCGGCGGCACGGAGGACGCGATCCGCGCGGCGGCGCAGCGGTTCCTGATGCAGCAGGACGGCATCGTCGGCTTCACCCAGGAGGTGCTGTCCGGCGCGCTGCGCGCGATCGTCGGCCGGATGTCCGTGGAGGACGTCATCCGGGACCGGGCCGCGTTCGCCGGGCAGGTCGCCGAGGAGGCGGAGGCGAGCCTGTCCGGGCAGGGACTGGTGCTCGACGCCTTCCAGATCCAGGACATCACCACCGAGGGCTCCTACCTGGAGGACCTCGGCCGTCCCGAGGCGGCGCGGGCCAAGCAGGAGGCCGACATCGCCGAGGCCGTGGCCCGGCGGGCGGCCGAGCAGGCGCGGCTGAAGGCCGAGGAGGAGATCGCGGTCGCGCAGCGGACCCTCTACCTGAAGCAGGCCGAGATCAAGGCCGAGACCGACCAGGCCGCGGCCCGCGCCAACGCCGCCGGTCCGCTCGCCGAGGCGGCCCGGCAGCAGGACATCCTCGCCGAGCAGGAGAAGGTCGCCGAGCGGCAGGCGGCGCTGAAGGACCGCCAGCTCGACACCGAGGTGCGCAAGCCGGCCGACGCCAAGCGGTACGAGGCCGAGCAGGAGGCGGAGGCCCGCCGGGTGGCGCGGGTCAAGCAGGCGGAGGCCGACCGGGAGGCCGAGATCGCGGGCGCCCAGGCCGAGGCCGAGCGGGCCCGGCTCACCGGTGAGGGCGAGAAGCAGCGGCGCGGCGCGCTCGCCGAGGCGGAGGCCATCGAGGGTCTCAAGCAGGGTGAGGCGGAGCGGTCGCGGCGTGCGGCGATCGCCGAGGCCGTACGGCTGGAGGGCGAGGCGGAGGCCGCCGCGATCGGCGCCAAGGGCGCGGCCGAGGCCGAGGCGATGCACAAGAAGGCCGACGCCTTCGAGCGGTACGGCGACGCGGCCGTGCTCCAGATGCTGGTCGAGGTGCTGCCGCAGGTGGTCGCCAAGGCCTCCGAGCCGCTGTCTGCCGTGGACAAGATGACGGTCATCTCGACGGACGGCGCGAGCCGCCTGTCCCGCACGGTCGCCGACAACGTGGCGCAGGGCATGGAACTGCTGGGCTCCACCACGGGCGTCGACCTGGCGGCCCTGCTGAAGAACCTCACGGCGAAGGGCGCCGAGGAGCCGCCGCCCGCTCCCGACCAGCGCAACGGCAAGGTCGAGATCACCGGCTGACCCGGGGCGGAGGCGACCCGGCCGGCCCGCTCAGATCTCCTGGGCGGGCCAGCCCAGCAGCCGGGCGCCGATCACCGCGGTCTGCAGGGTGTAGCGGTGCACCGGGTCGGCGGGGTTGGCGCCGGTCAGCTGGTGGATGCGGTCCAGCCGGTAGGTGAGGGCCCGCACGCTGAGCGTCAGGCGCCGGGCGGCCTCGGCCGCGGTGCAGCCGGCGTCGAAATACACCTCCAGGGTCCGCAGCAGCGGCTCGGCCCCGCCGCGGGCGCCGCGCAGCGGACCCAGCACGCTCAGTACGAGGTCGGCCATGGCCTGCCGGTCGCGGGTGAGCACCGGGTAGACGAGCAGGTCGGCGGCGCGCAGCACGGGCTCGTCCAGCTCCAGCCGCTCGGCGAGTTCGAGGGTGCTCAGCGCCTCCTCGTAGCTGTGCACGACGCCGCCCGCGCCGGTCTGCGGGCGCCCGATGGCGACCCGGCTTCCGTCGGTGGCGGCGTACGCCTGCTTGGCGAAGAAGCTGAGGACGTCGTCCTGGTCGCCGGGCGCGATGCAGATGAGCTGCCCGTTCTTGGTGGTGATCAGGATGCGGCGGTCGCCGAAGCGGGAGATGAGCGCGGTCTCCACGAGCCGGGTGACCGGCGCGGTGTCGTCGTACGTCGCGGGGCCCTCGGCCACCGCGACGGCGTGGGCGCGGGAGAGGACGAGCCCGAAGCGCTCGGCCCGCTCGGCGAGCCGGCCGAGGTCGCTGCGCCCGTAGAGCAGGTCGTCGATGAACTCCCGCCGCGCGGCCTCCTCCTGCCGTACGGCGAGACGCTGGGCGCGTTCGTAGCCCTCCGCGAAGGCGTCGACGGCCTGGGTGACGGCGGCGAGGACACGGTCGGCGGTTCCGGAGGCGGTGGTGCCGCCGGGCCAGGCGGTGCGGGTGGCGTCCAGGTGCAGCCGTACGAGGCTGCGCAGGCTGTGGCCGGCCTCCGCGGCCCGTTCCCCGAGGAGCCGCCGTTCCTCCAGCTCGTCGCGGGTCAGCCGGCGGCCGGTGCCGGCGGCCCCGGCGAGTATCCCGGCGTACCCGCCCAGGTACGTCTCCTGCAGTTCCGGCCGATTCCCCGACCGCTGCTCCGACTGCTGTCCCGTCTGCTGCTCGGCCTGCTGGTCCGTCACCCCGCGCCTCCCCTGCCGGTCACGCCCCGTGCGCGGTCCCGGCAACGTGAGGGTAGTCAGGGCTGCCGGGACCCGGCAACGCGGGGGAGCGGTACGCCGGTTCGGCGGCGCGGGCCCTGGCTCAGGGCCGCTGGTAGGGGTGCTGCGGCGACTGCCCGTACGGCTGCGCGCCGGAGCTTCCCGGGCCGCCGCTCACGGCCTGCCTCTGCATCTGGTCCGCCTGCTCCTTGCTCACCTGCTGCTCGGCGCCGCAGAAGGTGCACTGGGTCAGGTACTTCGTGGAGAACGGGAACAGCGGCACGAAGAACAGCGTGAACTTGTTGACGCGCTTCCTGAGGGTGTGTGCGGAGGGATTGCCGCAGCGGCCGCACACCAGCGTCAGTATCGCGAGCTGGTAGAGGTATCCCTTGGTGCCGAAGATGATCACGAGCGGGTCCTTCCGGGTCGGCGCCCGCGGGCGCGCGTGCACGCAGATCTTCTCCCAGACTGCGCCCGGAAGGGGTCGCGGAGCCACTCGCGCCCGACGCCGGCCCGGCGTCACTCCTCGTCGCGCTCGCCCCCGTGCTTGTCCCCGGCCTCGTGGCGCAGCAGGTCACCGGGCTGGCACTCGAGTACGGCGCAGAGCGCGGCGAGCGTCGTGAAGCGGACCGCCTTGGCGCGGCCGTTCTTGAGCACCGCCAGGTTGGCGGGGGTGATGCCGACGCGCTCCGCCAGCTCGCCCACGGACATCTTGCGCTTGGCCAGCATCACGTCGATGTCCACGACGATCGGCATCAGATCACCTCTGCCAGCTCGGCCCGCATCCGCGCCGCCTCGATGTCACGCGCCACGGCCTGGGCGAGCAGCATCCGCAGGACGAGCACGACCAGCGCGACGCCCAGGACCGCCACGACGACCCCGCCCAGCATGAGGACGATGCCCGGGGCGACGGCCTCGCCCGGAGCGAGGAGGACCGCAAGGGCGAGCACCAGGAGTGCGGCCGCGACGAAGGCGCCGATCACGATGTGCACGTACCGGAAGGCCCCGAGCGAGAACACGGTGCCCCGCCGCACCATCGTCACCAGCCGCCACACGCAGACCAGCACCACCTCGGCCGCCGCGGCCCCCAGGACGACGATCAGGAAGACCGGCGTGCGCACGTCCGCCAGGGCGGCGTCGGGATCACCGGTGCCGGCCGCCAGCAGCCGGATCAGCACCCCCTGGACGAACGCCGCCCCGGCGAGCAGCACCACCAGCACACCGCGCAGCGCAAGCGTCATCAGTTGCCCCATCACCCCTCCTCCGAAGGAACCCATCGAATCCGTCAAACCAGCGAAGCGATCGAACAACGATGAAAACCTATCGAGAAACGATAGCGTCGGCAAGCCTCCTGGGAAACGTCGGTGTCGCCGGCCCGGTTCGGGGCACCGAATACGTCACGGAGCCGTGTCGAGCGAGAGCGGTCAGTCATGGCGGTGGCGCAGGAACCCGGTGTCGGTGTCACGGAGGCGGCGGAAGCCGCCGTCTCGCCGGTCGGGTCCCACAACGAGTGGGACCCGCTGGAGGAAGTCGTCGTCGGACGGCTGGAGGGCGCGACGATCCCCTCCGACCATCCGGTCGTGTCCTGCAACGTTCCCCCGTGGGCGGCCCGCCTGCAGGGACTGGCCGCCGGGTTCCGCTACCCGCGCGTCCTGATCGAGCGGGCCCAGCAGGAGCTCGACGGGTTCATCACCCTCCTGGAGTCCCTCGGCGTCACGGTCACCCGCCCCGAGGCGGTCGACCACCGGCAGCGCTTCAGCACTCCGGACTGGTCGTCCCGCGGCTTCTGCAACACCTGCCCGCGCGACTGCCTCCTGGTGATCGGCGACGAGATCATCGAGACCCCGATGGCCTGGCCGTGCCGCTACTTCGAGACCCACTCCTACCGTCCCCTGCTCAAGGACTACTTCCGCCGCGGAGCGCGCTGGACCGCCGCCCCCAAGCCCCAGCTCACCGACGAGCTCTTCGACCCGGACTTCCGCATCCCCGAGCCGGGCGAGCCGATGCGGCACATCCTCACCGAGTTCGAGCCGGTCTTCGACGCGGCGGACTTCGTCCGCGCCGGACGCGACCTCTTCGTCACCCGCAGCAACGTCACCAACCGCATGGGCATCGAGTGGCTCCGCCGCCACCTCGGCCCCGGCTATCGCATCCACGAGATCGAGAGCCGCTGCCGCACGCCCATGCACATCGACACGACGTTCATGCCGCTGGCGCCCGGCAAGGTGCTGATCAACCCGGAGTACGTCGACCCCGACCGCCTGCCCGAGGCCCTCGCCTCCTGGGACGTCCTGACCGCCCCCGAGCCCGACCCGATCCCCGACCGCATGCTCAAGGTCACCTCGATGTGCGGGAAGTGGCTCAGCATGAACGTCCTCGTGATCGACGGCGAGCGGGTCGTCGCCGACCGGCACCACACCGGTATGCTGCGCGCCCTGGAACGCTGGGGCTTCGAGCCCGTCCCCTGCGACCTCCTCCACTACGCGCCGTTCGGCGGCTCGTTCCACTGCGCGACCCTCGACGTACGGCGCCGCGGCACGCTGGAGTCCTACGTCGACTGACGCGCCACCGCGCCGGCCGGACGTCCTCCTACAGGTCTCGTACGCCCGCTTCTGGGCTCCGTACCGGATGGTGCCCACCGGGGCGGACGGAGATCCTGGAGCCGAGCCACTCCCCCCGGGCCGGCGCGGACCGGCCACGTATACGCGGCGGCGCCCCCTCGTCCTGGTGTGATCGTGGCGTACCCACCCGCAAGGAGAGCAGATGGCCCGCCCGACCGACCGCGTCGCCCTCACCGGGCCCCGCGCCGGGAGGAGGACACCGTGCCCGGACCCGACGACCAGCGACTCAGCGAGATCGAGTACCACCTGCACCGCGAGGACCCCCACTTCGCCGACGCCCTGGACGCGGGGCGTCCCCGCCGCCCGCGCGAGTACCGTCCCCTGCGCGCCTGGCTGCTCCTCGTCACCGCGCTGGTGGTCCTGGGCTCCGGCCTGTTCCTCGCCCACGGCCTGCTCATCGCCACCGGCCTGGTCATGGCCGGCGTCGCCGCGGAACTCCTCGACCCACACCGCCGCGGACGCCCGAACCGCCACCCACCACCCCGCTCCTGGCCCCGCTGACCGGCGGCCCCCGGCTCCTGCTCCGGCCTCGCGGGCTCCGGTCGGCGGGCGCCCTGTCCCTGCTCCGGGCGCCGCCCGCCGTCCCGCGCCGGGGCCGGCCACCAGGTGCCGTCCCGCTCCGCGGCCAACCGCCACCCACCACCCCGCCCCTGCCCCCGCTGACCGCCGCCCCGTCCTGCCCCTCCTGCCCGTCCCGCACCTCCCGGGCCCCGGCCGATGACCCTGGCCGACCTCTATCTCACCCTCCTCGTCGGCGGCACGGTGCTGCTGGCCAGCATCGCCGCCGCCCGTGCCGCGCACCGCCTCGGGCTGCCCAGCCTGCTTCTCTTCCTCGCGGTCGGCGTGATCGCGGGGGAGGACGGACTGGGGCTGGAGTTCGACGACACCCAGCTGGCGCAGGCGCTGGGCACCGCCGCGCTGGCGGTCATCCTGGTCGAGGGCGGACTGACGACCCGGTGGAGCGACGTCAGACGCCTGCTAGCCCCGGCCGGCGTGCTGGCCACCGCCGGGGTGGCCGTCTCCGTCCTGGTGACCGCCGCCGGCGCGCACTGGCTCCTCGGCATGGACTGGCACCTGGCCCTGCTGCTGGGCGCCATCGTCTCCTCGACCGACGCCGCCGCCGTCTTCGCCGTACTGCGCTCACTGCCGCTGCCGCAGAAGGTGACCGGCCTGGTGGAGGCGGAGTCCGGCTTCAACGACGCCCCCACCATCATCCTGGTCCTGATCTTCTCCACCACCACCGCGGGCGACCTGCCCGGCCCCGCCCCGGTCCTGGGCAACCTGCTCTACCAACTCGTGGTCGGCGGCACCCTCGGCGTACTGATCGGGCGCCTGGGCGCCACCGCCCTGCGCCACATCGCCCTCCCCGCCACCGGCCTCTACCCGCTCGCCACGGTCGGCTTCGGGATCACCGCCTTCGCCGCCGCCGGTGCCGCGAACGCGAGCGGCATCATCGCCGCCTACCTGTCCGGCCTCGTCCTGGGCAACGCCAAGCTCCCCCACCGCGCCGCCACCCGCTCCTTCGCGGAGGGCGCCGGCTGGCTGGCCCAGATCGGCCTGTTCGTGATGCTGGGCCTGCTCGTCGACCCCAGCGAACTGCCCTCCGCGATCCTCCCCGCCCTCGCCGTCGGCCTGGTCCTCCTCCTGGCCGCCCGCCCGGTCTCCGTCGTCCTCTGCCTCCTCCCCTTCCGCGTCCCCTGGCGCGAACAGGCGTTCATCTCCTGGGCGGGCCTGCGCGGAGCGGTCCCCATCGTCCTGGCCACCTTCCCGATCGTCGAAGGAGTGGACGGCGCCGTCGACGTACTGAACATCGTCTTCGTCCTCGTCGTCCTCTTCACCCTCATCCAGGGCCCCGCCCTCCCCGCCGTCGCCCGTCACCTGGGCCTGACCCGCCCGGACACCCTCCGCGAGATCCAGGTGGAGACGGCCCCGCTCGACGTCCTGGACGCCGACCTGCTCACCGTCTCCATCCCCCCGGGCTCCCGCCTGCACGGCGTCACCGTCGCCGAACTCCGCCTGCCACGCCCGACCGTCCTGACCCTGATCGTCCGTGACGGCATCACCCTCGTCCCCGACCGCGACACGGCCCTGCGCACCGGCGACGAACTCCTCCTCATCACCACGCCCGCGGTCCGCGAGGCCACGGAACGCCGCCTGCGCGCCGTCGGCCGCCGCGGCAAACTGGCGCGGTGGCTGGGCGAACAGGGGGCGCCGGAGGGCGGGGCGAGAGCGGGCTGACGCCCACGGCGACGCGTCAGGGCTGCGTACCGGCGACCTTGACCCCGAACCCGATCAGTACGACCCCGGTCACCCGGGCCATGGCCCGGCGCACGGGGGGACGCTCGAAGCAGGCGCGGGCCTTGGCCGGCAGCAGCACGTGGCTCCCGAGCCACACCACGGTGAGTACCGCGTGCAGCAGGACCAGGAGCGCCGTGCCCGCGTGGGGTGACGGACCGGCCGGTGCGAGCGTCGGCAGGAGGCCCGTGCAGAAGACGGCCCGTGCGCCGGGGGTTCCCGGCCGCATCCGGCGCGGCCGGCGCCCGGGGCCCACAACGCCCGCGCCGGCTCTGGAGCAGCGACTGCACCCCCGGGGGAGACCAGGTACTCGGCCCCGGCCAGCTTCACCACCGTGTGCGCGGTGGCGGACGCGGCCGGCACGGCCGGCCCCCGTCGAATCAGGCATCAAGAAGGCGTCAGGATTGCCGTAACACGGCAATGCGGAGTAGGGCGTGGCTCGGTCAGTATGAGGGCGGCAGCAACAGGGGGACGGCCCCGATGCCAGGGCCCGGCAACGGGCGTCGGCGTCGGGGCCCGGGGGACCGCATCGGGGGGTGAGGACGTGGCGCGGATCGACGACGTCTCCGCACGGACCCTCGGTCCCCTCGGCGGCACGTCCCGGCGGCCGGTCCCCCCTACGACGCCGCCGCCAGCAGCCCCGTACGACCCCGGCAGTAGCCGCCGCCGCGGCTGAGCCGTGGACGACGCGCGTCGCACCGGACGCTTCCGCCCGTAACCGAACGGGCCGCTCAGCCTCTTCGCGGAGGCGCCAAGTCTTCGCCTACTTCGCTTGCTCCACTCTCTCCACTCTCTCCGCTCACTCCGCTGACTTCGCAGACTCAGAGGACTCCCTATGGATTACACCCTGGGCATCGGCGTGCTCGTTTGCCTCCTGCTCGCCGCCGCCGCGCTGTTCGTCGTGGCCCGGCTCTTCCGCAAGGTGGAGCAGGGCAAGGCCCTGATCGTCTCCAAGATGCGCAAGGTCGACGTGACCTTCACCGGGCAGGTCGTGCTGCCGGTGCTGCACAAGGCCGAGGTGATGGACATCTCGGTGAAGACGATCGAGATCACCCGGGCCGGCAAGGAAGGGCTGATCTGCCGGGACAACATCCGCGCGGACATCCGCATCTCGTTCTTCGTCAAGGTGAACAAGACCGCCGAGGACGTCGTCAAGGTCGCTCAGGCCGTCGGCACCGCACGGGCCAGTGACCGCAACACGCTCCAGGAGCTGTTCCACGCGAAGTTCTCCGAGGCGCTGAAGACCGTCGGCAAGCAGATGGACTTCACCGACCTCTACACCAAGCGCGAGGAGCTGCGGTACCGGATCATCGAGGTCATCGGCGTCGACCTCAGCGGGTACCACCTGGAGGACGCGGCGATCGACTACCTGGAGCAGACGCCGCTCACCCAGCTCGACCCGGCCAACGTCCTGGACGCGCAGGGCATCCGGAAGATCACCGAGCTGACGGCCGTGGAGCATGTGCGGACCAACGAGGCACAGCGCACCGAGGAGAAGGAGATCACCCGGCAGAACGTCGACGCCCGGGAGGCGATCCTGGAGCTGGAGCGCCGGCAGGTCGACGCCGAGAGCAAGCAGAAGCGGGAGATCGAGACCGTCCGGGCGAGGGAAGAGGCCGAGACGGCACGGGTGGTGGAGGAGGAGCGGCTGCGGGCGCAGTCGGCCTTCCTCAAGACCGAGGAACAGCTCGGCATCCAGCGCGAGAACCAGGGACGCGAGGTCGCGGTCGCGCAGAAGAACCGTGAGCGGGTCATCGCCGTGGAGAGCGAGCGGATCGAGAAGGACCGCCTCCTTGAGGTCATCGCCCGGGAGCGGGAGACGCAGCTCACGCGGATCGCCGCAGAGAAGGAGATCGAGGCGGAGAGGCGGGAGATCGCCGACGTCATCCGCGAGCGGGTGGCGGTGGACCGCACGGTCGCCGAGCAGGAGGAGGCCATCAAGAGGCTGCGTGCCGTGGAGGAGGCGGAGCGGCAGCGCCAGGCCGTCGTCATCGCCGCCGAGGCCGAGGCGCAGGAGCGGCTCGTCAAGGACATCAAGGCCGCCGAGGCCGCCGAACAGGCCGCCACGCACCGTGCCGCCGAGGAACTCACGCTCGCCGAGGCCCGCCTCAAGAGCGCCGACCTCGACGCGCGGGCCAAGCTGCGGCTCGCCGAGGGCGTCCAGGCGGAGAGCGCGGCCCCGGGGCTGGCCGAGGTCCAGGTCCGCGACAAGGAGGCCGAGGTCCTCGAGAAGGCCGGCCGTGCCGAGGCCGGGGCCACCGAGGCCCGGCTGCGGGCGGAGGCCGAGGGCGCCAAGGCCAAGGCCCTGGCGGAGGCCGCCGCCGTCGGCGAGAAGCTGAAGGCGGAGGCGGCCGGCCTCACCGAGAAGGCGGCGGCGATGGCGGCGCTGGACGAGGCGTCCCGCGGCCACGAGGAGTACCGGCTGCGGCTGGAGGCCGAGAAGGAGATCCGGCTGGCCGGGCTGGACGTCCAGCGGCAGGTGGCCGAGGCGCAGGCGACGGTCCTCGCGACCGGGCTGGAGAACGCCGACATCGACATCGTCGGCGGCGAGTCGGTCTTCTTCGACCGGCTGGTCGGGGCGATCGCCCTCGGCAAGGGGGTCGACGGCTTCGTGCAGCACTCCGAGACCGCCCAGGCGCTGGCGAAGCCCTGGCTGGACGGGACGTCGAGCTTCACCGACGACCTCGGCCGGGTCCTCGGCTCGGTCTCCACGGCCGACGTGCAGAACCTGACCGTGTCCACCCTGCTGATGAAGCTCATGAAGTCGGGCGGCGCCGACTCGGCGGCCCTGGAGCAGCTGCTCGGCAAGGCCGGTGAGCTGGGCCTGGCCGACACCCGTCTGACGGCCGCCGTGAACGGCAGCGCCAAGGGCTGACCGACCGCGGTCGTGGAGCCGCCGCGCGGGGGGCGGCGGCTCCACGACCGCTCTTTCCGACTTCCTGAGCAGGCCTTCCCGAGTAGGCCTCCTGAGAGGGACTTCCTGAGAGGGACTTCATGACCACCGCCCTGGACACGGGTACGTACGAGGTGCTGCGCGACCGCCTCACCGCGCAGGCGGCCGAACTCGCCCGCCGCGCCGAGGCGCTGAACGCCCGCCGCGTCGAGGAGTTCGGCTCCCTGCGCCTGGAACTGGCCGGCACCGAGCAACTGCGCACCGGGCCGGCGTGCGTGCCGCGCGACCTCGTGTCCGTCGGCGACGTCCTGCTCTTCGGCTACAACACCGTCCCCGGCCGGGGCCCCGACACCGCCGTCGGCGACGTCCTCGCCCTGCACGACCGGACCCTGGACCGGCTGCCCGAGGACGCCGTCCCCGGCCTGCTGGACGACCCGGCCTTCGTCCGCGAGTTCGCCGCCCTGCACCGCTACTTCCACCAGGCCCGGCTCCTCCGTCTCCGCCGTGTCGAGGACAAGCTGCTCGCCGTCTTCCGGACCGGCGAGAAGGCGGACGACATCCGGGTCCTGCGCTGGGCGCTGACCGACGACGGCCAGGCGTCCTTCCTGGACGCGCGCGGCGACCGCGACCACGTCCTCGCGCCCGCCCACGACTTCACCTGGACGGCGACGACCCGCGAGGACCACGTCCTGGGCCGCCACCCGCACGTCTCCGTCGAGGGCGAGGTGTTCGTCGAGACGCTGAACGGCACCCTGACCGTCAAGGCCGAGGACGACACGGAGACGGGCGAGGGCGTCTACGCCGAGCCGGTCGACGAGCCGCTCCAGTCGCTCGCCGACGCGCACATCGCGTACGCGCGCGTGGGCGCCCTGATCCTCGTCGATGTCCTGCCCTACAAGGAGGACACCCACCGCTACCTGGTGTTCAACACCCTCACCCGGAGCGTCGTCCGCCTCGACGGCATCGGGCGGGCCTGTCGCCGGCTGCCCGAGGACCAGGGCATCGTCTTCGCGGGCGGCTACTGCCTGGCCACCGGCACCCACCGGACGTTCGACGGCGTCGACACCGAGGGCATGGAGTTCGAGCGGACGGTCCGCTCACCGAACGGCGAGGACGTCCTGTACGCCTTCCACGCCCGCGCGGCGGGCCGCCACCTGCTCCTGCCCTACAACGTGATCCGCAAGGAGGTCGCCGCCCCGCTGACCTGCCACGGCTGGGCGCTGTCCGACGACGGCACCCTCCTCGCCCTGCGCACGGCCGGCGCCGAGCCGCAGCGCGTGCACCCCGTCCAGCGGTGGGCCTCCCCGTACGTCTCCGACACCCACGCCGCCGCCCGCCCGGCCGGCACCGGCCCGCTCGCCCGGGTCGGCAACGCCGACCTGGTGCGCGGCATCTCCGACTGCCTGTCCGTCACCCGCGCCGTCACCGAGACCACCCCGACCGGCGAGGTGTACGAAGCGCTGGTCGCGGCCTGCGTGCGGACCGCCGACACCCACCACTGGCTGTCCGAACCGGACCTCGGCGCCCTGCACGAGCCGCTCACGCAGGTGCGGACCACCGCCGAGCAGGTGCTGGCCGAGTTCGAGACGGTCCAGGCACTCACCCGGCAGGCGGGCGACGCGCTCACCGCGGCGACGGCCCGCGTCACCGCCGTCGTACGACGCCTGCGCGGTGAGGCCCCGCGCGGCGCCGCGGCATGGGTGTCCGGGCTCACCGAGCTGCGACAGGCCCAGGGGCAACTGCTCACCCTCAAGGACATGCGGTACGCGGACACCGAACGCGTCGACGAACTGGCCGCGGACGTCGAACGCGACCTCGCCTCCTTCGCGCAGCGGGCCGTGACCCACCTGGCGCACGAGGACGCCTTCGCCGACCACCGGGCCGACGTCGAGCGGCTCGTCGCCGACGCCGAGGCGATCACCACCGTCGCCGAGGCGGAGCCCGTCGCGGCCCGCCTCGACGAGCACGCCGAGAGCCTGCGCACGGTCACCGACGTCGTCTCCGGCCTCGACATCGGCGACGCCACCGTCCGCACGTCCGTCCTGGAGCGGATCGCCGAGGTCCTCGGGGGCGTCAACCGCGCTCGCGCCACGCTGGACGGCCGCCGCCGCGCGCTCGGGGACCGCGAGGGCCGGGCCGAGTTCGCCGCCGAGTTCGCCCTGCTCGGCCAGGCGGTCACCGCCGCCCTCGCGGCGGCCGGCACCCCCGAGGAGTGCGACGAGCAACTGGCCCGCCTGCTCGTGCGGGTGGAGAACCTGGAGTCCCGGTTCGCCGAGTCCGACGACTTCCTCGCCGAACTCGCGGACAAGCGCGACGAGGTCCACGAGGCGCTCTCCGCCCGCAAGCAGACCCTCGCCGACGCCCGCGCCCGCCGCGCCGAGCGCCTGGCCGAGTCCGCCGACCGGGTGCTGACCACGATCGTCCGCCGGGCCTCCGCACTCGCCGACGCGGACGCCGTCACCACGTACTTCACCTCCGACCCGATGCCCGCCAAGGTCCGCCGCACCGCCGACGAACTGCGCGGACTCGGCGACGAGATCAGGGCGGAGGAGCTGGACGGCCGCCTGAAGTCCGCCCGGCAGCAGGCCCTGCGCGCACTGCGCGACCGCACCGACCTGTACGCCGACGGCGGCCGCACCGTCCGCCTGGGCGGCCACCGCTTCGCGGTCGGCACCCAGCCCCTCGACCTCACCCTCGTCCCCCAGGGCGACGGCCTCGCCTTCGCCCTGACCGGCACGGACTACCGCGCCCCGGTCACCGACCCCGACTTCGCCGCGACGCGCCCCTACTGGGACCGCCCGCTGCCCT
The DNA here is from genome assembly GCF_042745235.1 of Streptomyces sp. NPDC058796. NCBI lineage: Bacteria > Bacillati > Actinomycetota > Actinomycetes > Kitasatosporales > Streptomycetaceae > Streptomyces > Streptomyces sp. NPDC058796. The sequence goes on from NZ_JBHYOP010000003.1 coordinate 492,072, forward strand.
CGGAGTCGCCGGAGGTCTACCGCGCCGAGCACCTCGCCGCCCGACTGCTCGACGAGCACGGCCCGGCCGCCCTGGCCACGGCAGACGACCTGCCCGCCCTGGTCCGGCAGGCGGCCCAGGAGGCCTACGACGAGGGCTACGAGCGCGGAGTGCACGACCACGACGCGGCCCTGATCCTCGCCACCCTCCTGCGCCTGCACGAGGACGCCGGGCTCCTGCGCCACGAGCCGTCCGCCCGCGCCGCCGCCCAGCTCTACTGGGCGCACGGCACGACGGCCGGGGAGCGCGACGCCTGGACCCGCCGCGCCGTCTCCCTGGCCCGCGCCCGCGACACCTTCGGGCTCGCACCCGCCATCGCCGACCTGGAGGAGGAACTGGCCACGGCGATCGGCACCCGGGCGGCGGCCGCCTACCTCTTCGAGGAACTGACGTCCGCCCCGGACGGGTTCGTCATCAGCGCGGGCACCCGGAACCTGCTCGACAAGTTCCGCCGTACGGCGGGTGACTCGGCCTACGACGACGACCTGGCCGCCCTCACCGACCCGGCCGCCCGCAGGCAACTCGTCGAGGCGTGGCTGACGTCGTACGCCACCGCGACCGGCACCGACCTCGCCCCGGGCGACCTGGCCGAGGCGGTGGCCGCCGAGCTGTGCCCCGAACTGCCCCGCTACGAGTCGGACGCACCCCTCACCGAGACCGTCACCGGCCTGCTCGGCACCCACCCCCGCATCCACGACGACCGGACCCTGACCGTCCGGATCGACGAACTCCTCTCCCGCACCCGCGACTTCCGACTCCGCGAGGTCCCGGCCCACCGCGCCTACCAGCGCCGCCGCGCGGCACTGGTCGCCGGCGAGCGCCGCCGTCTCCGGCTGGACGAGCACCGGCCGCGGGTGATGTCGGCGTTCGTGCGCAGCAGGCTCATCGACGAGGTCTACCTCCCGCTGATCGGCGACAGCCTCGCCAAGCAGCTCGGCACCACGGGCGACGCCAAGCGCACCGACACCGGCGGCCTGCTGCTGCTCATCTCCCCGCCGGGCTACGGCAAGACGACCCTCGTGGAGTACGTCGCCGACCGGCTCGGCCTGCTGCTGGTGAAGGTCAACGGCCCCGCGCTGGGCCGCACGGTGACCTCCCTCGACCCGGCCGAGGCCCCGAACGCCACGGCCCGACAGGAGGTAGAGAAGATCAACTTCGCTCTCCAGGCGGGCAACAACACCCTCCTCTACCTGGACGACATCCAGCACACCTCACCCGAACTCCTCCAGAAGTTCATTCCGCTCTGCGACGCCACCCGCCGTGTCGAGGGCGTGCGCGACGGCGAGCCGCACACCTACGACCTGCGCGGCAAGCGGTTCGCGGTGTGCATGGCGGGCAACCCGTACACCGAGTCCGGCAGCCGCTTCCAGGTGCCCGACATGCTCGCCAACCGCGCCGACGTGTGGAACCTGGGCGACGTCCTGACCGGCAAGCGGGACGCGTTCGCCGCCAGCTTCGTCGAGAACGCCCTGACCGCCAACCCGGTCCTCGCCCCGCTCGCCGGCCGCGACCGCGCGGACCTGGAGCTGCTGCTCCGCCTGGCCTCGGGCGACCCCGCCGCGCGTGCCGACCGGCTGACCCACCCGTACGAGCCCGCCGAGCTGGACCGGATCACGGCCGTCCTGCGCCATCTGCTCACGGCCCGCGAGACCGTGCTGGCGGTCAACGCCGCGTACATCGCCTCGGCCGCCCAGTCGGACGCCACGCGGACCGAGCCGCCCTTCCGGCTCCAGGGCTCCTACCGCAACATGAACAAGATCGCCCAGCGCATCCAGCCGGTCATGAACGACACCGAGCTGTCCGCCCTGCTCGACGACCACTACGCGGCCGAGGCCCAGACCCTGACCACCGGCGCCGAGGCCAACCTGCTGAAGCTCGCCGAGCTGCGGGGCACGCTGACCGCCGGCCAGGCCGCCCGCTGGGCCGAGCTGAAGGCGGCGTACGTCCGCACCCGGACCCTCGGCGGCCCCGAGAGCGACCCCCTGAGCCGTGCCGTGGCCGCCCTCGGCCTGCTCGCCGACCGGGTGGCGGCCGTCGAGTCGGCGATCAACCGGGCCGTCGACCCGCGCCGCCTCGTCGCCAATCCGTCCGCCCGCCACGCGGCCCGTCCGGTCGGGGACCCCGCAGGAGCCTGACGAGGCGACCACCGGGAACGGGCGAACGGCCCAGTGCTCACCAAGGCGCGAGGTGAGCACTGGGCCGTTCCGGAGCCGGGCCGCGTGAGGCGGTCAGACGGTGGTCTTCGCCGACTCCTGGTCATCGTCGCCGTCCCCGGGGCTCCCACCGGACTTCCGGGCGCGGACGTACTCCAGGAAGCTGTTGAGCTCCCGCTTGACGACGGGGGCGAGGAGGTACAGACCGATGATGTTGATGACGGCGAGCGAGAAGAGGAAGGCGTCCGCCAGGTCGATCAGGGTCTGCAGCGTCAGCAGCGAACCCGCGATGGCGAAGAGGGTGTAGACGACCTTGTACGTGATCTCGCTGGCCCGGCTGCGGCCGAAGAGGTACGTCCAGGACTTGAGACCGTAGTAGCCCCAGGTCAGCACCGTGGAGATCGCGAACAGCAGCACCGCGAGGGTGAGGATGTACGGGAACCAGGGCAGGACCGTCTCGAAGGCGTCGGAGGTGATCGTGACGCCGCCGATGTCCTCGCCCGCGCGGGCCTCGCCCCAGCTGTCGGGGTTGGCGATGACGATGGTCAGCGCGGTCATGGTGCAGACGACGACGGTGTCGATGAACGGCTCCAGCAGCGCGACCAGGCCCTCACTGGCGGGGTGCTTGGTCTTGACCGCGGAGTGCGCGATGGGGGCGGAGCCGAGACCGGCCTCGTTGGAGAAGGCGGCCCGCTTGAAGCCGATGATCAGCGCGCCCAGCACACCACCGACGACGCCCTGGGGGTTGAACGCGCCCTCGACGATGCGGACGACGGCGTCCGGCACGGCGGTGATGTTGACCAGGATCACGGTCAGGCAGGCCAGGATGTAGATGCCGGCCATGGCGGGCACGAGCCTGCTGGTGACGCTGGCGATGGAGCGGATGCCGCCGAGGAGCACGATGCCGACGACCGCGGCGACCAGGATGCCGAAGAACAGGGCGCCGGCGGAGGAACCCAGCGCGCCGTCCTCGCCGCCGGCGACCGAGACCAGCTGCGCGTAGGACTGGTTGACCTGGAAGAGGTTGCCGCCGAAGAGGCCGAAGAACAGGATCAGGAAGGAGGCGAGAACCGCGAGGACCTTGCCGAGGGTCTTGCCGTTCTTGCCGAAGCGCTCGGCCAGCCCCTTGGGAAGGTAGTGCATCGGGCCGCCGGAGACGGTGCCGTCGGCGTGCACCTCGCGGTACTTCACACCGAGGGTGACCTCGACGAACTTGGTGGCCATGCCGAGCAGGCCGCACAGCACCATCCAGAACGTGGCGCCGGCACCGCCGATGGAGACGGCGACGGCCACACCGGCGATGTTGCCGAGGCCGACGGTGCCGGAGACGGCGGCGGTCAGCGCCTGGAAGTGGTTGACCTCACCGGCCGACCCCTTCTCGTCGTACTTGCCCCTCACCACGTCGACGGCGAGTTTGAACTTGCGGAGCTGGATGAATCCGAACCAGCTGGTGAAGACCAGGCCGGCCACGACGAGCCAGGCGACGATGAGGGGCAGGTCGGCATCGCCGACGGGGACGGTGTAGAAGACCACCTCCCCCAGCCACTCGGCTATGGGCTCGAAGAATCCGCTGACTGCTTCGTCCACGGACTGGGTGACGGAGTCGAGTGACACTTGGCTACCTCGATGACGCGGGGGTGGCGGGCTGGGGGTTCTCGCCGGATGAGCGGTCTCTGAGCGAACTTCGTTGTCCGTTGAGCGAACCGGTACGTACGGCCCGGCTTCGGACCGTGATCGTCCCGGGCTGTGGTGCGCGTGCAGGCCGACCTTCCGCAGTACGACGTCCAGCCGATTCACCTGCGGGGTTGCGCAGTTCTACCACGTCTTTGCCGAACGTTTAGTGGCCTATCTCACATCACGGCCCGTGACCAGCGGAAGTCCCAGCCAGTGAGATCGGACCGTTATCCGAGGCGCGAGATGGGTGCCGGGGGCACGTACATACCGATCGAGCCGGCCCGGCCGTTTGCGGCGCGCGGCCCGGTGATACCCGGCAGGCAACGACCGGCCCGAACGCGAGGAGAGCCGCCATGACCACCACCGTCAACGACATGCTCCGCACCTATCCCGCCGACCTGGGCGGGGTGGACCGGGAAGCCATGGCCAGGTGCATCGAGGAATGCGTCGCCTGCGCACAGGCGTGCACCGCCTGCGCGGACGCCTGCCTGTCGGAGGGCATGGTCGGCGACCTCACCAAGTGCATCCGCACGGACATGGACTGCGCCGACGTCTGCAACGCCACCGCGTCCGTCCTGTCCCGCCACACGGGCTACGACGCCAACATCACGCGAGCCGTGCTGCGGGCGTGCGCCACCGTCTGCAAGGCCTGCGCCGACGAGTGCGCCACCCACGCCGACATGCACGAGCACTGCCGGGTGTGCGCGGAAGCGTGCCGACGCTGCGAGCAGGCGTGCGACGAACTGCTCGCGAGCCTCGGCTGAGACAGAGCGAGGGCCCGGTCCATCCGCCGGGTGGGTTCGTCGAGGTACCCGTACCTCGGGTTCGATCCGGCACCGGGAGATCTGGAGGCCGTGAAGCTGACGGCATCGGCGATGGGCCGGGTGACCCGCGACGGCGGCACGGCGCAGAGCCGCTTGAGCAGGACAGGAGCGTCGGACGGCATCTGGGCCGGCAAGTCCGCGCAGGTCTTCACGGAATCCGTGGACAAGATTCCGCCCCACCTCAAGAAGGCGTCGAATCCCTGAGTTCCGCCCACCGGGCCCTGTCGGGCGCGTACGTCACGATCGCAACGCCCTCGGCCCACCTTCTGGACTCCTGCAGCGAGCGCCTCGCACACATCGGGCGGACCTTTGTCTTCGGTACACAGACCGCGGTCACGGAGGCGGCCAACGGACACCGGACCGCTCAAGCAGCCGCTCGTGCGCCGCACGGCGACAGCGCGTGAAGCCCCGGGAAGCGGCCAGCGCGATGAGCAGTGCCGCGGCCAAGCCGACTGCGACACGCAGTCCCGTCGCGTGCAGCTCGCCGTTCACCAGCAGGAAGAGCAGGAACAGGGCGGGAACACCGATGAGCCACGGGCGCACGGGCTGCCGCCCCAGCGCACCGTAGTAGTCGACGGCGATCCGGGCATGCAGCAGCCTCACCTCGCTCCGTGCCGTCGGTAGCGTCAGCACGGGGACAGGCCATGCGCGCATACGCGGCAACCGACCACCTCCCAGGGCGCCGGGAAACCGCTCCCTCGTACGAGCGGCATGCTCGCGCGCGTCCGGCAAGCGCCGGAAGACGAAGAACGGCGAGCCTGAATCCCGCAGTTCCGGGTCCAGGCCGGAGTAGCGGTAGCCGTACTGCTCAGCGATGTACGCGAACTGCGCGAACTTCCGCAGCGACGGCCACGGCACCTCTGTCGTGAACGGCACTCCGGCTTCACCCGAGGCGATCGGTGCGCGAGGGGGACCCGCTGGGCCGACCTTCCTCTCCGGTCTTGGTCGAGTTTGGTGAACTCTGCAGCGGCCTTGTTGGCGAACTACGACAACGACACACCCTCGGTGGGCGAAGTCGTCACGTGCGGATGCCAGGCCTTTGTGGCCTACCTCTTTCGTGCCGGCATCCTTCATCGCCTTCGAGACGCCGAACGGGCTCGCCTTGGTTTCCCGCCCTGCCACCCGTCGCCGCTCGGACGCCGGAGGTGCCGACGGCGATCACCTGCTGACGTGAGCGGTACTGCCATCGAGAAAGGGTCCTGCGCTCGCGTCACCGTCCGGCATGGACAGGTCCCCGGCGTCCTGGATTCGCGGGCGCGTACCGTCACGATCACTGGTGCGAGTCACGGCACGCGACTGCGCGTCCGCCTCGCCGGGAGAAGCTGACCAAGATCTTCTCCGGGACCACTTCTCTCGAACGATCCCCAGAAACCACTCAAGGGCCCGACCCGCACTGCGGATCAGGCCCCTGATCTGGTACTTCACTGTCGGGGTGGCGGGATTTGAACCCACGACCTCTTCGTCCCGAATGAGGTTCGGGCGTGATCGACACCGGGTGGTTTGCTGTTTTGCCTGGTCAGGGCGTTGGGCTGAGATGGTCTCGGCTGGTCTCGAAGGGGCTTGGGGAGCGGGTTGGCTCCCAGATGGCTCCCAGCCGATGGCAGCTGAGGCCGCTTGTCCCACCGTCTCGGCTTTCGCGGAATCGTTGGCGCGCGACGCTCGACCGGCGGGCTCAGATCACCGTTGAGGGTGCGTGCTTACTCAGGTAGCTCTTGAAGGTCTTCCTGATCTCCGCCTGGAGATAGCCTGCCTGCGGTGAGTTGGGCACCACGTCCGGCTCGAAGCCTCTCTTACGGGCATCGAGGTACCGCACGATGCTCGATGATCTGGTGTTGGCGACGAAGAGTTCGTCCTGGGTGCGTATGTCGGCGCGCAGTCCCTCGAAGTTCCGCGCGAGGCCGATGCCGAGGTTGGAGACGTAGTACTTGCACTCGATGATGAGGATGCTCTGACTGCCTCGTGGTGCGATGCCCTGTGCTCGGCTCAGGGCGGCTTCCTCGGCCGGCAGCACCAGCACGTCGCACTCGTGCAGGACGCCCGATGAGCCGGTCACGTAGACGCCGAGGTGGACTTCAAGGGCGGGAGCGCCGTCGAACTCGATCACGGCGTGGGTGAAGGGCTGGCTGTTGCTGTACAGGTGCCCGGGCCCCGTCCGGAAGACAAGGTTGCTGGCCTTCGCCCCGTAGACGTCTTCGTAGATGACAGTGGCACCGTGCCGACTCGCAGTGGCGACGATCAGGGAGAAGATGAAGCCCTCGTAGACGTCGGACGGCTTCGAAGCGGAGTCGTACGACACCGCCCCCGCAGCCAGAAGGCTCTTGATCTCGTTGACCAGGTGATCGACCGTGCTCAACTGACAACCTCCCTCGTCACGTCGGCCAGCAGTTGACTGACGCGGATACGTTGCTCAGCTGGTATCCGATCTCCTCGGAACTCCGTTCGGCTACGGCGCGATCGAGCATTTTCGTCCGGCTCGAACACGACCGCCTCAGCCATGCTCCGGCTGCCGGCGTCGCCCTCGGGCTCGGTGCGGAGCGTCTTCAGCACCTCCAGTTCCATTTCAGGCAGGTCGACGAGCACGCGCCTTACCGCGTCCAGGAGGAGCTGTACACGCTCTGCGTCTGTCATGGCTCGCGTGGCGATGACCAGCGTCCCTCCCTTGCGAGATGACTCGTACTCGCCGAGGCCAAGCATGCTGCGGTCCACGACCTCGTATCGAGCCGCTGCCGCGGCCGGACTCGTGGCAGGGGAGTCATCGCCGCGGCGCTGCTGGCGTCGGCGGAGGATCTTCTCCTCAGGCACTCCTGCGGTGATTGCCGCGTCGACATCGTCGAGCACCCAACTTAGGGAGGTGTCTTGCAGTGATTCGCGGAGCTGCTGCTCTACGTTGCGCAGTTCGAGTCGATTCATGTTCCCCTCGTATCGGGAGTCTCAATTTGAGGTAGCTGATCGGTCTGTGGTGCGTCTGGTGCCTTGCGCTCGAGGCACCCCACGGGCGCCGGAGCGCCTCCAGCGCAGGAGAGCTTTTGTAACGGCGGCTCTGTTCGGAGGAGACGGCGGCATCAGGGCCGGGACGTGGCGCTGGGCCAGCGGCCCTCAGGCTGAGCCGGGTTGCCGACGCCGCGTCAGGCGTTCACCGCCGTCGGCGGTGCGGCGGCCCGCGCCCGCCGCGCTGGGCAGGTCTCCGGTGCGCAGCCGTGACCGACGCGCGCGGTGTCGTCGTCGAGGCGGAGGAGGACGGCGAGTACGCAGCCGTGTACGACCTCGAGTTCGAGCGCGTGGAGGCGGAGGCTGGACAGCTGGGCGCTGCTGGTGCGGCGGCGGACGATGAGGGGCGGATGTTCGCCGGCCGTCGTGAACGTGCGGCTCGTGGGAGCCTGGCGGAGCCCGAGTCGCCAGGTCAGCCAGGTGTTTACGTTGATGCCGCTGCCGCGTAGGACGTCTTGGGTGACGGGGATCCGCGCCCCTAGGACGTCGCCCTCGATGGCCATCGAGTTGGGTTGAGCCGGTTCCCCCTCCTCGATAGGGCGGGCGCCGCGGGAGACAAGGTCGATGAGGCCGTCGGGAGTCTCGCCCAGCTGGTCGCTGATCAGACACTGCGTCAGACGCCACGGAGTGACCGGGTACAGCTCCGTCACCCGGGCGAAGAGCTGTGCGCGGGAGAGGGGGCCCGACTCGGTGACCACTGCGACCATCGCCTCCACCGCCGTGGCGTACGGGGAAGCACGCAGGTGCGTCCACTCGGTGAGGGCCCAGGTGCCCTCGGGGCGGTTCTGCCGAAACCGGTCGTCACGACGCAGCGCCTCCCGCACGGCAGCGACGGTCGTCGTGGCCATCGGGGCGAGCAACTCATCGGGCTGGCAAGGACGCCCGGCCTCCAGCAGCCACAGGTACGCGGCGTCGCGCCCCCGCGCCTTGCGGCGGACCCAGTGCCCGTCGGGGCTCAGATCGAGCCGCGACTCGGAGTGGCTCAGGAGCCAGGCCAAGGGGAGACCTGCGGGCAGTCCGGCCTCGGAGGCCGCCCGGCCAAGGTCGTCGCTGCGGAAGGGAGCGGTGTCGACAAGACGGCGCAGCGCGCCGCCCAGCGCGCCGGGGTCGGCACTCCACCAGCCGCGCAGGGGCCCCGCCCAAGTCCGCGGCGCGTCCAGCCCCGCTGCGGCCAGCAGCTCCTCCAGCGCCACGTGATCGACGACCCCGAGCGCGGCGGCGAAGGCTTCTCGCGGGGCGGCCGGGCCCGCTCCTGCGGCGCGGACCGTCTCCCGCCAGCCGTTCTGGACGACGTCCGCCATGTCCGCGAGCCGCTTCCGCGCCCTGTTCCGGATCTGGCGCACACGCTCGCGGCTCAGTCCAAGCGTCACTCCGACCTCGTCCAGCGTCCGACCCTCGGCCCGGCCTGTGACGACGGCCTGTTCACGCTCGTCGAAGACCCCGGTCTCCCACGCCCTCACCAGCCACTCGCCCATCGACCACTCGTCCCCCATCGGTTCCCCCTACATCTCGTTGAAATAGACGACCCGCACGCCAAGGAACTCGGCCATGCGCCGGTGTTCCTCCTTCTTCTCGGGCGACACGGGGGCGCGGAACGGATCGACGACGCAGATCATCCAGGGCCAGGTCTCCCCGGTGGACCGATCGAGGATGGCCGGCCACATGAGGTGCTTGAGGTTCGCCGCCGTGCCGGCCACGAAGTGCCGCTCCTCGTCCTCCATCCCGACCTCGCGGATCCTCGCGCGCATCGGCTTCTGCTGGGTGGTCCCCGGAATGACTTCCCAGTCGGAGCCGAGGGTCGCCGCCACCATCTGCTCGAGCGTCGCGGCCGGCCGCGTCACGTACTTGGCGTACTTGCCTTCCCCTCGCCGCGCCCGCTCGTACTCCTTCATAGGACAGTCCTTCAGCCACGGGCGGATGTTCGCCCGCTGCCCCACGAAGTCGAGTAGGCGACCGCCGATCTCCGGGTCCTCCGTCCACTCCCGGTAGAGGCGGGTGCGGTCCGCGTCCTGGAGGTGCGGCCACCGGGCCTCGTCTGCCTGGGTGTAGATCCGTGTGACCACGGCCTTCTCGACGGCGGGCGGGATCTTGTAGTCGGTCACAGGATTCCTTTCGGCAGGGGGAACTGGAGACGGACTTCGTCCGCGGCGGTCTCGAGGTCGGCGGCGTCCTGGATCCACATGTCCATCAGGGAGCCGACCGTCTCGTCCTGGAACTCGATCCGGGAGGCATGCGGTAGTTCCAGATGCTCGGTCTCCTCGGCTTCCAGCGTCCGACGCAGGTTCAGCACCGCCGCGGCGCGGCGGATGTCGGTCACGAAGTCGAGGACCTTCAAAGCCTTCTTGCCGGGGCTCAGGCGCAACCCCCGGCCGAGCTGCTGCACGAAGATCCTTCGGCTGTGGGTGACGCGCAGGAAGGCGATCAGATTCACATCGGGCACGTCGACGCCTTCGTTGAACACGTCAACGCAGGTGATCACCGGGACGCGGCCGAGACGGAACTCGTTGAGCAGGACGTCACGGTGACGCTTCGGCAGACCGCTGTGCAGGTGGGAGGCGTTGGCCCATGCCGGATCCGCGACGGCGAGGAGGTCCGCCATGTGCTCGGCGTGCTCAATGGTCTGACAGAAGACGATGGCGCGGGGCTCGGCGGTCTCCCGCCAGGCCGTCCGCAGGTGCTCGACGATCTCCTCATCCCGCTGGGGGAGGAACAGGCGCCGGTTCAGATCCTTGATGGAGTAGCCGTGACGGCTGATGTCCTGTACGGCATCCCAGTCGACACCGTCCGCGTACAGCTTGTAGTCGACGGCCGATAGATAGCCCGCTGCCATGCCCTCGGCGATGCCCATTTTGAAGCTGGGGTGGCCGAAGCGGGCGGTGATGTCGAACTTGTCGCCACGCCAAGGGGTGGCGGTGACTCCGAATCGTCCCGCAGTCCCGCACAGATCGAGGAGTTCCGCAAACCTGCCGGTCTCGGCCACGTGATGAGTCTCGTCGATCATGATGAGGTCGGGTTCGTAACCCGCGCGCACGGCGGACAGCGCCGACTCGACGGTCGCGACGACGACGCCGTCGAGGGCCCGGGGCTTGCTCTCGCCGGTGAGGAGGCGGGTGGGAACGCTCTTCGGGAGGTGCCGCCACAGCGCCTTCTCCAGCTGACCGACCAGGTCGCGCATGTGCGCGACGACCAGGACGCGCGCGTCCGGACGCGAGACGAGGAGATTGCCGATGACCTCGCCGCCGACGACCGTCTTACCCAGCCCCGTCGCCAGCACCAGCAGCGCTGTGCCTTCGGCGTCGAGGTCCCGCTCGATCGCGGCCACGGCCTGCTCCTGGTACGGCCGCAGGGCGTAGGGGGCGGGTACGTGGTCAGGCATCCTCTGGCCGATGGCGTCCAGGGTGGCTCCGTGCCACAGGGTGATGTCGACGCCGATCCCCGCCAGCGCCCGGCGTCGTGCCTCGGCCGGCGCGGTGATGTTCGTGTTGGTCACCAGGACGGCCTTGTCGGCGCGGTAGTGGGTGCGAGCGCGTTCGAGGTCGTCGACGCCCGCGTGGTCTGCCGTGCCGTGCGCCTTCCATTTGCTCTGGAACACCCACTGCTCGCGGTCGCGGACCGCGAGCAGGTCGGCGCCATGGTCGTGGGCGCCGTCTATGACGCGGACGTCGTGGAATCCCAGGTGCCACAGAGTCCGTTCGAGCGCCTTGGTCAGTCCCTCCGGGCCGCCATCGCGAAGTTCGGCGGCCGTCAGGAACGCGGCACTCACTCCTCACCCGCCAGTTCGTCGCGCAGGAGGGCGATGCTCAGGCGGGCACGCCGCAACTGCGGCGCGGTGGCCTCCCCTGCGAAGGTGCCGAGCGTCGCGACGTCCGCGAGGCAGCCCGTGACCCGGGCCAGGCTCAAAGCCTTCCCGGACGGGGAGGACACCCCGGCGTACGGGCCACGGAAGACGGCTCCGTCCATGAATGAGGCCGGCATCGCCTCGACGAGCCGGACCAGGGCCAGCGCGGGGACGTGGTGGACGAACCCGGAGTCCCGGCCGAGACGGCCGACGAGGCCGACACGTCCGGCGGCGATCATCGCCTCCTCGGTCGCGATCTTTTCCTCGTCGGAGAGGTGACCGTAAGCAGTTGTGTAGTCACCGCTCCGGTCGAGGACATCGGCCACACGCTCGCGAATCTCCGCCAGGAGGTCGCGGGCCTCCGCGCCGACGGTGGTGCCGTCGAGCGCGCTGTCCTGCAGGGACTCGGCGCGGATCGCGGCGACGAGTTGGGAAGGGCTCCAGTCAGAGCGCGCCCGAACCTTCAGGACGGCGGCCAGTTCGACCAGGAGGAGGTCAGCGTAGTCCGCGCCGAACCGCTGGAACGCGGCGTGCTCGGGGTCGACGAGGGCGGTTAGCTCGTTGCCGGATCGCTGATCGAGGAGGACCGGGACGCGTAGGCCGTTGTCGTCGAGGAGCCGCTCGCCCGGCTTCAGTAGCAGGGTCCGCACCTTCACATAGCCGAGCTCGGGATGCCCGAATGACCGACTCAGGTAGGTGTGCGGCGACGCCGCGCTCTCGTACCGGCCCAGGCGCTCGCTGCGGGTCTCCGTCTTCTCCTTGACCGCCACGGCGGTCTGGGCGGGCACGGTGGAGACAGCCTTGGAACCGGTCTCAGGCCGAACGGCGCCGGAGGCGGGGATGTCGGCGGGAAGGCCGAGAGCGCCTAGGACGGCCTGTTCGTCGGGCTGGGTCGGCACACTGGCCGCCGTCTTGGCTTCCTTGCCCCGCTTCTTGATCTCCTCGTGCCGCAGGACCGCCTGCCACCAGTGCTCGTCTGTCTGGAACTCAGAGACACCCGCCCGGAACTTCCGACCCCAGTCCCGAGTATCCGCGTGGATCGGCTTGTTGCCGTCGCCGGGGACGAGGCAGCGCAGGCCCGCGTCGTTGCGGCGGAAGCCCTTGAACAGCAGGGCCAACGGGCTCTCGTTCTCCGGGTAGCCGAGCTTGCTGGCGCGCTGGGGCTGGAGCGGCGCCACACCGCGCAGCAATTCCACGGCGGTGAGCCAGCTGCGGTCCCCGTACTCGAAGGCGTCCTTCTGGTAGGTGACGGGGACGTGGTCGAGATGGATCTCACCGATGAGGCGGCCGCCCTGGTGAGCGAGCTCGACCGGGTACTCAGGCTCTTCGTTCCCCGCGACGCCGTCGGGATTGTTCCAGGTGAAGAGCTGCTTGTCCCAGCGCAAGATCTTCCGGCCGTTGCGCAGGAAGTCGATCCCGTACTCGGTCTTGTCGAGGTAGCGCTGGACACCGAGCCAGCCGTGGATCCGGCGCTCGCGCACGGCCAGGTTGCCGCTGCCGCAGACCGAGCAGATCTCACCCGAACCGATCTGCCACTCCCCACAGTCCCGGCAGGCGATTCCGTCCTGGAGTTTCTCGTTGATCGGGATATAGGCGGGGACCCGCTCCTTGCCGTTGTAGAGCACGTAACGGTCGTCGCCCCAACGGCAGTGGCGGACCGGCTTGACCTGGGTCCCGCCGACGTAGAGCTCGAAGGGATGCTCAGTCAGGATCCACGAGTACACCGAACCCAGGGTGTTGCGGAGCGAGGCGCCGTTGCGGCGCAGCCACTCGGCGCGCGCCGGCTGCAGGCGGTCGACGATGATCCTCGTGCCGTGGTGGGACGGGTTGTCCTTCGGCTCGGTGATGTCCTTCGCTTCGAAGTCGTCCTTGATCTGGTCGAGGTCGATCTCGACGCCGATCCACTCCGTGTCGCCGGCGCGGGTAGTCAGGACACGGGTGCGCCTGCCGAGGCGGGCGGTCGAGATGTTGAAGCCCATGCCGAACAGACCGAGCTTGTCGTGCATGTCGTTCCCGGACCAGCCGGCCCGCACCGCGCGCGCCAGCCGGTCGTACGACATGCCCCGCCCGGTGTCGCGGACCTCCAGGACTCCCTTCGGGGACGACGGCAGGGTCACGCTGACCGTGAAGCCGTCGGCCCACTCCACCCCCGAGCGGAGGACGTCGAGAAAGTCGTCGAAGGGGTTGTCGACGAGTTCGGCCACACACTGCCACTCGTCGAAATCGATCTCGCCCAGCATGCTGAGCACGCGGGCGGAAGGGGTGATCTTCACTCCGGCGGAACCCTCCTGACGGGTGGGGACGCTGTTATGACGGCCGCGGCGTGCGTGGGCACGGCGAAGCCGCCCGACTCTGATGAGTTGAGCGTTCGAACCCGAGGGTAGAGGCGACCACTGACAATCCGGCCGGAGTTTGCGAACTCCGGCGAATCGTGTGGCTACCGGGACAGGGATGAAAGTATTGAATCATCGTGAACAGGGGTGATCCGGTCACGGATGGCGGGGGAGCGGGTGGCCGTCGCGGCCGCGGTCCTCTCACGCACCAGGTTTGCGACGCGTTCCGCGGCGGCTCCAGGATCTTCGTGTTCCCGAGGACGATGACGCCCAGCCACCTGCACCCGCGTCGGCTCAGACCACACGGCAAGCTGTCTCACTCGCCGCAGTGCTCCTTTGGCTCGATCCCACCTCCACCACTCGTGAAAGACTGGGATGGTGATTCGAAGCCCATCCGAAGTCACCGTCGGCGCCGACGGCACGGTTGCCCTGCCTATGAGCATCTTGGCTGAGGCTGGTATCAACCCCGGTGAGACATTGCTGGCTCACAGCGATGGGGACGGCAGGATCGTCCTGCGCCGTTTGGATGACGCTGTCAGTGACCTGATCAGTGGTCGCCCGCTGTAGCGACGAGGTGCGCTGAGCCGCGCTTTCGCCGGACAGTGTTCTCGATTCGAGTCGCTGCCTGGTTGAGGTCGTCGTGCTCCCAAACGCGGATGACTGTCCAGCCGGCCGCGGCCAGCGTCTCGTTGGTCTCCGTATCCCGCGCCTTGTTGCCGTTGATCTTGTCCCGCCAGAAGTCGGCGTTCTTCGTGGCAGGCCGGTAGTGGTCCGGGCAGCCATGCCAGAAGCAGCCGTCTACGAATACCGCGACGCGGTCGCCGGGGAAGACAAGGTCGGCTCTCCGCCGGACGTCGGCGATTGGCCGGGTATCGACCCTATAGCGCATGCCGCGACCATGGAGCAGGCTGCGGAGCAGCAGCTCTGGTCTGGTGTTCTTACTGCGGTTTCCGCGCATCGAGGCCCGCACCTCGAGCGACGACGCGGTTGACTCGGGCGGCAGTGTTTCTTCCGCCAGAAGCCCCTTTGCTCGTGCTTGTCGCCACGCCTCAGCCAGGTTCTGTTTGCGCGAGTCGAACTCGACCTCGCAGACATACCTCTCCTCGGTCTTGCCGTCCTGTGACCAGCGAAGATAGGCGCGAATGCGCCGTGTGCTCCGGTACAAGCGGAGCGTGATCGAGGCGCGTGCGAGGCGCCCGTCACCTAGGTCGACGTTGCGTCGGTTGCGGCCGCCGGAGGCGTGGTCTTGCTCGACTGCTGGCGCGGCCGCACCGGCTCGACGCTTATACGCGCGCTCCGGGGGCAACCTGTCCTTCCAGCGCCCCCCGCCCCCTGTCTGCGGCATGACTCTAGTGTCCCGCCGCAGACAGGGCATCGGCGACGGCCTTGGCGAAGAACTCACCGAGGACGACCGGAACAGCGTTGCCCAACTGCCGCATTTGCTCGCCTCGGGGGCCTGAGCCGTGCCATTCGTCCGGGAACGTCATTACCCGGGCGGTCTCGCGCACGGTCATGTAGCGGTACAAGCCGTCGGTGCCGGGCACCCGCTCGTCCAGTCGCATCACGGACTCGCCACCCGGTACGCCGTGAACGCCGGCCTTGACGGTCTTCGCGGGACGGTCGAGTTCGTTCGGGGTGTGCCCCTTGTAGATGCGGGCTCCAGGCCATCCAATGTGACCGACGACGTCGATCTCCCGGCCGAAGTCGAACTTCTCGTGGAGGCGTTCCAGGTCGACAGAGGGCAGCGCGGGGAGCTTCACGTCCGTGCCGTAGCCCTGGATGGCGTCACGCAACGTGCGCCATGGCTGGCAGTCGTCTTCCTTGATCACCTTCGGGAGGTGCTTTCGCACTCGGTCGCGAACGTGGTCCTCTACGTCTGGGTGGCGCTGCCAGTAGGGGCCGTCCTCGTCGCGCATGGATCGGTGCAGGGCGGCCTCCGAGAACCTCTCCGTCGTGACGTACTTTTCGAAGGCGTCGACGTCCACGCCGAGGTCGGCCCGAAATGCCACGATCACGACGCGGTTGCGTACCTGCGGGACTCCATAATTGGCGGCGTTGACCCGCACCATCACGACCTTGTAGTGATCCGGGTCACTATCATTATCGGACAGTTGGTCGAGAATGCGCGTCAGGTGGGCGTTATGGTCCTGCCACCTGACGCGATCGACGCGCTCCTCAAACGGAAGACGCAGCTCGTTCTGGATGTATTGGAAGTACTCGGCGAACGACGGTCGCAGCAGTCCGCGGACGTTTTCGCAGATAACTGCCTTCGGGCGCATTTCTCGCACGGCCTTGAACATGGCAGGGAACATATTGCGCTTGTCTTCGTCGCCCTTGGCGGCCCCGCCAGCGCTGAACGGCTGGCACGGAGGGCCTCCGGCGAGGACGTCGACCTCGCCCTGGAGGGCGCTCAGGTCCAGGTCACGCACGTCCCCCGGATAGAGGGGGGCGGGCTGCCCCGGCTGTGGTGGCTTGGGATTCTTCTCCTCGGTGCGCTCCAGGCCGTCGACGCCGAGAGTCTTCCGCGCGCTCGCGATGAGCGTCTCGCAGGCCCGGTTGTTGAACTCGTTGAACAGGAGTGGGCGGAAGCCCGCTTGGTGGACCGCCATGGCAAGGCCGCCCCCGCCCGCGAACAGTTCAACGCTGGTCCGCGGCTTCTTTGCTTCTTCAGGCAGGTCAACCATGGGGAAACCATACCGCGGAGTTTGCGATCATGGCGGGTTTCCACTCGAACGGGTCGCCTATAAGTGAGCAAGACCATAGGGTCCGTGGTGATCAACGCGGCAGAAGGGGCCCAAGAGAATGACGCAGGCGGCCAGGTCAGACGGCCGTGGCACCTACCACGACGACTTCCGACTGAGCATCACCAAGGCCCTTGGCGATCAACTGGCCCAGGCGCTGACGCACCTCGGTCGCGCTCCGCTCGCCCAGCAGTACCTCACCAGCCTCGACGAGCGGCCCGGCGTCTACCAGCTATACCTTCACGGTGAGTTCGTCTACGTAGGCAAGGCTGATAAGTCCCTGCCCAGTCGACTGGGCAACCATCTGCGGAAGCTCTCGGGTCGACGCAACATCGACCTCCGCGATGTTTCTTTCTCCTGCCTGTACGTCGATGAAGACTTCTCCGCCCTGGCTCCCGAGCAGCTACTCATAAGCCACCACAAGGAAATGGGAAACATACCGTGGAACAACAACGGGTTCGGCAATAAGGACCCGGGGCGTCAGCGTGACAGTACGGTTCTAAAGAAGAACCACTTCGACATCGTCTACCCGATCGACCTGGATCGCCCCGTCGAGGGCCTTGAGCCTGGGAAGATTGCGCTGAGCGCCTTTCTCAAGGTGCTCAAGAACGGACTGCCCTACAACTTCCGATACACCGAGCCGCCACGCTCGAAGGCGACCTTCTTGACTGTGCCGCAGGCTGGTCTGTCCGCCGACGAGGCGTTCTATTTGGTATCCGAGGCACTTCCAGGGGCGTGGCAGATCGCTGCCCTCATGGGGTACGTGATCATGTACGCGGACTCCCCGAACGAGTACAAGAGCGCCTGGCGGTACTACCGGTCTGGCAGAGTGGTCGAGACCGAGCCCGAGGCGTCGCCCGAGGAGATCACTCAGGACGATCTCTTTCGCGCCGGCGAGTGACCAGAAAACGCAGAAGTCGAACATAGCCGTACAAGCGGAACCTCCCCCGCAGACACTCAATCACCGATCAGGAAGCCATGCCCGCCGAGTACACCCCCGCGTCGTTCGACCCTCTGTCGACCGCGCAGATCGCGAACACCATCTGTGAGACCTTCGAGCGGCAACCCCTGGTCTCCATGACTCACGAGATCCCGAGGTTCGAGGGTTCCGGGCTCTACGCCCTCTACTACCGTGGTGCGAGCGTAGACCTGTACCTCCCGCTCGCCAGCCTTCAGATCCCCGTCTACGCGGGGCAGGCCCTTTCCAGTAACACCGCCACCGGGGAGAGGGTGCGGGAGCGGTATCCCCTCCATAGCAGGCTCAAGCAACACCGTTTGTCGATCATGGAAGGTGGCCTCCCGATCGCCGACTTCCGGTTCCGGGCCCTCCTGCTGCCTGACGTACACGCCGATCTGGGAGAGAACGCGCTCCGCGTCGGATACACGCCGGTCTGGAACAGCAAGCTCAAGGGCTTCGGCAGCAAAGAGCAGGGGGCGACGACCCGCCAGAGCAAGAAGAGTAAGTGGGACACGGTGCATGATGGGCGTCGGCGCACTCACGGTGGCGTCGTACATGACGTCGAGAAGGTGGTCGCAGAGGCCGAGGCCCACATTGCGCGGCAAGTGACCGACTACGACGAGTTGCCATGGCCTCACCCCGCCACCGATAGCTACCTTGACCTTGACATCCCGTGAGCTCGGTTGTCACCCACGTTCGTTGCGCTGTGGTCGGCGACATGAGGAAGTGGCCCCGAGAACTCCTCGAAGTGGGCATCCCGTCGCAGCCACGACGAGGGTCTACAATGTGGCCGCTGGCGACTCAGCGCGCGCACCCTCAGGAAAGGGCTACCCGGCTTCCAACAGCGCCACGCTCAACCCCAACGCTCGCTGATTGACCTGCGGGTGATCCCGCTGATCAGCGCGCGCATCGCCGCTTTCGAGAAGAACAACGGCCCCCGGCTGATGTCCTTGGAATCGCGGACTGCGGCGCGGTCGACCAGTATGGCAACTTCCACACAGTCGTTCGCACCCCCGCTGTACGAACTCTTCCGCCACCACGCGTGCGCGAAATCGACATCGTGCGGAGCTGTCGTGACATCGTGCGGGGCGACCATGTCGGGCGTGCTCACTCTTCGAGCTCCTTGCTGATGCGTGCAATGTAGGTGCGAGTCTCTGACGGGTCGAGTGCGCTTCCTCTCAACTCGTCAGAGATGTTCGTGTAGTTGTCCACGTCCTCTGGGGCCTCGAGATACACGGAGTTCTTGGGGTTCTCCAACCACACGAGGTCCGGCGTGGGGCGCGGGAAGGTCAGGATGACGAACGGACCGTACAGCCCGGGATGCGCCCCGAGCGAGAACGGCAGCAGCTGCACGGTGACGTTCGGCTGCTCGCTCGCCTCCACCAGCTTCCGCATCTGGTCGCGCATCACGTCGACGGACCCGACCGTCCTGCGCAGCACGGCTTCGTCGAGGATCGCCCAGAGCCGGGCGGGGGCCTCACCGCCCAGGCGGCTGTTCTGCCGCTCCATGCGGACCCTGACCAATGATTCGATCTGCGGCGGGGACAGATCTTTCCGCATTTGAGAGATCACGGCGCGGGCGTAGTCTTCAGTCTGGAGCAGTCCCGGCACGAGCATCGGCTGGTAGCTGGCGAGATGCGTCGCGCCGGCCTCCAGCGCGAGGTAGCCGTCGTAGCGGGTCGGGGTGAGCACCGTCGAGTACTTCCGCCACCAGGGCTTCTGCTGCTCCTTGTCCGCCCGTACGAGGTCGAGCACGTCGGCCCGCCGGTGCTCGTCGTCGACGCCGTACAGGTCCAGCAGGGCCCGAACGAGGACCGGTGTCGTGCCGCGTTCGCCGTTCTCGATCCGGCTCAGTGACCCCTGGTTGACCTCCAGCCGATCGGCGACCTCGGTGAGGGTGAGTCCGGTCGCGTCGCGCAGCTCCTTCAGTCGTGCCGCGAGCTGTCGCCGGTACACGGACTGCGGGACCAGGCTTCTCTTCAAGGCCATGCCGGAAGTCTCTCCGTACCAGCGACGCCTCTACAACCCATATGGGTCAACGTTTCAAGACATATTGCCTAGTTGATGGTTGCGTCGGCATGCTGTCAGGAGTCACGGCGCGCGTTCGTACGGGCGTGCGCCGCAGCCGACCGATGGGCGACGCATCGCCACGACCCCGCTACCGGCACGCGCCTCCGCGTCGGTCCCGCACGCCGCACCAGGAGGGTGGGCCATGCCACGGACAACGTTGCTCCGGCAGCTGCTCCAGCAACGGCACCTGACAACGCACGAGGCTTTCGCTGCCCAGTACGAGCGGGCCGCCGCACGGCTGGCAGAACTTGACCGTGACCCTCGCCTGGCGTCCCTCCAGGTCTCTTCCCGCCAGTTCGACCGCTGGTACGGCGGGGAGCTATTGACTCTGCCCCGCCCTGACGCCTGCCGGGTGCTGGAGCACATGCTGGGCAGACCAGTGTCCGAACTGTTCTCCACGGCGTACGACGGCGACTTCGCGCACGACCACGACGATGAGTCGAGCACGCGCCGGCAGGCGACGAGTGCCCCTCCGCCACGCGAGGACGACGAGAACCCACTGGACATCGTCACCCGGGCCCGGCAGCTCATGGCCAGCAACGCCGACGACGCGACGCTCGCCTTCCTCGACTCCTCTTTGCAGGGCGTCGCCAGCCGGTACGAACAGGACGGGCCGTACGTCCTCCGCCCCCAGGCCCGCCAGGTACGGCAGCTCGCCCACACTCTCCTCGACGGCCGCCAGCCCCCACGCGCGCGCCGGGAGCTTTTCCGCCTCGCCGCCCGCGCCTCCGGCCTGCTCGGCTACATGGCGGTGAACACGGGCGACTTCGCGCTCTCGGAGGCGTACTGCACCGAAGCCCGGGGTCTCAGCCGTGAGATCGGCGACCTGGACACCGACCTCTGGGCGTGCGGCACCCTCTCCTTCAGCCTCTACTACGCCGGCCGGTACGACGAGGCGGACGCCTGCGCGGCCGCGGCCGTCGAGCGAGCCCCGCGCCACGCCCAGTCCATCCGCCTGCTCGCCAACGGCCGGGCCCGGGCCCTCGGCAAGGCCGGCGACCGACGTGCCGTCGAGCAGGCCACCGGACAGGCACTCCGCCTCTCCGACCTCCACGAGGTACCCGTCGGGCTGACCTCCTGCATCTCCTTCGAGCCGTACGGACGGGCCCGGACGCTGGCCAACGCCGTCACGTCACACGTGGCGCTGCGCAACACGGCGCAGGTACTGCGCGACGCCGAGCACATCGACGATCTGGTGGAGCACTCGGCCTCCTCCTGGAGCCGTTCGCTCGTACGCCTCGACGTCGCCACCGCGCTGCTGCAGCAGCGCACGCCCGACATCGACCACGCGATGGCACTGGGCCGTGAGGCCCTGCGATTGTGCGGAGACACACCGATCAGCTCCGTCTACCAACGCTCCCGTGACCTGCACGAGCAGGCCGGGCCGTGGCGTGATCACTCGGCGGTACGCGATTATGGCGAGGAGTTCCGGACCTGGAGCTCGCAGCCAGCCGTCCTGGCCATGGCGTCATCCGCGTCGTAGGCGCTGTCGATGTCGTCGTGCTCCGGGGCAGTGTAAAGCCGAAGGAGTCCGACGGGTGCCCCTGCTCAGCGCCGATCCCGCCGCGTTCCCCGCCGAGCCCCCCGCCGACACGCACGATCCGGCGGCTACCGCGGCCCACGACTGGGCGGCGTTCAGCGCACTCGACGAGATGACCGACCACTGGGCACGCCCCGGTTGGGCGGACGGCAGTCGGGCGTACTACTGGATGCTGACCTTCCCGGACCACCAGCGGCTCCAGGCTCTCGCCGGGCACTGCCAAGAGGAGCTGGCGCCCCTCGGCCTCGACCCGGTACCGACGGACGGACTGCACATCACCCTCGCCCGCGTGGGAAACCCGGACTCCGCCACGTCCGGACGGCTGGACGGCTTGGCGCGGGACGTCAGGGCACTGCTGCCCTCGGCCTTCTCCCTGCGCGCCATGCCGCTGGCCGGATCCCGCGGTGCCGTCCGTCTGTCCCTCGGCCCCTGGGAGCCCCTGCTGCGGCTGCACCACGCGCTGGCCAAGGCGGGGAGCAGCGTCGGTCTGGCTCCGAAGAAGCCGACGTCCGCCTTCCGACCGCACCTGAGCCTGGCCTACAACAACCGTCAGCGCCCCGCCGCACCCGTTGTCGCAGCGGTCTCACGGCTTCGCGCGCTCGCGGCCGTCGAACTTCTCGTGCCCGCCTTCCAGTTGGTGGAGCTCCGGCGTGAGGGGCGGATGTACCGCTGGGATGTGCGCAACGACGTCCCGCTCGGGTAGCCCACCGGCGCCCAGGGCAAGAGCCACGACCACCTCCTTGCCGACAGCGGTCGGACGGACCGACCACCCAGAGGCCAACTCCCCGACGAGCAGCAGACCAAGACCGCTGCCCGTCAACTCACCCGATGACACCTCCGCGGACCGTGCCCGGACCCTGGAGACATCCCGTCCCGCGTCATGGACCCGTAGCGCCGCCACGTTCCGGTAGACCTCCACGCACATGCAGTCCGGTCCGCCGGCCGTGTGCCTGACCGCGTTGCCCACGAGCTCCGAGACGACCAGAACGGCGTCGTCGACCCGCTCCGGCAGGGCAAGTCCGTCGAGGGCCTCGCGAACACGCCTGCGCGCGAGGCTTGAAGGCTCGGCGCAGTCGGCCAGCTTCACCCAGTGACGCCGTAGTGGTGTCTGCCTGCAGAGATTCTCTTCGCCCACCGCGTCCATCGCCGCATCTCGTTTCCGGTAGGCACTGGACGGATCAGCCTCGCCATGCATGAGCCGCGGCGGTACGCCGCACCTCCGCCTTTCCGCGCGCCGTCGGACGGCGGACGAACGGCGTGCTGACGGCGTACCGCCGCCGAACGCCCCCGGCGAGGCTCTACGTCGAGGCGCCGGTCGCTGGCGTCTCGGCCCACCCGGCTGGAGGTAACGCGGAATGAGCAGCAGTGCAAGGCAGGCCGCACCACACAGGACGTGCGGGATCGTCACCCCGCTGCTCGTGATGCCGGCCCACCGGGAGGAGGACCGGACGAACCTCGCCGCCTGGCAGGCCCGGACCGGTGCGCTGACCACGACGCCGTGGGCGGTCGTCGACGCTGCCGGCTCCATGGCCTTACGGAGGCCGGCGGCGTGATGACCACCGCGCGGCAACGGTCGCTCCGGCAGCTGCTGGACCAGGTCGGATGGGTGCTGCGGCATCCGGTGGCGTACGCCCGTCGGTTCGGGTTCGGCGCTTTCCAGGTGCTGTTTCTGCCCGTCCTGGTGACCGGCACCACGTTGACCACGTTCTACGCGGGCCAGTTCCGGTAGCACTGGCCCGCGTTCCAGGCCCCCCTCTCCGGATGCTCCGAATCCATCTCCCCCACGGAATCCGATCAGCCGGAGAGGGGCCGCACCGCAGGGTGCGAACGCACGACCCCGGCCGCGCGGCGGTGCCGCGCACGAGCCGGGCAGCACGACGAACCGTTCGGCACCTTCCGACAGGAGAGGAAGCGCGATGACCGCGACCATGCTCACCCCGATCCCGCCGACCACCACCGAGGCGTCCGTCGCGACGGTCGTCCCCGACGTGTCCGCGGACCCGTTCGACGTCGACCTGACCATTGTCACGGAGGTCGACGCCGACCTGCTTCCCAAGGCGTGCGGCACCGGTGACGGATGCAAGTCGACCTGTGCCTCGTCCTGCACGAGCGCCGTCTGACGGCAGGCTCGTGCACGGGGTCGGGGGCGCTGCCGCCCCCGACCCCGCCCGTTCACAGCACTGATGGCGGAGGCACTGGGTGGGAAGCCACGAAAAGTACTACCGGCACACGGGCACGGCCCTGCTCCGTGCCGCCGCGATGCCGTTGACGGGTCTGCCGGGATGGTGGCCCGATCCGTCCGACACGGACGCGTGCGGCAGATGGCTACGGCAGGTGTGGACCGACGCGCGGTTCACCGACGCCGTTCGGCAGGCGAGCGGCGATCTCGCCACGCGGGTCGACGTGATCTGCACCGGGCAGCCGGTCCGCCCCAAGCAGGTCCGGCGCGTCGCCATGGCCACCGTGCGCTATGTGCTGCGCGCGACCGGGCGGCCGACGCCGTTCGGTCTGTTCGCGGGGGTGGCCCCGGTCAGCGTGGGTTCCGTGCCGTACATGAGGTGGGGCGAGGAGCACCGGGCCGTGGCGCGGGTGGACACCGAGTGGCTGGACGACGTCATCGCCCGGCTGGAGGCGTGTCCTGCGCTGCTGGAGCGCCTGGACGTGGTCCTCAGCAATCTCGCGGCGCGCCGCGGCGAGCGCCTGCACGTCCCGCATGGCGGACCGATGGGAGCCACTGTCCGGCGCACTGGTGCGGTCCGCATGATCGAGAACCTGGCACGCGGGCCGGTGCGCTTCGCCGCCCTCGCCGAGCAGCTGACGGCCTCCTTTCCCCGGACCGAGCCGCAGAACGTCAGCAGGCTGCTCGGCTCGCTGGTGCGCGAGAAGTTCCTGGTCACCAGCCTGCGTGCACCGATGACCGAAACCGACCCGCTGTCCCACCTGGTCGAGAGGCTGTACGACGCGGACGCGAGCGCGGTGCCGGAGGCCGCGCGGGTTCTACGCGAACTGGAATCGGTGCGACGTGCCGTGCACAAGCACAACCGGTGCCCTGCGAACGGGCAGGGGCGGGTTCGGGAGGAACTCACCGGTCGGCTGCGTCGGCTCTCCGACGCGGGCCGGAGCCCCCTGGCCGTCGACCTGAGCCTGGACGCCGAGGTGCGGATCCCCGAGAGCGTCGCGTTCGAGATGGAGAAGGCTGCCGACGCCTTGCTGCGGCTCACGCGTCGGCCGTCGGGTCAGGGCGTGTGGAAGGAGTACCAGGTCGCGTTCTGGGAGCGGTACGGCACCGGAACGCTGGTGCCGGTGAAGGAGGTCGTCGACCCGGCGTCCGGGCTCGGCTACCCGGCCGAGTATCCCGGCAGCCGTATGACCGCGCCGCCCCCGGAGGTCTCCGAGCGTGACGAGCGGCTGCTGGCGCTGGCCTGGCGGGCGCTGGCCGACGGGAGCAGGGAGATCGTCCTCACCGGCGACCTGATCGACCACGTGGCCGGCGGGGAGCCGACCGGAGGGGAGGCACCGCCCCACGTGGAGATGTGCGCGCGCCTGCACGCCGACAGTCTGGCCGCTCTGGAGTGCGGGGACTTCACGCTCACCGTCACACCGGCCCGCGCCGCGGGAACGCTCACGTCGCGGTTCACCCCGGTCGCCACTGGAACGGGGCTCGACGAGGTCTACCGCCAGGTCCCGGCGGGCGTCGAGAACGCACTGACCGCGCAGCTGTCCTTCCCGCCGCTGTACCCGCACACCGAGAACGTCGCCCGCGTCCCCGCGTATCTCCCGCACGTGATCCCGTTGGGCGAGCACCGCGGCCCCGACGACACCGCGCCGACACTCGTCGACGTCGACGACCTCGCGGTCACCGCGACGCACAGCCGCCTGTACCTCGTCAGCATCTCCCGCCGCCGCGTGGTGGACCCGCAGGTCTTCCACGCCGTGGCCCTGGACAAGCAACCCCCGCCCCTGGCCCGGTTCCTGGCGCACCTGACCCGCGCCTTCGGCCCCGCCTGGACCGGCTTCGACTGGGGGCCACACGGCGCACGGCTGCCGTTCCTGCCCCGCGTCCGTCACGGGCGCGTGATCCTCTCTCCCAGCCGCTGGAACCTGACCGCCGACGCGCTTCCAGGCCACGGCGCGGACACGCAGGAGTGGACGGACGCCCTCGGTCGGTGGCGGAAGCGGTGGCACTGCCACGGCGCCGTCGAGCTGAGGGAGGACGACCGGACACGGCGGCTCCAACTCGACGTACCGGCACACACCGCGGTCCTGCGCGCCCACCTGGATCGGGAAGGCCAGGCCGTGCTCACCGAGGCGCCGCCCGAGGAGAGCTATGGCTGGACCGGCGGCCACGTCCACGAGATCGCCCTGCCGATGACCAGCACCCGCCCGCCGACCCCCGACCCGCTCTCCGGCTTCCTCCCCACGCTGACCAACGGCACCCTCGGAACCGTACCCGGAGCGGTGCGGGCACCCTGGCTCAACGCGAAGATCTACACCCACCCCGACCAGTTCAAGGAACTGATCGGCACCCACCTCACACGGCTTGCCGCCAGGCTCCCGGGCACACCCGAGTGGTGGTTCGTCCGGTACCGCACCCCGCACGACTTCGATCACCTGCGCCTGCGTATCCGCACCCGCAGCCCCGGGCAGTACGCCGCCTACACCGAACTGGTCGCCGGCTGGGCCGCCGAACTGCGCCGCGACGGGCTCAGCAGCAGGCTCGTGTTCGACACGTACACCCCGGAGACCGGCCGCTACGGCCCCGGCGCCGCCATGCGCAGGGCCGAGGCCGTGTTCACGGCCGACTCGGCCTACGCCCTCGCAGCCCTCCAAGGCCGGGGAGCCGGCGGCATCGGCGGGAGCGCGCTGGCAGCGGTCGGCATGGTGGACATCGTCTGCGGCCTGCTGGGCCCCGAAAAGGGCATGCGGTGGCTGGCCGACCGACCCGCTCCAACCGCTCGCGTCGAGCGAGGCGTCAGCGACCAGGCCATCGAACTCGTTCGCCGCACCACGCCCCGGGCCCGCGGCTGGGGCGAAACGCTCGCCCACGCCTGGCACCACCGCGCCGCCGCCCTGGCGCTGTACCGCGAGAGCCTCGCGGCCGGCATGGACCTCGACTCCGTTCTGGAGTCCCTGCTGCACATGCACCACAACCGCCTGCGCGGTCCGGACCGGGAGGAGGAGGCGATCTGCCGCCGCCTGGCCCGTCAGTCCGCCATCGCATGGGCCGCCTGGCCGGGGGAGAGCCACTGATGAACCACGACACGCCGCCCACAGCCACCAGGCCCGGATGGGGTCAGTCGCTGTACTTCGGCGCGGCGGGAGTCGCCCTGCTGCACGCCGTCCGGGCCCACACTGGCGAGGACGACGACAGGGACGCGCTCCGCCCCTGGGCCGCCGCCATGGTCAAGGGCCCGATCCAGGCCGCTCCCGAAGCGTGCGGCCTCTACGAGGGTGCCCCGGCAGTCGCGTACGTCCTCAGCTTCACGCACACGAGCACCGCCACCCGCGCCCTGGCGACCCTGGACACCCACCTCGCCGACGTCACCCGCCACCGTCTCAGGCGGGCACACGCCCGCATCGACCGGGGCACGCTGCCCACCCTGGGCGAGTACGACCTCATCAGCGGACTGACCGGACTGGGCGCCTACCACCTGCACCGCGGCCACAAGGCAGAACTTCAGGACGTTCTCGCCTACCTGGTGCGGCTGACCGAACCGATCACCACCGACGCGCACCCCCTGCCCGGCTGGTGGACAGGCGACAGCCCCGAGCTGCGGCCGTCGCCGCGATGGCCCGGCGGACACGGCAATCTCGGCCTGGCCCACGGCATCGCCGGACCGCTGGCGCTGCTGGCCACGGCACTGCGCCACGGCCATGCGGTGTCAGGACAGTCGGAAGCGGTCATCCGGATCTGTGACTGGTTCGACCGCTGGCGCACCGGCTCCGGCCCGTGTGCCTGGTGGCCGGACCTGATCACGCGAGCCGAACACAGCTGCGGCGAGCTCCGACACCCAGGCCCGACACGCCCGTCCTGGTGCTACGGCATCCCCGGCATCGCCCGCGCCCAACAACTCGCCGGCCTCGCCCTCGGCGACCACGACCGGCAACGCCAGGCCGAACACGCCCTGGTCGGCTGCGTGACCGACGACGCGCAGCTCGCCCAGCTCACCGACGCATCCCTCTGCCACGGCTGGGCGGGCCTCACACAGACCGTCTTCCGTGCCGCAGCCGACGCCGTCGACGACGAACTCGCGTCACGGATTCCCCACCTGACCGCCCGGCTCGACGACCACTTGGCCCAGCGCGGACTGCCGCACGACGCCGGTCTGATGGAAGGCACGGCAGGCATCCACCTGACCCGCCTCACCGACCCGGCCGACACGGCGATCACCACCCCCTGGGACCGCTGCCTGCTCCTGACGGGGTGACACCCGCGAACCCACCGCATACCAGAACACATGAGTACGATCTACCCCTGCCGCACGCACGGCCGGGCACCTTCCGGAAGGACGCGATGAACACCACCACCGGCGCATCCCCCGAGGACCTGCGCAACCGCCTGGTCGACGCCATCGTGAAGGAGGACACGATCGGCGTCCGCGACGCACGCGTCGACACCGCCATGCGGACCGTACCGCGCCACACCTTCCTCCCCGACGTGCCCCTCGAGGAGGCGTACGCCAACAAGAGTGTGACGATCAAGGAGAACCCCGACGTCGACGCACTCCCGCTGAGCTGCGCCTCCCAGCCCGACGTCGTGCACTTCATGCTGGTCCAGCTCGCGGTTTGTGAAGGTGACAACGTCTTCGAGATCGGGGCGGGCACCGGCTACAACGCCGCCCTGCTCAAGTACCTCACCGGGCCGTCGGGACATGTCACCACCTGCGACATCGACCCCGACGTGACCGCCTACGCCCGCCGGATGCTGGACGCGAACGGATACGGGGACGTACGCGTGGTCACGAGGGACGGCGCCCTCGGCGCCCCGGAGTCCAGCCCCTACGACCGCGTGATCGCCGCCGTCGGCATGTGGGACCTCCCCGGTACCTGGTGGGACCAACTCGCCGTCGGCGGACGCCTCGTGGTCCCGCTGCGATGGCGCGGACTGTCCAGGTCCGTGGCCTTCCGCCGCGAGGATACGCGGATGCGGTCCGACTCCGTGAAGATGTGTGGCTTCCTCCCGGTGATCGGCCAGGACGGAGAGCGAAACAACTACATCGACGACAACCGACTCGTCAGGCTCTACTGGGACCAGGACCAGGACCAGGACATCGCCCCGGAACTCCTGCGGGACAGCCTCAGCCGATCGAAATCGGTCGTCTGGACCGATGCGACGGTCGGCCCCGTCGAGTCGTTCGACGGCGTCTGGCTGCGCCTGAGCGCCACCGAGCGGCCGACCTGTCGCATCACCGTGAACCCCGCGGCGATGGAGGCCGGTCTTCACCGCCCCGCCTCACCCGCCCTCAGCCCCGCCCTCGTCGAGGGCGACTCCATCGCGTACCTCACCCTGGAACGGACCACCGAAAACCCGGACGGCGAAACCCGGTTCCGCCTGGGAGCCGTCGGCTACGGCCCGGCCGGCACCGATCTCGCCGAGCGGCTCTGCACGCAGATCCACGCCTGGAGCCCGGCCCGCACCGCCGAACCCGTGCTCACCGCCTACCCCGCGGACACACCGGACAGCGACCTCACCGAAGGAGCCGTGATCGACCGTCCTTCCGTACGGCTCGTCATCACCTACTGAGGCGGGGACGGGTGTGGCCGCCGGGATGGGCGGCCGCACCGTCGGGGTGAGGGCGGAGCGGCACCCGCAGTGTGTGGTCAGCCCCGAGAGAGGTTCGCCAGGCAGGTGGTGCACCGCCGCACGGCCTGCCGCCCGGGATTGCCCGCCGTGGCGGTCGCGGGAAACGTGGTGCTCAACCGGTCCCAGAGCCCGGGTGGCGGATTCGGGATCCATCCCCAGCCCGGCGGTCTTACGTCGTCCTCGGTCATGTGGTCGCACCAGCCGGGCCTGTGCGCGTACTGCGCCGGGGAGATCAGGATCGTGTCCTCCGGGTGGGAACGCCACTCCTGCCTCACGAACGTACTTACCTGACGCGGGGGTGCCGACGCGGACGAACCCGGCCGGCACTCGCATCCCAGCCCGATGACGACCCTGCTGCCGCACTCCTCGCAGCGCTGTTCTTCCACTGGTCTCGTACCCGTCCTCACTCGGTGCCGGAGTCGACCCGGTATCGGTCCCGGCCACGAACTGGTCAATCGGCTCGGGGCCTAATCGGCATCGCAGGTCGCGAACTCGGATCCAGTCGGTTCGGTAGACCTCGTGCCAGTACTCTCGCCCTCACCGCCCGCTTCGATGGGGGCGTGACGCCGCCGTTGAAGCGCATCGCGTTCACCGTCCGGGATCGTCATCGACTCGGCAAGCACGGCGGCGAGCCCGTCCACTTGAGCGTTGCCGATGTCAGCGGGGAAGAGCCACCGGATGTTCTCGTCGCGCGTGATGAGGTCGATCGCCAAGCGCCCGCCTCTGTCCTGTGCGGTCGCTGCTCGAACGTATCGCACCTGGTCGATCGAAATATCCTGACGGATCTCGGCTTGCTCGAGGAAGGCATTTGTCTTGGCCGTGATGATGCGGCGATCCGTGACGGCGACCAGTGTCTTTGCCGCGGCCCTGTCCCTCGCTGCCGCCAACTTCTCCTTCGCTCCGCCGACGATCGCAGAAATCGGACCGAGGGCATCGAGCTGGTCGGGGAAGCCGAGGGCACGCAGGGTCTCACCGTCCTCGAGGAGCCATCGCAGGATGCGAAGGTACGGCTCGAGATCCAGCGATTCGGGTACGCAGACGACGCCCGGCGCCTCGAGCGGAGGGGCCGGCGGATGGAGAGCATCGGCAAGAGGCTCGATCGCCTTTAGAAGACGGGCGGAGGCTTCGCGGGCTGCCTTCATGTCCTTCCGCTTCCCCGGCAGCGGCCATGCGTCGGGTCCGGGGAGCTCGGCGATGATCCGCAGCTCCCGCGTCAGCGCGTCGACGAGGCTCGTCGTCTCGGCGAGAGCGGAGTCGAACTCCGCGCGGGTGTCGCGCGCGATGACCTCGGCGTACTGCGCCTCGGCGGCGTCTTCGCGGCCGGCGGCTCTCGCCCTTGCGGCGCGGAGCGCGTGATACCCGGTCCATGCCTTGACGGAGGACAGGAGGGCGTAGGCGTCGAAGAC
This sequence comes from Streptomyces sp. NPDC058796, assembly GCF_042745235.1. Lineage (NCBI taxonomy): Bacteria > Bacillati > Actinomycetota > Actinomycetes > Kitasatosporales > Streptomycetaceae > Streptomyces > Streptomyces sp. NPDC058796. The sequence goes on from NZ_JBHYOP010000003.1 coordinate 522,440, forward strand.
GATCGCCTCGGCGTTCGTTTGCAGATACTCACGGTGGCTGCGTGCGTCGGACCGACCGATCTGCCTGACGTGGTCGCGGACGTTCCCTTGGTAGAGCTCAAGCTGTTTCTGCAGCAGCGCTCCACTGCCCGCGACGTCCTCCCACAGGGACGTCGGGACGGATTCGATCTCTCGCGCCTGGTCGACCGCGCGATCGATGGCGGCGACGAGCCCCGTCAGTTCGGCCCACTGATCCTTGCGGATGGTGGTGAGGACCTGGCTTGTCAGCGCGAGGTTGGTCCTGACGAGGCCCGTGACCTCGCTCAGCGTCATCTGAAGGGCGACCATGGCCAGTGCCGGCCCGATCGAGGCCGCGGTCTGCGCCTTGCTCACCGCGGTCACGGGGATGAAGCGGGCCTGAGCGATGAAGCGGCCAGGAACCATCACTGTTCCGAGGTTCGCGCCGTCCTTGACGGCGAGCGTCGCGCCGCTCCTCAGCAGGGCCTGTGTCGCGTCGCTGATCCTGTAGAGCCCCTGCACGCCGGCGAACGCGTTTCCGAGATTGCCGGCCACGGTCGTCGCGTTCCCGATCGAGGCGAGGATCGCTGAGATCTGCTTACGGTCGGCAGCCGGCACGATCCCGAAGTCGATCAGATCGGGCTTGAGCTCCGGCGGGACCTCACCGGCGACGAGAGCCACCCCTGGGAGTACCTCCACCAGGACCGTCGATGCCGTCGTCGAGTCGATGTCCGAGTCGGACGTCGGATCGTCCACAACAGGTGAGTCGGCGGTATTGCTCCGGCCGTTCTCCTCAGGCTCGGCTCTCTCCGTCGAGTCCGAAGGGTCCTGCATGCGATCTCCTCCCCGCGGGCGCGCGCAACGGCCGGACGTCGTCGGCGTTCCCTGGCGAAGTCTAGGGCTCGACGCCCTGCGGTTCAGCCCGAATGCACCGGGCTGATTCCGGACTGGTCGGTGCCAGTCATGGGGGCGCCCGGCGGCGCAGAACCGCTCCCGGCGGCGCTTGTCGGTCACTCCAAGCAGGGCTACCAGCAGCCGAAATGCCTTTTCTCACTCACCTTGCGGCATATTAATGATCTTTATCAGCTGTGCGGGCAGCTGTCCGCGTGTGATCAGGACCGTCGGAGTATGCGTCGGCCGGATGCCGGCCAGACGCACGCTCAGGCACGGCCGCCAGGAATCGCTGGTGACGGAGTAGGCGAACTCAGCGACGGACAGGCCGTGGCCCTCGGCGAGGACGACGTGCCCTCGTGAACCTCGACACCTCGGACAGAGACGGCAAATGACGCAGAACTTAGGGGGTTGCGCGTCTAACCCCCCGCTCCTACAGAGTCGGCGCGGCCCGTCGGAGAAGCGGGCCGTACCGACTCTCTGGAGGTCATCCGTGTTTCCCGCCCGCGACGCCGTCCACTCCGCCCGCACCTCGGAGTGAGGCCCGTATCCATGTCGCAGTTCATCGATGTGCCCGGTCTGGTCAGCTCACTCGTCGGCGCCGGAGTACTCGCGGGTGTCACCGCCACGTGGCAGCGGATGCGCGTCCGAGAATCCGGAGAGAGCAAAAACAGCATCTCGGTAGGAGGAGCCCGCACGCTCCGCCGTTACACCCTGCTGCGCACCGCCGGTGCTCACGGCAGCCCGGAGCAGTACGAGACGACCTGGCCCACCGGCACCGTCATCACCCACCGCTTGGACGGAGGGCACCCGCAGCGCTTCGAGCTGACCGATGCTCCGTTCGGCGACGGCACTTACGCCGCCGAACCGCTCGACTACCTGTAGGACGACCAATGCATGGTCTGTGGCCGCGAGCGCCCCCGACCGGGTCGGATGTCGGTTTCGGGCATACGGGTGCTCCTGTACGGGAGTCGGGTGGGTGCAGGCATCAATGGTCCGGAGGGCCGCCGGTTTGCTCAACCGGCGACCGTCGTCTACGTTTCGCTCTTTTCCGCCGGTCAGCGCCAGCGGCTGGAGTCGTTCACCGCACTGGCCACCGCTGGTGTGGTGGGGGCTGGGGACGGTGTGCGCCGGTTGCGTCGGGCGAGTGCGTCGTGGGGGCTTTCGGGTAGTGCGGGCAGGTGGGCACTGCGACGCAGACGCCACACGAGGACGTCGCTGATGGAGCTGGCGCTGTCGAGCTCGCGCCGTCGGGCGGCTTCGCTCAGCAGGGCGGCCGGGTCGTGGCCGGCTCTCCGGGCGTCGTCGAGGGTGGCGGCCAGGGCAGGCCAGCCGCCCTCGGCCAGGACCTGTTCGGCCAGCTCCGGCAGCACCTGCTGGAGAAGGTCGGCCTGCCGCTGCCGAAGACGCGGGGGCAGACGATGGCCGCGCTGGCGGAGGACGGTCATGGACTCGGCCGCAGCGGCCTGGTAGGCGGCGCGAAGGTGTTCGGCAGCTTGCTGAGCGGCGGCGGCTTGCTGGCTGTGGTGTTTCTTGGCGTGCCAGTTCGCCGCTGCGCTGGCGAGGAAGAAGGCCATGTCGATGAGCATGGCGGTCGTGGCGCCGTCTTCGCCGCGACCGAGGGCGGGCCCGCTGTGAACGAGATCGCGGGCGGCCTGGCGCAGAGCGCGATCGTGCCCCCGTACGGCCCTAATGTGGGAGCGACTGGCCCGCTCGAACGCGAAGGCCGCCTCACGGAGTTCAGCGCGGGTGTGGGCGGCGGAGGTCTTGGCGAGCGCGTCCAGGATCTCCCCTGCGGCCGCGATCTGGGCTGCCGCTGTGCCGTCATCGCCATGATCGATGAGCAGCAGGGTCTGCCACGCGGCGGCGGTAGCCCTGCGCCGCGCGAACGCGGGACCTGTCACCGACGGCAGGGCGGGCTCCTCCGGCCCAGAGCTGTCTGCCAAGGCGACAGCCTCCGCGGGAAGGGCCCAGCGTTCGCGGATGCGGGGCAGGGACAGGTCGGGTGCGAGTGTGGAACCGGCGTAGAAGACCGGCTCACTGTCCTTGTTGCGATCCTCGGGGAGGGCGACCTTGTAGCCGAGCAGGTCACCGGAGGGCGCGACGCGCTGCCGGATCAGCACACCGGCGGCGGCCAGCCGGTCGAAGAACTCCTCCTCGCCGGTCGCGCCGGCCACCGCACGACGTACGGACTCGCGCAGTTCCTCGCGCGCCGTGCGCTCGCGACCCTGGCGCTCGGCCTTGTGGCGCTCCGCACTGGTGGCCCGCTTGGCGGCGGTGCCGTCCCCAGGGGCGACCTGATGCAGACCGAGTTCCTTTTCGATCAAGCGGCACTCGGCCTGGGCGCGCTTGCCGGAGCGGTGGTGGTCGGGGCGGCGGCCGTCCTCCCGGACGAGGGTGGCGATGATGTGGATGTGGTCGTCGGCGTGCCGGACGGCGGCCCAGCGGCAGCCGGCCCCGTCGCCGGGGTCGATGCCGGTGGCGGCGACCATGCGGCGGGCGATCTCGGCCCACTGCTCGTCGGACAGGACCGGGTCGTCGGGGGCGGCGCGCACGGAACAGTGCCAGACATGCTTGTCCGGGCGCTGCCCGGAGCCGAGGAGGGACAGGGGCTGGTCGAGGAGGTGCTGCAGGTTCTTCTTCGTCACCGAGGAGTCGCGGCCGGGGTCGGGGGCCATGTTGTCGAAGGAGGCGACCAGGTGCGGGTCGACGTGCTCCTCGTGGGTGCCCTTGCCGTACAGGTAGTGCAGGAGGCCGAGGGTGTTGCTGCCCTGCTGGTGGATCCGGGGGATCAAGCCGCCTCGTCCTCCCGCCGGCTGGTGATCCTGTCGGCCGCCCGCTGGACGGCCTGCGCGGCGCGTCGCAGACCGTCGAGAGTGGCGGCGAAGTGCGGCGCGTCGGCTCCGGAGTTGAGGGCCTTGGCGATCTGGTTGACGTTGCTGCCGGCCCAGCCGAGCTGGCGGCGTACGCCGAACAGCGCGGTCAGGACATCGCGCTCGGTGGCGATGGCGGCCGCGGTGCGGGACTGGTCGCGGGCGGCGGCCAGGGCGGAGTAGGCCAGGAACCCGGCCACGCTCATGCCGACGTGCTCGGCGCCGGATCGGATGATGGCGAGTTCGTGCTCGTTGAGGCGGACGCTGTGGGCGGGGCGCTGCTTCTTGTCGCGCGGACGCGACTTCCCCTTCCTGGCCTTGCCCTTCGGACGGGCCCTGCCCGGCTGCGGTCCGCCCTCGGCCGCAGCCTTCCCGCCCGGCGCCCCCTGGTGCCGGACGGGCCCCGCCACCCCCGGGGCGGGGTCGGGTTCGGGCGCACCCCCTGCGGGGGAGTGTCCGGACCTCCAACTTGCTCCGCCTGGGGCCAGGGCGGTGGTCTTCGGGCGCGTGTCGTCGGCGGTTTCGTGCTGTGCCTGGTGCATGGACTCTCTCTGGGCGGGTGGTTTGGGCCGTGTCTCGTGCTGCGGTCGGCGGGACTCGCATGGAGGGAAGACTGGGGTGCGGGACGGTGCGGGGTGGTCCCGTGCGCCGGATCGGGCTCAGGGCGGGGACCGGTCCCCGGTTCCTGTGGCTCATCACGTTCGGGGACCGCGTGCTGTCGATCGCCGGTTTGCCGGTCCTGGAAAAGGCGGGGGCACGTGGCCCCGGTCCCCGGTAATCGACTTACGGCCGCATCGCAGGACCGCTTTCCGCGGCCTTGTAGGGCGGTGACCTGCTGCTTTGCAGGGGACCGGTTCCCGTATCCGATAGGTCCGTTGGGGACCGGTCCCCGGATCGAACGGGGACCGTTCGCTGTTTGGTGGGAACCGGTCCCCGGCTGGGACGTCCGGTCCCCGCGTGGTCGCTGTGTCGGTCCCGGGTGGTCCCCATGCTGTTGGGGACCGGTCCCCGGTCCCCTGGCTCGGTCCCCGATGGTGACGAGGCCGGTCCCCGTTTCCGGACGGCTGCGCACTGCGGGTCTGGCCGTGCGGCGGCCGGACCTCGTGGAAGGTCAGGCCGGGTGGCGGCGTCGGTCGGGGCCGGTGAGGATGACGCGTTCGGTCATCTCGGCGAGGCGGGAGGCGACGCGGTCGCCGAGGGCGGTGCGCAGCTCGGCGGTGGGGAGGTTGGTGGTGATGAGGGTGGGGAGAAGGTGCTCGTACCGGTGGTTGATCAGCCGGTAGGTCAGCTCCTCGGTCCACTCGCTGGTCTTGGCCGCGCCGAGGTCGTCCAGGAGCAGCAGCGGACTCCGGGCCAGGCTTTGCAGATCGCGTTCGGTGTCGTGGCCGGCGCGGGGGCGCAGGCGGGCGTGGAGGTCGGCGGTGGTGGTCGCCTCCCAGCGCAAGCGGACGCCGCGGGCGAGGAGGCCGCGGACGGCGCCGTATGCCTGGTGGGTCTTGCCGGTGCCGGTGGGGCCGGCGATCAGCAGCGACGGGCCTTTGGCGATGCCGGGTCCGCCGGGGCCGGGGCGGCCGACGCGGGTGATCTCGTCGGCCCAGGCGGTGACCTGCGGGTGGTCGGCCAGGGTGCGGCGGTAGCGGGCGGGGATCCGGGCGTCGGCGAGCTCCAGCGCGGTGACGGGCTCGGCGTGCGCCTCCTCGGCGGTTGCGGTGGAGGGGTCGATGCCGCGGCTGGCGAGGATGCCGTTGAGCCGGTCGGCGAGCGGGCCGACCCGGTGGGGCTCTCGGGTGAGGGTGGCGGTCAGAGTTCACCTCCGAAGGCGGCTTCGACGTCGGTGGGGTTTGTCCACGCCCTGTAGACAACCGGCGCGGCGGGGGTCGTGTTCATGGCCTCGTGCACGAGGCTGGGCAGGGTGCTGGGGTGCAGGCCCTTGGCGCGGTGCCGTTCGAGTCCGGCCCGGATGTGGGCGGGAGCGATGCCCTCGTCGAGCAGCTTGCGCGCCTCCCGGCCGAGATGGCCCAGGACGTCCTTGGGCGGACGGTGGGCGCAGGCGGCGGCGTACTCGGCGATGAGCTGCTGGGTCGAGACGGTGGCGGATGCGGGGGCGCTCGCGCCCCCCGAAGGGGTATCTCCTAGATCCATGATCCTAGGTCCTAGATCCAGACCGTGAGGCGTCACCGCTCCCGCACCGGGCCCTCTCTGCTCCCTCACGGAGGGCTCCGTGAAATCGCCCTGACCTGCACTTTCGCCATCGGCGGCGGGATCCACCGCAGACTCGCGCACCTGCCCAGAGCCTTCACGGAGGGTTCCGTGAGGCTGCGGTGCGGGCTCCGTGATGCCGGCCCCCGCAGCCGGCGCGGCGACTCCTGGCGTCGTGCCGGCCGGTGTGTCGTGGTGCGGGCAGGCGGGGAGGCGGCTCACGCTGGGCCGGTTGATCTTCTGATGCTGCCGCCAGGTGACGATGTGCAGGTAGCGCTTGTCGTCCGGGCCCTTGTAGCGGCAGATCAGGCCGGCGTCGGCGAGCTGGGCGAGGTCCTTCTCGACGTCGGCGGGCGTGTGCTCCGGGCGCAGGACCCACAGCTGTCCGGCGATGATCGCGGCGTGGTCGCGGTGGCGGCCCTGGTCGTCGGCCTGGGTGAGCAGACCGAAGAAGGTGCGCTCGGCGGGCAGGGTGACGGCGGCCAGGGACTCGGAGACGAAGGCTTCGGGCTTGATGGTGCGGATTCGTGCCAAGAGGGGCGGTCCTCACTCGGTGGCTTGTGGGCGGACCCCACGGCTCACCGTCGGTCGGGGCGGGATTCGAACGGCGGGGTCGGGCAGTTGGCGCGGGGCGCGCCAAGAGCCGACTGCGTTTTCCGGGGGTGTCGTCAACATAGCCACACCCAGGCCACGCAAGTCCAGCCCGATCCGGCGCAATTTCTGACGGCAGAAAGGACGAGGGAATCAGGCTGGATGACGAGCGGCACTAAAACGCTAGGCCACGATCGTCGGTTGGCCAAATAGTTGCTCTTCCGGACGAGCCGGAAGCATCACATCGAGAAGCCGTTGACGTGCTTCCGAGGGGGAAGCTACAACACAACACCCCACGTCAGAAGCACATCTAGGTACATGAGCTGAGGCCGCGCCCTGGACGTGAAGGATAGGAGTAGTGCCCTGCTCGCCGTCGGAGCGGGCGCAACATAGCCGACGATCGCCGGTTCACCAAACCGGCGAATGCAAGCTACAACTTGGAGCCATGGCAGCACGTTCTCTGAAAATAGGTCCGGCAGGAATAAGGGCCGCCCGCACTATCGAAATCCTCCGCACCGAACGCGGTCTCGCCCAGCATCAGTTGGCTGACCGCGTGACTGCCCTTGGGCATCCGATGTCCAACACGATGCTGTCCCGAATCGAACGCGTTCAGCGGCGTTGCGTCGTCGACGACCTCGTCGTCATCGCCGAGGCCCTGCACGTTTCGCCCTTGGCCATCCTCCAGGGGCCTGGCGCCGTCTGATCCGGTCGACCAGCTCCCCCACCGCTTCACTGCCGCTCTGCGACTAGGAGCCACCAACCCTTGCACCGGTACTCGCCCTCGTCCGTGAGCGCGCCTCTTCCGCACGATTCGGCCGAAACCCCTCTGCCCCGTCTCTACCGCCCTGAGGAGATCGCCGACGCGCTCGGCTGCTCAGCATGGTGGGTCAAGGACCGGGCCCGGCGAAGTCTCATTCCGCACACCCGTGTCGGCCGCGCCTACCGCTTCACCGCCGGCCATCTCGCGGAGATCGTCCGCCTGTACGAGGAGCGGCCGGCCCGCCCCGCGCAGCCAGTCGATGGAGCGGCTGCTCCGCCCCCCGCGCCTGCTTCGCAGGGCTCCGTGCAGTCGCGCCGCCCGCCGGTCGCTCCGGCGACTCGCCTGCAAGCCCGGCCGCCGCGTCGGAAGCAGTACGGGGCCGTTGCGTAGCCGTACCGCAGCGGAAGCAAGCAGAAGCAACAGGAGGGCAGCGGAACTTGGGCTTCGCGGAGAAGCGCGGAAACTACTGGCGCGGTCGGTACAAGATCGCACCCGGCAAGCACCTCACGGTCGTCGATGACAGCGGCAAGGCGATCAAGTTCGCCGCCAAGGGCGAGGCCCAGCGCGCCGCGAGTGAGGCCGAGAACAAATACCGGCGAGGCGACTGGCACGATCCGGCGCTCGGGCAGGAGACGTTCGGCGAGTACGCGAACCGCTGGTACGACGCCCAGGACCTGGCCGCGTCGACCATGCAGAACTACAAGCGCCATATCGAGGAGCACCTGCTCCCAGAGTTCGGTGACAAGGCGCTCGCCGGCGTCCTGCGCAGGGACGTCGAGGCGTGGGAGAAGAAGGAGAAGGCCCTGTACGCGGCCTCCAGCGTCAAGACCTGGCGCTCGACGCTCCACCTGATTTTCGAGGACGCGATCGACGAGGGCCTGATCACGTCGAATCCGGCGGCCAGGCGCCGCGGGCGCGGCAAGCGCGCCGGCCGCTCCCGCGACCGCGGCCCGGAGAAGGTTGTCACCGACCCGCTCGGCATCCTGCTGACGGCCGAGCGTGCCGCCCTGCTGTCCGGCCGCGACGACGAGTTCGTGGCCGTGGTCCTCAAGGGATACACCGGCATGCGCTGGGGCGAAATCGTGGGCCTGGAAACCGCGTACGCGCGCCCCGGGGCCGTCCGCGTCGAGTGGCAGCTGTACGAGCTCGACTCAGGGGAACTGGTGCGTTGCCCGCCGAAGGACGACAGCTATCGCACCATCGACTCCATGGACTGGCTGTCGGCCCTAGTCGCCAACCATGTCGCCCGTACGAAGCCAACGCCCTGCTCGTGCCACGGCAGGACCTACGTCTTCCGGGGACAGGGCCCGGCCCGTACGGGCGGCCACCAGGGTGCGAAGCTCGTCGACGTCGCGCGCCTCGCCGGTGTTTCCACAGGGACGGTGTCCAACGTCCTGAACCGTCCGGACCGAGTTGCCGAACCCACGCGAGTGCGGGTCGAGAAGGCCGTCGCGGACCTCGGGTTCGTGCGAGGCGGCGTGGTGGCGGAGCACGCGGCCCACTGGCGCAGGAACGGCTTTGCGACATGGCTGTTCACCCCCGCTGTCTCCGGCTGGTACCCGAAGAAGGCACCGCAGGAGGCACGGCCCGTACCGGTGCTCGGCGAGCCGTGGCCCGGCATCCCGGCACGCGGACGTGGCGCCAGTACGCGCGCCGACGCCTGCTGGCTCCCGATTGCCAGGGGCCTCACGCCGCATGGCCTCCGCCACACCCACCGGACCGTGATGGAGGACCTCGGCACGGAGAAGGTCCTCATGGACGAGCGCATGGGGCACATCGACGGCTCGGTCTCGGCGCGCTACGCCCACGTTACGCCCGGCATGCGCAAACGCCTCATGCTTGGGCTGACCGAACAGTGGGAGATGGCGCTCGACGCACGTCTATCGATGAGCCCTACGTCACCGGTTCGCATGCTTGATGGACTGCTCCGAGCGCGTCAAGCAACTCAATAATGCTGCAAGTTTGATCTAATCGGGGTCGCTCATTCCCGCTAGCATTTCCGGGACCGCTCGCAGCCTTCCCATCGTCCTGGTGATGGCGAGGGTGAACTCATCAGCCCGTTGCTGCGTGAGGGCGTGCTCGAGTCCAGCCTCCTGCGCGCTCTCCGCCAGCTGCCTTAGCGAAGAGCTGAGGTTCCGCGCCCCCTCAGTGAGATCGCGAATGCAGGCGTCCACGCTCTGGACCAATCGATCTACGGTCTGGGTTGGAGTTTCTTCGACAGGCTGCGCCTCGACGTCCTCAGGGACTGCTTCTGGACGCACACGCTGATAACTTCGGTTTCCGGTCTCCTTCGGGAAGGCGCGATTGAACCAGGCTCGGCTCGCTACCTTTTCGTCCGGCTTCCCTGTCTCCAGAATGCGGCGGGGCTCGCGGTCTCCCTCATCCATGGCGGCGGCGAGCTCCCGCAGCAATCCAACGGCCACGGTCCGGTTCTTCCGCAAAGCGTTGAGGCTGTTTTTGACACTGCGCCGCACTCTATCGGCTTTGACGCCGTCATCGTCGTCGATCTTTTGTCCTGACAGGGAGCCGCGGTCAGCATCGATGAGGTCGAAGGCGGCTAGCCAGTGCGGGGCTCGGAACGCGATGAGCTCTTCAAAGGCATTGTCATCGGCGTCAGCCGTTTCGAGTAGTTCATTCAGGAGGCGCCCAGAGTATGTGAACCCATTACGAGCATCACGTTGGAAGACCTCAGCGACCCGCGGGTTCCAAGGATTCGGGTAACTCTGCGAGGTCAAAGCTGACCAGGCGCGTGCGCGGCGGTTGATGTCAGCCAACCTCAGATCAGACGGTGCGACCTCGCTGAGCGCACGTCGGACCAGTTTGCGTTTGGCCTCATCCGCTGGGAATAGCTCGGCGAGCAGCCGCATCGAGCGGGCGTCCCGCATTGTAGAGATGCTCGCGCCCTCGGGAACACCGGGCAACTCGTTGATAGGCGCTGTGCCAGCGAGCACGTCCGCGACTTTCTCGTCGAGTGCACCTGCGGCTACATAGGCACTCAAGACATTGCGTCCCAGCGCGCGGGCCCGGTCGTTGGGGGCGAACTCAAGCGGTGGATGGACATGGTCGCGCCGGTTGCTGCTCTGGGTAATGTTGAACAGCCGGTGCGGTGTCGGGCTGCCGATTACCAGGTGAGCGGTTACTTCTGCGACTTGGCGGGCCCGGAGTGCACGGACCAACAGGTTCTTGCCATTCCGGGCCTCGGCGTACTCCCTATTGAGCTGACTTGACAGGGCGCGCAGCCAGTAATTGGGGTTGACTGCAATACCATCCCGGTGGTCTTGTCCTAGCTTCTTGAACGGAACTCCGGTGAGTACCTCAGCCGAAGTGATCTCGAAGAGCTCCTGACGCCGCTTGTTACGATTGTTCCCACGTACCGCCATCCATCCCCAATATCCAGCTGGGAGGCCAGGGCTGTCCCCCTCCTCCTCGGGCGGTGGGTCTTCGAGCCGGTAGTGCTGGGGCACATACATGCCAGGTTCCTGCTGGCCGTTAAGGGCCAGATCTTCCAACAGGGTGTACGAGCGTAGTCCGTCGCGGATCTCTAGCATGTTGCTGGCCAGCTCGGTGTTGGCGACGAGTTGCTCACGGTTTGGCACGGTGCTCTCTAGTGCGGCGAAGATCCGCTCGTCACCGTCCTCGGTGAGCCGTGCCCAGGGGCGCACCCGAGGCAGAGTGCGCCCTGTGATGCCTGCCGGGTCGGCGGCGGAGTGCCAGGCCGAGCTGATCCTCTCGTTGTGTTCCCAGACCACGCCGCCGACGCCGTGCATGCGGACAACGGCGATGAGCATGTCCCCCGCATCAGTGCTGACCCAGCGGCACCGCTCCTGCCTGAGTCGCCGGATTCCGTCTCCACCAGGTCCACTCACCATCTCCTTGGGACGGACGATGAACGGGGCGATGTTCTCCAGGGCGGCACGTGGGACGTTGACCCCATCGGTTGACAGGACGGCGTCCACCCACCGTTTCTGCCACTCGGGCGTCGAAGGAAGGGGGTAGGGAGCCTCGGATGTGGTGGGCACGGACATGGGGGACACCTCGCGTTCGGGAGCTCTCAGACGGTGATCAACGGCATCAGCGTGATAGCAAGAGTGAGAAGCGCCACAAAGATGCGCACCACCATGCGCTCCCTCTCGGTGGAGCGAAGGTGTTCTTCCGCGGAGCGCAACCGCTGTTTAAGCTCCTCGTTGGCGGCCTTGAGTGCCGCGATCTCCGTTTCGTGCACCACGCCCTGCTGCTCCAGATTGCGGAGCCGGTCGTAGACATTGTTCATGGAGATGTGCACGCCCGACGCGCGGGCAGCATCGGGGGAGGAGGAACGAGCCATTCGGCACCTCGTTGTTCGCGGCCGACTCTGCCGGCCTGGGCCACTGGCACCCCATCGGTGCCCTAGTGGACGGGTGGGCCGAGACAGCCTGCGTTATGAGGTGTCAGTCGCCGTCACACCCTGCAGGTCCCCTTGATTGGGGCAGCTGCGGATACGACCGCCTTCGAGCCGCCTACCGAGCCCGCGGCGCGTGAGTCTTCGGCGGTACGGCAACGACTCGGCACATAGTGCGGAACGCGATCCTTCAGGTACCGATGCATCCTTCGGTAGCCCGTACGGATCGTCGGAAGAACGCCCCGACATGGGCGCACAACATCCGAGTACACCCTTGCATCTCAGGTGCCGTTGAAGTGCCTCATGTTGCTTCTTAGTCGGATTTTGATCGAAATGCGCCCTGGGGCTTGCGGGGAAGTGCATGCAATGCGCAGGACGATCACCCTTTGTCCCCGCTTCGTGCCTTGATCGACATTGAGAGCTGGTGCGGGCTGGTACCTCAGTGGCAGGTTGCAGCACGGGAGCCGTCTCCAGAACTCGGCTCCCAAATGGCTCCCAAGATGTCTCAGAAACCACTCAGGGGCCCGATCCGCGCTGCGGATCAGGCCCCTGACCTGGTACTTCTCTGTCGGGGTGGCGGGATTTGAACCCACGACCTCTTCGTCCCGAACGAAGCGCGCTACCAAGCTGCGCCACACCCCGATCGTCGCCGCTCTCGCGGCGACGTCGTTTACTTTAGCCCACCCGGAGCCGGAGACGAAATCCGGTTTACCAGCGGCGGCGCAGGGGGTTCGGGCGGATGTGGTCCAGGGCCACGAGGAGGACGCCCAGGGCGTAGAGGGAGAGGCCCAGCAGGAGGGCGTTGCCGAGGACGCCCTTGTAGCCGTGCTGGTCGACGTCGAGGAAGGGGTAGAGGTAGCGGTCCTCGGTGCCGGGGAGGAGGAGCTCGCCGCGGGCCAGGGAGAAGGTCAGGTAGGCCAGGGGGTAGAGGAGCCACGCGGCGGCCTGGCGCAGGTGGAGGCGGCCGGGGGTGGTGAGGAGGAGCCAGTCCAGGGCCGCGGCGGCGGGGACGGCCGTGTTGAGGATGTGGGTCGCGGTTGCCTGCCAGCCGTTCCCCGCGGCCACCGCTTCGGTCGCGAAGGGGCTCGACGCGTTGGTCAGGAGCAGGTGGTGCACGAGGCCGGCGGCGACGACGTAGAGCAGGGCCGCGCCGGTCAGGGCGCCCGGCAGGGGGCGGCGGGCGGACCAGGCGCGGCGGGCGGAGGCGAGCATGACCAGGGTCAGCAGGACGCTGCTCTGGAGCGTGAAGTGGCTGACCGTCCGCGTGGCCGGGCCGCCCGTCGCCAGTTCGAGCGTCACGCCCGTCAGGGCCAGCAGCGCCGTGAGGAGCCGGTAGGCGGCGACCAGGGGGCGGCGTACCGGGGTGATCACGGCGGTCGCCGGGACGGGGGAGGGAAGCAGGGTGGGCGGGCCCGGGATCGCGGGGAGGTCCGGGATGTCCCTGGGTATCGGGGCTGTCATGGGCTCAAGCTAGACAGACCAGACATGTCGGGCTACGTGGGTGAGCCGTGCGGGTTACCCGTTGCCGTTACCCGGTACCCGTTGCCTGCCCCCCCGCCCTGGCCCGCCCGGAGTCAGTCCCGCCCCACCAGCGTCAGCAGCGTCGCCTCGGGCGGGCAGGCGAAGCGGACCGGGGTGTAGCGGTTGGTGCCGCAGCCCGCCGAGACGTGGAGGTAGGCGGTGCGGCCCTCGGCCGTGTGGGTGGACAGGCCCTTCACGCGGTCCGTGTCCAGGTCGCAGTTGGTGACCAGGGCGCCGTAGAAGGGGACGCAGAGCTGGCCGCCGTGGGTGTGGCCGGCCAGGACCAGGGGGTAGCCGTCCGCCGTGTAGGAGTCCAGGACGCGCAGGTACGGGGCGTGGACGACGCCCATCGAGAAGTCGGCCGTGCCGGACGGGCCGCCGGCCACCTCCGCGTACCGGTCGCGCTTGATGTGCGGGTCGTCCAGTCCCGTCAGCTCGACGGAGACGCCCTCGACCTTGAGCGTGCCGCGCGTGTTCGTGAGGTTCTGCCAGCCGGCGGCGTCGAAACCGTCGCGCAGGTCCTCCCACGGGTTGTGGACGGCTCCCACGGCGGGCGCGTTGCCGTTCAGGCCGTGGCGGCCCTGGACCTTCTCGATCAGGTACCGGGCGGGATTGCGCAGCTTGGGGCCGTAGTAGTCGTTGGAGCCGAAGACGTAGGCGCCCGGGAACTCCATCAGCGGGCCCAGGGCGTCAAGGACCTCCGGGACGCCGTCCGGGTCGGACAGGTTGTCGCCGGTGTTGATCACGAAGTCGGGGCGCAGGCCGGCCAGGGAGCGCAGCCAGCGCTGCTTCTTGCGCTGGCCGCCGACCATGTGGATGTCGGAGACCTGGAGCACGCGCAGCGGGCGCATCCCGGACGGCAGGACGGGGATCGTCACCCGTCGCAGGCGGAAGGAACGGGCCTCGAAGCCCGCCGCGTAGACCAGACCGGCGGCGCCAACCGCCGTGATTCCCAGGGGTACTCCGTATCGCGCGCGCATGTGTCCATCGTGTCAGAAGCGGGTGCGGGAGCCGACCGTGCGCCTGCCCGCCGGGGCCACCCTTTAATCGGCAGGCGGCCTTTCCCCGGTACCTGCGACAATCATCACCATGACCACGCTCAAGTCGAAGCTGCAGGACGACCTCAACGCCGCGATCAAGGAGCGCGACGAGCTCCGCTCCTCGACGCTCCGGCTGACGCTCGCCGCGATCACCAAGGAGGAGGTCGCGGGGAAGGAGAAGCGGGAGCTCTCCGACGACGAGGTACAGAAGGTGATCACCCGCGAGGCGAAGAAGCGCCGTGAGGCCGCCGAGGCCTTCGCCCAGGGCGGTCGCGCCGAGAGCGCCGAGCGGGAGAAGGCGGAGGGCGAGGTGCTCGCCGCCTACCTGCCCAAGCAGCTGTCCGACGACGAGCTGAACGCGATCGTCGCGCAGGCCGTCGAGGAGGCCAGGGCGGCGGGCGCCGAGGGACCGCGGGCCATGGGTGCCGTCATGAAGATCGTGAACCCGAAGGTGGCCGGGCAGGCCGAGGGCGGCCGGGTCGCCGCCGCCGTCAAGAAGCTGCTGGCGGGCTGATCGCCGCACTTGGCCGCACGTCGCCAGGAGAAGGCCGGTGGCCCCCACCGAAAGATGGGGGCCACCGGCCTTCTCGCGTACGGGGGCGACCTCAGTCGCGCCGTCCGCCGATGCCGTTGCCGCCGTTGCCCTGGCCCTGGATGAAGTTGCCCCAGCCGCCGTCGTTGCCGCCGTTGCCCGTGCCCCCGTCGACCAGGCCGCCGATGACGCCGCCGGGGTCGCCGGCACCGGGGTCGTCGTCGCCGTTGCCTCCGTCGTCCCGGCCGCCGTCGTCGTTCCCGCGGCCCTTGTCCTTTTCCTTGTCGGCCGCGTCCGGGATGTGGACGA
The DNA here is from genome assembly GCF_042745235.1 of Streptomyces sp. NPDC058796. Taxonomy (NCBI): domain Bacteria; kingdom Bacillati; phylum Actinomycetota; class Actinomycetes; order Kitasatosporales; family Streptomycetaceae; genus Streptomyces; species Streptomyces sp. NPDC058796. The sequence goes on from NZ_JBHYOP010000003.1 coordinate 537,531, forward strand.
TGTTGAACTCGTCCGCGGGCTTGCCCTCCAGGGCGCCCGACATCATGTCCCGCCAGATGGGTCCGGGGACCGCGCCGCCGAAGACCTTGGCGTGCGGGACACCGCCGATGGTGATGTCGATCATCTTCCGCTCGTGCTTCGGGTCACCGACCCACACGGCGCCGGCCAGGTTCGGCGTGTAGCCCACGAACCATGCCGCGAAGCGCTCGTCGGTCGTACCGGTCTTGCCCGCGCTGTCGCGGCTGTCGAGGCCGGCCTGGGTGCCCGTACCGTCCTCGACGACGCCCTGCAGGAGGGTGTTGATGGTGTCGGCCGTGGTCTCCGACATGGCCCGCGAGCAGGTGGACTTCGGGACCTCGAGGGACTTGCTCTTGTTGCCGATCCGCTGGGTGATCGATTCGATGGCGACCGGCGTGCAGTGCATGCCGCGCGAGGCGAAGGTCGCGTACGCGCTCGCCATGGTCAGCGGGGAGACCTCGGTGACGCCGAGGGCGATGGACGGGGTCTGCTCCAGCTTGTTGCCGTTGGCGCGCTCGACGCCCATCTTGCCCGCCATCTGCGTCACCGGGCAGATGCCGATGTCGCTGATCAGCTGTACGTAGTAGGTGTTGACCGAGAGAGCGGTCGCCTCCTTCATGTCGTACGGGCCGACCTCGGTCTCGTTCTCGTTGGCGAGCTTCGAGCCCTTGCTGTTCACCCAGTTCTTGCCGCCGCAGACCGGGACCGGGCTCGGGTACTCCATCTCGTACGGCGACGAGTACGACTGCGTCGCCGGGGTGCCGCCCTCGAGCGCGGCGGCGGCCACGATCGGCTTGAACGTCGAACCGGGCTGGTAGCCGGCGCCGCCGCCCATGTCGTTGTTGACCGACAGGTTGAGGGTCGTCTCGCCCTTCTTGATGTCGACGCCGTACGGGCGCGACTGGCCCATCGCCACGATCTTGCCGGTGCCGGGCTCGACGATGGTGGCCGCGGTCGCCACGTCGTCGCTCGTGTAGACGTGGTCCTTGATCGACTGCTGCACCGACTCCTGGGCCCGCGGGTCGAGGGTGGTGCGGATCGTCAGGCCGCCCTGGTTCCAGATCTTGGCCCGGTCCTCCTTGGTCTTGCCGAAGACCGGGTCGCTCAGGAACACCTCGCGCACGTAGTCGCAGAAGAAGCCCGCGCCCTTGACGGCCGTGATGCAGCCGTTCTTCGGCCGGCTGACCTTCAGCCCGAGCGGTGCCTCCTGCGCCTTGTCGGCCTCCGCCTGGGAGATGTCGCCGACCTGGGCCATGCGCTCCAGTACGACGTTGCGCCGCTTGGTGGCCTCCGCCTCGTCGTTGACCGGGTCGTACCGGCTGGGCGACTGGACGATGCCGGCGAGGAGGGCGGCCTCCTGGAGGTTGAGGTCCTTGGCGGACTTGGAGAAGTAGCGCTGGGAGGCGGCCTCGACGCCGTAGGCCTGCTGGCCGAAGAACGTGATGTTCAGGTAGTTCTCGAGGATCTTCTTCTTGCCCAGCTCCTCCTCGACCTGGATGGCGAGCTTCAGCTCGCGGATCTTGCGGCCGATGGTCTGCTGGGTGGCCTGGGCGACCTTCGTCGGGTCGTCGCCGGCCTCCTCCACGAAGACGTTCTTGACGTACTGCTGGGTGAGCGTGGACGCGCCCTCGGAGACCTCGCCGCTGCGCGCGTTCTTGTTGAGCGCGCGCAGGACGCCCTTCAGGTCGACCGCGCCGTGCTCGTAGAAGCGCGAGTCCTCGATCGCGACGATCGCCTTCTGCATGTACGGCGAGATCTCCTTGAGGGGGACCACCGTGCGGTCGCGCGAGTAGACCGTGGCGATGGTGCCGCCCTCGGCGTCGAGGATCGAGGTGCGCTGGCTGAGCGGGGGAGTCTTCAGGTTGGCCGGGAGAGCGTCGAAGCTCTCCACCGACCCCTTGGCCGCCAGCCCCAGCGCGCCCACGGCGGGCAACGCGATGCCGGCCAGCACTGCTCCCGCGAGCACACTGACACCGAGGAACTTGGCGGCCTGCTGCGTTGGTGACAGACCACCGCCCGAGCGCTTCTTTGGCATGGAGGCAGCCTACGTTCTCATTCGCCGGACACGCGTATATGCCTTGGCCTAAGCTGCACCCAACTGTCACAGCAGTGAGGCCACGTATCAATACGTCCGGCGACCCCGAATCGTTCCGGATCTGCTCGAATTTTTTCCGAGAGGCCCCGCTGGGGGGCGCGTTGGTGTGTACCGGCGTGCGTCACGGCGTGGGGGATGCGTGTCCGAATCCGCCTTGTGTGTCAATCGGTGTCCGTTGTGGCGCAACAAGAATGACCCGTATGCCGGGATAATCACGCATGTCGCCAGCTCACTCCCCCGGGTGATCTGCCGCTTACCCATAGTCCGTTCGGGCCATTCAAGATTGGGCCCGAAGGGGGTGTTGCGCTGTGCCCGCCTTCCGTAACGTCCTCAACTGGCGGCGGTGAATATGCCGCTGCCGCCGTGGGGGAGCCTCGATTCGGGAGAGGACGGCGCCGGTATGGGCTGGGTAACCGACTGGAGTGCGCAGGCCGCCTGCCGCACTACCGATCCGGACGAACTGTTCGTTCAAGGAGCAGCGCAGAACAGGGCCAAGGCGGTGTGCACCGGATGCCCGGTGCGGACCGAGTGCCTGGCCGACGCGCTCGACAACCGCGTCGAGTTCGGCGTGTGGGGAGGCATGACGGAACGGGAGCGCCGCGCACTGCTGCGCCGGCGGCCCACCGTGACCTCCTGGCGCCGGCTCCTGGAGACGGCGCGGACGGAGTACGAGCGAGGGGCCGGCATCGTGCCCCTCGACGACGAAGAGGTCTACGAGAACTACGCGGCCGTGGGCTGAGCGGGCCGGACGCGCCCCCCGGCCACGGACCCCGGGCCGGATCAGGCGCCCGGCTCGGGCAGCTCCGGTCGGCCCGTCGCGAGACGGGCCCCGATGTCCCGCAGCCCCGCGAGGTCGTGCACGTCGCCGGGGAGTGCGGCCACTTCCGTGACCGCCACCTCCGGGTGACGCGCGGTGAAGCGGTCACGCGTGCGCTGCTCGCGGGCGAGCAGGTGCATGCGCTCCGCGTGCAGCCGCAGCAGGGCCGCGGTGAGCTGGTCGACGGAGCGCTCCGGTGTGTCCTCCACAGGGTCGGCGGCTTCGGGAGCCTCGGGTTCCTCAGCAGCGGGCTCGGGAGTGTCTGAACTGTCTTGCGGGTCGGGGGAGTTACGAACTCCAGCTTTCCCGTCGTCCTGATCCACAATGCGGGGATCCTCAAGATTTTCCGCGGCGGCGAGCGCCCGCTCGGCCGACAGCCGGTCGGCGCCGCTGCCGTGGACACGGTTGAGCACCAGACCCGCGAGCGGCATGTCCTCGGCGGCCAGCCGTTCCACGAAGTACGCGGCCTCGCGCAGTGCGTCCCGCTCCGGGGCCGCGACCACCAGGAACGCCGTCCCGGGCGCCTGAAGCAGCTTGTACGTCGCGTCCGCGCGGGTGCGGAAGCCGCCGAACATCGAGTCCATCGCGGCCACGAAGGTCTGCACGTCCTTCAGGAACTGGCCGCCCAGCACCTTCCCCAGGACGCCGGTCATCATCGACATCCCGACGTTCAGGAACTTCATGCCGGCCCGGCCGCCGACCTTCGCCGGGGCCAGCAGGACGCGGATCAGCTTGCCGTCCAGGAAGGAACCGAGGCGCTTGGGGGCGTCCAGGAAGTCCAGCGCCGAGCGGGACGGCGGGGTGTCCACGACGATGAGGTCCCAGTCGTCCCGGGCCCGCAGCTGCCCCAGCTTCTCCATCGCCATGTACTCCTGCGTGCCCGCGAAGCCCGCCGAGAGCGACTGGTAGAAGGGATTGCCCAGGATCGCCGCCGCCCGGTCGGGATCCGCGTGCGCCTCGACGATCTCGTCGAAGGTCCGCTTCATGTCCAGCATCATGGCGTGCAGCTCGCCGCCCGCCGCGTCGTCGACGCCCTTCACCCGGCGCGGGGTGTTGTCCAGCGAGTCGATGCCCATGGACTGGGCGAGCCGCCGGGCCGGGTCGATGGTGAGGACGACCACCTTGCGGCCGCGCTCGGCCGCGCGCAGGCCCAGGGCCGCCGCGGTGGTCGTCTTGCCGACCCCGCCCGAGCCGCAGCACACCACGATGCGGGTCTCCGGGTCCTCCAGCAGCGGGTCGACGTCGAGCACCCGCGCGGGAGACAGGTGCCGGGCGCCCTCCTGGTGCCGGGCGCCTTCCTGGTGGCGGCCGGCCGGGTCCGGACTCATGCGATCCCCTGCTTCCGCAGCTCGGTGGCCAGTTCGTACAGGCCCGCCAGGTCCATGCCCTCGGCGAGCAGCGGCAGTTCGTGCAGCGGAAGGTCCAGCCCGGTCAGGACGGCCCGCTGCTCCTCCTCCAGGGCGTACCGCTCGGCGTACTCCTCGGCCTGCGCCAGCAGCGGGTCCACCAGCCGCTCGGCGTGCCCGCCGCGCCGCGCCCCGCCGAGCCCGGCGGCGGACAGGGAGCGGGCGAGCGCCGTACGCGGTGTGCCCCGTACGAGGTCCAGCTCGGCGGCGTCCAGCACCGCGGGCCGGACCATGTTGACGATGGCCCGCCCCACCGGCAGCCGTGCCGCCCGCAGCTCGGCGATGCCGTCCGCGGTCTCCTGGACCGGCATCTCCTCCAGCAGGGTCACCAGGTGCACGGCGGTCTCGTGCGACTTCAGCACCCGCATCACCGCCTGGGCCTGATTGTGTATCGGGCCGACCCTCGCGAGACCGGCCACCTCGTCGTTGACGTTGAGGAAGCGTGTGATGCGGCCGGTCGGCGGGGCGTCCATGACGACGTAGTCGTACGCGAACCGGCCGCGCTTGTCCTTGCGCCGCACCGCCTCGCACGCCTTGCCGGTCAGCAGGACGTCCCTGACCCCGGGGGCGATGGTGGTCGCGAAGTCGATCGCCCCGAGCTTCTTCAGCGCCCGTCCGGCGCTGCCCAGTTTGTAGAACATCTGGAGGTAGTCCAGGAGCGCCAGTTCGGGGTCGATGGCCAGGGCGTACACCTCCCCGCCCCCGGGAGCGACGGCGATCTTCCGCTCCTCATAAGGCAGCGCCTCCGTTTCGAAGAGCTGCGCGATGCCCTGGCGGCCCTCGACCTCGACGAGAAGCGCGCGCTTCCCCTCGGTGGCCAGGGCCAGCGCGAGGGCCGCGGCCACCGTGGTCTTGCCGGTTCCGCCCTTGCCGCTGACGACCTGGAGCCTGCTCACGTATTCGAGCGTAACCAGTCCGCCCGCCGAGTACGCCGGAGGCTGTGGACAACGTCGTCCCGGCCGACCGCCGGAGGGGTGCCGGGCAACGGCTAGAGTCGGCCACATGACCAAGTGGGAATACGCAACCGTGCCGCTGCTCGTCCATGCCACGAAGCAGATTCTGGACACCTGGGGCGAGGACGGCTGGGAGCTCGTCCAGGTGGTGCCCGGGCCGAACAACCCCGAGCAGCTCGTGGCCTACCTGAAGCGGGAGAAGCAGGCGTGAGCGCCGTCGAGGCCAAGCTGGCCGAGCTCGGTCTGACGCTGCCCGATGTCGTCCCGCCGCTGGCCGCCTACCAGCCGGCCGTGCAGTCCGGCCCCTACGTGTACACCTCCGGCCAGCTGCCCATGCTGGACGGCAAGCTCCCGGTCACCGGCAAAGTGGGCGCCGAGGTCACGCCGGACGAGGCCAAGGAGCTGGCGCGCACCTGCGCGCTGAACGCCCTGGCCGCCGTGAAGTCCGTCGCCGGTGACCTCGACCGTGTCGCGCGCGTCGTGAAGGTCGTCGGCTTCGTCGCGTCCGCGGCCGACTTCACCGGCCAGCCGGGCGTGATCAACGGCGCCAGCGAGCTCCTCGGCGAGGTGCTGGGCGACAAGGGCGTCCACGCCCGCAGCGCGGTCGGCGTGGCGGTCCTGCCGCTGGACGCGCCGGTCGAGGTCGAGGTGCAGGTGGAGCTGACGCAGGCGTAACGCGTCACCCGCGCGTGAGGCAGGCGTAACGGCCACCGCGCGGGCGTGCGGCTTTGGGTGTGCCGCGCGGGGCGCGCCGTTCCTGTGGCGCGTCTCCCGCGTCGGGTGGTGGCCGGGAGCGCGGGCGTGCGTTGCCGGTCCGGCAACAAAGCTCGCCTCCCCGGGCGCGCCCCCGCAGGATCGCTTCCGGTGTCCCCGCGCGCAGCGGTGCCGGCACCGGACCGACCGCACGTGCCAGGAGGAGCCATGCCGCAGCCGCCCGCGACCGACCGACACCGTCCCGTCCACCGCCTGGTGCCCTCCCCGGCCGGGCGGATCCACCTGGTGGAGCAGGGCAGCGGGCCGCTGGTCCTGCTCGTGCACGGCTTCCCGGAGTCCTGGTATTCCTGGCGCCGCCAGCTGCCCGCGCTCGCCGCCGCCGGCCACCGCGCGGTCGCCGTCGACGTACGCGGCTACGGACGCTCCTCACGGCCGGAGGCGGTCGAGGCGTACCGGATGCTCGACCTGGTGGCGGACCAGGTCGCCGTGGTGGAGGCCCTCGGGGAGCGGTCCGCGGTGATCGTCGGCCACGACTGGGGCGCGACCGTCGCCGCGCACTGCGCGCTGCTGCGGCCCGACGTGTTCCGCGCGGTCGGCCTGCTGAGCGTGCCGTACACCCCGCCGGGCGGCCCCAGGCCGAGCGAGGTCTTCGCCGGCATGAGCGACCCCGCCGGGCCGTTCGCCGGGCAGGAGTTCTACGTCTCGTACTTCCAGGAGCCCGGCCGCGCCGAGGCGGAGATCGAGCCGGACGTACGCGGCTGGCTGGCCGGCTTCTACGCCGCCCTGTCCGCCGACACCATGCCGGCGCCCGAAGCCCCCGACCCGCACTTCGTCGCCCCCGGCGGCAGGCTCCGCGACCGTTTCCCGGCCCACGGACGGCTGCCCTCCTGGCTGAGCGAGGAGGAGCTGGACGTCTACGCGGGGGAGTTCGAGCGCACCGGCCTGACCGGGGCTCTCAACCGCTACCGCAACATGGACCGCGACTGGGCCGACCTGGCCGCTCACCGAGGAGCCCCGATCACCCAGCCGTCCCTCTTCCTGGGCGGCGGCCTCGACGCCTCCACCACCTGGCTGACCGACGCGATCGAGGCGTACCCGGACACGCTGCCCGGCCTGACCGCCTCGCACCTGATCGACGGCTGCGGGCACTGGCTCCAGCAGGAGCGCCCCGAGGAGACGAACCGGCTGCTCACCGAGTGGCTGGCCGCCCTCCCCGGCTGACCCGCGCCCGCCCCGGCCGACGCGCGCCTCGCCCCCCTGGGGCCACTCGAACATCCGCCCGTCACCGGATAGCCTCCGGCCATGGCGAACGGTCACGCGAACGAGCAGGCGAACGGCCAGTGGTACCCACCCGAGTGGCCGGACCGCATCCGCGCGCTGGCGGCCGGCACCCTCACGCCGGTCACCCCCAAGCGCGCGGCCACCGTCATGCTCCTGAAGGACACCGCCACCGGTCCGGCCGTACACATGCTGCGCCGCCGCGCCTCCATGGCGTTCGCGGGGGGCGCGTACGCCTATCCGGGTGGCGGCGTTGACCCGCGCGACGACGACCGCGACATCGGCTGGGCGGGCCCCACGCGCGCGTGGTGGGCGGACCGGCTCGGCGTCGACGAGTCGGGCGCCCAGGCGATCGTCTGCGCGGCCGTGCGGGAGACCTTCGAGGAAGCCGGGGTGCTGCTGGCCGGCCCGACCGGCGACACGGTGGTCGGCGACACGACGGGCGCCGGCTGGGAGGCCGACCGGACCGCTCTGGTCGACCGTGAGCTGTCCTTCGCGGAGTTCCTGGACCGCCGGGGCCTCGTCCTGCGTTCCGACCTCCTGGGCGCCTGGGCGCGCTGGATCACCCCGGAGTTCGAGTCCCGCCGCTACGACACGTGGTTCTTCGTGGCCGCCCTGCCCGAGGGCCAGCGCACCCGCAACGCCTCCACGGAGGCCGACCGCACGGTGTGGATCACCCCGGCCGAAGCCGCGGCCGGGTACGACAAGGGCGAACTGCTGATGATGCCGCCGACCATCGCGACCCTGCGCGGTCTGGCGGAGTGCGCTACGGCGGCCGGGGCACTCGCGTCGGCCCCGGGCCGTGACATGACGCCGGTACTGGCGCGGGCACGACTGGTCGGCGGGGAGATCGTGCTCTCCTGGCCGGGACACGACGAGTTCACCAAGCACGTACCGGGCACCGCACCGGACAAGGCGCCGGCGACACCTTCCGACCCGACCCCGGGAGCCCCCGCATGACGAACGCGGCAGCACTGCCCGGCCAGCCGAGGGGCGGTGTCCTCTCCGGGCCCGCCACCGCGCGCGCGGTGAACGTCCTCGCGCCCAACGCCTCCGCGATGACCCTGGACGGCACGAACACCTGGATCCTCGCCGAGCCCGGCTCCGACCTGGCCGTCGTCGTCGATCCGGGCCCGCTGGACGACACCCACCTGCGGCACGTCGTCGACACGGCCGAGCGGGCGGGCAGGCGCGTCGCCCTCACCCTGCTGACGCACGGTCACCCGGACCACGCGGAGGGCGCCGCGCGCTTCGCCGAGCTGACCCGGACGAACGTGCGAGCGCTGGACCCCGCGCTGCGGCTGGGCGACGAGGGGCTGGCCGCCGGGGACGTGATCGGGGTCGGCGGCCTGGAGCTGAGGGTCGTACCGACCCCCGGGCACACGGCGGACTCCCTGTGCTTCCATCTCCCGGCGGACCGAGCCGTCCTGACGGGCGACACCGTCCTGGGGCGCGGTACGACCGTGGTGGCCCACCCCGACGGGCGGCTCGGCGACTACCTGGACTCCCTGCGCCGCCTCCGGTCGCTCACGGCCGACGACGGGGTGCACACGGTGCTCCCGGGGCACGGGCCGGTCCTGGACGACGCCCAGGGCGCCGTCGAGTACTACCTCGCCCATCGCGCCCACCGACTGGCCCAGGTCGAGACGGCGGTGGAGGACGGTTACCGGACTCCGGCGGAGGTCGTCGCCCACGTGTACGCGGACGTCGACCGTTCACTGTGGCCGGCGGCGGAGCTGTCGGTGCGGGCGCAGCTGGAGTACCTGGGCGAGCACGGGATCGTCCAGCTGCCCGAGTAGGGGCGGCCGGTCAGCGGGAGCGCTTGGCCAGCCGCTCCACGTCCAGCAGGATCACCGCGCGGGCCTCCAGGCGGAGCCAGCCGCGCTGGGCGAAGTCCGCCAGCGCCTTGTTGACCGTCTCGCGGGACGCGCCGACCAGCTGGGCCAGCTCCTCCTGCGTCAGGTCGTGCACGACGTGGATGCCCTCCTCGGACTGCACGCCGAAGCGGCGGGACAGGTCCAGCAGGGCGCGGGCGACACGGCCGGGGACGTCCGAGAAGACCAGGTCCGACATGGCGTCGTTGGTCTTGCGCAGGCGGCGCGCGACGGCGCGCAGCAGGGCGGTGGCCACCTCCGGACGCACGTTCAGCCAGGGCTGGAGGTCGGGGTGGCCGAGGGCGAGCAGCTTCACCTCGGTCAGCGCGGTGGCGGTCGCCGTGCGCGGGCCCGGGTCGAAGAGCGACAGCTCGCCGATCAGCTCGCTGGGTCCGACGACGGCCAGCATGTTCTCGCGGCCGTCGGGGGACGTGCGGTGGAGCTTGACCTTGCCTTCCGTGACCACGTAGAGGCGGTCTCCGGGGTCGCCCTCGTGGAACAGCGAGTCACCCCGGGCGAGGGTCACCTCACTCATGGAGGCGCGGAGCTCCGCGGATTGCTCGTCGTCGAGCGCCGCGAAGAGCGGGTTGCGCCGCAGAACGTCGTCCACGAGTTCTCTCCTTGTCGACCGGCTCAGAGGATCTTGTTCCCCCGGTGTACCAGGGGTCCGTGGTGCCCATTTTGCCGGACAGTCCAAACAGTGTGATCTGTCACAAGGATGCCGCACTGGTGTCCCGGGGTACGCGGCAGGGGTCCAATTGGGCGCCGGTCTTCGAGGTCCGGGGCGGATGTCGGTGCCGGGCCGTAGGCTGGCCGGGTGTCCAAATCGCCGGTGAGAGCACAGGCAGAGGGGGCTGCACGGGTGGGTGTACGTCGCGATTCCGCCGTGGGCGAACAGGGCCCCGATGGCGGTAGGGAAACGGCGAAAGCGACAAAAAGGGCGGCACCTGCCAAGAGGGTGACCGCGGAGAAGGGTGCCGTGAAGAAGTCCGCCGAGAAGAGCGCCAAGAAGCAGGCGCCCGCCAAGAAGCCCGCCGTCGTCCCGGAGAAGGCCGCCGCCGCCGTCAAGGGCGTCGCACCGGCGAAGACCGTCGCCGCGAAGCCGCCGCGCGAGGAGTCCCGCACCGCGCTGGTCCGCCGCGCCCGCCGCATCAACCGCGAGCTGGCCGAGGTCTACCCGTACGCCCATCCGGAGCTGGACTTCGCGAACCCCTTCCAGCTGGTCGTCGCCACCGTGCTGTCCGCCCAGACCACCGACCTGCGCGTCAACCAGACGACGCCCGCGCTCTTCGCGAAGTACCCGACCCCCGAGGACCTGGCCGCCGCCAACCCCGAGGAGGTCGAGGAGATCCTCCGCCCCACCGGCTTCTTCCGGGCCAAGACCAAGTCGGTCATAGGGCTGTCGAAGGCCCTGGCGGAGGACTTCGGCGGCGAGGTCCCCGGCCGCCTCGAAGACCTCGTCAAGCTGCCCGGAGTGGGCCGCAAGACCGCCTTCGTCGTGCTGGGCAACGCCTTCGGCCGCCCCGGCATCACCGTGGACACCCACTTCCAGCGCCTGGTGCGCCGCTGGCAGTGGACCGCCGAGACCGACCCGGACAAGATCGAGGCCGCCGTCGGCGCGCTCTTCCCGAAGCGCGACTGGACCGACCTCTCCCACCACGTCATCTGGCACGGCCGCCGGATCTGCCACGCCCGCAAGCCCGCCTGCGGCGCCTGCCCCATCGCCCCGCTCTGCCCGGCCTACGGCGAGGGCGAGACGGATCCCGAGAAGGCCAGGAAGCTCCTGAAGTACGAGAAGGGCGGTCTCCCCGGCCAGCGGCTGAACCCGCCGCAGGCGTATCTGGACGCGGGCGGGAAGCCGGCGCCGCCGCTGGGGGCCGGGTGACGGAACGATCTCGGGGGCGTCGGGCGTTGGAATCGGCAGGACGGGGGTGGAGATGACACGGGCGAGTGACACGCAGGGCGACACACGCCGCGCCATGCTCAGCACGGAGGGCCTGCCGGGCTGGCTGGACCCGGTGGTGCGGGCCGTCGCGACGGTGCGGCCCACCCAGCTGAGCCGCTTCCTGCCCCCCGAGGACGGCGCCGGACGCCAGTCCGCCGTGCTGATCCTGTTCGGCGAGGGTGGGGGCGGCCGGGGCCCGGAGCTGCTGCTGATGGAGCGGGCCGGCACCCTGCGCTCGCACGCCGGGCAGCCGGCCTTCCCGGGCGGTGCCCTCGACCCCGAGGACGGCGACCCGCAGGGCGAGGGCCCGTTGCGGGCCGCGCTGCGCGAGGCCGAGGAGGAGACCGGCCTCGACCCGTCCGGCGTGCAGCTCTTCGGCGTCCTGCCCAAGCTCTACATCCCGGTCAGCGAGTTCGTCGTCACCCCCGTCCTCGCGTGGTGGCGCGAGCCCACCCCCGTCGGCGTGGTCGATCCGAACGAGACCGCGCGGGTCTTCACCGTCCCCGTGGCCGATCTCACGGACCCCGCCAACCGGGTCACCACCCTCCACCCCAGCGGCCACAAGGGCCCCGCGTTCCTGGTCGAATCGGCGCTCGTCTGGGGCTTCACGGCCGGCATCATCGACCGGCTGCTGCACTTCGCGGGCTGGGAGCGGCCCTGGGACAGGGAGAAGCAGGTCCCGTTGGACTGGCGGTCATGACAGGGTGACCGGTGTGAGCGTAGAACGACGAGGCGGGGCCTGAATCGGTGAACGTGCTGGACATCCTCTTGCTGCTGGCCGCCGTCTGGTTCGCGATCGTCGGCTTCCGCCAGGGCTTCGTCGTCGGCATCCTGTCCGTGGTCGGCTTCCTCGGCGGCGGTCTCGTAGCCGTCTATCTGCTGCCGGTGATCTGGGACGCGCTGACGGACAACGCGGAGGTGAGCACGACCGCCGCCGTCGTCGCGGTCGTCGTCGTCATCGTCTGCGCCTCCGTCGGCCAGGCCCTGACCACGCATCTGGGCAACAAGCTGCGCCGCTACATCACCTGGTCCCCGGCCCGCGCCCTGGACGCCACCGGCGGCGCGCTGGTCAACGTGGTGGCGATGCTGCTGGTCGCCTGGCTGATCGGTGCCGCCCTCGCCCAGACGACCATGCCGACGATAGGCAAGGAGGTCCGGCAGTCCCACGTGCTGTCGGGCGTGCAGGAGGTGCTGCCGGACCAGGCCGACACCTGGTTCAACAGCTTCAGCTCCGTCCTCGCCCGCAACGGCTTCCCACAGGTCTTCAGCCCGTTCGCCAACGAGCCGATCACCGAGGTCCAGCCGCCCGACCCCGCGCTGGCGAACAGCCCGGTCGCCGTCCGCGCCAAGCGCTCCATCGTCAAGGTCATGGGCACCGCCCCCGACTGCGGCAAGGTCCTGGAGGGCACCGGCTTCGTCTTCGCCGAGCGCCGTGTCATGACCAACGCCCACGTGGTGGGCGGCGTCGACGAGCCCACGGTGCAGATAGGCGGCGAGGGCAGGAAGTACGACGCGACGGTCGTCCTCTACGACTGGCGGCGCGACATCGCCGTACTGGACGTGCCGGAACTGGACGCGCCCGCGCTGCGGTTCAGCGAGGAGGACGCGGCCCGCGACGACGGCGCGATCGTGGCCGGCTTCCCGGAGAACGGTGCGTACGACGTCCGCGCCGCGCGCGTGCGAGGGCGCATCACGGCCAACGGCCCGGACATCTACCACCGCGACACCGTCGGCCGCGACGTCTACTCGCTGTACGCGACCGTCCGTCAGGGCAACTCCGGCGGCCCGCTGCTGACGCCCGAGGGGGAGGTCTACGGCGTGGTCTTCGCCAAGTCTCTGGACGACCCCCAGACCGGCTACGCGCTCACCGCGGACGAGATCCGGGAGGACATCGCCGAGGGCCGCGCCGCCAACCAGCAGGTGGACAGCGACAGCTGCGCGCTCTAGGCGTCGGGTTCCGGGACGGTTCCCGGTTCCGGGAATGCCTCGGCCGGCGCGCGGGTGTCAGCTGACGCCGCGTGGATGGCGCAGGCGTACGGAGACCCAGCGGGCCCGGCGGCGCAGGATGCGCGGAATGCCCACCCGGAGGTCCGCCGCCGCGAGTTGCGGGGCGCCACCTCGGCGGTGGGTGCTGCTCACGCCGCTCGTGGAGCGGCCGTCGCGTGCTACGTCACTGTAGTCGTGCGTCCAGCCCATACCCCGACGTGTGCCCCCGCCCGAAGGTCGATAACCGTTCCGGGAGCGTCCAATTGGCCTATGCGCCGGGCAAGTGGCCGTTCATAGGACAAGCGTTCCGGTTCGAGTACCGGGCGCGTCCGTACGGTCACCGATCGGGTTCGGGATCCTTCAGCCAATTGATCAGTTCGGTGGAAAACGCGACCGGGTCCTCTTCGTGCGGGAAGTGTCCGAGCCCGTCGAACAGCCGCCAGCGATAGGGCGCTTCGACGTACTGCCCGGAACCGGCCGCGCTCCGGGTCCGCAGCACCGGGTCCAGGGAGCCGTGCAGGTGCAGCGTCGGCACCCGCACCGGCCGCTTCATGCGGCGGTAGAACTGGATGCCGTCCGGACGGGCGAGCGAGCGCACCAGCCAGCGGTACGGCTCGACGGAGCAGTGCGCCGTGGAGGGGATGCACATGGCCCGGCGGTAGGCCGTCACCGCCTCCTCGTCCAGCGGCCGGGGGCCCGACCAGTCGTCGATCAGCCGCCCGACCAGCGCGCCGTCGTCCGCCGTCAGTTGGCGCTCCGGGATCCAGGGGCGCTGGAAGCCCCAGATGTAGGAGCCCACGCGGGTCTGGCGGACGTCCCCGAGCATGGCCGAGCGCCAGCGGCGCGGGTGCGGCATCGAGGAGACCGCGAGCCGCCGTACGAGCTTGGGCCGCATCGCGGCGGCCGTCCAGGCCAGGTAGCCGCCCAGGTCGTGGCCGACCAGCGCGGCGTCCGGCTCGCCGAGGGAGCGGATCACGCCGGTGATGTCGAGGGCGAGACCGGCGGGGTCGTAGCCGCGCGGGGTGCGGTCGCTGCCGCCGACGCCGCGCAGGTCCATGGCAACGGCGCGGAAACCGGCGTCCGCGAGCGCCGTCAGCTGATGCCGCCAGGTCCACCAGAACTGCGGAAAGCCGTGCAGCAGCAGTACCAGCGGCCCGTCACCCACCTCCGCGATGTGAAAGCGGGCGCCGTTGGCGGCGACGTCCCGGTGGGTGACCTCGTGCCCGCCGGGGATGTCGAGGCGTACGACCGAGGCGGGGTTGTGCGCCGACGGGGGTTGCCCCATCGGGGTGGCGGGATCCGTCATGAGGACGAGCGTGCCACAGCCTCGATGGCTTCGGGGGACCGGTCCGCGGGCAGCCCGGGACGCGGGTGCGGCTTGGCGTTCTGCAGCACGCCCGCCGACTGCTTCACCGAGGCGGCGACCTTCTGCGGGCCCTTGCCCTTCTTGGCCTTCTTCGCGAAGACGACGCCGATCAGCGCGAGCAGGCCCGCGACGAGGACGTTCGCCGCGAAGGACAGCAGGAAGCAGACCGCGAGGTTCCAGCCGCTCCAGGTCCGGATGCCGTAGGCCAGCGCGAAGCTCAGCATCGGCAGCGAGAACACCAGCAGCAGGCCCGCCAGCGAGAACGCGCCGCCGCTCGTCGCCCCGCGCTTGACGTCCTGCCTCAGCTGGGCCTTGGCCAGGGCGATCTCGTCGTGCACGAGCGCCGACAATTCGGTGGTCGCCGAGGCGAACAGCTGGCCGATGCTGCGTTCGGTGCCGACCGGGCTGCCGTCGGGTGCGCTCATCGCGTCTCTCCCTCTTCCGCTGGCTGATCTGCGTACGGTTCCGTGGCTGCCGGACGCCGCCTGACTACCGCGTCCGACCGCGTGCGGTCCGTCTTTTGTACCGTCTCGTCAGATCATGCCGGACCGTCGCCCTGATCGCCTGCCCCGCCCGGCACTTCGGCAAGCCGCGCCGCCTCCATCTCCTCGGCGATCCGGCGGTGCTCGGCGGCCTTCTTCTCATAGATGGCGGCCACCCGCAGGTGGTACGCCGGGTCGTCCTCCTCGTAGACGTCCGGCACGCCGCTGAGGTCCTCGTCGCGCTCCTCCGCCTCGGTCAGGCGGCGGTACTTCGCGTTCCGTACCTTCAGCAGCACGGTGGCCAGGAGCGCCGCGACGAGCGAACCGGTCAGGACGGCGGCCTTGACCTCGTCGGTCATCGCCGCGTCGCCCTCGAAGGCCAGCTCCCCGATGAGCAGCGACACGGTGAAGCCGATGCCGGCCAGCGTGGCCACCGCGAACACGTCGGCCCACTGGAGGTCGTCGCTGAGCGAGGCCCGGGTGAACCGTGCCGTCAGCCAGGTGCCGCCGAAGATGCCGAACGTCTTGCCGATCACGAGCCCGAGGACCACGCCCAGGGTCTCCGGCTTGGTGAACACGTCGGCCAGTGCCCCGCCCGAGACCGACACACCGGCGCTGAACAGCGCGAACAGCGGTACGGCCAGACCTGCCGACAGGGGGCGGACCAGGTGCTCGATGTGCTCGCCGGGGGAGTGCTGCTCGCCCTCCCGGGTGTGGCAGCGCAGCATCAGGCCCATCGCGACGCCGGCGATGGTGGCGTGGACGCCGCTGTTGTACATCAGCCCCCAGATCACCAGGGCGAGCGGCACGTACACGTACCAGCCGCGCACCCCCTTGCGCAGCAGCAGCCAGAAGGCGGCGAGGCCGACGACGGCGCCGCCGAGCGCGGCGAAGTTCAGGCTGTCGGTGAAGAAGACCGCGATGATCATGATCGCGAAGAGGTCGTCGACGACGGCGAGCGTCAGCAGGAAGGCGCGCAGGGCGCTCGGCAGGGAGGTGCCGATGACGGCGAGCACCGCGAGGGCGAAGGCGATGTCGGTGGCGGTGGGCACGGCCCAGCCGGCCAGCGAGCCGCCGCCGGAGGTGGCGGTGACGGTGTACACGAGGGCCGGTACGGCCATGCCGCACAGCGCCGCGACCACCGGGAGCGCGGCGGCCTTCGGGTCCTTCAGGTCTCCGGCGACCAGCTCGCGCTTGAGCTCGATGCCGGCGACGAAGAAGAAGATCGCCAGCAGTCCGTCGGCGGCCCAGTGCGCGACCGACAGGTCCAGGCCGATGGACTCGATCCCGAAGTGGAAGTGGCTGACGCTCTCGTAGCTGTCGCCGAACGCCGGTATGTTCGCCCACGCCAGTGCGGCGATCGCGGCGAGGAGCAGCAGCACACCGCCGACGGTCTCGGCGCGCAGCGCTTCGGCGACGTAGTTCCGCTCGGGGAGGGACAGCCGTCCGAAGGCTTTGCGGGGGGTGTGGGGCGCGGTCACGGGGAAGACCTCCGGTCATTGGGCAGCACTGACACGCTTGCCGACCAGACTTCCCGGCACACCATGAGGATCTTGTTGAGTCTCTTACGCGTTCCTTAGCCTACCTAAACTGCCGTGGTGCTGCCGGGTGACCTTCGTGACGTACGTAACGGGACGCAGCGCGCGAAAAGGGCACCCGGCGGGTCTCGCGCCGGGTGCCCTTCACCTGGGCGTCTCAGTCCTCGCTGGGTGCCGCGGGCAGCTTCGACTGGATGAGGTCCATGACCGTGGAGTCCGCCAGCGTCGTGACGTCACCGACCTGCCGGTTCTCCGCCACGTCGCGCAGCAGGCGACGCATGATCTTGCCGGAGCGGGTCTTGGGCAGCTCGGCCACCGGCAGGATCCGCTTGGGCTTGGCGATCGGGCCGAGCGTGGCGCCGACGTGGTTGCGCAGCTCGCTGACCAGGTCCTCGGACTCCGCCGCCGCACCGCGCAGGATCACGAAGGCCACGATGGCCTGCCCGGTCGTCTCGTCGGCCGCGCCGACCACGGCCGCCTCGGCGACCGACGGGTGGGAGACGAGGGCCGACTCGACCTCGGTCGTGGAGATGTTGTGGCCGGAGACCAGCATCACGTCGTCGACGCGGCCCAGCAGCCAGATGTCACCGTCCTGGTCCTTCTTGGCCCCGTCGCCGGCGAAGTACTTGCCCTCGAAGCGCGACCAGTACGTGTCGATGAAGCGCTGGTCGTCGCCCCAGATGGTGCGCAGCATCGACGGCCACGGCTCGGTGAGGACCAGGTAGCCGCCCCCGCCGTTCGGCACCTCGTTGGCCTCGTCGTCCACGACGGTGGCGGAGATGCCGGGCAGGGGGCGCTGGGCGGAACCGGGCTTGGCGTGGGTGACGCCCGGCAGCGGCGTGATCATCATCGCGCCGGTCTCGGTCTGCCACCAGGTGTCCACGACCGGGGTGGCGTCCGCGCCGATGTTCTTGCGGTACCAGATCCACGCCTCGGGGTTGATCGGCTCGCCGACCGAGCCGAGGACGCGCAGCGAGGACAGGTCGAACTTCGCGGGGATGTCGTCGCCCCACTTCATGAACGTCCGGATCGCGGTGGGCGCGGTGTAGAGGATCGAGACCTTGTACTTCTGCACGATCTCCCAGAACCGGCCCTGGTGCGGGGTGTCCGGGGTGCCCTCGTACATGACCTGCGTCGCGCCGTTGGCGAGCGGGCCGTAGACGATGTACGAGTGGCCGGTGACCCAGCCGACGTCGGCGGTGCACCAGTAGACGTCGGTCTCCGGCTTGAGGTCGAAGACGGCCCAGTGCGTGTACGCGGTCTGCGTGAGGTAGCCGCCGGAGGTGTGCAGGATGCCCTTCGGCTTGCCCGTCGTACCGGACGTGTACAGGATGAACAGCGGGTGCTCGGCGTCGAACGCCTCCGGCGTGTGCTCGGCGGACTGCCGGTCGACGGTCTCGTGCCACCACTTGTCGCGGGAGTCGTCCCACGCCACTTCCTGGCCGGTGCGGCGCACGACGAGGACGTGCTCCACGGTGCCGGCGCGCTCGACCGCCTCGTCGACGGCGGGCTTGAGGGCGGAGGGCTTGCCGCGCCGGTAGCCGCCGTCGGAGGTGATGACGACCTTGGCGTCGGCGTCCTGGATGCGGGTCGCGAGCGCGTCCGAGGAGAAGCCGCCGAAGACCACCGAGTGGGCGGCGCCGATCCGGGCGCAGGCCAGCATCGCGATCGCCGTCTCCGGGATCATCGGCATGTAGACGGCGACCCGGTCGCCCTTCTGCACGCCGAGCTCCAGCAGGGCGTTGGCGGCCTTGGAGACCTCGTCCTTGAGCTGGGCGTAGGTGATGGCGCGGCTGTCGCCGGGCTCGCCCTCGAAGTGGATGGCGACGCGGTCGCCGTTGCCGGCCTCGACGTGGCGGTCGACGCAGTTGTGGGCGACGTTGAGCTTGCCGTCCTTGAACCACTTGGCGAACGGCGGGTTCGACCAGTCGAGGGTCTCGGTCGGCTCCTCGGCCCACGTCAGCCGGCGGGCCTGCTCGGCCCAGAAGCCGAGTCGGTCGGCCTTGGCCTGTTCGTACGCCTCCGCCGTGACGTTGGCGTTCGCGGCCAGGTCGGCGGGGGGCGCGAACCTGCGCTCTTCCTTGAGCAGGTTGGCCAAGGATTCGTTGCTCACGACATCTCCCATTCTCAGGGTTGTCCGTTGTGTCCCAGGCCACAGCTCATCA
The DNA here is from genome assembly GCF_042745235.1 of Streptomyces sp. NPDC058796. Lineage (NCBI taxonomy): Bacteria > Bacillati > Actinomycetota > Actinomycetes > Kitasatosporales > Streptomycetaceae > Streptomyces > Streptomyces sp. NPDC058796. The sequence continues at coordinate 556,168 of NZ_JBHYOP010000003.1, forward strand.
GACCCGGGGGGCCGATGACAAGGGTCGACGGGCAACTGGTTTAGACCTGTGTGGCGGTCCGCTGTCCTCGTGGCCAGTGGTCATCAGTACCCACGGACGCCGAAGGCGCGGGGTTCAGCGTCTGTAACGACGCTCACACTCCCCGCGCCTCGGCCTCTGTGCCGCTCAGGCGGTCAGGTCGGTCTCCAGGACCAGCTCGAACACACCGTCCCCGGCATCGCCCGGGTCCGGGGAGAGCAGGTACGCCTGGGCCTCGCCCACGTGGAAGTACATGCCGTGCAGCTCCAGGTCCCCGGTTCTCAGGGCCCGGGCCACCGCGTCGTGGGCGCGCAGGTGCTCCAGCTGCTGGACCACGTTGGCCAGGCAGAGCCGCTCGGCCGCGTCGGTGGGCGGACGTCCGGCCAGCCGGGGCTGGGACTCGGCGCCCACCGGCTCTCCCCGGAGTCGCTCCAGGCTCGGCAGCCCGTGCCGCAGCCACCGCTTGAGAGGCGTCTGCGCGCCGCCGGGATCGGCGCTGAGCAGTGCCTGCACGGCCCCGCAGCCGGAGTGCCCGCACACGGTGATGGACCGCACCTTCAGCACGTCCACCGCGTACTCGATCGCGGCGGCAACGGAGTCGTCGCCGCTCTCCTCGCCGGGCAGCGGCACGAGGTTGCCCACATTGCGCACGACGAAGAGGTCGCCGGGCCCGCTGGAGGTGATCATCGAGGTGACCACCCGGGAGTCGGCGCAGGTCAGAAAGAGCTGGGAGGGCTGCTGTCCCTCACGGGCCAGCCGGGCCAGCTCGCCGCGCACCAAGGGCGCGGTGTTGCGCTGGAACGCGCTGATGCCACGCGCCAGCTCCCGTCCGCTGAGCCCGCCGGGGGGGCCCGCGACGACCGGACCGGTGTGTTCGCCCGGTGCGACGGTCCCTTCGGGTCCGGGCCCGTCCGCCCCGCTCTCCCCGCCCTGTCCGCGCGGTCCGCCGGGAGCGGGCGCGGTGTCCGCTTCCGTACCGGTCCCGTCCTGCCGGTCGGTGCCGGGCGGGGGCGCCGGCTGCGGGGGCTCGCACTGGTGGTTGCGCCAGGGAGTCCAGGGGCGGCAGCGGCAGCCGTCCGTGTCGGCCGGCTCGGAGATGCGGGTGCCCGGGCGGCGGCCGGTGATCTCGACGCGGCCTCCCTGCGCGGTGTGCGTCTTCTGCCAGTCCTGCAACGTCTCGTACGCCGCGTGGTCCATGAACGACCCGTCCAGTTCCACTACGGTGTCCGAACCCTGGGGCACCTGGTGCAGGACCCGGCTGAGCCGCGGCACCGCGAGGAAGGTCAACTGGCCTCTCACGTGCACGTGGTGGACCCCTGCCGTCTCCTCGTGCCTGATCCGGGTACGGGTCAGGCGGTGCAGGGCGACGCCGACGGCCACGGCGATGCCCAGCGCGACGCCCTCCAGAACACCGAAGAACACCACGCCTCCGGTGGTGACGGCGTAGACCAGCACCTCGCGGTGGCGGGTCACCGTGCGGATGTGGTTCAGCGACACCATCTTCAGGCCGACGGCCATGACCAGGGCGGCGAGCGAGGCGAGCGGGATCAGCTCCAGGGCCGGGACCAGCAGCAGCGTGGCGATCAGTACGAGAAGGCCGTGCAGCATCGTGGAGTTCCGGCTGACGGCGCCGGCGGACACGTTGGCGGTGCTGCGTACGGCCACACCGGCGATGGGCAGTCCACCGAGCGCGCCGGAGACGATGTTGCCGGCGCCCTGGCCGAGCAGCTCGCGGTCGAGGTCGGAGCGCTTGACCCGGCCGGTCAGGCCCGGCCGGGCGGAGACCAGTTTGTCCACGGCGACCGCGCCGAGCAGCGACTGCACACTGCACACCAGCGTGGTGGTGAGCACGGCGGCGACGAGGCCGAGCACCGGGCCGTCGGGCAGCGTCGCCAGGGCGTGGCTGCTCCAGGAGGGCAGGTCCACCTTGGGCAGGCGGAGCCCGGCGAGGGCCGCGACCGCGGTGGCGCCGGCGACGGCGATGAGGGCGGCGGGGAGCTTGCCCAGCAGCCGCCCGGCCCGGCCGGGGACGCGCGGCCAGAGCAGCAGCAGGGTCAGCGTCAGCACGCTCGCCGCCAGGTCGGCGGGGCGCAGGTTCGCCAACTGGGCCGGCAGCGCGAGCAGGTTGTCCGGCACGGAGCTCTGCGGGGTGCCGCCGAGGACGATGTGCAACTGGGCGACGGCGATGGTGACGCCGATGCCGGCGAGCATGCCGTGCACGATGGCGGGGCTCACGGCGAGCGCGGAGCGTGCCACGCGCAGGCAGCCGAGGCCGAGTTGAGCGATGCCGGCGCACACGGTGATGGCGCAGGTCGTACGCCATCCGTACTGCTGGATGAGGTCGGCGGTGACCACGGTGAGCCCGGCGGCGGGTCCGCTCACCTGGAGGGGGCAGCCGCCGAGCCGTCCGACGACGATCCCGCCCACCGCGGCGGCGACGAGGCCGGCCTGGAGGGGGGCGCCGGTGGCGAGGGCGATGCCCAGGGAGAGAGGGAGGGCGATCAGGAAGACCGCGATCGAGGCCGACACGTCGGCACCCGCGACGCGGAAGCGCCGGGGGCCGCCGGGCGGCGGGCTGTGGGGTGGGTGGATGTGCTCGGTCCGGGCCGAATCGGCGCGGGCGGGGACGCAGGACGACATGTTTCCCGTCTCCTACAGCGGCGGGATACCGAGCGCCCGGCGGACGCTCGGTGCGTACGGGGATGAGCGCTGGTGAACGCGCTGGCGGTTGCGCTCAGTAAATAGATCGTAATTCAGAGTAAAGACGAGGCATAGACTTTTCGCGCAAATGGAGTAATGCGCTGCTCAAGTGAGTGAATCGATGTATTTCATCGGCTTGTCGTACTAATTCCCTCTCGCGTTCGTGCCACCTTGACGGCGCTGACGCCACGGCCCGGCTCAGCACCTGACATCGCCGTCGTCGGCGTTGGCCCGAGAGAAGGAAGAAGGTGGGCGGAACATGGCCGCCACCCACAGGATCGCCGCGCGCACCGTGGTCGCCGCCGCGGTCTGCGCCGCGTCGCTCGCCGGTTGCGCGATCGGCAGCGGTACCGGTTCCGGTGAAGGGACGCAGGGTCCGCAGAAGGAGAAGGGGAAAGCGGCGCCGGCGCCCAAGAACGCGGTCCGCCTGATCGGCGACGGTTCCACCGCGTACACCGGGGCCCAGCCGCACCTGCCCCGGCCCGAGCGTCTGGGGCCCGGCCAGAAGCCGCCGCAGTTCGTGGTGTTCTCCTGGGACGGCGCGGGCGAGGACAGTCAGAAGCTGTTCTCCCACTTCCGCGAAGTGGCCAAGGAGAACGACGCGACGATGACGTACTTCCTGAGCGGCGTGTACATGCTGCCGAAGGAGAAGCGGGACCTGTACCGGCCGCCGCAGCACTCCCCGGGCCGCTCGGACATCGGCTTCAACGACGAGCAGGGCATCGCCGACACCGTCAGGCAACTGCGGCTGGCCTGGCTGGAGGGCAACGAGATCGGCACCCACTTCAACGGCCACTTCTGCGGCCCCGGCGGCGGGGTCGGCGAGTGGTCCGTCGAGGAGTGGAAGGAGGAGATCAGGCAGGCCAAGCAGTTCGTGAAGACCTGGAAGACCAACACCGGGATGAAGAACGCGGCGCCGCTGCCCTTCGACTACGACAAGGAGCTGATCGGCGCCCGCACCCCCTGCCTGGAGGGCCAGGAGAACTTCGTGAAGGCCGCCAGTGACATGGGCTTCCGCTACGACAGCAGCGGCGTGAACAACCAGGTCTGGCCGGAGAAGAAGCAGGGCCTGTGGGACCTGTCGATGCAGCTCGTGCCCTTCCCCGGGCACACCTTCGAGCAGCTCACCATGGACTACAACTTCATGGTCAACCAGTCGGGCACCACCACCCAGGGCGACCCGGCCAAGCACGAGTTCTGGGGCGACCAGATGCGCGACGGTCTGCTCCAGGGCTTCCAGCGGGCCTACGACGGCAACCGCGCCCCGCTGATCATCGGCAACCACTTCGAGTCCTGGAACGGCGGCACCTACATGCGCGCCATCGAGGAGGTCATCGAGACGGTGTGCACCAAGGACGAGGTGCGCTGCGTCTCCTTCCGGCAGCTCGTGGACTGGCTGGACGCCCAGGACCCGAAGGTGCTGAAGAAGCTGCGCACCCTGGGCGTCGGCGAGGCGCCGAAGAAGGGCTGGGCGTCCTTGCTGTCGGCCCAGCCCGCGCCGGCGCCGAAGGGCGTGCCGGGAGCCCCGGCCGCCAAGCAGTAGCCGTCGGGCGGGCGCGGACGTACGCCCGGCTCAAGCGCCGGCACCGCCGGGTGCCGGCGTCACGCCGGGGTGGCGACCGTCTCGCCGAGCACGAAACCGGGGTCGACCTGCGCCGCCAGGTCGGCCCCGGTGCGCTCATTGCCCCAGCTGCGGGCGTTCTTCAGGTGGAAGTGGACCATCTGGCGCGTGTAGCGCTCCCAGTCCCGCGACTCGTAGGTCGCGTCGGTGGCCGCGCGCAGCGTGTGCAGCGCGCGGTGGTTGGCCTCCTCCAGGAGCTCGAAGCGGGGCGGCCGGCCCTTCTCCATGGCGCGCACCCAGTCCGAGTGGCCGACGGTCGTCAGGAGGTCGTCCCCGACCTCTTCGCGGAGGAAGCCGAGGTCGTCCGGTCCCTGCACCTTGTTGCCCACGACCTTCAGGGTGACGCCGAAGTCGCGGGCGTACTCCTTGTACTGGCGGTAGACGGAGACCCCCTTCCGGGTCGGCTCGGCGACGAGGAACGTGATGTCGAAGCGGGTGAACATGCCGGAGGCGAACGAGTCCGAGCCCGCGGTCATGTCGACGACGACGTACTCGTCACGGCCGTCGACCAGATGGTTCAGGCACAGCTCCACCGCTCCCGTCTTGGAGTGGTAGCAGGCGACTCCGAGGTCGGCCTCCGTGAAAGGCCCGGTGACCATCAAGCGGACGGCCCCGGCGTCGAGTTCCACCGGCCGGGCGCAGGCGTCGTAGACCGGATTGTCCTCGCACACCCGCAGCAGGCGTGAACCCTCCCCGGGCGGGGTGGTCTTGATCATCGTCTCCGTGGAGGCGATCCGCGGGTTGGTACCGCGCAGATGCTCCTTGATCAGCGGCAGGTGCTCACCCATCGCGGGCAGCTCGGCGGCCTCCGCCTCGTCGAGGCCCAGCGCGGCCCCCAGGTGCTGGTTGATGTCGGCGTCGACGGCGACGACGGGCGCACCGGTGGCGGCGAGATGGCGGATGAACAGGGAGGACAGGGTGGTCTTGCCGCTGCCGCCCTTCCCGACGAAAGCAATTTTCATGTTCACCAAGAGTAGTGCCGCCCTGGCTGTGCGTGACGCGGTGGTCCGGGTGTACGTGAAGAAGACCACTCATTCGTGGGGTGGGGCCGAGGGGTGCGTAATGTCGTACTCATGAGTACGACAGGCGCGACCGCCGACCCGCTCGCGGCCCTGGGCGAACTGCCCGGCGTGGCCGAGTCCGTGGAGTCCGTCCGCAAGGCCGTGGACCGGGTCTACGGCCACCGGATCATGCGGCGCCGCAGCAACGAGATCACCTCGGAGGCGGCCCTGCGCGGCGCCCGGGGCTCGGCGGCGCTGTCCGGGGCGGACTGGGCCCTGGAGGAGGTGCGCCGACGCAGTGACTTCAGCGTCGACGACGAGGCGCGTGCCGTGGGTGCGGCCCTGCGGCTGACCGCCGAGGCGGGGCAGCTGCTGTCCATCTGGCGCCAGTCGCCGCTGCGGGTGCTGGCCCGGCTGCATCTGGTGGCGGCGGCGGACAAGGCCGACCAGGTGGGACGGCCCCGCCAGGAGGGCGAGCCGGTGGACGAACCCCTCGTCGGGCTGCCGCTGCCGGGCGCCCAGGAGGCGCACGGCCGGCTGGAGGGCCTGGCCGGGCTGGTCATGGCGGGCGGTGCCGCGCCGGCGCTGGTGACGGCGGCCGTCGTGCACGGTGAGCTGCTGGCGCTGCGGCCCTTCACCTCGCACAACGGCCTGGTGGCGCGCGCGGCCGAGCGCATCGTCCTGGTCGGCAGCGGTCTCGACCCGAAGTCGGTCTGTGCCGCCGAGGTCGGCCACGCCGAGCTGGGCCGCGCGGCCTACCTGGCGGCGCTCGACGGTTACGTGTCCGGGACGCCGGAGGGCATGGCCGCCTGGATCGCGCACTGCGGCCGGGCGGTCGAGCTGGGCGCGCGCGAGTCCACGGCGGTGTGCGAGGCGCTGCAGCGCGGGGCGGCGTGAAGGCGCGGCGGTACGAGAATGCGGCGGGATGACAATGCGGCGGTACGAGAATTCGTACCGCCGCTGGCATGACCACCGGGTTACCAAGCGTCCTCGATATGTTGCCCATCAGGTCGGGAGCTTTGCCCGTCACCTGGTGCGGCTGGCCCGTAATCGACGGGTCGACGTCGCGTGGGTGCTCGATGTCCATGCTCGGTCCGTGGGGCCAAATGCGTTCTTAAGGTGATCCTTTCGGATGTCCTTGGTCTCGCGGGCCGTTGAGTCCTTTGTACTCCTGCGCCGGAGCAAGCGGAAGTGCCGGCCGCACTTCTTTACTTTTGCACTCATACGCGGGTGAAAGGGCGGATCGGCGAATTCCGTCGGGAGCGGGAGGGGCGGTGCTCAGGCGGCCGGCGCGGACCGGCGTCGGCTCGCGTACCAGACGAGGCCCGCGGTGGCCGCCGCGGCACCTATCGCGGCGGCGGCGACGAGCGCCGGGCGCGGCGGTACGGAGAGCCCCCGGATGCGCTGCTTCAGCCGTACCGGACGGTGGAAGTCGAGGATCGGCCACTCACGCGCGAGAGCCTCCCGGCGCAGCGCCCGGTCCGGGTTCACCGCGTGGGGGTGGCCGACGGACTCGAGCATCGGCAGGTCGGTCACCGAGTCGCTGTAGGCGTAGCAGCGGCTCAGGTCGTACCCCTCGGACTCGGCCAGCTCCCGGATCGCCTCCGCCTTGGTGGGGCCGTACGCGTAGTACTCCACCTCCCCGGTGAAGCGGCCGTCGTCGCCGACGACCATGCGGGTCGCCACCACCCGGTCCGCGCCGAGGAGCTCACCGATGGGTTCGACGACCTCGGCGCCCGACGTGGAGACGATCACGACGTCGCGGCCGGCGGTGTGGTGCTCCTCGATCAGCGAGGCGGCCTCGTCGTAGATGATCGGGTCGATCAGGTCGTGCAGGGTCTCGGCGACGAGCTCCTTGACGAGCCGGACGTCCCAGCCCCGGCAGAGGGCGGAGAGGTACTTGCGCATCCGCTCCATCTGATCGTGGTCGGCTCCGCCCGCGAGGAAGACGAACTGGGCGTACGCGGTACGCAGCACGGCCCTGCGGTTGATCAGCCCGCCTTGGTAGAACGACTTGCTGAACGTCAGTGTGCTGGACTTCGCGATGACCGTCTTGTCCAGGTCGAAGAAGGCCGCCGTGCGGGGCAAGGAGTGCGCCATGGAGTGGGGCGAGGAGTGGTTTTCCACGACCCCGAGCATAGGCGCAGCCCATTCGGCGTAAGGTGGGGCGCGTGGGTTTGCCTGAGAGGCCTCTCGGGTACACCATGGAAGTCACGGATCGTTCGCGACCGTGCTAACCCGGTCCGACTCCTCCCCCCCCGAGTCGGCCGTGGAGACGACCCCCGCTCTCCCCCCCGGCGGGGGTCGTCGCATGTCCGGATGGGTTTTTCTCCCTCCGGCCGACCTGGAGTCCATGCCGTTTCGCTGTCGGCGAGGGCAGATTGTCATGGGCATGAGATGTGACGGAGTGTAGTCGTCGGGCTGCTCTGCGGGCGTCGCACACGGGGTGGAGCGAAGCGGGGCGGGCTCACCGGTTTGAGTGACGGCGATATTCACATCCATCGAGTCGTCCACAGTTTTTGACCAAGATCCACACGATTTCCCGGATCGCTGCACCGTGATTGCCACGCGTCCGGGCCGCGCCGAGTTCCATGGCCGGTTCCCTTTGCCGGACGTGTATGGCCGGCCGGTTCTCCATCGGTTCTCAACCGGTTCTTCGGTCGGCCGGAAACGCGGGGCCGCAGGGGCCGCGCGAGTTACGGACACCGGCCGCGACCCGGAAGTCGCGGCGAAGGGGGACGCAGACCATGACCGGGATCACCACCCATGACCCGCCTCCCTCCGCCGGAGGGAGGCCGGGCGGGCCGCTGATCGTCACCGAGGACACCGATCTCCTCGACGATCTGCTGCGCCTGTGCGCGGCGGCCGGCGCGACACCGGAAGTGCACCACTCGGTGCCCGCGCCGCCCGCGCCGTCCTCGGGAGCCTCTGGGGCGTTGGGGGCCTCGGGGCCTTCCGGGGCCCGGTGGCCGGGCGGCTGGGAGGCCGCGCCACTCGTCCTCGTCGGTGACGACGCCGCGCGGCGCGTGCGCGGGGCCGTGAGGAGACGGGGAGTGGTCCTGGTGAGCCGTGATCAGGACGATCCCGGAGTGTGGCAGCGGGCCGTCGAGATCGGCGCCGACCACGTCCTGGTGCTCCCCGACGGCGAACAGTGGCTCGTCGACCGCATCGCGGACGTCGCCGAGGGGGTCGGCCGGCCCGCCCTCACCGTAGGTGTCATCGGTGGCCGGGGTGGGGCCGGGGCGTCCACGCTGGCCTGCGCGCTCGCCGTCACCTCCGCGCGAGAGGGGCTGCGCAGCCTCCTGGTGGACGCGGATCCACTGGGCGGCGGCCTCGACGTCCTCCTCGGCGGCGAGACGGCCGAGGGGTTGAGGTGGCCCGCGTTCGCGGCCTCGCGCGGACGGGTCGGCGGCGGCGCCCTGGAGGAGTCGCTGCCCGAGCTGCATTCGCTTCGGGTGCTCAGCTGGGACCGCGGTGACTGCGTCGCGGTGCCGTCCCAGGCCGTACGTGCCGTGCTCGCCGCGGCCCGGCGCAGGGGCGGCACGGTCGTCGTGGACCTGCCGCGCCGGATCGACGACGGCGTCGCCGAGGTCCTTGCCCAGCTCGACGTCGGGCTTCTCGTGGTCCCGGCCGAGCTGCGGGCCGTCGCGGCGGCCGGCCGGGTGGCGGCCGCGGTCGGCATGGTGCTGCGCGATCTGCGCGTCGTGACCCGGGGGCCGTACGACTCGGGCCTCGACGACCGCGAGGTGGCCAGGCTCCTCGGACTGCCGCTGGCCGGCGAGGTGCCCGTCGAGTCCGGCCTCCTGCGCGCCACCGACGGCAAGCGCCCTCCCGGCGCCTCCGCCCGTGGACCGCTGGCGCGCTTCTGCCGGGCCTTCTGGGAGCGGACGTTGGTGGAGACGGGGGGTGGAACGGCGTGAAGGCGTCAGTGGGGCTCAAGAGGGCGGCGCGGCGGCCGACCGCGGGGGGTGGCGTCCCGGGCTGGGCCGTTCGGGCGGCCCCTGGGGCGGTGCCGGTGTCCGGGGCGGCTGCGGGGACGGCCGGCGCAGGGGGCGGGACGGAGGCGGCCGCGGGCCGGACCCCCGGGCTGGGTTCGGGGCGGCGCCAGGGGCTGGTTTCGGGGTCCGTCGCGGGACGATCTCGGGAGACGCTCTCAGCACTCGATCCAGGAGGGGGAGTGGTTCCGGGACCGGCGTCGGGGCTTGCTTTCGGCCTGCGCGCAGGACGGTCCCCGGGGACCGCCGCCGACGGGGCGCCGGCAGCCGCGGCCCTCGTGGGCCCTCGTCCCGGCCCGGCGCCCGCGATGCTCGACGGGGTGCGGCGGTGGCTCGCCGAGAGGGGGGCGGAGCCCACGCCCGCGCGTGTGGCGCAGGCCCTGCGGGAGCAGGGGCGGGTGCTCGGCGACGCCGAGATCCTCGCAGCCGCCGGAAAGCTGCGCTCGGAGCTCGTCGGCAGTGGCCCACTGGAGCCGCTGCTCGCCGACCCGTCGGTGACCGACGTCCTGGTGTCCGCCCCGGACCGGGTCTGGGTGGACCGGGGCGGCGGCCTGGAGCTGACGTCGGTCTCCTTCCCGGACGCCGGTGCGGTGCGGCGGCTCGCGCAGCGCCTCGCCACGGTCGCCGGGCGCAGGCTGGACGACGCCCGGCCCTGGGTGGACGCCCGGCTGCCGGACGGCACCCGGCTGCACGCGGTGCTGCCCCCGGTCGCCGTCGGCTGCACCTGCCTGTCGCTCCGGGTGGTACGGCCGCGTGCGTTCACGCTCGACGAACTGGCGGCCGCCGGTACCGTGCCGCCCGGCGGTGACCGCGTGCTGCGCGCGCTGCTGCGGGCACGGCTGTCGTTCCTCGTCAGCGGCGGCACCGGCAGTGGCAAGACGACGCTGCTGAGCGCGCTGCTGGGCCTGGTCCGGCCGGACGAGCGCATCGTGCTGGCCGAGGACTCGGCGGAGCTGCGGCCCGACCACCCGCACGTCGTCCACCTGGAGACCAGACCCGCCAACCAGGAGGCCGCGGGCCTGGTCACCCTGGAGGACCTGGTGCGGCAGGCGCTGCGCATGCGACCCGACCGACTGGTCGTCGGCGAGGTACGAGGCCCCGAGGTGGCCCATCTCCTGGCGGCGCTGAACACCGGTCACAGCGGCTGCGGGACGGTGCACGCCAACGCCGCCGCCGACGTACCGGCCCGGCTCGAAGCCCTCGGCACGGCCGCCGGGCTGGACCGCGCGGCACTGCACAGCCAGTTGGCGGCGGCTCTCTCGGTCGTCCTCCACCTGGCCCGGGACCGGGCGGGACGGCGCCGGATCGCCGAGGTGCACGTGCTGGAGCGCGATCCGTCCGGGCTGGTGCGGACGGTGCCGGCGTTGCGGTGGGAGGCGGAGGCCTTCGCGGCCGAGCGCGGTTGGGAGCGGTTGCGGGAGTTGCTGCGCACAGACGGGCTCGGGCGCGAGCACCTGGATCGGAGGAGTACGGGTGACGGTGACGGGTGAGCTGTCGACGGGCGTCGCCCTGGTGTGCCTCGGGGCGGCGGCATGGCTCGCGGGGAGCGGGTGGCACGCCGGAGCGCGGCGCGCGCGGCTGGTGCTCGCCGGCGGCGCGACGGCCGGCACCGGGCCGCCGCCACCGGGGCGTCGGCTGACGGACGTGGTGCTGCGTGTCCGTGGCGGGCTGAGGCCAGAGTGGTGGGCGCCGGCGGCCGGGCTGGTGCTGGCCGTGCTGGGCGACTCGGTGCTGCCGGTCGTCGCGGGGGCGGCCGGAGTGCCGTTGCTGCGGCGCACGCGCCTCGCCGGCCGGGCGAGTCGGGCCCGGGAGCACGCGCAGGACGCGGTGATCGCCCTGTGCGGGGCCCTCGCCGGGGAGGTGCGGGCGGGACGGCAGCCGGGCGAGGCGCTGCTGTGCGCCGCGCACGACTCCGGAGGGCTCGGGGACGGACAGGCCGCCGTGCTGGCGGCGGCGCGCTTCGGCGGGGACGTGCCGGGGGCCCTCACGGCGGCGGCGCGGCGGCCGGGGGCGGAGGGGTTACGAGGCCTCGCGGCGTGCTGGCGGGTCGCCGCCGACCAGGGCGCCGGACTGGCGGCCGGTCTCGACCGGCTCGAGGGCGCCCTGCGTGCCGAACGGGACCAGCGTGCCGACCTGCGGGCCCAGCTGGCGGGCGCGCGAGCCACCGCCGTGATGCTCGCCGGCCTGCCGGTCTTCGGCCTCCTGCTCGGCGCCGCCCTCGGCTCCGACCCGCTGCACGTCCTGCTGCACACCGGAGCCGGGCTGGGCTGCCTGCTGGCCGGTGGGGTCCTGGAGGGCCTGGGCGTGTGGTGGGTGACGCGGATCGTGCGGAAGGCGGAGGCGGCGTCGTGACCGGGGACGTTGTCCACAGGCTGGGGGCGGTGATGGGGGCGGTGCTGATCGCAGGCTGGCTGGCACACGGATGCGCGGCCTTCCGGAGGGCTCGGACCGCGCGCAGACGGCTCGCCGGGCTGCTGGCCCCGCCGGCGGTGAGTGCAGGTCCAGGACACGTCCAGGTGCTGGGCACAGTGCGTGACCGGCTGCCGTTGGTGGTCGCGGTGGGGGCCGGCTGGGCCCTGGTCGGGGGCGTCGCCGGTGTGGTGGCGGGCTCGGCGGGCGCGGTGGTGCTGTGGCGCCTGCGCGCTCGGCGGGCGGCCGCCGGCACGGCCGCGGAAGAGACCCGTGCCGCCGAGGCCGTTCGCCAACTGCCGCTGGCGGCCGACCTGCTGGCGGCGTGCGTCGCGGCCGGTGCCGGACCGGTCACCGCGGCCCACGCGGTGGGTGAGGCCCTCGGTGGGCCGGTGGGGGACGCGCTGGGCCGTGGCGCGGCGGAGGTGCGGCTCGGCGGTGAGCCGGGCATTGCCTGGCGGTCACTCGCCGCGCTCCCGGGCGCCGCTCCCCTGGCGCGGCTGCTGGAACGGGCGGATGTGTCCGGGCTTCCCGCGGCCGGCCCCGTCGCCCGGCTGGCCACCCAGGCCCGTACCGACTGGGCCCGCACCGCGACGGCACGGGCCCGCCGGGCGGCCGTCATGGTCACCGCGCCGGTGGGGCTGTGCTTCCTGCCCGCGTTCATCGCGGTGGGCGTACTGCCGGTGGTGATCGGGCTCGCGGGCGGGGTGCTGGGAGACGGGGGAGGTGGTGGCTGACGGGAGGGGCGGGCCGGCGTGGGGCCGGCGCATGACGGAGCGGTGAACCAGTAAGCGCACAACGGCAAAGAACCTCACGGGGGTTGTGATGAATCAGGTGGTACGGGCGCGGCTGAGTGCCCTGACACGTGCGATGTGGTCGGCACGGAGCCGGTGGACCGCGAAGCGGGACGCGGGAATGGTGACGTCCGAGTACGCGATGGGGATCGTCGCGGCGGTGGCCTTCGCCGTGGTCCTCTACAAGGTGGTGACGAGCGGGGCGGTCAGCGCGGAGCTGCAGGGCATCGTGAAGCAGGCACTCGATGCGCGGATGTGAACGGCGCCCGGGGGCACGGTCCCGCGACTCGGACCGGGGTTTCGTGACGGCGGAGACCGCCGTGGTGCTCCCCGTGCTGGCCGGGTTCGCGATGGCGCTGGCGTGGGGGCTGCTCGTGGTGGCCACGCAGATCCAGTGTGTGGACGCGGCCCGGACGGGCGCCCGCGCGGCGGCCCGCCAGGATCCGGCCGACGCGGTTGCCGAGATCACCCGAGAGGCGGCACCTCGCGGGGCGCGGGTCACGGTCAGCCGGGAGGGGGACCGGGTCCGGGTGGCCGTGGTGGCCGAGCCACCGGCGCTGCGGGGGCTGCCCTTCGAGGTACGGGAGGAGGCCGTGGCGTCGGTGGAGCGGACGGCGGGAGGCGGGCCGTGAGGATCCGGGCCGGGAACGCCGACCAGGGCTCCGCCACCGTCTGGAGCGTCGGTGCCGTCGCCGTTCTGTGCCTGGTGTTCGGTGTCGTGCTGGCCCTGGGGCAGGCGGTGGTGGCCCGGCACCGTGCGGCCGGTGGCGCCGATCTGGCGGCGCTCGCGGCGGCGGACCACTGGGACCGGGGCGGTACGGCGGCGTGTGCCCGGGCGGCGCGGACCGCGGCGGCCCAGGGGGCGCGGTTGGTGAGCTGTGTGCTCACCGGGCAGGTCTCGGACGTGACGGTGGCATCGGGCCGGGGCCCGTTCACGGCGGAGGTCCGGGCGCGGGCGGGCCCGGCGGTGGAGGTTCCCCCGGCGGGGATCGCGGCACCGGCGGACCGGTCGGTGGGGGCTACGGCGACGGAAGTCCCGTCGGGTGGGCCACCCCCGTGAGGGTGGCCGCTGGAGGCTACCGGTGGGCGTCACGGGCCGGGTTGCCCGCGTCCGCCTCCGCCTGCCTCGCCTCGGGCGGGCCCACTTCCCCTCCCGCCGCAAGGTCCGCGCCCCCGTCCGCAGCTCCGTCAGCGGCTCCCCGCAGGAGCACCGACAGGAGCCGTACGGCCCCCCGCTTGTGCAGTGGGTCGTTGCCGTTGCCGCACTTGGGGGACTGGATGCAGGACGGGCAGCCGGCGTCGCACTCGCAGGAGGCGATGGCCTCCCGGGTGGCGGCGAGCCAGTCGCGGGCCGTGTGGAAGGCCCGCTCGGCGAAGCCCGCCCCACCCGGGTGGCCGTCGTACACGAAGACCGTCGGGAGCAGCGTGTCCGGGTGCAGGGGGACGGACACGCCGCCGATGTCCCAGCGGTCGCAGGTCGCGAAGAGGGGCAGCATGCCGATCGAGGCGTGCTCGGCGGCGTGCAGGGCGCCGCCGAGGATCTCCGGGTTGATCCGGGCGGCGTCCAGCTGGTCCTCGGTGACCGTCCACCACACCGCCCGGGTACGCAGCGTCCGGGGAGGCAGGTCGAGCTTCGTCTCGCCCAGGACTTCGCCGGTGATGAGACGGCGGCGCAGGAAGGAGACCACCTGGTTGGTGACCTCGACGGAGCCGTAGCACAGGCGCCCGTCGCCCCAGGGCACCTCGGTGTCGGTCTCCAGGACGGAGATCGCCGTCGTGTCGCGGGCCACCGTCGAGTACGCGGGCGTGGCCTGCTCGACCAGCGCGACGGAGTCCTCCAGGTCCAGGGACCGGACGAGATAGGTGCGGCCCTGGTGGAGGTGGACGGCGCCCTCGTGGACCGTCGTGTGGGCGGCTCCGGCGTCCACCGTGCCCAGCAGGCGGCCCGTGCCGGCCTCGACGACCTGGACCGGCCGTCCGCCCTCGCCGCGGATGTCGGTGAGGTCGGCGGCCCGCTCCCGGCGCGTCCAGTGCCAGGCCCTGGTCCGGCGGCGCAGCAGCTTCGCCGCCTCCAGCTGGGGAAGCAGCTCCTCGCAGGCGGGGCCGAACAGCGCCAGGTCCTCATCGGTCAGGGGCAGCTCGGCCGCCGCCGCGCACAGGTGCGGGGCGAGGACGTACGGGTTGTCCGGGTCGAGCACCGTGGACTCCACGGGCTGGTCGAACAGGGCCTCGGGATGGTGGACGAGGAAGGTGTCCAGCGGGTCGTCCCGGGCGACCAGCACTGCCAGCGCCCCCTGCCCGGCCCGCCCCGCCCGGCCCGCCTGCTGCCACAGCGACGCACGGGTGCCCGGATAACCGGCGATCACCACGGCGTCCAGGCCGGAGATGTCGAGCCCGAGTTCGAGGGCGTTGGTCGCGGCGAGGCCGAGGAGCTCACCCGAGTGCAGGGCGCGTTCCAGCGCGCGGCGCTCCTCGGGGAGGTAGCCGCCGCGGTAGGCGGCCACGCGCCCGGCCAGCGAGCGGTCGACCTCGGCCAGACGCTCCTGGGCGATCACCGAGATCAGCTCGGCGCCGCGCCGGGACCGCACGAAGGTGATCGAGCGCCTGCCCTGCACGGTGAGGTCGGTGAGCAGGTCGGCGGCCTCGGCGGTGGCGGTGCGGCGGACCGGCGCGCCCTTCTCGCCCTCCAGCTCGGTCAGGGGCGGTTCCCAGAGGGCGAACACCAGTTCACCGCGCGGTGAGGCGTCGTCGGCGACCTCGACGACCGGCAGTCCGGTGAGCCGGCGGGCCGCCATGGAGGGTTCGGCGGCGGTGGCGGAGGCGAGCAGGAAGACCGGCGACGCGCCGTACCGGGCACACAGCCGGCGCAATCTTCGCAGCACCTGGGCGACATGGGAGCCGAAGACGCCCCGGTAGGTGTGGCACTCGTCGACGACGACGTACTTCAGCGCCTTCAGGAAGGAGGACCAGCGGGGGTGGGACGGCAGGATGCCGCGGTGCAGCATGTCCGGGTTGGTCAGCACGTAGGTGCCGTACTGGCGGATCCACTCGCGTTCCTCGAACGGCGTGTCGCCGTCGTACACCGCGGCTCGAACGGACGTGCCCAGCGGTCGTGCGAGTTCCTTCACGGACCGGCACTGGTCGGCGGCGAGCGCCTTCGTCGGCGCCAGGTACAGCGCGGTGGCGCCCCGCCCGTTCGGCGCGTCGGAGCCGTCCAGCAGGGTCGACAGCACCGGCACCAGGTACGCCAGGGACTTGCCGGACGCGGTGCCCGTGGCGACGACCACCGAGTCGCCGTCGAGGGCGTGCTCGGCGGCGCGTGCCTGGTGGGCCCAGGGGTGTTCGATTCCGGCCGCGCGCACGGCCGCGACGACCTCCGGGCGAATCCGGTCCGGCCAGACGGCATGACGACCCGCGCGAGGGGGCAGGTGCTCCGTATGAGTGATGCGCGCAGCCCGGCTCGGTCCCGCGGCGAGCCGGTCCAGGAGCATGCCCGGTTCCGGCCGGGAGCCGGGCTCCGCCGGGGGTCGATCGGGTCGGTGATTCTTGGCCATCGGCACCGAGTCTGTCACTGGCGTGACGGACAATGGGACCAAGGCGTCGTGCACGCCTGCCGGTAAGTGATTGAATGCCATCGCGGCTGGCGAACCGTCCTGGGGGCTTCAAGCCGAGGTGTCCCGAGGGACGACCGCTCGATAGCAAGGTGCTGGAGGATCCGTGGACCTGTCCCTGTCGACCCGTACCGTCGGCGATCGTACGGTCGTCGAGGTCGGTGGCGAAATTGACGTATACACCGCGCCCAAGCTGCGTGAGCAGCTGGTCGAGCTCGTGAACGACGGGAGTTTCCACCTCGTCGTCGACATGGAGGGCGTGGACTTCCTCGACTCCACCGGGCTCGGCGTACTGGTCGGCGGACTGAAGCGGGTGCGCGCCCATGAGGGCTCGCTGCGCCTGGTCTGCAACCAGGAGCGTATTCTCAAGATCTTCCGTATCACCGGCCTGACCAAGGTGTTTCCCATTCACACCTCGGTCGAGGAAGCGGTGGCGGCCACCGACTGACGACCGGCCCCGGCCGGCCCTCGGGCCGCCCGGGGCCGCAGTAGAACGACGGAGGTCCGGGCTGTCGGCGGCCCGGACCCCCGACAGCACGCCCGTAGTTCCGAGGGGGATGCATGGCCACCGTCGAACTCCGCTTCAGCGCGCTGCCCGAGCATGTCCGTACCGCCCGTCTGGTGGCGGCCGCGGTGGCACGCCGGGCCGGAGTGGACGAGGCCGTCCTCGACGAGGTCAGGCTCGCCGTCGGCGAGGCCTGCACCCGGGCTGTGGGCCTGCATCAGCACGTCGGCATCACGGCGCCGGTCAAGGTGTCGCTGATCGAGGAGGAGAAGCAGTTCTCCATCGAGGTCGGTGACGAGGCGCCGCACGCCGTGGCCGGGGCGTCGGCCCCGGGTTCGGCCGCCGACGAGGCGGAGGCCGAGGAGGACGAGATGGGCCTCGCGGTCATCAGCGGACTCGTCGACGACGTGGAGGTCACGGCGGGCGAGGACGGCGGACTGATCCGCATGACCTGGCCGACCGCGCCGGCGGTAATGCCGCCGGTCTGACCCACCCTCGCATCACCCGAAGGGCCCCACCCGGTGGGGCCCTTCGCCGTGTGCGCACTTACATTGGGATCGTGCGGACGTTAAGTGAATTCATTCACGATCAATCGCGCTGGAATTGATCACAAGAAGGATCACGGAATTAATGCCGGAGGGGCGTTACTACTTGCCTCGTCCTTCCGGTTGACAGGTTAATTCCATTTGTCGTGCACTGTTTTGATCAGGTTCCGGTACCTACAATCCCGTCCACATCTTGAGCTCAGCCCAAGCGTCAAGGAGGACGAATGGCGGAGCTTTCCACCCCTCATCAGTTGGGCGATCCCTCCCCCCTCGCGGCCGCCGTGCTGACCGACGGAAACCGTGTCCTGGTCGCGGTCATCGCGGTCGTCGCACTGGCAGCGCTGGTGCTCGCGGGCGTCCTGGTGCGCCAGGTGCTCGCGGCGGGCGAGGGAACCGACAGCATGAAGAAGATCGCGGCGGCCGTCCAGGAAGGCGCGAACGCCTATCTGGCCAGGCAGCTTCGCACGCTCGGCGTATTCGCCGTCGTCGTGTTCTTCCTGCTCATGCTGCTGCCCGCGGACGACTGGAATCAACGTGCCGGGCGATCGATCTTCTTCCTGATCGGCGCGGCGTTCTCGGCGGCCACCGGCTATATCGGCATGTGGCTCGCCGTACGCAGTAATGTGCGCGTCGCCGCGGCGGCGCGGGAAGCGACACCGGCCCCCGGTGAACCGGAAAAGGATCTCACCGTCGTCTCGCACAAAGCGACCAAGATCGCTTTCCGTACGGGCGGCGTCGTCGGCATGTTCACGGTGGGGCTCGGCCTGCTGGGCGCCTGCTGCGTGGTGCTGGTCTACGCGGCCGACGCGCCGAAGGTCCTGGAGGGCTTCGGCCTCGGTGCCGCGCTGATCGCGATGTTCATGCGCGTCGGCGGCGGCATCTTCACCAAGGCCGCCGACGTCGGCGCCGACCTGGTCGGCAAGGTCGAGCAGGGCATCCCGGAGGACGACCCGCGCAACGCCGCGACCATCGCCGACAACGTGGGCGACAACGTCGGTGACTGCGCGGGCATGGCGGCCGACCTCTTCGAGTCGTACGCGGTGACCCTGGTGGCCGCGCTGATCCTCGGCAAGGTGGCCTTCGGCGACTCGGGACTGGCGTTCCCGCTGCTGGTGCCGGCGATCGGCGTGCTCACCGCCATGATCGGCATCTTCGCGGTGGCGCCGAGGCGGTCCGACCGCAGCGGCATGAGCGCGATCAACCGGGGGTTCTTCATCTCCGCCGTGATCTCGCTGGTGCTGGTGGCGGTGGCCGTCTTCGTCTACCTGCCCGGGAAGTACTCCGAGCTGGACGGCGTCACCGACGCGGCGATCGCCGCCAAGGACGGCGACCCGCGGATCCTCGCGCTCGTCGCGGTGGCGATCGGCATCGTGCTCGCCGCCCTCATCCAGCAGCTCACCGGCTACTTCACCGAGACCGCCCGACGCCCCGTCAAGGACGTCGGCAAGAGCTCCCTCACGGGGCCCGCCACCGTCGTCCTGGCCGGGATCTCCCTCGGCCTCGAATCCGCCGTCTACACCGCCCTGTTGATCGGTCTCGGCGTCTACGGGGCGTTCCTGCTCGGCGGCACGTCCATCATGCTGGCGCTGTTCGCCGTGGCGCTGGCCGGCACCGGCCTGCTGACCACGGTCGGCGTCATCGTCGCCATGGACACCTTCGGCCCGGTCTCCGACAACGCGCAGGGCATCGCCGAGATGTCCGGCGACGTCGAGGGCGCCGGCGCCCAGGTCCTCACCGACCTGGACGCGGTCGGCAACACCACCAAGGCCATCACCAAGGGCATCGCCATCGCCACCGCCGTCCTCGCGGCGGCGGCCCTCTTCGGGTCGTACCGCGACGCCATCACCACCGGCGCGGCGGACGTCGGCGAGAAACTCAGCGGCGAAGGTGCGCCGATGAGCCTGATGATGGACATCTCGCAGCCCAACAACCTCGTCGGCCTCATCGCGGGCGCCGCGGTCGTCTTCCTCTTCTCGGGGCTGGCGATCAACGCGGTGTCGCGGTCGGCGGGCGCGGTGGTCTACGAGGTGCGGCGGCAGTTCCGGGAACGGCCCGGAATCATGGACTACAGCGAGAAACCCGAGTACGGCAAGGTCGTCGACATTTGCACCAGGGACGCCCTGCGGGAGCTCGCCACGCCCGGACTGCTCGCCGTGATGGCACCCATCTTCATCGGCTTCACGCTCGGCGTCGGCGCGCTCGGCGCCTTCCTGGCGGGCGCGATCGGCGCGGGCACCCTGATGGCGGTGTTCCTCGCCAACTCCGGTGGTGCCTGGGACAACGCCAAGAAACTCGTCGAGGACGGCCACCACGGCGGCAAGGGCAGCGAGGCCCACGCCGCCACCGTCATCGGCGACACGGTCGGCGACCCGTTCAAGGACACCGCCGGCCCGGCGATCAACCCGCTGCTGAAGGTCATGAACCTGGTGGCGCTGCTCATCGCGCCGGCGGTCATCAAGTTCTCCTACGGCGCCGACGAGAGCATCGCCGTACGGGTGCTGATCGCCGTCGTCGCGTTCCTCGTCATCGCCGTGGCGGTCTACCTCTCCAAACGGCGTGGCATCGCGATGGGCGACGAGGACGAGGGCGACCGGGACCCCAAGTCGGCCGATCCGGCGGTGGTTTCGTAGACCTCCACACCGAGCCTCACCGGAGGGGCTGCTGAAAGGCCGGGCGGACGGCGCGCGTTGACGCGTCGTCCGCCCGCTTCGTGCCTGCGCGCGCCGTCCACCGTGAGCCTTCTCTCTCTTGGTGCAAATGGCTTCAATACGGTCTTAACGGATGTTCGTCCTGCGGATGTCCTCCATCCGGCGTGTATGTTCCGGGGCCGAGAGCCATGGAAGGGACCAATCCGGTGAACAAGAAGCTCGCGGCCGCACTGTCCGGCGGTGCGGTACTGGTACTGGCGCTGACGGGATGCAGCAGCAGCGACGACAACGAGAAGCTGGACGCCTGGGCGAAGGAGGTCTGCGACGCGGTGCAGCCGCAGGCCAAGAAGATCGAGGCCGCCAACTCCGCGATCCAGAAGGAGACCTCGGACAACAGCACGCCCGCCGAGGTCCAGAAGACCGACGCGCAGGCGTTCCAGGACATGTCCGACGCCTACAAGGCGATGGGCGGCGCCGTCCAGAAGGCCGGGGCCCCGGACGTCGAGGACGGTGAGAAGAAGCAGAAGGACGCCGTCACCGAGCTCAACAGCCTCTCCTCGTCGTACGCCTCCCTGAAGAAGCAGGTGGAGGGACTCGACACCAAGGACCAGGCGAAGTTCGCCGACGGCCTCAAGGACATCGCCACCGAGCTCAACAAGCTCAGCAAGAGCGGCAGCGACGCGCTGAAGACCCTGGAGGAGGGCGACGTCGGCCAGGCGATGGCCAAGCAGGCCAGCTGCAAGTCCGCCTCGGTGACGCCGTCGGCCACCACCGGCTGACGTCCGCTCCGGAGGCAGGGGGCGCGAGGCGGGCCACAATGGGGGTGTGAGTAACGCCAGCCTGTCCCCCCTGCCCTCCGCCGACCGGCCCGACGTCTCCGCCCGGCTGCGGGACGCCCTGCTCGGGGCGTCCTTCACCGCCGACGGACTGCTGGAGCTGCTCGGCGCCCCCGCCTACGCGGCGCTGTCCCGCAGCGAGACCGTGCCCGCCCTGCGGGCCACCCGCGGCGACACGCCGCTCGAACGGCTCGTCAGGCTGTTCCTGCTCCAGCAACCCGTGCCCCACGCGCGCGTGGCGGACGTCCTGCCCGTCGACGCCTGCCTGGAGAGCGGCTGGCTCGTCCGCGCGGGCGACGACGAGGTGGCCGCCACCGTGGACGTTCGGCCGTACGGCGGGCCCGGCGGCGAGGACTGGTTCATCGTCTCCGACCTCGGCTGCGCGGTCGGCGGCGCGGGCGGAATCGGTCACCGCGCGGAGGGCGTCGTCCTCGGCGTCGGCGGCGCCTCCATGACGCTGGCCGGCCTCACCGTCCGTACGCCCGTCTCCGCGGCCCTCGACCTCGGCACCGGATCCGGCATCCAGGCCCTGCACGCCTCCCGCCACGCCACGCGCGTGACCGCGACCGACGTGAACCCGCGCGCGCTGCACATCACCGCGCTCACCCTCGCCCTCTCCGGCGCCCAGGCCGCCGACCTGCGCGAGGGCTCCCTGTACGAGCCCGTCCGCGACGACGAGACGTACGACCTGATCGTCTCCAACCCGCCGTTCGTGATCTCGCCCGGCGCCCGCCTCACCTACCGGGACGGCGGGATGGGCGGGGACGATCTGTGCCGGTCGCTCGTTCAGGAGACGGGGGAGAAGCTGAACGAGGGCGGGTTCGCGCACTTCCTCGCCAACTGGCAGCACGTGGAGGGGGAGGACTGGACGGACCGGCTGCGCTCCTGGGTGCCGCGCGGCTGTGACGCCTGGATCGTGCAGCGCGAGGTGCAGGACGTCACCCAGTACGCCGAGCTGTGGCTCAGGGACGCGGGCGACCACCGCGCCGACCCGGCCGAGTACCAGGCGCGGTACGACGCGTGGCTGGACGAGTTCGAGGCGCGCAAGGTCAAGGCCGTCGGCTTCGGCTGGATCACCCTGCGCCGCACCGGGGCCGCCGAGCCCTCGGTCACCGTCGAGGAGTGGCCGCACCCCGTCGAGCAGCCTCTCGGCGAGACGGTGCGCGAGCACTTCGACCGCGTCGACTACCTGCGCGCCCATGACGACGCGGCCCTCCTGGAGGCCCGTTTCACGCTGGCCGGCGAGGTCGTCCAGGAACAGGTCGGCCTGCCCGGCGCCGAGGACCCCGAGCACGTCGTACTGCGCCAGAACCGCGGCATGCGCCGCGCCACCCGCGTCGACACGGTCGGCGCGGGCTTCGCGGGCGTCTGCGACGGCACCATGAGCGCCGGCCGCATCCTGGACGCCATCGCCCAGCTGGTGGGCGAGGACCCGGTGGCGCTGCGCGACCGCACGCCCGCGCAGATCCGGCTGCTGGTGGAGCAGGGCTTCATCGAACCGGCGTAGCGGGACGCCGCCGGGCCCCGGCCGCTTCCCGTTCCGCGAGGGTGAGGGCCAGGGCGAGGGAAACGAGCCATGGGCGAAAGCCGTCGGCTCCCCGTTCACCTCGGGTTCGTCTCCCCGCCGCCCGCGCGTGACAGCCTCCCCGAGGCTGGACACGCGCGGGCTGGAGAAAAGGGGCACGGGGCCATGGAGAGCGGACCGGCGATCTTCGCGGGGATGGTGTTCGCCCTGTTCGGGGCCGGTCTGCTGGTGTGGACCGCGACACGGGTGCGGCACGGCCGCCCGGTCGCGCTCGGTGTGAGCCCCGTCGCATCGGCGGCCGTGGCGAGCCTCACCGGAGTCGTCGCGCTGGCCGTCGGGGTCTGGTGCCTGACCCGCGTGTGAGGGGCCGGATCCGGACCCCGGCCGCACCTCCGCCCGGGTAACCGGCGGGTCGCGCTCCGGATACCCGCGTCAGGGCCGGTCAGCACTCCGGGCGGCAGGAACAGGGTTCGTCGGGTTACCGTTCGAGTGGCCGTTGCGGGCTTTTCCCGTTTGACACGGGGGCGGGAGGTACCGTCACACTCCGCAGCGTCACGACCGAAACGCAGCACGACCCGACCCCGGGAGCACTGCCTGGGGAGGCCCCAGCGTCGACCGGAGAGAAGAGCGAAGTTGTCCCCGACCAGCGAGACCGCGAACGGCGGCCGCCGACTCGTCATCGTCGAGTCGCCTGCCAAGGCGAAGACGATCAAGGGCTATCTCGGCCCTGGTTACGTCGTCGAGGCGAGCGTCGGGCACATCCGCGACCTTCCCAGCGGCGCGGCGGAGGTGCCGGAGAAGTACACCGGCGAGGTCCGCCGCCTCGGTGTGGACGTCGAACACGACTTCCAGCCCATCTATGTGGTCAACGCCGACAAGAAGGCGCAGGTCAAGAAGCTCAAGGATCTGCTGAAGGACTCCGACGAACTCTTCCTCGCCACCGATGAGGACCGCGAGGGCGAGGCCATCGCCTGGCACCTCCAGGAAGTCCTCAAGCCGAAGATCCCGGTCAAGCGCATGGTGTTCCACGAGATCACCAAGGACGCGATCCGGGCCGCAGTCGCCAACCCGCGCCAGCTCAACCAGAAGCTCGTCGACGCCCAGGAGACCCGCCGCATCCTCGACCGCCTCTACGGCTACGAGGTCTCGCCGGTTCTGTGGAAGAAGGTCATGCCGCGCCTGTCGGCCGGCCGCGTCCAGTCCGTCGCGACCCGGCTCGTGGTCGAGCGGGAGCGCGAGCGCATGGCGTTCCGCTCCGCCGAGTACTGGGACCTCACCGGTACCTTCGCCACCGGCCGCGCCGGCGACGCCTCCGACCCGTCCTCGCTGGTCGCCCGCCTCCAGACGGTCGACGGACGCCGGGTCGCGCAGGGCCGCGACTTCGACTCCCTGGGACAGCTGAAGAGCGCGAACACCCTCCACCTCGACGAGGCGAACGCCCGCGCGCTCGCCGCCGCGCTGGAGGACACGCGCTTCGCGGTCCGCTCCGTCGAGTCCAAGCCGTACCGCCGCTCGCCGTACGCCCCGTTCCGTACGACGACCCTCCAGCAGGAGGCCTCGCGCAAGCTCGGCTTCGGCGCCAAGGCGACGATGCAGATCGCGCAGAAGCTGTACGAGAACGGCTACATCACCTACATGCGTACGGACTCGACGACGCTGAGCGACACGGCGGTCGCCGCCGCCCGCGCCCAGGTCACGCAGCTGTACGGCGCCGACTACCTGCCCGCGCAGCCGCGGACGTACGCCGGCAAGGTCAAGAACGCGCAGGAGGCGCACGAGGCGATCCGCCCCTCCGGCGACCGCTTCCGCACGCCCGCCGAGACCGGACTGACCGGCGACCAGTTCAAGCTGTACGAGCTGATCTGGAAGCGGACGGTCGCCTCCCAGATGAAGGACGCGACCGGCAACAGCGTCACCGTGAAGATCGGCGGCTCCGCCTCCGACGGCCGGGACGTCGAGTTCAGCGCGTCCGGCAAGACGATCACCTTCCACGGCTTCCTCAAGGCCTACGTCGAAGGCGCCGACGACCCGAACGCCGAGCTGGACGACCGCGAGCGCCGGCTGCCGCAGGTCGCCGAGGGCGACGCGCTGACGGCCGACGAGATCACGGTCGACGGCCACGCCACCAAGCCCCCGGCCCGCTACACCGAGGCGTCGCTGGTCAAGGAGCTGGAAGAGCGCGAGATCGGCCGCCCCTCGACGTACGCGTCGATCATTGGCACCATCCTGGACCGCGGCTACGTCTTCAAGAAGGGCACGGCACTCGTCCCGTCCTTCCTCTCCTTCGCCGTGGTCAACCTCCTGGAGAAGCACTTCGGCCGGCTCGTCGACTACGACTTCACCGCCAAGATGGAGGACGACCTCGACGCCATCGCCCGCGGCGAGGCCCAGGCGGTGCCGTGGCTGCGGCGCTTCTACTTCGGCGAGGGCGACGGCGCGGGAGGCGGCGGCGCCGCCGACGCCGGCAACGGCGACGGGGACCACCTCGGCGGTCTCAAGGAGCTGGTGACCGACCTCGGCGCCATCGACGCGCGCGAGGTGTCCTCCTTCCCCGTCGGCAACGACATCGTGCTGCGCGTCGGCCGCTACGGCCCGTACGTCGAGCGCGGCGAGAAGGACTCCGAGAACCACCAGCGCGCCGACGTCCCCGAGGACCTGGCGCCCGACGAGCTGTCCGTCGAGCTGGCGGAGGAGCTGCTCGCCAAGCCGAGCGGCGACTTCGAGCTGGGCACCGACCCGGCCACCGGCCACGCCATCGTCGCCAAGGACGGCCGCTACGGCCCGTACGTCACCGAGGTGCTGCCCGAAGGCACCCCGAAGACCGGCAAGAACGCCGTGAAGCCGCGTACGGCCTCGCTGTTCAAGTCGATGTCCCTGGACACGGTGACCCTCGACGACGCCCTGAAGCTCATGTCGCTGCCGCGCGTGGTCGGCACCGACGCCGAGGGCGTCGAGATCACCGCGCAGAACGGCCGCTACGGCCCGTACCTGAAGAAGGGCACGGACTCGCGGTCCCTCACCTCCGAGGAGCAGCTCTTCACGATCACGCTGGAGGAGGCGCTGGCGATCTACGCCCAGCCCAAGCAGCGTGGCCGGGCCGCGGCCAAACCGCCGCTGAAGGAGCTGGGCACCGACCCGGTCAGTGAGAAGCCCGTCGTGGTCAAGGACGGCCGCTTCGGCCCGTACGTCACCGACGGCGAGACCAACGCGACCCTGCGCTCCGGCGACAGCGTGGAGGACATCACGCCGGAGCGCGGCTACGAGCTGCTGGCCGAGAAGCGCGCCAAGGGCCCCGCCAAGAAGACGGCGAAGAAGGCCACGAAGAAGACGGCCGCCAAGAAGGCCCCCGCCAAGAAGACCGCCGCCAAGAAGACGGCGGCGGCCAAGACGACGGCCGCCAAGAAGACCACGGCCAAGACGGCGGCGAAGAAGACGGCCACCAAGACAGCCGGCAAGACGGCCGCCAAGAAGGCGACCGCCGCCCAGGGCCCGGAGGACTGAGCCCGCCTCAGCATCCCGCACCGGCGGTCTTCGTCGTTCGCTGAGCGAACGCCCCGGCACCCTTGCGGTGCCGGGGCGTGCGTGCGTTCGGCCGGGAACGCCGGACTGTCCGCGCCGACCGATAGGCTGAACGCATGACGCGAGCCGAGCAGCCAACGGCCCCTCACCCCGCCCCGGACGACGCCCTCGTCGCGGACTCCCGCGAGCGTGCCGTCCGCGCCCTGCTGCGCCGACCGCAGTTGAGGCGGTTGTGGAGCGCACAGCTCGTGGGGGGTGTCGGCGACATCCTCGCCCTCCTGGTGCTGGTCCTCCTCGCCGTGCAGGCCGCGATCGGCGCGGGCTCCTTCGGCGGTGGGTACCGGGGCGTGGCGTTCGCAGTGGCGACCGTTTTCGGCGTGCGCATCCTCGCGACGCTGCTCTTCGGTGCCGTACTGCTCGGCCCGCTCACCTCGCTCACCTCACCCGACGGTCCGCTCGACCGCCGCTGGACCATGGTCGGCGCCGACGGGCTGCGGGCC
The DNA here is from genome assembly GCF_042745235.1 of Streptomyces sp. NPDC058796. NCBI lineage: Bacteria > Bacillati > Actinomycetota > Actinomycetes > Kitasatosporales > Streptomycetaceae > Streptomyces > Streptomyces sp. NPDC058796. The sequence continues at coordinate 582,395 of NZ_JBHYOP010000003.1, forward strand.
GCGCTGCTGATCGTGGCGCCGCTGTGGATCGACTGGACGCCGGACGACGCGCTGGCCTACCTCCTGGTGACCGCCTTCGTCACCGGGGTCGCCGAGCGCTTCTGGACGGTGTGCCGGGAGAGCGCGGCGCCCGCGCTGCTGCCCGCGCCGCCCCCGGAGGGCGCGACGGTGCGCCCGCTGCCGGACCACATGGACGCGCTGCGCCGCCTGTCGCTGCGCACGGGCTTCGTGGCGGTCCCGCTCGCCGGCGCCGCCCTGGTCGTCGCGGGCCTGCTGAACAACCTGCTGGGCGCCGGCGTCGACTGGTTCGCCGGGCACCAGGCGGCCCTCGCCTCGTACGTGGCGGCCGGGCTGTTCGCCGCGTCCCTGTCCGTGGTGACCTTCCTGGAGCTGCCCTCGGTGCGCACACCGCGCGCGCGGTCGCCGCTGGAGGGCATGCGCCGCCCGAAGAGCGGCACGGGCGTCGACAAGGGCCGCACCGGCGCCCTGCCCCTGCTGGTCCTCGCCTGTGCCGCGGTCGCCGCCGTGGTGGCCGCCGCGGTCGCCGTGGCGGTGCTGCACGCCAAGGACCTCGGCGGCGGCCCGGTGCTGTACGGGCTGATGGTCGGCGCGCTGACCGGCGGCGTCGTCGTCGGCATCCGCACGGCGCCGGCCCTGCTGCCGTCCCTGTCGCGCCGGCGGCTGCTGGCGCTGGCGATCGCCTTCGCCGGTGTCGCCCTGCTGGCCGCCGGGCTGGTGCCGGACGACACCACCGTCCTGCTGCTCCTGGCGCTGACCGGCGCCGCCGCGGGCGTGGCCGCGAACACCGGGCACACCCTGCTCGACCAGGAGACCGAGGACCACCGTCGGGCGCGGACCACCGAGCACCTGCACGCGGTCGTCCGGGTGTACGTGGCGCTCGGCGCGGTCGTCGCCCCCGTGGTGGCGGCGTCGATCGGGCCGCACCGGCTGGAGAACGGCAAGTTCGTCTTCGCGCACGGCGGGGCCGCGTTCGTGCTGATGCTGGCCGGCGCGCTGCTGCTGCCGCTGGCCGCGCTGGTGCTGGCCAAGGTCGACGACCGCTCCGGGGTGCCGCTGCGGCACGACCTGCGCGACGCGCTGCTCGGCGGCGACGACCCGGCGCCCACACCCGCGGCGAACGGATTCTTCATCGCCCTGGAGGGCGGCGACGGCGCCGGCAAGTCCACCCAGGCCGAGGCCCTCGCCGAGTGGATCAGGGGCAAGGGCCACGAGGTCGTGCTGACGCGCGAGCCCGGGGCGACCCCCGTCGGCAAGCGTCTGCGCTCCATCCTGCTCGACGTGTCGAGCGCCGGTCTGTCGCACCGCGCGGAGGCGCTGCTGTACGCCGCCGACCGCGCGGAGCACGTCGACACCGTGGTCCGGCCCGCCCTGGAGCGCGGCGCCGTGGTCATCTCCGACCGGTACATCGACTCCTCGGTGGCCTACCAGGGCGCCGGGCGCGACCTGTCGCCGACCGAGATCGCCCGCATCAACCGCTGGGCGACCAACGGGCTCGTGCCGCACCTGACCGTCCTGCTGGACGTCTCGCCGGAAGCCGCGCGCGAGCGGTTCACCGAGGCGCCGGACCGGCTGGAGTCGGAGCCCGCCGAGTTCCACGCGCGCGTGCGCTCCGGCTTCCTCGCCCTGGCCGCCGCCGACCCCGGCCGCTACCTCGTCGTGGACGCCGGCCAGGAGCCCGAGGCCGTCACCACCGTCGTGCGCCACCGGCTCGACCAGGTGCTGCCGCTGTCGGAGGCCGAGGTCAAGGCCCAGGAGGAGGCACGGCGCAAGGCCGAGGAGGAGGCGCGCCGCAAGGCCGAGGAAGAGGCCGCGCGCAAGGCCGAGGAGGAGCGCCTGGAGCGCGAGCGCCTCGAACAGCTGGAGCGGCTGCGCGCCGAGGAGGAGGAGCGCAAGCGGCGCGAGTTGGAGGAGGCGCAGCGGCGCGAGGCCGAGCGGCAGGCGGAGGAGGCCCGGCGGCGGGCCGAGGAAGCGCGCCGCAAGGCCGAGGAGGAGCGGGCCCGGCTCCTCGCCGAGGAGAAGGCGCGGGCCGAGGAGGAGGCACGTCGCCGCGCCGAGGAGGAGCGGCGGCGCAAGCAGGCCGAGGAGGAGGAGCGGCTGCGGGCCGAGGCCGAGGCCCGGCGCCTGGAGAAGCAGCGCAAGGCCGAGGAGGCCCTGATGCGTGCCGAGGAGGCACGCCGGGCGGCGGAGCAGGCGGCGGCGGCCGCCGCGACCGGCCCGAAGCCGACGGTTCCGCCCGCGGCCGGGGCACCCCGCCCCGCACCGGCCGCTCCGCACCACTCGGACGCGGCCACCGTGCCGACCCCGATCGTGACTCCGACGAACGCGTCCGGCGGTCCGGTGGAGGACACGGCGGTACTGCGGCCGGTGCGGGAGCCGGAGGACTCGCACGGCGACGCGGCTGAGGACGGCGCCCGTGACGGCGGGGCGTCCGGGGAGTCCGAGTCCGAGGTGACGACCGAGCTGCCCAAACCGCCCGCTCCGGCGGGCGCGGCGGACGAGACGGCGGTCCTGCCGGCGGTGGAGCCGCGGGCCGAGGACGAGACGGCGGTACTGCCGTCCGTCACGCCGTCGGCCGCCGAGGAGACGGCCGTGCTGCCGCCCGTACGCGCGGACGACCCCGCCGACCGGGTGCCGTCGGACTACTTCCGCAAGGAGGACCCGGCCGCCGGTCCCGACCGGTCCCCCGAGCCCCAGGACCGCACCCGCGAACTGCCCCGCGTCGACCCCGACCAGGCACCGCCGCGCAGGCGGCGCTCCGACTGGGCCGAGGAGACCCCGCTGGACGACCTGCCGACGCTGGCGGACGAGCTGCTCGGCCCGCGCGACGGGGACGATCCCCAGGTGGACGATCGCGGCGACGGAGGCCGCCGCGGCAAGGGCGGCCGGGGACGGCGCTGAGCCGCCGGCACCCCCGCGCGCCCCGGCCCCGGCGCCCGTTGTCAGTGCCGCCCCGCACAATGGAGGGCGCGACGCGGAGTGCGGGGCGCGGCGCGGTACGACGGCGGAGTGTGACGGAAGGACGGCGTGACCCGTGAGCGTGTGGGACGACCTCGTCGGGCAGGAGCAGGTGAGCGAGCAGCTCGCCGCCGCCGCCCGGGACGCCGACGCCTTCGTCACGGCCGCCGCGGCCGACGGTCCGCTGCCCGAGGCGTCGAGCATGACCCATGCCTGGCTGTTCACCGGGCCGCCCGGCTCCGGGGTGACGCAGACGGCGCGCTCCTTCGCCGCCGCGCTCCAGTGCGTGAGCCCCGACCGGGCGCTCGGCGGAGTCCCCGGCTGCGGCTTCTGCGACGGCTGCCACACCGCCCTCGTCGGCACCCACGCCGACGTCAGCACGGTCACCGCCGTGGGCGCGGAGATCCGCGTCGCCGACATGCGGGACACCGTCCGCAAGTCCTTCACCTCGCCGGCGACCGGCCGCTGGCAGATCATCCTCGTCGAGGACGCCGAGCGGCTGAACGAGAAGTCCGCCAACGCAGTCCTCAAGGCCGTCGAGGAGCCCGCCCCGCGGACGGTGTGGCTGCTGTGCGCCCCGTCCATCGAGGACGTCCTGCCCACCATCCGCTCCCGCTGCCGCCACCTGAATCTGCGCACCCCCTCGGTGGAGGCCGTGGCCGACATGCTCGTACGTCGCGAAGGCATCGAGCCGGACGTGGCCGCCGCGGCGGCCCGCGCCACCCAGGGCCACGTCGACCGCGCCCGGCGCCTGGCCACCGACCCCACCGCCCGCGAGCGCCGGGCCGCCGTACTGAAGCTGCCGCTGCGGGTCGAGGACGTCGGCGGCGCGCTCAAGGCGGCCCAGGAGCTGGTGGACGCGGCGGCCGCGGACGCCAAGCAGCTCGCCGAGGTGATGGACACCAAGGAGACCGAGGAACTGAAGGCGGCCCTCGGCGCGTCCCAGGGCGGCCGGCTGCCCCGCGGCACGGCGGGCGTGGTCAAGGACCTGGAGGACAACCAGAAGCGCCGCCGCACCCGCACCCAGCGAGACAGCCTCGACCTCGCCCTGACCGACCTCACCGCCTTCTACCGCGACGTGCTCGCCCTCCAGCTCGGCTCGCGCGTGGCGATCGCCAACGCCGACGCCGAGGACGCCCTGGAGCGCGTCGCCCGCGGCAGCACCCCGGAGGCCACCCTCCGCCGCATCGAGGCCATCGCCGCCTGCGGGGAGGCCCTCGACCGCAATGTGCCGCCGCTGCTCGCGGTGGAGGCGATGACGATGGCCCTGAGAGCGGGCTGACCGAGCCGCCCCGGCAGGGACCGCGCCGCCCGGTTGACCGCGTAACTCGTACGAGGCACGTCGAGCACGCTGAGCGTCGAGACGATCGCTCAGAGTTACGCTCGCTGAATGCACACAAGGCGCACCCACCGCAGGACCCGCATCGGCAGGACCCGTACCGCGGCCACACTGCTCGCCGCAGCGCTGCTCGCCACCGCCTGCTCCGCCCAGGGCGCCTCGACGTCCGCCGGGCCGGCGGCGGCCGAGGCGCCGGGATCGACGGAGCCGGCCAAGACCTCGCTGGCCGCGCTGCCGCAGGCCACCCCCTCCGAGCTGGCGCCGTACTACGAGCAGAAGCTCGGCTGGCGCGACTGCGGCGTCCCCGGCTTCCAGTGCGCCACCATGAAGGCCCCGCTCGACTACGCGAAGCCGACCGAGGGCGAGGTCCGGCTCGCGGTGGCCCGCAAGAAGGCCACCGGCCCGGGGAAGCGCCTCGGCTCGCTGCTGGTGAACCCGGGCGGCCCGGGCGGCTCGGCGATCGGCTACCTCCAGCAGTACGCGGGCATCGGCTACCCGGAGGAGGTCCGCGCCCAGTACGACATGGTGGCGGTGGACCCCCGGGGCGTGGCCCGCAGTGAGCCCATCGAGTGCCTCGACGGCCGCGAGATGGACGCGTACACGCAGACGGACGTCACCCCGGACGACGCGGGCGAGACGGACGAGCTGGTCGACGCGTACAAGGAGTTCGCCGAGGGCTGCGGGGCGGACGCGCCGAAGCTGCTGCGGCACGTGTCGACCGTCGAGGCGGCCCGCGACATGGACATCCTGCGGGCGGTCCTCGGCGACGAGAAGCTGACCTACGTCGGCGCCTCGTACGGCACGTTCCTCGGGGCGACGTACGCCGGCCTGTTCCCGGACCGGGCGGGCCGCCTGGTCCTGGACGGCGCGATGGACCCGTCCCTGCCCGCGCGCCGCCTGAACCTGGAGCAGACGGCCGGCTTCGAGACGGCGTTCCAGTCCTTCGCGAAGGACTGCGTGACGCAGCGCGACTGCCCCCTCGGCGACAAGAACACCACCCCCGGCCAGGTCGGCAAGAACCTCAAGGCCTTCTTCGACGACCTCGACGCCAAGCCGATCCCCACGGGCGACGCCGACGGCCGCAAGCTCACCGAATCCCTCGCCACCACCGGCGTGATCGCCGCGATGTACGACGAGGGCGCCTGGCAGCAGCTGCGCGAGTCCCTGACCTCGGCGATGAAGGAGAACGACGGCGCGGGCCTGCTGGTCCTCTCCGACAGCTACTACGAGCGCGAGGCCGACGGCAGCTACAGCAACCTGATGTTCGCCAACGCCAGCGTGAACTGCCTCGACCTCCCCGCCGCCTTCTCCTCCCCCGACCAGGTGCGCGCCGCGCTCCCCGACTTCGAGAAGGCGTCCCCGGTCTTCGGCGAGGGCCTCGCCTGGTCCTCCCTGAACTGCGCGTACTGGCCGGTCGAGCCCACGGGCGAGCCGCACCGCATCGAGGCCGCCGGCGCCACCCCGATCGTCGTGGTCGGCACCACCCGCGACCCGGCCACCCCCTACCGCTGGGCCGAGGCCCTGGCCGGCCAGCTCTCCTCCGGCCGCCTCCTCACCTACGAGGGCGACGGCCACACCGCCTACGGCCGCGGCAGCGCCTGCATCGACTCCGCGATCAACACCTACCTCCTGCGCGGCACCGCGCCGGAAGACGGCAAGCGCTGCTCGTAGCCGCCCCGGACGCCCGTCCCGCCCGCCCCGGAGCCCAGGCCTCCGGGGCGGGTGCGAAGCACCCTCGGAAACTGTGTAGACTTACCGACGTTGCTGATCGCACCATGGGTGCACAGCGCGCCGCCTTAGCTCAGATGGCCAGAGCAACGCACTCGTAATGCGTAGGTCTCGGGTTCGAATCCCGAAGGCGGCTCCATCGAAACCCCGAGTCGGAATCGCTTCCGGCCGGGGTTTTTCTTCTGCTCCGTGTGCCGGTGACCGCCGCCAGTGCGGCGAACCGCGGACCCACCGACGGGCGTACGCCGTGAATCGTGGTCGTGAACGGTTAGCATCGCGCACACGCTGTCGGCCGGAACGAGGTGAGGCATGGGCGAGGACACGGGCCGGGATGTCGGGGCGCCGAGGATCGCCGTCGCCGTGGTCACCATGGGGAACCGGCCCGCCGAGGTCGACGCCCTGCTGGAGTCCGTGGCCAAGCAGGACGTGCCGCCCGCCCGGATCGTGATCGTCGGCAACGGCTGCCCGCTGCCCGAGTTCGCCGCACGGCTGTCGCTGCCCGGCGAGGTCACGGCGATCGAGGTCGACGAGAACCTCGGCTGTCCCGGCGGACGGAACGTGGCGCTCGCGCGGTTGCGGGAGTTCGGTGACACCGACGTCGTCGTGGAACTGGACGACGACGGGCTCCTCGTGGACGCCGACGTACTGCGCCGCGTCGGGGAGCTGTTCGCCGCCGACGAGCGGCTCGGCATCGTGGGCTTCCGGATCGCCGACGAGCACGGCGAGACGCAGCAGCGGCACGTCCCCCGGGTCGGGGCCTCCGACCCCATGCGGGGCGGATACGTCACCGGCTTCCTGGGCGGCGGGCACGCGCTGCGGTCGGCGATGCTCGACGAGGTCGGCGACTGGCCCGCCGAGTTCTTCTTCGCGCACGAGGAGACCGACCTCGCCTGGCGTGCCGCCGACGCGGGCTGGCGCATCCTCTACGCGCCCGAGCTGCTGCTCCAGCATCCGAAGACCTCGCCCGCGCGGCACGCCATCTACTTCCGGGTCAACGCCCGCAACCGCGTCTGGCTGGCCCGGCGCCGGCTGCCGCTGCCGCTCATCCCCGTCCACCTCGGCGTGTGGATGCTGCTCACGGTGGCGCGCAACCGGTCGCTCGGCGGGCTGCGGGCCTGGTTCGGCGGGTTCGTGGAAGGCATGCGCAGGCCCGCGGGGGAGCGGCGGCCGATGCGGTGGCGGACCGTGGGGCGGCTCACCCGGCTCGGACGGCCGCCCATCATCTGACGGCGGGCCGGGTGCCCGCGCGTCGCTCACTTCGCGTCCGCGTAGCACTCCACCACCGCCGTGGTGAACGGAAACCGCACCGGCGTCGGGCCGAACGTCAGCCGCCCCGCCAGCTCCGCCGACTCCCGTATCGCCGCGACGACGGCGCCGGCCTCCTGCCTCGGACAGTGCACGATCACCTCGTCGTGCTGGAAGAAGACCAGCTCCGCCGCCTTCTCCGCGCAGGCCTGCCGCAGCGCGGCGAGCAGCAGCAGGGCCCAGTCGGCGGCGCTGCCCTGGACCACGAAGTTGCGGGCGAAGCGGCCCCGGGCGCGGGCGTTGGTGGAGGCGTAGCCGGGCACCCACTCCTGCGGGCCGGGGACGTCCGGCGGCCGCTCCTCCTGCGGGATGCCGGCCTCCTCGGACGCGTCGTCGGAGGAACCGGCGGCCGGCGGGCAGGTGCGTCCCAGCCAGGTCCGCACGAGCCGCCCCTCCTCTCCCGCACGGGCCGCGTCGTCGACGTACGCCACCGCCCGGGGGAAGCGGCGTCTGAGCGCGGCGAGGTTCTTCAGGCCGTCGCCGGAGGTCTGGCCGTAGACCGCGCCGAGCACGGCGAGCTTGGCCTGGTCGCGGTCGCCGGAGAAGGCGCGGTCGGAGACGGACTGGTAGAGGTCGGTCTCCCGGCCGGCCACCTCCATCAGGCCGGGGTCCCGGGAGATCGCCGCCAGCACCCGCGGCTCCATCTGGTCGGCGTCGGCGACGACCAGGACCCAGCCCGGGTCGGCGACGACGGCCCGCCGGATCACCTTGGGGATCTGGAGCCCGCCCCCGCCGTTGGTCACCCAGCGTCCGGTGACGGTGCCGCCGGCCAGGAACTCGGGCCGGAAGCGTCCCTCGCGCACCCAGTCCTGGAGCCAGGACCAGCCGTGGGCGACCCAGATCCGGTACAGCTTCTTGTACTCGATCAGCGGCTTCACGGCCGGGTGGTCGACGGACTCGATCTCCCACCGGCGGGTGGAGCCGACCTTGATCCCGGCCTGCGCGAACGCCTTGACCACGTCCGCGGGCAGGTCGGGCCGCACCCGGCGGCCGAAGGCGGCGGACACCTCCTCGGCCAGCTCCGCCAGGCGGCGCGGCTCGCCGCCGCCCGCGTACCGCTCGCCGAGCAGGTCGTGCAGGACCTCGCGGTGCACGTCGGCCCGCCAGGGCAGCCCCGCGCGGTTCATCTCGGCGGCCACCAGCGTCCCGGCCGACTCGGCGGCCGTCAGCAGCCGCAGCCGGTCGGGGTGCGCGGACCGGTCGTGCCGGCGCTGCTGCTCGGCGTAGACGGCGAGCAGGTCGACCAGGTGGAGGTGGGCGCCCTGGGGTTCGAAGAGCGAGGACTGCGCGCCGGGCTCGGCGGAGCGCTGCGGCGGGTCGGGCGGTACGGGGCCGCCGTGCAGCCGGGCCAGGGCGGCGGCGGCCGAGCGCGGCTGTCCGTACTGCCCCTCGTGGCCCAGCAGGAGGGTCTCGGCGGCCTCCACGTCGTAGCACCGATCGACCCGTACCCCCTCGGTGAGCAGGCGCGGGTAGATCTCGGAGGTGGACCGCCACACCCAGCGCGAGACGTCCGGCCGGGCGCGCACCGCCTCGGCCGGGCTCCGCTCCCGCCGCACCGGTCCCGCGGGCAGCCCGCCGGGGCCGAGGGGGGCGACCTCCACGCCACCGTCCTCGGCCACGGCGAGCGCCCACCGGTCGGCCATGTCGCGAGTGTCGCAGGAGGGACTGACAACGGCCCCCCGCCGTGGCCGGGGCGCCGGCTCTCAGCCCTCCTGCTGCCCGGCCTCCGTCCCCTCCGTCCCCTCGGTCATCCCGATGAACTGGGCCAGCGCCTCGGTGACGTACCGCTCGGTGGCCTCCTTGCCGAGACCGAGTCCGCTGAGCACGCCCTCGCCGTGCTCGTGCTCCAGCAGGGCGAGCAGGATGTGCTCGGTGCCGATGTAGTTGTGGCCGAGGCGCAGGGCTTCGCGGAAGGTGAGTTCGAGGACCTTCTTGGCGGCGGGGCCGTAGGGCACCAGCTCCGGTACCTCCGCCGCCGCGGGCGGGAGCGCCGCGGTCGCCGCCTCCCGCACCGCGTCCGGCGTCACGCCCTGTGCGGCGATCGCCTTGGCGGAGAGGCTCTCGTTCTCCGTGAGCAGGCCGAGGACCAGGTGCTCGGGCAGGCCCTCGGTGTTTCCGGCGGTCTTGGCCGCGTTGTGGGCGGCCATCACGGCGTTGCGGGCGCGGGGCGTGTAGCGGCTGAAGCCCTGGCTCGCGTCCAGGCCGGCGGATTCCTTGGGCACGAACCGCTTCTGCGCGGCCTGCCGGGTGACGCCCATGCTCTTGCCGATGTCCGTCCAGGACGCGCCCGAACGCCGGGCCTGGTCCACGAAGTGGCCGATGAGGTGGTCGGCCACCTCGCCGAGGTGCTCGCCGGCGATGACGGCGTCCTGGAGCTGTTCGAGGGGCTCCGCGTGCACCTTCTTGATCGCCGTGATGAGTTCGTCGAGGCGTACGGATGACGTGATGCTCGGATTCGTCGTCATGTGTCAACCGTAGGTTGCGCCCTGCCGAGTGTCAACCGCTGGTTGACAGCTCGGTTGCCGGTGGGCTTCCGGTGGGGTTTCGGTGGGCGTGGCACCATCGCCGGGTGAGTACGCCCCGCACCGTCGACCGTGCCTTCGAGACCGCCCTGTACGACACCGGCGACAGCGCCCTCGACAGCGCCGCCTCGCTGCTGGCCGCCGACCCGGCGGCGGACGCGGAACTGGCCCGGCGGGGCGAGGAGTTCGTGGCGACCGCCTGGCGGCGCGGCTGGCAGCCCGCCGACCTCGTACGGATCGTCCGGCGCGAGCTGGACGACACGCACGTGCGGCTGGTGGCGGCACTGATCCGCGCCCAGGCGCCGCACGACCGCCCGCGCGGGCCCCGCTGGACCGCCCAGCTCGACGCCGTGCCGGAGCAGGCACCGCCCCGCACCGACCGCTTCTCGCACGCCACCGCCGTACTGGAGCTGTACCGCCTGCTGCTGCGGCTGCCCGTGCTCGAACCGCTGGAAGCGCCGAAGGCGCCGGGCGCGCCTCGCGGCGAGGCGCGCCCGGAGTCCCGCGCCCTCGCGCGTATCCGCGCGCTGCTCGCCAAGGCGGAGGCGACCGGGTTCCCGGAGGAGGCGGAGGCGCTGAGCGCCAAGGCGCAGGAGCTGATGGCCCGGCACAGCGTCGACGAGGCGCTGCTGGCGGTCGGCGCCCCCTCGCCCGACGCGCCGGGTGCCTGCCGGATCGGGGTGGAGCCGCCGTACGAACAGGCCAAGGCGGTGCTGCTGGACGCGGTGGCCGACGCCAACCACTGTCGCGCGGTGTGGAACGAGTCCCTCGGCTTCTCCACCGTCGTCGGCTTCGAGGGCGACCTGGAGTCGGTCGAACTCCTCTACACCTCGCTGCTGGTGCAGGCCGAAGCCGCGATGGCGAAGGCGGAGGCGGCGCAGCGCGCCGGCGGGCGCAAGCGGACCAAGACCTTCCGGCAGTCGTTCCTCGCCGCGTACGCGCACCGCGCGGGCACCCGGCTCCGGGCGGCGGCCGAGGCGGCCACCGCCGAGGGCGGTGCGGCGGCGGGCGTGGACCTCCTGCCGGTCCTGGCCTCCCGCGACGTCGCGGTCACCGACCGGCTGGAGCGCCTGTTCCCGGAGACGACCACAACCCGCCTGCGCGGTGTCTCCGACGCGGCGGGCTGGACGGAGGGCACCCGCGCGGCCGACGACGCGCAAGTCGAGCGCCGACGGCCGCTGCGGTAGCGCACCGCGCGGTGGCGGCCCGGCTCAGGAACCGAGGCCCTCGGTCGGCAGGCCGGGCGGCAGCGAACCGCCCTCGGACCTGGTGTACGTCTCCTCGCCGACGCCGCCCTCCCACGTCACCAAGAGCGAGGTGTCGTCGACCGACTCGACCGTGCCCCTCGCCCGGTCGTCGCTGCCGGCGGTGCACTTCAGGCGGATCGTCCGGGTGCCGGACTCCTCGCCGGCGGTACCGCTGCACACGGTCCCGCCGGTGGCGAAGAGGGCGGCCTTGTCGCCGGTGACCATCAGCGCGACCGCCTGGCCGTCGGCGGTGGTGAGCCAGCTGCCCTCCAACTCTCCGGCCGCGGAGGGCGACCCGCCCGTGCCGCCACCGGTCTGCGAGCTCGCGCTCGCGGAGGCGCTGGGCGACGCCGAGGACGTGTCACCGCCGGAGCCGTTTCCGGAACCGCCGCCCGAGCCGCCGTCGTCGGAGCCGCCGCTGTCGGTGCACGCGGTCAGCGTCAGGGCGCCCATCAGCCCGACGGCCACGGCCGCGGCCCGCACGGACCGCCGGGCCGACCGGGCCGACCGCCCGCGCGGGCCCCCGGTGCTTTCCGGCGCACCCACAGCCGCAGCCACGGACGTACTCCCAGCCGTACTCACGGCCGCGCCCACAGACGTACTCCCAGCCGTGCCAGTCGCGTTCGCCGTGCCAGTCGCGTTCGCCGTGCCGGCCGTGCTCGCCGTGCTGCCCACCGTCACCCATGTCACCGGAAGCTCCAAGCTGTTGCCGGACGGCCGTTCGGCCCCATGACAGCCGCAAGCTACCAGGAGGCCTTGCGCACCCCGGGAAGATGCCCGGCGTGCGCCTGCTCACGCAGGTTCACCCTGGACAGTCCGAAGGTGCGCAGATAACCGCGCGGGCGCCCGTCGACCTGGTCGCGGTTGCGCACCCGGGTGGGGCTCGCGTCGCGGGGCTGGCCGCGCAGTTCCCGCTGGGCGGCGAGCCGTTCGGCCTCCGTGGAGGACGGCCGGCGGACGATCTCCTTCAGTTCGGCCCGGCGCGCCGCGTACCGCGCGACGATCCGCTGCCGCTGCTCGTTCTTCGCGATCTTGCTCTTCTTCGCCATCAGATCCTCACTCCCCGGGCACGGATGCGCGCCACCGCCGCCTCGACGCCGATCGCGTCGACGGTCTTGATCCCCTTCGCGCTCAGCTTCAGCCGGACGTGCCGGTTCTCACTCGGCAGCCAGTAGCGCTTGGTCTGGACGTTGGGGTCGAAGCGGCGGGAGGTCCGCCGGTGGGAGTGCGAGATGCGGTTGCCGAAGCCGGGCCTGGCCCCGGTGAGCATGCAGTGGGCGGACACGGTGACGTACCTCTCCTTCGGGTCGGACGACCCCTAGCTGTTAATGGAATTCATTTTCAGTAAGATAGCAGTCATGGCACGCAACGAACTCCGCCCGGTCATCAAACTCCGGTCCACCGCCGGGACCGGTTTCACCTACGTCACCCGCAAGAACCGCCGCAACGACCCGGACCGGCTGGTCCTGCGCAAGTACGACCCGGTCGCCGGCCGCCACGTCGACTTCCGAGAGGAGCGCTGATCCGCCGTGCGCAAGGGAATCCACCCCGAGTACCGTCCGGTCGTCTTCCGCGACCGCGCCGCGGACTACGCCTTCCTCACCCGCTCGACCATGACGAGCGAGCGCACCATCGAGTGGGAGGACGGCAACACCTACCCGGTCGTCGACGTCGAGATCTCGAACGTCAGCCACCCCTTCTACACCGGCACCGCCCGCGTCCTGGACACCGCCGGCCGCGTCGAGCGCTTCGAGCGCCGGTACGGGAAGCGGGGTGGGGCATGAGCGGGCCGGAGCGCCCGGCCCTGCCCGTGGTGATCGTCGGCGGACTGCACGCCGACGCCCGCAGGGCGGCCGTGGCCCGGCTGCTCGCCGACATGCCCGGCAGCGTCGTACTCCACCACGACCTCGCCACGGCCACCGCGGGCACGGTCGTACGGACGGTGCGGGACGCCACCGGCATCCGCTCCGCCGGCGAGGCGCCGCTCGTCAACGACTGCGCCTGCTGCGCCCTGCGCGAGGACCTCGTCCCCGAGCTGGAACGGCTCGCGGACGCCGGAGGCACCCCGCTGGCGGTCGTCGAGCTGTGGGACTCCGTGGAGCCCAAGGCGATGGCGGAGGTGGTGACGGCCGGCGGCTTCACCGTCACCGGCGTGATCACCGCCGTCGATCCCGCGCTGGTGCTGCCGTACCTCGGCAACGGCGACGACCTCGCCGAGGGCGGCCTCGCCGCCGCGGCCACCGACCAGCGCACCGTCGCCGACACCTTCGCGCGCCAGCTGGAGTACGCCCCCGTCCTCGCCCTCGCCGACTCCCCGGAGGCCGACGACGAGGACCGCGAGCTGCTGGCCCAGCTCCACCCGACGGCCCGCCGGGTCCCGATCGGGCAGGCCGGCCCGGCGGGCGGCCACGGAGACCGGAACGGCCCCTCCTCCCCACTGGCCCGTGCCGCGCGGGCCGGATTCGACGTCGAGGCCGCGGCCGCCGCCCAGCACCCGGCCTGCGCCCTGCTGCCCGCCGAGGCCGACGCGCACGGCGTCTCCACCCTGGTGTGGCACAGCCGCCGGCCCTTCCACCCGGAGCGGCTCTACGCGGCGCTGGAGGACCTGACCTGCGCCGCGGCCCGCAGCCGGGGCCGGTTCTGGCTGGCCGACAAGGCGGACACGCTGCTGCACTGGGACGCCGCGGGCGGGGCGCTGTGCGTGGAGAGCGCGGGGCCCTGGCTCGCCTCGCTGCCCGACGCGGCGTGGGAGATGGTCCCGCCCGTGCGCCGCGCCGCCGCCGCGCTGGACTGGCACCCCGAGCACGGCGACCGCTGCCAGCACCTGGTCTTCACGTCCCCCGGCCTCGACCGCGACGGCCTCGAACGGCTCCTGGAGTCCTGCCTGCTGACCGACGCCGAGTACGCCGCCGGGCAGGCCGCCTGGGAGCGCCTGCCGTCCGCCTTCGACACCCTCCTGGAGGTCTGAGACCCCATGCCCCGCAAGAGCGACCGCAAGCCCGTCAAGCAGCGGCCCAATCCGCTGGACCAGGCGGGAGTGACGTACATCGACTACAAGGACACCGATCTGCTGCGGAAGTTCATCTCCGACCGCGGCAAGATCCGCAGTCGCCGCGTCACCCGTGTGACGTCCCAGCAGCAGCGGCAGCTGGCCAGGGCGATCAAGAACGCGCGGGAGATGGCGCTGCTGCCGTACTCCGTGCGCTGACCTGCGCCGTCGGCCGTCCACCGGCGCCGGGACCCGGGGGCCCGCTCGACCGAGCGGGCCCCCGGTGTTGTTGCAAGTTGTTGCATGTTCTCCGAATTCGGGGGCATACGGGGGAACGAGTTCGTCGGAGCGGGCGTCAAAGAGTTCAGAACTCGGTAAAGCGGTCGTCAAAGCTGTAACTGCGGGAACACCCCGCGTGCACGTGCATTTGCTCATGCATCCGCACGTGAACAGGGTTATGATCCGGATCAGTTGACCACTGCATCAATGGCCACACCAGCCAGTGCACCACCGGGGAGCGACCTGTGGACCACGACGTGTACGACGTGTACGCCGCTGACGACGCGTCCGGCGTGTACAACGGCATGGCCGCCACGCAGTTGCACGACGTGGCCTGGCAGAAGAGCCGGCACAGCAACTCGCAGGGGTCCTGCGTGGAGTTCGCGCGGCTGCCCGACGGCGCCGTGGCGGTGCGCAACTCCCGCTTCCCCGACGGGCCCGCGCTCGTCTACACGCGCGCCGAGATCGAGGCCATGCTGCTGGGCGTCAAGGACGGCGAGTTCGACCACCTGGTCACGAGCTGACGCGCGGACGGCCGCGGCGCGGAGAGGCGCCGCGGCGCCGACGGGTGCCGCGGCGGATCACGCGTCGGACTGCGGGAGCCGGAACAGCGCCCAGACCACCTTGCCGTCGAGGGTCCCGGCGAGCGGGTGCCAGCCCCAGCTGTCGCTGAAGGAGTCGACGAGGAACAGGCCCCGGCCCGACTCGGCCGAGAAGTCGTCCGTCTCGCGGGCCACCGGGCTGTCGTGGCTGGGATCGCGCACCGCGCAGACCAGCCGCTCGGGCCAGCGCATCAGGTGCAGCCGGACGGGGCCGCCCCGCTCGGCGTCGCGCGGGGTGTCGGCGGGCAGCGCGTGGCGCAGAGCGTTGGTGACGAGTTCGGAGACCACGAGGCAGACGTCGTCGAAACGGTCGCCCATGCCCCAGCCGTCGAGTGTCCTGCGGGTGAATCCCCGGGCCTCGCGCACCGCTTCGAATCTCGGTGGCAGGGCGCAGGAGGCGGCGTTGGAGACGGCCGAGGGGTCGAGTGGCGGAAGGCCCTGCCGTAACGGCTCGAGCATGGTCGATCCATTCGTCCCCATGCGAGGCACTCCCGAAATTCGCGGTCCGTGGCGATGCGGCGCGGTGGTGCGGGACCATGGTTTCGGATGCGTACCTCAGATGCAAGGGCAGATGCACGTGCACGTGACCGAAATGGACCTGCACGTACCGCTTGTTGGTCAATTTTTCCGTCATCTTCGCCCGCCCTTCACCTCCGTCCGCGGCCGGTTCCGGGCCGTTCCGTGCATGATCCTGCGCGTTTCCTTTGGCTCGATTCCGTTTCCGTAACCGGACGAGTACTGCTCGGAGTGTTTTAGTGGCAGACTTCGGCCCCTGAAGACGGTTGGGGAGGCTGGCGAAGGTGAGCGCGGGAGAGCCCGGATCGGTGGTGCGGCGCATGCTGCTCGGATCACAACTCAGGCGACTGCGTGAGACGCGGGGGATCACGCGGGAGGCGGCGGGCTACTCGATCCGCGCCTCCGAATCGAAGATCAGCCGGATGGAACTGGGCCGGGTGAGCTTCAAGACGAGGGACGTCGAGGACCTGCTGACGCTGTACGGCATCACGGACGAGCAGGAGCGCAACTCCCTGCTCTCCCTCGCCAGGGAGGCCAACGTCGCGGGCTGGTGGCACAGCTACTCCGACGTTCTGCCCAGCTGGTTCCCCACCTATGTGGGCCTGGAGGGCGCCGCCTCGCTGATCCGTGTCTACGAGGTGCAGTTCGTGCACGGCCTGCTGCAGACCGAGGAGTACGCCCGCGCGGTCGTCCGGCGCGGTATGAAGGGCGCCGGCGACGCGGACGTCGAGCGGCGGGTGACGCTGCGCCTGGAGCGGCAGAAGCACCTCGTCGCCGAGAACGCGCCCGAGTTCCACATCGTCCTGGACGAGGCCGCGCTGCGCCGCCCGTACGGCGACCGCGCGGTGATGCGCGGCCAGCTCCAGCACCTCATCGAGATGTCGGAGCGACCCAACATCCGGCTCCAGGTCATGCCGTTCGGCTTCGGCGGCCACTCCGGCGAGAGTGGCGCGTTCACGATCCTCAGCTTCCCCGAGTCCGACCTCTCGGACGTCGTGTACCTGGAGCAGCTGACCAGCGCCCTGTACCTCGACAAGCGCGAGGACGTCACCCAGTACGAGACCGCGCTGAAGGAACTCCAGCAGGACAGCCCGGGGCCGGACGAGAGCCGGGACCTTCTGCGAGGCCTTCTCCAACTCTCCTGAAACATAAGTACGATGACGCTCAATCAGGCCGTCTTCCCTCCCTGCGGGCGTGGCGGCCGGCGGCAGCTATGGGGATTGAGGGATCACATGTCGTCGTACTTCACCGACCTCGCCCAGCAGTACATCGACGGTGAGTGGCGCCCGGGCACCGGCTCCTGGGACATCATCGACTTCAACCCGTACGACAACGAGAAGCTGGCCTCGGTCACCATAGCCACCGTCGACGAGGTCGACGCCGCCTACCGGGCCGCCGAGCGCGCGCAGAAGCAGTGGGCGGCGACCAACCCGTACGCCCGCCGCGCGGTGTTCGAGAAGGTGCTGCGCCTGGTCGAGGAGCGCGAGGGCGAGATCGGCGAGGCGATCACCGCCGAGCTCGGCG
Organism: Streptomyces sp. NPDC058796; assembly: GCF_042745235.1. Lineage (NCBI taxonomy): Bacteria > Bacillati > Actinomycetota > Actinomycetes > Kitasatosporales > Streptomycetaceae > Streptomyces > Streptomyces sp. NPDC058796. The sequence continues at coordinate 599,422 of NZ_JBHYOP010000003.1, forward strand.
GCACCCGCCTGAAGGCCGCCTTCGAGCTGCACCTCGCCAAGGAGTTCCTGCGCGAGGCGGTGCACCTGTCGCTGGCGCCCGAGGGGCGGATCATCCCGTCCCCGGTCGACGGCAAGGAGAACCGCGTCTACCGGGTGCCGGTCGGTGTCGTGGGCGTCATCAGCCCCTTCAACTTCCCCTTCCTGCTCTCCCTCAAGTCGGTCGCCCCGGCCCTCGCCCTCGGCAACGGCGTCGTCCTCAAGCCGCACCAGAACACGCCGATCGTGGGCGGCACCCTGGTCGCCAAGCTCTTCGAGGACGCCGGTCTGCCGGGCGGCCTGCTGAACGTCGTCGTCACCGACATCGCGGAGATCGGCGACGCCTTCCTGGAGCACCCCGTCCCCAAGGTCATCTCCTTCACCGGCTCGGACAAGGTCGGCCGCCACGTGGCCACCGTCTGCGCCGCGCACTTCAAGCGCTCGGTCCTCGAACTGGGCGGCAACAGCGCGCTGGTGGTCCTCGACGACGCGGACGTCGACTACGCGGTCGACGCCGCCGTCTTCAGCCGGTTCGTCCACCAGGGCCAGGTCTGCATGGCCGCCAACCGCGTCCTGGTCGACCGCGCGGTCGCCGACGAGTTCACCGAGAAGTTCGTCGCCAAGGTCGCCGGCCTCAAGGCGGGGGACCCCCGCGACCCGTCGACGGTCATCGGGCCGGTGATCAACTCCTCGCAGGCGGACGCCCTCTCGGGGGTCGTCGAGCAGGCGCTGGCCGAGGGCGCCACCGCCCTGGTGCGCGGCACGGTCACGGACAACCTGGTCGAGCCGTCGGTCCTGACCGGCCTGCCCGCCGACTCCGCCCTGCTGAAGCAGGAGGTCTTCGGGCCGGTCGCCTTCCTCGTCCCCTTCGACGGCGAGGAGGAGGCCGTACGCCTGGTCAACGACACCCCGTACGGCCTGAGCGGCGCCGTGCACACGGGGAACGTCGAGCGCGGCGTCAACTTCGCCAAGCGGATCGACACCGGCATGTTCCACGTGAACGACGGCACCGTGCACGACGAGCCGATCGTGCCGTTCGGCGGCGAGAAGCACTCCGGCATCGGCCGCCTGAACGGCGACACCATGCTGGACGCCTTCACCACCCAGAAGTGGATCTCGGTACAGCACGGGCGCAGCGGGTTCCCGTTCTAGTCCGGAACCCGGGTCGGCCTAGGCTGGACCCATGTCAGTGATCCGTCTCCTGGTGCTCGGCGCGGTCCGCCAGCACGGGCGGGCCCACGGCTACCAGGTGCGCAACGACCTGGAGTACTGGGGCGCGCACGAGTGGTCCAACGCCAAGCCCGGCTCGATCTACCACGCGCTGAAGCAGATGGCCAAGCAGGGCCTGCTGCACGCGCACGAGATCGCCCCGTCGACCGCCGGCGGCCCGCCGCGCACCGAGTACGAGATCACCGAGCGGGGCACGGAGGAGTACTTCACCCTGCTGAGGGAGTCCCTCACCGCCTACGACCAGAAGCCGGACGTGCTCTCCGCCGGGCTCGGCCTCATGGTCGACCTCGGACGCGAGGAGGTCCTCGGCCTCCTGGAGGAGCGGATCCGCGCCATCCAGAAGTGGCGCAGGTCCGTCACCGAGTACTACACGCCCGAGGAGGGGCCCGGGCAGCTGGGCCACATCGGCGAGATCATGAACTTCTGGGTGCATTCCGCCGACACCGGCGCCGAGTGGACCCGCGCGCTGATCGAGCGCATCCGGGGCGGTGCCTACACCTTCGCCGGAGAGGGCGAGCCGTTCGTCGGCGTCCTGGGCGAAGGCGAGGAGAACCCGTACGGGGCGGGGGAGCCGCATCCCGGAGACCGCGGCTGACGAGTCCGTCGACTAATCAAGTTTGACTAACGGCCCGGACGGGCATACGCTCTCCGCGAGCATGTAGTCAAGTTTGACTAATCGACCTCCGAGGAGAGTCAGTGACCGACGCGGCGATCACCGTCGAAGGGGCACGCAAGAAGTACGGCGACAAGAACGCGCTGGACGGTCTCGACCTCGCGGTCACGCGGGGCACGGTGCACGGAGTGCTGGGCCCGAACGGCGCGGGCAAGACCACCCTGGTCCGCATCCTGTCCACCCTGCTCCGCCCGGACGCCGGCCGCGTCGAGGTGGCCGGCCACGACGTCGTCACCCAGGCGTACGCAGTACGGCTGCGCATCGGCCTGCTCGGCCAGCACGCCGCGCTCGACGAGGAGCTCGGCGGCCGGCAGAACCTGGAGCTGTTCGGCCGCCTGCACCACCTCGGTGCCCGGCGGGCACGCGCGCGTGCCGACGAACTCCTGGCCCGCTTCGACCTCACCGACACCGGACGCAAACCGGTCAGCGCCTACAGCGGCGGCATGCGGCGCCGCCTGGACCTGGCCGCGTCCCTCATCACCGAACCGGAGGTGCTCTACCTGGACGAACCGACCACCGGCCTCGACCCGCGCGGCCGGGCGGAGGTGTGGGACTCGGTCCGCTCCCTGGTCGGGGGCGGTACGACGGTCCTGCTCACCACCCAGTACCTGGAGGAGGCCGACCAGCTCGCCGACCGCATCTCGGTCGTCGACGCCGGCCGGGTCGTCGCCGACGGCACGGCCGACGAGCTCAAGGCCGCCACCGGCGGCGACCGCGTCGACGTCGTGCTGCGCGATGCCGGACAGCTCGGCGCCGCCCTCGCCCTGCTGCCGCTCACCGACGCCCGCGTCGACCCCGACCGCCGACTGATCAGCGCACCCGTCACCGACCGGATGGCGGCGCTCTCCGGCGTCGTACGGGCGCTGGAGGAAGCCGGCCTGGAGGCCGAGGACGTGGCCCTGCGCCGCCCGACCCTGGACGAGGTCTTCCTGCACCTCACCGACCGCACCAAGGAGGCCGTGTGACCACCTACGCCCTGACCGACTCCTGGACCATGACCCGCCGTGAGCTGGCCCGCTGGGCGCGGCAGCCGGTCGCGGTGGCCGTCAACCTGGTCTTCCCGGTGATGATGCTGCTGATGTTCGGCTACCTGGTCGGGGGCGGCCGGGGCGTGAGCGGCGACTACGTCGACTACCTCGTTCCCGGGATGCTCGCCCTCACCATGGCCTTCGGCCTGGAGGGCACCATGGTCGCCGTCACCCGCGACCTGGAGAAGGGCGTCGTGGACCGTTTCCGCTCCCTGCCCATGACCAACGGCGCGGTACTGGTGGGCCGCTCGGCCGCCGACATGCTCCAGTCGGTGGTCGGCCTCGCGGTCCTGCTCGCCGTCGCGTACGCGCTCGGCTGGCGGGCGCACGGGGGCGCCGGCGCCTTCGTGGGCGCGGTGGGCCTGCTCCTGCTCTTCCGGTTCGCGATGCTGTGGACCGGCATCCACCTGGCGCTGGTCGCCGGGAAGCCGGAGCTGGTGACGGCGGTGCAGATACTGGTCTGGCCGGTCGGCTTCCTCTCCAACGCCTTCGCCAGCCCGGACGCCATGCCCGGCTGGCTGGGCACGGTCGTCCAGTGGAACCCGATGTCCCACACCGCCGGCGCTGTGCGCGACCTGTTCGGCGGCCCCGGCGGTGAAGGCGGCCACGTGTGGGCGGCGGTGGTGTGGCCGCTGGCCATCCTGGCGGTGTTCTTCCCACTGGCGGTGCGCCGTTTCTCCCGCCTGAGCCGGTGACCGCTGTCTCAGTGATGGAAACCGGTGGCCGCACCCCTGTCCCGGGTCAGCGGGTGCGGCTGCCGGCGCAGCTCCGGAAGCAACCGCTCCAGGTCCTCCACCAGCAGGTCGGCCATGTCGGCGGAGAAGCCGTTGCGGCACACCACGCGCAGCACGGACAGGTCCTCGCGGTGCGGCGGGAAGGTGTACGCGGGCACCAGCCAGCCGCCCTCCCGCAACCGCCGGGAGACGTCGAACACGTCGTACGCCGTCACGCCACCGGCCGTGGTGAAGGCGAAGACCGGCAGCTGGTCGCCGCGCGTCAGCAGCCGGAAGTCGCCGAGCGCCGCCACCCGGTCGGCGAGCCCCCGCGCGATGTCCCGCGACGCCTGCTGCACCGCCCGGTAGCCCTCCCGTCCCAGGCGCAGGAAGGTGTAGTACTGCGCGACCACCTGCGCGCCGGGCCGGGAGAAGTTCAACGCGAAGGTAGGCATGTCGCCACCCAGGTAGTTGACCCGGAAGACGAGTTCCTCGGGCAGCGCGTCCGCGTTCCGCCACAGCGCCCAGCCCACGCCCGGGTAGACGAGCCCGTACTTGTGCCCCGAGGTGTTGATCGACGCGACCCTCGGCAGCCGGAAGTCCCACACCAGGTCCTCGTCCAGGAAGGGGGCGACCATGCCGCCGGAGGCGCCGTCCACGTGCACCGGGACGTCGAGGCCGGTGTGCTCCTGGAGGGTGTCCAGGGCGGCGCACAGGTCGGCGACCGGCTCGTAGGACCCGTCGAAGGTGGAGCCGAGGATGCCGACGACCCCGATCGTGTTCTCGTCGCACAGCTCGGCGGCGGCCTGCGGGTCGAGGTGGAAACGGTCGCCCTCCATGGGGACCTGCCGGGCCTCCACCTCCCAGAAGGTGCAGAACTTCTCCCAGCAGACCTGGACGTTCACGCCCATCACCAGATTGGGCCGGGCGTCCTTGGCCGGGTACCGGTCGGCGTTGCGCAGCGCCCAGCGCCGCTTCAGCGCCATCCCGGCCAGCATGCAGGCCTCGCTCGATCCGGTCGTCGAGCAGCCCACGGCCGCCGTCGGGTCCGGCGCGTGCCACAGGTCGGCGAGCATCGCCACGCAGCGCCGCTCCAGCTCGGCGGTGCGCGGGTACTCGTCCTTGTCGATCATGTTCTTGTCGCGGCACTCGGCCATCAGCACCCCGGCCTGCGGCTCCATCCAGGTGGTGACGAAGGTGGCCAGGTTCAGGCGCGCGTTGCCGTCCAGCATCAGCTCGTCGTGGACCAGCCGGTACGCGGTCTGCGGCGGCAGCGGGGAGTCGGGGAGGCGGTGCGTGGGCGGGGCCTCGGTCATGCCGCCGAGGGGGTTCGCCTGGCCGTGGAAGGGGTTGACGGCGAGCCGGCGCCGGGCGCGCTCTGCGTCCTGCGGCGGGAGGGGCCCGTGATGCAGTGGCATGCGACCGACGGTAGGTCCGGGATCCGGGCCGCGCACCCGGGCTTGCACCTCACGTCGCGTGAGGCGGCAGCGTGGAGGGCGCCAGAGAAGGGAGCGGAAGTGAGCTACTCCGTGGGACAGGTGGCCGGCTTCGCCGGAGTGACGGTGCGCACCCTGCACCACTACGACGACATCGGCCTGCTCGTACCCAGCGAGCGCAGCCACGCGGGCCACCGGCGCTACAACGACGCCGACCTCGACCGGCTGCAGCAGATCCTGTTCTACCGGGAGCTGGGCTTCCCCCTCGACGAGGTCGCCGTCCTGCTCGACGACCCGGACGCGGACCCGCGTGCGCACCTGCGCCGCCAGCACGAGCTGCTGACCGCCCGGATCGAGAAGCTGGAGAAGATGGCGGCGGCCGTGGAGCACGCCATGGAGGCACGCAGCATGGGCATCAACCTCACGCCCGAGGAGAAGTTCGAGGTCTTCGGCGACTTCGACCCCGACCAGTACCAGGAGGAGGTCCAGGAACGCTGGGGCGACACCGACGCCTACCGCCAGTCGCAGCAGAAGACCGCCTCGTACACCAAGGAGGACTGGCAGCGCATCCAGAACGAGGCCGACGAGCTCACCCGGCGCTTCGTCGCCCTGATGGAGGCCGGTGAGCCCGCCGACTCCGAGGCCGCCATGGACGCCGCCGAGGACCACCGGCGGGGGATCGCCCGCAACCACTACGACTGCGGGTACGAGATGCACACCTGCCTGGGCGAGATGTACGTCTCGGACGAACGTTTCACGCGAAACATCGACGCCGCCAAGCCGGGGCTCGCCGCCTACATGCGCGACGCGATCCTCGCCAACGCCGTCCGGCACACCCCCTGAGCGGTGGTCGTGGCCCGGGTCTCACTCCCGGGCCAGGCAC